>CACPQA010000010.1 GCA_902635965.1 uncultured Bacteroidota bacterium
AGATAAAAACCACTAAGGTATATATTACCGTGAAGGGCTAGTCTTTTAACGTATGACTCGGCTTCCTCAATTATAACATTTTTTTCAATATTAACTAAAATCTTATCGTAATTATTTGAATTAATCACATCGATGGTTCCATGGTGTAAATTAATTTTTTTGCATTTATTTATTTCGAAATTCTCCTTAGCGGAATCTACAGAAAACTCACAATTGTCAACTGAATCAATTTTTTTGGCACCTAGTTTATTACACAAAATAGACAATACACCAGTTCCGGTACCAATGTCCAATACATTTTTTTTTAGTGGTGGATTTTTCAATAGTTCTTTAATGATAAGTTGAGTAGTTTCGTGGTGACCAGTACCAAAACTCATTTTTGGTTTAATTATTATTTCGTAATCCCTATTAATTTTATGATGAAAATCTGATCTTATAGCACAAGAATTACCAATAAAAGCTGGAGAATGATTTTTTTCCCATAGAGAATTCCAATTTTTATTTTCAACTATATCAATAAACCAATCTACATCTATTCCTTTTTGCTCCAAGGGATAAAAGATATCTAAAATCTTATTTTCCCATTTAGATCCTAAAACATAGCAGTCCAATCCATCTGAATTTTCAATGAAACCGTCAAATCCTAAACTATCCAATTTTGCAATCAAAATTTCTTTACCAGGATTAGGAGGTGAAATTTTTAAACATAATCTTATATAAATCTTATTTTTTATCAACAGATCTTATTATTGAAAAAAAATCATCAAAATTTAAAGATGCACCTCCTATTAAACCACCGTCAATATCAGGCTTAGATAAAATCTCTTTTGAATTACTGGGCTTTAAACTACCTCCATATAAAATTGGTACTGAATTAGATAATTCTTGATTATATCTTTTAGTTATTTGAGCTCTGACATATTTATGCATCTGTTGAGCTTGGTCAGGTGTTGCATTTATTCCTGTTCCAATAGCCCAAACGGGTTCATATGCTAAAATAATTTGATTCCATTTATTTATACCCACATCATCCATTAAGACATCAAGTTGTTTATTAATAGCATCAATTTGCTTTTCTTTCTTGCGATCCTCTAATGATTCTCCAAAGCAAAAAATTATATTCATATTATTTTTTAATGCGATGTTGACTTTTTTCTTTATAATTTCATCTGTTTCACAGAAAAGTGTTCTTCTTTCTGAATGGCCTATAATTACTGTGTTAATATTTATACTTTTCAACATTTTATAGGATATTTCCCCTGTGTACGCTCCTTCTTTTTCATAATGCATGTTTTGAGCAACAACTTCTATCGATGAATTTTTTAAGATATTTTGCGCATTTTCTAAATTTACATATGAAGGGCAAACTTTTACATTAATTTCCTTTTCCCAAGTTTTCTTAGCTAAATTATTTAATAGATATTCAGTTTCTTCTTTATTTTTGTTCATTTTCCAATTCCCAATAATTACTTTTTTTCTCATTTTCGTGTTTCGTTTCAAGAATTAGTAAGTTGATTTTTGTCTAAATTTAAGTGAATCATAGAAAAAATACCATAATTTATTATGTCAAGATAGTTTGCATCAATTCCCTCACTTATAATCGTTTTTCCTTTGTTATTCTCAATTTGCTTTATCCTTAAAAGTTTTTGTAAAATTAAATCAGTTAAAGATGAAACTCTCATTTCTTTCCATGCTTCTCCATAATCGTGATTTTTATTTCGCATTAAGTCCTTTGCAATAGAAAATTTTTTTTCGTAAAGGTCTAATGCCTCTTTTTTTTGGCATTTCAGGATCTGAAGTAATTCCTTTGTCAATTTGTATAAGAGCAATAATTGAATAATTAATTATTCCAATGAATTCAGAATATTCTCCCTCATTAACTTTTTTATTTTTTAGCTCTTGAATACTTCTTATTCTTTGAGCTTTAATATAAATTTGATCTGTTAATGATGATAACCTTAAAATTCTCCACGCAGTTCCATAATCAGACATTTTTTTTTTAAATATCGACTTACATTCCTCTTTGATTTTTTCGTAAAAATTATCAGTTGAATCCATTTGAATTTTTTTTGTCATTTTCAAATATTATATTGTATTTATAATATTTCTCTGAAAGTTATTGAATTAAAATGACATTAAATTGTAATGGTAAAATTTTAGATTTAAAAACCCCAAAGATAATGGGTATTTTAAATTTAACTCCTGACTCTTTCTATGATGGTGGAAAATACCAATCAGTAAAATTAGCAATAGATAGGTGCTATGAAATGTTAAAACAAGGAGCAGATATTATCGATGTTGGAGCTGCAAGTTCTAGACCAGGATCAAAAATCATAAGTGAAAAAGAGGAATTGCAAAGGTTGAGTACTATTTTAAAGACTTTGGTAAAAGAATTTAATTCGGTAATCTTTTCCGTAGATACATTCCGATCTTTAATTGCAAAAGCCTCTTTGGATGAAGGTGTTGCAATAGTTAATGATATCACAGCCGGAAAATTTGATTCAAAAATGCTACCTTTAGTAGGTAAATATAACGCGGTATATGTTGCAATGCATATGCAAGGGTTTCCAAGCAACATGCAAGAAAATCCATCTTACAAAAAAATAATCCCTGAGTTAATAAGCTTTTTTTCAGATAAAATAATTACTTGCCATTCAAATAAAATTAGTGATGTAATTATTGACCCTGGATTTGGGTTTGGTAAAAAAATAAATCAGAATTTTAAAATTCTAAAAAATTTAGAAGTGTTTCAAGTATTGAATGTTCCAATAATGGTTGGTCTGTCTAGAAAATCAATGATTTATAAATCTTTGGAAATTGAACCAGCTGATGCCTTAAACGGTACATCAGTATTAAATGCTGTTGCTTTACTAAAAAAAGCAAATATTTTGAGAGTGCATGATGTAAAGGAAGCAAAAGAATCAATTGAACTATGCAAAAAACTAGTTTAGTTTTTTAATTATATTTAAAATTTATATGGACAGTTTAAGTTTTTTAAAATTCAATTTTGTAGATGCTATTGACATTATTTTAGTAGGATTGCTTCTATTTTATTTTTACAAATTAGTAAAAGGTACTGTTGCGATAAATATTTTTTTAGGTATCGTAATAATTTATCTAATTTTTCAACTAACATTAACATTAGAAATGAATGTCTTAAGTAATATTTTAGGAAATTTTATAAGTGTGGGTTTTTTCGCATTAATTGTGGTTTTTCAACAGGAAATCCGCAAATTTCTTCTTATGATTGGATCAACTAACTACACCAGTAGAAAGAGCTTCCTGAAATATTTCAATTTTTTAAATTTTGAAGTAGAGAAAGAAATAGTACTAGAGATTTTATTACTTGTCGACTCATGCTTTAATATGAGCAAAGAGAAAACGGGTGCAATAATTGTTATTGAGCAGAGTAATAGTCTTGAATTTGTTAAGTCTACAGGAGATAAGTCTAAAATTGAAATAACTCCTCAAATAATAGAATCAATTTTTCACAAAAATGGTCCATTACACGATGGGGCAATAATAATCAAAGGAAACACAATTACCGCAACAAGAATTATACTACCCGTTTCAGACTCAAATTCAATTCCAAAAAAATATGGTTTAAGGCACAGGGCAGGAATTGGAATTTCAGAAAAAACAGATGCCTTAGTTATTGTAGTTTCCGAACAGAGGGGGGATATTACTTACATTAAGGACGGAAATTTGGAAAAAATTTCGTCTAGCAAAAAATTAAAAGAACTTCTTACTAGCGATCTATCTGACTAATCTATCTTTTCACTTTTAAATTGAAGCTCATGTAGTTTTTTATATTTTCCTTGTTGAATTTTGATCAGCTCGGAGTGAGTTCCTGTTTCAACTATTTTTCCTCCTTCTAAAACAATTATTTTATCAGCTTTTTTTATTGTTGTAAGTCTATGTGCAATGATAATTGAAGTTTTATTTTTAATTATTTTGTCTGTAGCAACCTGAATAAGTTCTTCTGTAAAAGAGTCAACAGATGAGGTTGCTTCATCCAAAATTAAAATCTTTGGATTTGAAATGTAAGCTCTTAAAAAAGAGACAAGTTGCCTTTGACCAGAAGAAAGAATTGTACCTCCTTCATTAACTATGTGTTTAAATCCGTTGGGCAGCTTTTTGATAAATTTATCAATACCAATTTCATTGGCCGCTTGTTTAACCTCATTGAGAGTAATATCTGGTTTATAAAGAGTTACGTTATTGAAAATACTGTCTGCAAATAAGAAAATATCTTGAGATACATTTGCAATTTGCGATCTCAAACTATTTTTTGAAATTTTATTGATCGGAATCCCATCCAGTTTTATTTCTCCTTTTTCATATTCATACAAAAGAAGTATAAGGTTGACTAGAGTTGACTTACCAGAACCAGTTGATCCAACTAACGCAACTTTTTCACCAGCATTAATTTTTATATTTATATCTTTTAAAATTTGATGACCAGCTTCGTATGAAAAATTTAAATTCTCAATACATATACTTGCTTTAAAATTATTCGGCAGTTCAAGCAAATTATTATCGACACTTTCTTCTTTTTCCAAAATTTCAAAAACCCTTTCAGCAGCGACCATTCCCATTTGAAGTGTATTGAACTTATCAGCTATTTGCCTTAATGGACGGAATAGATTTTGAGACAGTTGTATAAATAAAAATATAACACCTAGTGAGAAATCATCGTCAGCATAAGCTCTTAGTCCACCATACCAAACTAAAATACCAAGAGTTATGGATGTAGATAATTCAGCTATTGGAAAAAATATTGAGTTGTACCAGACTGTCTTCAACCAAGCCTTTTTGTGTCTTTCATTAATTAATCTAAATGCTTTTAATTCTTTATTTTCTCTGTTAAAAATTTGTACTATTCTCATGCCAGTTATTCTCTCCTGAAGAAAAGTATTCATGTTTGAAATTTCAACCCTTACTTGTTCAAAAGCTTTTTTCATCGACTTTTGAAAAATTCTAGTCGCATATACAATTACTGGAAGAATCGAAAAAACAACTAATGAAAGTTCGAAATTGATTGCTATCATGACTATTACAACGATTCCCATCTTCAAAAAATCAGCTAATATCATAAATAATCCTTGACTAAAAATACTTGCGATTGATTCGATATCGCTCACAGAACGCGTAACCAACCTTCCAACTGCAGATTTATCAAAAAAACTCATTCTAAAACTTACTAATTTATTAAAGAGAGAGATTCGAATATCTTTGATTACCATTTGTCCTAACCAATTTGCATAAAAAACGAAAACATATTGAAAAATAACTTCGAGAGAAAGAACAATTAACATCACAAAAATAAAAATCATTAAACCACTGTAATTCCCTGGAGTAATATAGTCATCCACGGTTATTTTCAACAAATATGGGTTTAGTGTAGAAAATACAGAAAGTAAAATTGCGGATATTAAAACAACATAATAAGTTTTAATGTAGGGTTTTGCATAAACCATTACTTTTTTAAACAGGATTAAATCAAAATACGACGATTTATTTCTTTTCATTTGCAAAAAATGTGTTTGGGGTATTCAACATTTACAAGATACAATCCACACGCGGGCACAGAAAATCCAGCTTTTTTTCTATCTTTTAGGATTATTATATCATTAAATTCATCAACTGAGATCCTGTTTTTACCAACCTCAACAAGTGTTCCTACTATTGCTCTAACCATATTTCTTAAAAATCTGTTTGCAGTAATTGTGAATATAGCTCGATCATTTTTCAATTTCCATTCAGCTTTAGAAATATCACATAAATAATTCTTGACATCTGATTTTGTTTTGGAAAATGATTTAAAATCATTGTGAGACAGAAGGCTTTCTGATGCTATCTTAATATTTTCAAAATTTATCTCATCCCTTAACTCAAAGTATCTTCCATTTCTAAATGGATCTTTAAAGAAAGAAATCTTGTATTTGTAGGTTCTTGAAATTGCATCAAACCGAGCGTGTGCGTTGTCAATAACTTTAAAAATTTTTTTGATGCTTATACTGTAATCCAAAAAACTATTCAGAAGGCTTAACAATTTTGATTCAATTTCTTCACTTAAATTTGCATCAAAGTGTGCATACATCTTAATGGCATGTACACCGGTATCTGTTCGGCCAGCACCGATAACCGAAATTTTTTGCCTTGAAATTGTGGAAATTGCTTCCTCAATAGTTTCTTGGACACTTATAGAGTTAGGTTGTCTTTGCCACCCGTGATATTTTAAACCACAATATTTAATAACTAAAAAATATCTCACAGCACAAATATATTAGAATGACAATTCTTAAATTGAATTCATTTTAATATTTATTAAAAATTTGAAGAAAATTCTTGTCCTTTCCGATACTCACGGTTACATAGATGATCGAATTGAAGAATATGCAAGAGATTCTGATGAAGTTTGGCATGCAGGAGATTTTGGTTCATTTGAAGTCTTAAAAAGATTAAAAAAGATATCTTTTATCAGAGGAGTATACGGAAATATAGACAATCATTTTTTAAGAAAAAGTCTTTCTGAATTTGAAATATTTGATGTCGAAAAATTAAAAGTTTTGATGATACACATTGCAGGAAATACAAAAAAATTATTGCCCAAAGTTCAAACTTTAATTAATCTTCATAAACCTAATATTTTGATTTGTGGTCATTCTCATATTTTAAAGATTAAATATTTAAAATCAAAAAATATTTTATACCTAAATCCCGGAGCTGCTGGAAAATTCGGATTTCACAAAATTAGAACGATGATAAAATTTGAGATTATCAACAAGGAGATAGAAAAAATGAATATTATTGAATTGGGAAACAGATCCAAAATTTAACGTATTCTATCTATTGAATCTATTAATTTTTGATCCCTTTTTATTCCTCTTAGGGAAAGTAAAAGTAAAAAAAGTCCAAATAGATAAAGAAAAGTCTGATGATTCAGCAAATATTTCAGTGAATTGCCAGTTCTGTATGCTAAAACTAAAATCAAAAATATAATGATCAATTGAATCGTCATCAAAAAAAATAACAATTTAATTTGAGTTTTTCTTTTTTTAAAGCTGAGTAAAGTAGCAATTGAAAAAATTATTATTAAAACTAACATTAATGAAAATAGATCAAAACCATGGACAAAAAAATGAAATGACTTTATCTTTGCTGAAGATACATACAATAAATAAAATTTAATTACTAAATACAGTGATATAAATATGGATTGAACTCTCTGAATCATTTACTTGAAAATTAAAAAAAAATAAGTTGACTTTCATATTTTTTTGTAATATTGCATTAAATATCTCTTTAACCTAAGAGAAATATCCTCAAAATTTATCAACAATACATCATGTACGACATATCCACATTAAAAGAAAAAAAAATATCTGAATTACAGGATATTGCAAAGTCATTAAAAATTAAAAAAATAGGTAGTTTAAAAAAACAACAACTGATTTATCAAATCATTGATTTTTTATCAACAAATCCCGAATCTACTTCAAAATCTGAAAAGCAAAAAAAAGACACTAATTCTGAAATTGAAAAAAAGACACCTCTCAAGAAAAACGATAAAAATGAAACAATAATTGAAAAAAACAGCTTTCATAAAAATGAAAAGGCTTCAAATAAACCTTTCAATAAATCAAATTCGAAAAATAGAAATCAGCACGGTCACAAAAACTATGACAATTTTCACAACAGAGATTCTAGAAATAGATATAAAGAACCTGACTACGAGTTTGATGGAATTATAAACTCAGAGGGCGTTTTAGATATAATGAATGAAGGCTATGGTTTTTTGAGATCCTCAGATTATCATTACTTATCCTCACCAGATGACGTTTATGTTTCTCAGTCGCAAATCAGACTTTTTGGATTAAAAACTGGTGATACTGTACTAGGCACAGTCAGACCGCCAAAAGAAGGTGAAAAATATTTTCCTTTGATTAAAGTTGTAAGCATCAACGGACAAGATCCTAAGGTCGTTAGAGACAGAGTTTCATTTGAACATTTAACACCATTGTTTCCTCAAGAAAAATTTAAGTTAGCAGAAAAACAGAATACAATTTCAACAAGAATAATTGATCTTTTTTCTCCAATTGGAAAGGGACAAAGAGGTATGATTGTTTCACAACCTAAAACGGGTAAAACAATGCTTCTTAAAGATATAGCTAATGCAATAGCTGCAAATCACCCAGAGGTCTATCAAATTATTTTACTTATTGATGAAAGACCAGAAGAAGTTACAGATATGCAAAGAAATGTCAAAGGTGAAGTAGTTGCATCAACATTTGATGAACCTGCAGATAGACATGTAAAAGTTGCTAACATTGTTTTGGAAAAAGCCAAAAGGTTAGTCGAGTGCGGTCATGATGTTGTGATCCTTTTAGACTCGATTACTAGACTTGCAAGGGCCTACAACACAGTTCAACCTGCCTCAGGTAAGATATTAAGTGGTGGTGTAGACGCAAATGCTTTACATAAACCTAAAAGATTTTTTGGAGCGGCTAGAAATATTGAAAATGGTGGTTCTTTGTCAATAATAGCTACAGCGCTCACAGAAACAGGTTCGAAAATGGATGAGGTGATTTTTGAAGAGTTTAAAGGGACAGGTAACATGGAACTACAATTAGATAGGAAAATATCAAACAGAAGAATTTTCCCAGCAATAGATTTAATATCATCAAGTACAAGAAGAGATGATCTTTTATTAGATGAAAATACAATCCAAAGAATGTGGGTTTTAAGGAAATATCTTGCTGATATGAATCCCGTAGAGGCAATGGAATCAATGAATGATAGATTTACTAAAACAGTAAATAATGAGGAATTTTTAATTTCAATGAATTCTTAAAATTTATTTTTTTAAAGAGAAGCAACATGTTTTTCTAACTTAGATTTAAGATTAGAAGCTTTGTTGAGATGAATTATATTTTTCTTTACCAATTTATCTAGCAAGGAAATAACTTTTGGAAGCTGTTTTTTCGCATCTTTTTTGTTAGAGTTGTTTCTTAAATTCCGAATAGCATTTCTAGCGGTTTTATGCTGGAGTCTGTTTGCAGATCTTTTTACTTCAGAGGAACGAATTCTTTTTATTGCAGATTTATGATTTGCCATTTTTTATTTTAAGAGGTCAAAACTAATAAAAAGCTTTTAAATAATAAAAAATGTCTGTGATTTCTTTTTTTGATATTGTTTGTTTGAAGTATATTTCTAAAAATTATAATTTTACAATATGAAAAAAATCCTAGCCTTAATTTTATTTTTAGTTACTATCTCCTCTTGCCATAATTCCAAAAAAATAACACTTTCAAAGCTTGAGGGTTCACCACCCTATTTGAATGCTAAGATAAGTACCGCATCGATAACGCTTGTTGATGACGAAGAATATGCCTTTTCATTTGATATAAGTGACTATGAACTGGGCGCACAAACTATCAATGCTGTTGAAAATCAACTGGCAAATTCAGGTAAAGGACAACATATTCATTTTATAGTAAATAATGGACCTTATTCTGCTCATTACACAAATAATTTTAAGAAAAAACTAAATAATGACAAAAATGTCATACTTGCCTTCTTATCAAGATCTTATCATGAATCTGTAAAAAATCCAAATGCTTTTGTTTTAACTCAAATCGGTGATGAAAAAGTAGATTTAAACAATGAATTTCTG
Source organism: uncultured Bacteroidota bacterium (assembly GCA_902635965.1). GTDB lineage: Bacteria > Bacteroidota > Bacteroidia > Flavobacteriales > Flavobacteriaceae > TMED96. The sequence continues at coordinate 9,680 of CACPQA010000010.1, forward strand.
TTTTATAGTAGACCTAAAGGAACATACAAAGGAAAAGATACCGAAAAATTACTTTTAGATTTTTACCTAATTAATACCACAATTTCCCCAGAAGGAAATAAAGTAAAAGCAACAATTAATGATACAGAATTCGTTATTACAGAATGGGCACCTTACTATCTTCAAGGACTTCCAAAAGGGGAAATAAAAATAAAACTAGAACTTGTAAATTCCGAAGGGATATTAATCGATAGCCCTTTTAATCCCTCAATTAGAAACGTAACTCTCGAATAATTCATTAGGTCTTGTCAGCCTTTTTCTACTATTTTTTCAATAATTTTTCCGGTTGATTTGTTTTTTAAAATAAGTTTTTTGTCACCATAATGTGTCATCTCCTCTTTAACGAGATAAAATTTTTCGTTATAACTAGCAAATGTGCTTATCTTATCAACTTTCTCTTTGCCTCTCCAAATTTCAAGATTTACTTTTTCCCATTTCTTTGATTTTATGGATTTATAACATGTATCAATAACTGCGTTAACAATATAACCATCATAAAATGTTTCAGATGGTGGTTTTCCTTGTTCCAATGAATTAAACATGTCCATAAACATATGGTTATAACCTAATTCATTTAGTTCATCTCCAACCGGAAACAACCAACCAGAATCGGATTCCGCTTTTTCAGCAACGTAATCACTCCCTTTTCCAGTTGTGAACATTTCAAAACCGGTTCTTAGAAATGAATTCACCCATATTGTGCCTTCTGTCCCCATAACTTCATCTCTGAGGTCAAGGCCCCCTCTAAATGTCCAACTAACTTCAAACTGACCAATTGCCCCATTTTCATATTTTATAAGACCTATCGCGTGGTCTTCTGCGTCAATTGGCTTTACCTGTGTATCGCCCCAACACATTACCTCGACAGGCTTTATTTCTTTACCAATATAGTTTCTCCCAATTTCTATACAATGGCATCCCATATCTAAAATACATCCTCCACCCGCTTTTTCTTTATCCCAAAACCAGTCGCTGTGGGGACCAGGGTGAGTCTCTCTAGACTTTGACCAAATGATTTTTCCTAATGCACCACTGTTAACAGTTTCTATAGCTTTAAGAAATTTTGGTGTATAACATAAATCTTCTAGATATCCAGCAAAAACACCTGCTTTTTCTACTGCTTCAAGCATCCTTTTTGCTTCTTTAGCGTTTCTTCCCAACGGCTTTGTACAAAGAACTGCTTTATCATGTTTACAGCATAATTCGACAGCTTTTTCATGAAGATAGTTTGGTAATGCTATACAAACAACATCGACATCTTTATTAGATACTGATTCTTCCATATTATTAGTAAAGTGTGGAACTTTATAATCTTGAGCAAACTTTTTTACACTCTCCTCACTTCTTGAATAAACTGAAATCACTCTATCTTTATTTCTGTAGCCGTGCAAAGAGTCAGTATAAAATCTGCCGATAAATCCAGAACCCAGCATTGCAATTTTCTGCATATTGAATCTTTAAAAAAAAATATACAAAATATATAATGAAAAACTATGTAATTAATTACAATAAATAAGTTTATAAAAAATATTGTCTTAATTTTATTATTGTCTCAAAATTATAATCATTACTTTACCTAAATAATGAATGATGCAATTCATAAAATTGATTACTCACTTACGGGTGTAGAGTCAAAAAATGCGAAGAAAAATGGGCTTGCTGATGCTCAGTGGTACCTACCCCCTGTCTCTAAAAAAGAAATGAAAAAACTACTTGAACGCAGAGATTTACCTGCAATTCTTGACACCTTGTTGTGGTTTGGTCTTATTATTTTTTCTGGTTTTTGTATTTATTTTTTATGGGGGACTTATTCAGTAGTCTTCCCAATACTAACCTATAGTGTGCTTTACTATTCGACAGCTGATTCTAGATGGCACGAATCGGGACATGGAACTGCTTTCAAAACTGACTGGATGAATAATTTTCTTTATTTCATATCTTCTTTTATGCTTTATCGATTACCAATATCCTGGCGTTGGAGTCATGCTCGTCATCATAGCGATACAATAATTGTTGGTAGAGATCCTGAAATCACTGTACCAAGACCACCCGATATTAAGGGAATAATTTTAAAAATGATTGGGATAAAGCTGACTTTCAAAGAAACAAAAAAGTGGATAAACCATTTAATAGGAAAGGTTGGAATTGAAGAAGCAGAATATGTCCCAAAAGATGAATATCATAAAATGCTTTTGCCCGCTTGGATTTGGGTTTTTATTTATTCCATATTTATTGGTTTGGCTATCTTCTATAAGACTACTCTCCCATTATTTTATGTGATTTTCCCAAAATTTTTTGGTTCATATTTAAAAACAATCTATGCCTTAACACAGCATGCCGGTCTGGCCGAAAATGTACTTGACCACAGAAAAAATTGCAGAACAATTTATATGAATCGAGTTCACCGATTTTTGTATTGGAATATGAATTATCATCTTGAACATCACATGTTTCCATTGGTGCCGTATTATAATCTTCCAAAACTACACGAGCTTGTAAAAAAATATTGTCCAAAACCGTATGGAAGTATATATGAAGCATATAAAGAGATAATACCAGCTATAATTAAACAAACAAAAGACCCAACTTATTTTGTTGAAAGAGAAATTCCAGTTTTTAACGGGGATAGTGAAATACAAGGTGGAATTATAAGGTCAGAAAGAAATTTAATAAATGGCTGGTTGAGTGTATGTAGATTCGAAGATATAGAACCCGATGACGTTATTCGCTTGGATTTCGAAAAAAGAACATTTGCAATTTACAAGACAAAAGAACAGATGGTTTACGCAACAGATGGAATGTGCACACACGGGAAGACTCACTTAGCTGACGGTTTAGTTATTGGTGATTTAATAGAGTGTCCAAAGCACAACGGAAGATTCAATTTTAAAGACGGGACTGTAAAAAGATTACCTGTTTGCGTTGGTTTAAATACCTACGAAACTAAAGTTGTTGACGGATTGATAATGCTTAATCCAAATTCTGGAATCAAAGCGAAAGAAAGCAAAAAAAGTAAGACCTATGAGGTGATTTCAAATTCTAACCTAGCAACGTTTGTCAAAGAATTGAAAATAAAACCAGTTGAAGGAGAAAATATAGAATTCACACCTGGCGATTATATGCAATTAGAAATACCTAAATACCAACTCAGTTTCAAAGAAATTGAAATTAGAAATAATTTTAAAATGGTATGGAAAAATAAAGGATTGTTAAAGATTAGTTCCAAAAATGAATCTAAAATAACTCGAAACTATTCCATTGCAACTAGCCCAAGAATTGAAGATCATTTAAAATTCAACGTTCGACTTGCATTACCTTTGAATGGATCAAATAATCCCCCAGGTTTAGGATCTTCTTATTTGTTTAATCTAAAAAAAGGCGATAGGATTGAATTATTTGGACCATTTGGAGATTTTCATTTAAAACAAACTCAAAAAGAAATGATTTTTATTGGTGGTGGTGCTGGAATGGCTCCATTTAGATCTCAAATCTCACATTTGTTTGATACTGTGAAAACTACAAGGAAGGTGAGCTATTGGTATGGAGCAAGATCAAAAAAGGAAGTTTTTTATAATGATTATTTTACCATATTATCTGATAAAAATAAAAATTTCAATTTTAATATAGCCCTTTCCGAACCTCTCCCCGAAGATCAGTGGAAAGGTTATATTGGATATATTCACGAGGTTGTAAATGAAAATTATTTAAACACGATAGAAGATTTCTCGAACATTGAATTTTATCTGTGTGGACCGCCACTTATGATAAAAGCTTGCAGAAATATGTTAAGTGATATTGGTGTTAAAAACAAACAAATACTTTTTGACGCCTTTTGAAAAATATGCAGATTGATTATTTGTATCAGGCCTGTTCATAAACTGATACTAAATTTTTAATTTAACTTATAAATATTTTTTATTTTTAATTGCACTTTAAAACTTAAAAAATGCAAACTAGGAGAAACTGGATTCGCTCATCAATTGGTTTAGGAGGTCTTTTGCTTGCACCTGAATTAGCCCTTTCAAAGGAAGAAATAAGAAAATTTAATCCTAGACCCCTTTCTAAAACAATAAAACTTAGCTCTAATGAAAATCCCTACGGTCCATCAGAAAAAGTTCAAAAGGCTGTAATCAAAGCATTTGAAAATGGTTGCAGATATCCTCGGGTCTATTCAAGTGCTCTTGCTGACAAATTAGCAAAATTACATGGGGTTAGTTCAGAAAATATAATTATAACAGGCGGTTCAACAGAAGGTTTAAAAATAACTGGTTTGACCTTTGCGAACGGTGGTGGAGAAATTATTGCTGCGAAACCAACATTTTTAGCTATGATGGATTTTGCAGAACAATGGGGAGCAAAAATTAACTGGATCCCTGTTGGAGAAGACAAAGGCTATGACCTTAACGCAATCAATAATAGAATTAATACCAATACTAAGATTGTTTTTTTGTGCAACCCAAATAATCCAACTGGGACTGTAGTTGGAAAAGAATCTTTGATTGATTTCTGTACGTCTGCAAGTGAGAAAACTATTATTTTTAGTGATGAGGCATATTATGATTTTATCCAAACTCCTAATTATCCCTCAATGGACTTTCTTATTCGAGAAGGTAAAAACGTAATTGTTTCCAAAACATTTTCAAAAGTATATGGTCTTGCAGGTTTCAGAATTGGTTATTTGATAGCCCCTTCTCACTTATCAAAACAAATAAGAAAGAATATTGTCGCAATGACAAATGTGCTTGCTATTGCTGCTGCTGATAAAGCACTAGACGATAAAGAATTTTATAACTTTTCATTAAACAAAATTATTGAGGGAAGAAAAATTATAACCACAACACTCGACAAAATTGGATTAAAGTATACTCCATCAAACACTAATTTTGTTTTCTTTCATTCCAAAAGGCATATAGATGATTTAGGAAAACAAATGCTTGAACAGGGTGTTAAAATCGGAAGACCTTTTCCACCTTTTTATGATTGGTGCAGAATAAGCATTGGCACTTTAGAGGAAACAAAAATATTTGCAAATGGACTAGAAAATATCTATTCATAGATGCATCGTCTACTCTTAAATGCAGGATAGATAGTTTCTAAAATTTATTTAATAGAATCATTATATTCACTTCTTGAAGTATGGTCACTCAAAATCAACCACTCTCCTTTTGATTTTATTAATATCAGTGTAAAATATCCTGAAACTTCACTTTTTGGATACGATAGAAAAAATTGTCCAATAAGTTGTGCGACTGATGATGTAATTAAAGATATATTATGAATTTTGAAGTTAAGCGTTCCCATTTTCTCTTTAGAAGGATAGGTTTTGATATATCTATCCTTGACAGAATCCCAACCGTAAAAAGGACCGCTGGATCCGTTAAAAACTAAATAATCAGATTTTACATACCCTTGCATAAAACCATCTATATCTCCCTTATTCCAAAAATTTTCTTGATTTTTTAGCACTGATATTATTTCATTTTTATCTGAATCTAAAAGAACTGGTTGTCCATTTGTGGTGTTAATTACCAATAGAAATAAAAACTTAAGAATTAATTTTTGTTTGATTATATTGAAATTATCTACAAAAAAAATAGATTGAAATATTACATCCATTAGCATTTTTTTTTAAAATTTAGTATTTTAAATTAAGTTTTTACACGTCAAAAAACATAATTTAAAAATTAAAAATTGAAAAACAATAATGTTTTTAAAATCAAATGCCAGTACAAAATAAAAAATATAAAATATTGCCTGTTTTTTTTGTTAAGTGTTCTGATTGTAAGTAAACTTTTTTCACAAAACAAAACTTTAAAAACTTTTAACTACCCTGAAGGTTTGAAGTGGGAAAATCCTGAATGGGAAAACCCAGGGATTTTTGATATTAATAAAGAAAAGCCTAGAGCACATTTTTACATTTATAAAACTTTAAAAGATGCTCTTATTAGCGAAAGCTGGGAAAAATCTCCTTACTATAAATCTTTAAACGGTAAATGGCATTTTTTTTATGCAAAAGATGTAAAATCTAGACCAACTAATTTTTTCAAAAATGATTATGATTTTTCTAATTGGGATTTAATTGATGTACCGTCAAATTGGGAACTCAAAGGTTATGGGATTCCATTTTATACAAATATAAAATATATGTTCCCTGCGAACCCTCCATTTATTCCCCATGAAATCAATAATAATGGATCATTTATAAAACTATTTAGCATCCCACCTGACTGGTCGAAAAAAGATATTTATCTTCACTTTGGCGGCGTAAGTGGTGCTATGTATGTTTGGCTGAATGGCAATGAAATTGGTTATAATGAAGGAAGTAAAACTCCAGTTGAATTCAATATTACAGATTATTTAGTAGAAGGAGAAAACAGGCTTTCTATTCAAATTATGAGGTGGTCTGATGCGAGCTACATGGAGGATCAAGACTTTTGGAGATTATCAGGTATTGAAAGAGATGTGTATTTATTTGCGCAAAATAAAATTTCAGTAAATGATTTTAAGGTAAAAAGTGATTTAGTAAATGAGTATAAAGACGGTGAATTTGAGTTAGAAGTGAAAATTTTTAATAATACATCCAGAGTAAAATCACGAAAAATAACAATTAGATTATTAGACAATGGTAAAGAAGTCTACAAAATTGAAAAGCAAAACCAATTAAAAGTTGGAATGAATTCAGTCTCTTTCAAAAAATTGATCAAAGACGTAAAACATTGGAATGCTGAAACTCCAAACTTATATGACCTCATTATAAAGCTAGAGGGAAAAGAAAATCAAGTAATCAATTCACGTATTGGTTTTAGAAATTTAAAAATTGAAAATAGCCAATTTATTGTAAATGGAAAATCTATTCTAATGAAAGGAGTAAACCTTCACGATCATCACGAGAAAGATGGTCATGTAGTTTCAAAAGATCTACTTCTAAAGGATTTACAATTAATGAAAAAAAATAACATCAATTCAATAAGATGCAGTCACTATCCAAAGAATCCATTTTTTTATAAAATGTGCGATAAATACGGTTTTTATGTCATTGATGAAGCAAATATTGAAACACATGGAATGGGAACTACTTATGATGTTGAAAATGACAAAGAGAAAAAATCTATTCACCCAGGATATTTGAAAGAATGGGAACAAATGCATCTAGATAGAACCATTAGGATGTATGAAAGAGATAAAAATTTTCCATCAATAGTTATTTGGTCCCTGGGAAATGAAGCTGGAAACGGTGAGAATTTTTTTAAAACATACAATTGGATTAAAGATAATGACAACACTAGACCAGTTCAATACGAAGATGCAAAAGAATATTCTAATACAGATATTTTTTCCCCAATGTACCACACTATCGAAGAGATGAAAAGATACGCAGAAAAAAATCCTGATCGACCCTTGATTCTTTGCGAATATGCTCACGCAATGGGGAACAGTGTAGGAAATCTTCAAGACTATTGGGATGTAATAGAATCGTACGATGTTTTACAAGGTGGTTTTATTTGGGATTGGGTAGATCAAGGAATTTTAACCTCCAATGACCTAGGTCAGCCATACTGGGCCTATGGAGGCGACTTAGGTGGTGAAAATTTTCAAAATGATTTAAATTTTTGTAATAACGGCCTAGTCAATCCAGATAGATCTAGCCACCCCTCTTTAAAGGAGGTAAAAAAAGTTTATCAAAACATAAAATTTAAGTTACCAAGTATTGAAACAAAAGAGATTTTGATTTCAAACAATTTTGATTTTAAAAATTTAAACGAATTTTATTTTATTTGGGAGCTTTTAAATGACGGATGCAGAATTTCAGAAGGCACAATAAATAAAATAGATGTAAAACCACATGAATCTAAGAAAGTAAAAATTAATATTCCAGAAATTATCCGGGATGGAGAAACTTATCTTAATATTTACGCTAAAAGAAAAAATAATGATATGTTAGTGCCAAAAGACTACACTGTAGCTTATGAACAGTTTTATATAGGTGGTCATGTAAAAAGTAAAGTAAATAAAATATACAAAAGCATAATAAAAGTCTTTGAAAATGATAAAAGTATAGATGTAAAAGGTGAAAGTTTTAAAATTTCATTTAATAAAAAAAATGGAGAATTACAGGAGATTAATTACGGAACTAAAAACATACTATTAGGAGGCGTTAAAGCAAACTTTTGGCGCTCTCCCATTGATAACGACTATGGATATAATATGTCATCAATTCTTAACGTTTGGAAAAAGGCATCCAAAAATCAAATATTAAAAACTCTAAAAGTTAAAAATTACCAAGAACAAGGGGTTGAGATAAAATCAAAATATTTAGCTTCAGATATAGATGGATTAATAGAAATAACTTATAATATTAGTTCTAATGGTAAAATTAATGTGACCACTACTTTAACAGAAATTTCAAGTAGTTTACCTATAATGCCCAAATTTGGAACAAACTTCATGATTAACAAAAGATACGACAATGTTAAATGGTATGGCAGAGGACCTCACGAAAACTATCAGGATAGAAAAACATCTTCTCTAGTTGGAATATATGAATCAAAAGTTTCACAATTATATTATCCGTATATACGACCTCAGGAAAATGGAAATAGGACCGATACAAGATGGTTAACTTTTACTGATTCCAAAGGGGATGGAATTATAATTGAAACTGAAAAAACTTTTGAGTTTAGTGCTCACCATCAAAGAAATGAGGATTTTGATGGAGGGAATGTAAGGTACCGAAAACAGTCCAATGACCTGAAAAGACCTATAATGCATACTACAGATATTATTGAAAGACCTCTAATAAATATAAATATAAACTACAAACAAATGGGTGTTGGAGGCGACAACAGTTGGGGTCAAAAACCCCATAAAAAATATCAAATCAAGGCAGATAATTATAGTTTTAGTTATTCTATATCTCCATACAGTTCCGATTTTTAAAAAATTTTTGAAATATTGATTTGTTTGTTTATTTGATAATAAAAATTATGATTATGTTAATTTACTTTTTTAACTATATCATGTAATAAATGGATGCAAAAATAAACTTTAGAATTTATTTTTTTAATTTGGTAATTAAATTCAAATATCATTTACATGAGATTCACACTTCTAACAATTAATTGCTTTTTACTTTTAAAAAAAAAAATAATTTCTCAATAATACTCTTGGTTTTATTTTTTCTAGGATGTTCTGGAAATGGGGATTCTGACTCAGCTGATTTAGATAATACATTTGAATCAAATAATGACCAAAATACACCGACAGCTAAACCAATTCCTCCAAACGATGTGTCTGAAATGAAAGCTTTATTTGAAAAATTTGAGGGTATTTCAACTTCAAGTGATTCAAATTATTTTTACATTTCATCTAATGGCCTTCCATCTCATAACATGATGATAGGCATAACAAATTGGCAGCAACAATTTCCAATTAATCAAAATTATACTGGTGATAATAGTTGGTCTGTACCAATAAATCCTGAATTTTCAAATGAACCAATGCCGTCAGCCGAAAATTTTATGAAAGGTGCTTTAGCAGTCGCCATTAACGGAATTCCGATATTTAATCCGTTAAATAATAGAGGTGAGGATGCAAATGCAATTGGTGAGTTAGATCAATGGGGTGGACATTGTGGGAAAGCAGACGATTACCATTACCACCTTCCCCCTACTCACCTTACCGAAATTGTTGGAGATGACAAACCTATAGCTTACTCATTGGATGGATTTCCAGTCTTCGGGAAAACTGACAAAACACTAGACGAAAATCTTGGGATCTTAAACGAGGACGGTAGTTATCATTATTATTCAGTTGATGAATACCCCTACTTTATTGCCAGCATGAAAGGAAAAGTTAATACAAGTGGAACACCACCAGAAAATCAAATCGATCCCCAGTCGATTGCAACCGCTATAAGACCTGCTCTAACCCCCCTTAAAGATGCTGTGATAACCAATTTTACCAAAAAAGGTGTTGCTTCATATGAATTGGAATATAAAATCAATTCAGACACATATGTTATCGACTATTCGTGGGATGACACTGGACATTACTACATAACATTTAAAAGTCCAGATGGGACCGAAATTACTGAAACATATCACAGGTAAATTTAAAATTAAAAAATGAACTTAGTTTTTTATGTGAAATTATTTAAAAAAATAATATGTATTTCGGGAACTGACTAATAAGAAGTTGTAGCCCGTAGGGGAATCGAACCCCTCTTTCCAGGATGAAAACCTGGCGTCCTAACCGATAGACGAACGGGCCAATAAATTTGCATGCAAATGTAAAATATATTACTCTATTGTGCAACGCGAAATCTACGAAAAATAGATATTATAAAACTATCGCTAATAAGATTTTGCAAAGTAAACCTTTTGGCTTGATTCTTTTCCAGTCAACACGCATTTTCCTTTTGTACTTGAACTGTAGGGAATACAACGGATAGTAGCTTTAGTTTCTTTTTTTATTTTTTCTTCAGTTTCAGTAGTTCCATCCCAATATGCATATACAAAACCTCCTTTTTGATTAATTGTATTTTTGAAATCTTCATAACTATTAACCTCTGTAATGTTTTCTTCAAGAAATTTTTTGGCCCTTTCAAAAAGATTAACATGAATCTCTTTTAAAATTTTCTCTACTTCTTCTAAAGCAAAATTTTGTTTGATAAATATTTTTTCTTCAGTATCTCTTCTGGCCAACTCTAACTGATTTTTTTCAATATCTTTTGGTCCTATGGCAATACGAATTGGAATGCCTTTCATTTCATGTTCAGCAAATTTGAAACCAGGTTTAAGATTTTCTCTATTATCAAATTGAACCCTCACGTTTTTTGATTCAAGTTGATCTTTAATTTTTTTGGCTACAATGGAAATTTCTTCAAGCTGCTCTTTTCCCTTAAAAATTGGAACAATAACTACTTGTATCGGAGCAAGATTTGGAGGTAAAACTAGTCCTTTATCATCTCCATGAGTCATTATAAGTGCTCCCATTAGACGTGTAGAAACACCCCAAGAAGTCGCCCAAACATACTCTAAATTTCCATTTTGATTGGCGAATTTAACATCAAATGCTTTTGCAAAATTATCTCCTAAAAAGTGAGAAGTACCTGCTTGAAGTGCCTTACCATCTTGCATTAGCGCTTCTATACAATGAGTCTCAACGGCACCTGCAAATCTTTCGCTCTCGGACTTAAGTCCTTTAATAACAGGAATAGCCATATAATTTTCTACAAAATCTGCATACAAATCATTTATTAAAAGCGCTTCATCCTGTGCTTCTTTTTTAGTTGCATGAGCAGTATGACCTTCTTGCCACAAAAATTCTGCGGTTCTAAGGAACAGCCTTGGTCTCATTTCCCACCGAACTACATTTGCCCACTGGTTGATAAGAAGCGGAAGGTCCCTGTAGGATTGAATCCAATTTTTGTATGTTCGCCAAATTATAGCTTCACTAGTTGGCCTTACAATTAACTCCTCCTCAAGCTTAGCCTCTGGGTCTACAATCAACTTCCCTTCTTTACCACTATTTTTTAACCTATAATGGGTAACTACAGCACATTCTTTAGCAAAACCTTCTGCATTTTTTTCTTCAGCCTCAAAAAGACTTTTGGGAACAAACAGTGGAAAATATGCATTTTGATGTCCAGTTGCTTTAAATTTTTTGTCAAGCTCACTTTTCATGCTTTCCCATATAGAAAACCCGTAAGGTTTAATTACCATGCATCCTCTAACTGATGAATTTTCAGCGAGTTGAGCCCTTGAAACAAGCTCATTATACCATTTTGAAAAGTTATCTGATCTTTTTGTTAACATTTTAAATACATGTTTGGCACAAAATTTGGTTATATTTAATTAAAGAATAACCCATGAACAAAACTAACAAATTAAGTTTGGTCAAAAATAAACATAACAATGTTATGAATGACTTTATTATTAATGTTTTTAGAATTTCTTTTTTAATAATATTTATTCTTGCTCAATTTTCTTGTGGAAGCTTTCAACCTGTTTCCTCATATTCAGATGGAATATATTCGTCAGACAATGTGATTGTAATTAGAAAGAGTGATTTAGATAATGAGTCTAATTCATATTCTAGGTATTTTGATCAGGTTGCAAGACAATATGACTGGGATGACAGGAGAAATGATGTAGTTTTGTCTGATATAGATTCTATCAATTCAAATAGTATAGATAATTATAAAACTAATCCACAATGGGGCGGTGGCCAAAAAACAACACAAATTTTTATGTTCAATAACGGTCCTTGGGGATTTCAAAACTTTGGTGCTCCATTTTACTCTGGCTTTTACAATCCGTTTTGGAACGGTTGGGGATGGGGAAATCCTATGAGATGGAATCGTTTAGGCTTCTGGGGATGGAATAGATGGGCTTGGAATTATGGTTGGAACGGTAATTTCGGTTTTTACGACCCATGGTTATTTGGTAACCCTCATTGGGGATTTTCACCATACAACTATTTGTATAGTCCATACGTGGGTAATTATGGTGTAAGAAATTCTTTACAATATGGTGGCGTTAGGGGCTGGGCTTATAGCTCCACTTACAGAGGGAAAAATACTGGTCCAGTGAACTCTAATTTTAGAGCTCGTTCAGGTGAAGTTCGTTCTAATAATGTGCGTTCGACATCTAATAATTCTGTGCCAGATTTAGTTTCCGAAGGTAGAAGACTAACTCAAAACAACAATTCTGAACAACGAAAGATAAATTCTAATTCAGATGCTCAAAGAAGAAGAATTGAATCCATTATAAGACAATATCAGTCTAGAGGATATAACGTAGAGTTAATTCCTACAGGAAGGAATAGCGACTTTTACAAGTTAAGAGTTTCTGAAAATTACGGATACCAAGGAAGGAGCTATCAAAGTAACGGTAATTCTGTATTTAACAGATCGTCTACACAATACAATTCTAGTGGTAAAACAAATCAGAATTATAATTCGTCAAATAACTACTCAAGGAATTATTCTAACTCTTCGGGCGGTAGATCATATAGTTCTTCAAGTAGAGGGTCCTATAATGCATCTAGAGGCAGTTCATATGGTTCGTCCTCGATAAGCAGATCATCAGGGAGATCCTCAGCTGGTCGATCATCTGGAAGAAAACAGTAAAAGATAGTATTTCATGAAAAGTAACTTATTTTTATTTGTAGGTCTGTTGTGCCTTAGCTTGAACGCTCAATCTTTGAACGATGCACTGAGATATAGTCAAACTTCACTTGCAGGAAGTGCAAGATTCAATGCTTTATCTGGGGCTTTTGGTGCTTTAGGAGGGGAACTTAGTGCTATTAGTATTAATCCTGCTGGTTCTTCGGTTTTTTTGTCCTCTGAGCTTTCGGTAACTGCAAATACTTTCAATAATGAGGTGACATCCTCTTACTTCAATGACAAAAATATTAATTCATTAAATGGTATAGATTTGTCCCAAGCTGGTATTGTACTTGTTTTAAAAGATGAAGAAAATAGCAAATGGTCAAAAATTTCATTTGGATTCAATTACCAAGTGAACAACAATTTTGATAATAATATTCTTGCCAATGGGAATAACACAAAAAACAACGGGATTGACAAATACTTTTTGTACCACGCAATGAATAGAAATTTAGATGATATCTCTCAAATTAATGGAGAAAGCTTTAGGGAAGCTTACATAAATATTGGAGAAGAACCTAACTTAGGCTATTCCGCTCAGCAGGCACTTTTTGGGTATGAGGGATATGTAATAAACCCAATTTTTTCGGAAGATTCAAATCAGCCAATTGATCCACTAAGCCCTATTAACCCAGTTTATGATTACTCATCTAATACACTACCATTAAATAATGGTTTCTATCATGAATATTTTCTAAATAGCTTTGGTGTAAATAGACTCTACACTTTTAATGTCAGCGGTTCGTTTAAAGATAAATTTTATTTTGGTTTGAACATTAATTCACACAGATTTGATTATACTGAACAAACTGATTTTTATGAGAGTAATTATGCCGATGAATCCGGAATAAAAGCGCTCAGATTTAATAATTATTTAACAAGTTTAGGTGAAGGAGGTTCTTTCCAAATTGGAAGTATATACAAATTGAACAATAAAATAAGACTGGGCTTAGTAATTAATAGTCCTATTTATTACACCATTAATGAGAGTTTGAGTCAATTTTTAGTTACAGATCTAGATAATAATCCAAATAATGATGAGTTGATATTAGACCCTGAAACTGAAATATTTTTCCCTGAACACAAACTCAACACAGCTGGTTCAGTAAGGGGAAGTTTTGCTTATATTGTAAATTCAAAGGGTCTAATAAGTTTTGATTTTACTAGAAAGAATTATTCTGGAATAAGATATAGACCTGGTGGAAGTAATTACTTAGAAACCAGTCTCAATAATGAAATCAGATCTAAATTAACAAGTAATAATATTTTACAGATCGGAGGAGAATTTAGAATAAATCCTCAAATAAGTCTTAGGGCTGGATATCTGTCTGAAAGTAGCTCATCTAAATTATATGATAATAGAATATCTAATTTAAGTCTAGGGATTGGTTATACATTCTCTTATGGGATTATTGACTTTTCTTATCAGGGTACAAAATACAACAACCAAAGACCAATTTTCAATGAAGGGTTTACAGATCCAATTGGATTGTTTTCCAAAAGAAATAACTACATTCTTACGTATAGGCTAAAACTTTAAGAAGTATTTCAAACACATTTTTAATAATCATTTAAGTATATTTGCATTGAATTACAAGTAAAATGAAGGTCGAAAAAGGTACTTACACTGAAGAAGATTTAAATCAATACGATCACTTTAGTTCTAACTTAAAAACACCCATTAGAACTGATGCTTTTGATTTATCTGATAAAGAAAAAATCGAAATTATCAAAAAAAAGGTTACAGATATAATCCAAACATTGGGTTTAGACTTAAGTGACGACAGTATTAAAGGAACTCCTAAAAGGGTAGCTGAAATGTATGTTAATGAAATTTTCAGTGGATTAAATCCTAAAAATAAACCCAAAGCTTCAACTTTTGAAAATAAATATAAATACGGTGAAATGCTTGTAGAAAAAAATATTACTCTTTTTTCAACTTGTGAACATCATATGCTTCCAATCATCGGAAAGGCGCATGTTGGATATATATCAAATGGAACTGTGGTTGGTTTATCAAAAATGAATAGAATAGTTCAATACTATGCTCAAAGACCCCAAGTTCAAGAAAGGTTAACCCTACAAATAGTTGAAGAAATGCAAAATATACTTAAAACAAAAGATGTTGCATGTGTAATCGATGCTAAACACATATGTGTTAACTCAAGAGGTGTTTGTGATCCAAATTCTAGTACTATAACATCTGAGTTTGGAGGTAGTTTTAAGAATGAGGCAAGAAAAAATGAATTTTTAGATTACATTAAAATTGAAACAGAATTTTAATGCATAATTTGTCTGTTTTCAATTCATTAACAGGAAAAAAGGAGAGGTTTGTTCCTCTAGATAAAGACTTGGTTAAAATGTATGTTTGTGGACCAACAGTTTATAGCTTCGTTCATTTAGGTAACTGTAGAACATTTATTTCTTTTGATGTAATTTATAGATATTTACTCCACTTAGGATACAGGGTTAAATACGTAAGAAATATAACAGATGTTGGACATTTAGAGAACGACTCAGATGATGGGGATGACCCAATTGTAAAAAAAGCTCGAAAAGAAAATATCGAACCTATGGAGGTGGTTCAAAAGTATACAATAGACTTTCATGAAAATTTAAAAAAATTAAACACTATTCCACCAAGTATTGAACCAACAGCAACAGGTCATATTTTAGAACAAATTGAATTGATTAAAAAAATTATTAAAAATGGATTTGGATATGTAAAAAACGGATCTGTATATTTTGATGTATTAAAGTTCAATAAAATTTCTAAGTATGGAAAATTAAGTAGAAGAAATTTGGATGATTTGGTTCACAATTCTAGAACGCTTGATGGTCAAAATGATAAATTAAATCCGCAGGACTTTGCATTATGGAAAAAAGCTGACTCAAAACATATAATGAAGTGGAATTCTCCTTGGGGAGAGGGTTTTCCTGGATGGCACTCCGAATGTAGTGCGATGAGTATGAAATACCTGGGAAATAGATTTGATATACATGGTGGTGGGATAGATTTAAAATTCCCTCACCATGATTGTGAAATTGCACAATCGGAGGCATTGAACCAAAATTCAAAAATCAATTACTGGCTTCATGCCAATATGTTGACATTAAATGGAAAAAAAATGTCAAAATCAACTGGCAATAGTATTCTCCCTGGAGAATTATTTAATGGTGACAATGATATTTTTTCAAAATCTTTTTCTCCTAATGTCCTTCGTTTTTTCTTCCTTCAGGCGCACTATAGAAGTATTTTAGACCTAAGTGAA
Source organism: uncultured Bacteroidota bacterium (assembly GCA_902635965.1). Taxonomy (GTDB): domain Bacteria; phylum Bacteroidota; class Bacteroidia; order Flavobacteriales; family Flavobacteriaceae; genus TMED96. The sequence continues at coordinate 26,162 of CACPQA010000010.1, forward strand.
GAGGCTTTAATAGCATCAGAAAAAGGTCTTAAAAAACTTGAAATTGGTATAAAAAATATTTCAAAACTTAAAACCTCTAAGTTGACATCTGGGTTTGATATCTCAAATTGGGAAATGAATTGCTACAAAGCCATGAATGATGATTTTAATACACCTTTATTAATTTCTAAGCTATTTGAAGCTATACATTATTCTAATTCCGTATTAATGGGCAAAGAAAAAATTTCAAAAAAAGATAAAGATTTTCTTTTAAATAAAACTTCAATTTTTTTCTCCAAAATATTGGGACTAAATTTTTTCGGAAGTAAAAAAAATATTGAAGCTAACGAATTACTTGGAAAGACTTTAGATATTCTAGTCGATATCAGAAACAAATCTAGAGCAAACAGAGATTTTGAAACCTCTGATCAAATAAGGGATGAATTAAGTCGAATAGGAATTACTTTAAATGATAGTGAAGACAAAACCACCTATAAATATTAAACTGCTTATCCCTAATATATTTAAATATTTGTTTATTAGTATTATAAAGATATATCAGAGATTTATTTCTCCTTTTTTTCCATCTAGTTGTAAATTTTCCCCTACGTGCTCTAAATATGGAATTGAAGCTATAAATAAATACGGACCATTAAAAGGTGGTTTTTTAACAATTAAAAGAATTTTAAGATGCAATCCTTGGAGTAAAGGAGGATATGATCCTATACCATGAAAAGATTTTTTATACATTTAAATTAAAATTATATGATACTAAATAAAATTATTTGGGAGCCTAGTTCGACAATTTTTTCAATTGGAAATTTCGGTATACATTATTATAGTTTGATGTTTATAATTGCTTTTCTTTTTGGATTCAACATAATGAAGAAAATGTATGTAAAAGAGAACGTACCTACTGAAAGACTTGAAACTATGCTTTTTTACATAGTCCTTTCAACTTTGATTGGTGCCAGATTAGGACATGTTGTTTTTTATGATTGGGAATACTATCAGAGTCACCTTTTAGAAATTTTCCTACCAATAGAAAAAACCACAAATGGCTATACATTTACTGGTTTCAGGGGCTTAGCAAGCCATGGTGCTGCGATAGGTATTTTAAGTGGGATAATAGTTTATCAAAAAGTATATAAAGAAAAAACTTTATTATGGATTCTTGACCGATTAATAATACCCACAACTTTGGGTGCTGCATTTGTTAGGATTGGAAATTTTTTCAATTCCGAAATAGTAGGAAATTATACAGGAAATAATTTTGGGGTCGTCTTTGTAAACCGTGGAGAAAATTTACCCCGTCATCCAGCCCAGTTGTATGAAGCGGTTTGTTATTTAATTATATTTTTTATTTTATTTCAGATTTATAAAACTGAATATAAAAATAAGAGTGGATTTTTACTCGGCTTATTTATGCTCACTTTGTTTAGTATAAGATTTTTTGTTGAATTTATAAAAGAAAGTCAAGGTGGTTTTGAGACTTTATTACCACTATTTTCTACTGGTCAGTGGTTAAGTATTCCTCTAATTCTGTCAGGAATTGTAGTTTTAATTAGATCAATAAGTATCTCGAAAAATTAATTTTTACTTATTTTTCTATTCTGGGTATCAAACATTACTGGAGTAGCAATAAATACAGACGAATAGGTTCCTATAACAACACCAATTATAAGGGCAAACATGAAACCACGGATTGATTCTCCTCCGAAAAGAAATATAGCAAGTAAAACTAGTAGTGTTGTTAAGGAAGTATTTAATGTCCTACTTAAAGTTGAATTAAGAGCCAAATTTACAGTCTGAGATAATTTTTCATTTTGATTATTTAAAGTATACTCCCTAATTCTGTCAAAAACAACTACTGTATCGTTTAAAGAATAGCCTATAACAGTCAATATTGCAGCAATAAAAGCTTGATTAATTTCCATATTAAAAGGCATAATATTATATGTTAATGAAAAGATTCCTAAAACTATTAAAACGTCATGAAAAACAGCAGCGACGGCCCCAGCAGAAAATTGCCATTTTCTAAATCTTATAAGTATATACAAAAAAACAATAATCAACGAACCAATTACAGCCAAATAGGAGTTCTTTTTGATATCATCTGCGATAGTTGGTCCAACTTTAATGGATGACATGATGCCAACCGTTTTGATTTCTGATCCATTAATAAACTGTTCAATAGATAACCCATCGGGAAGAAAGCTTGATAATGAATAATAAAGTTTTTCATAAATTTCGTTGTCGACTTGAGTACCTTCTTGATCGATTTTGTATTTGGTTGTGATTTTTAGTTGATTTGCCTCACCAAAAGTTTTTACCTCTGCACTTCCAAGGGAATTAGAAATTAATTTTTCGATTTCACTAGGATTGACAATTTTGTCAAATCGAACTATATAAGATCGGCCACCCACAAAATCAACACCTTGGTTTAATCCTTTTAAACCGAGTGAAATTAAACTTGTGAAAATTAAAATTGTGGATATCGCATAAGCAGCTTTTCTCCTTTTCAAAAATTGAAAACTCAAACCTGCTAGTAAATTCTTTGTGAGCTTAGTTGAAACGTCAATTTTTTTCTTTTTTAATATTCTATTTTCAATAAATAGCCTGGTTACAAAAATTGCTGTAAATAGAGAAGTTGCTATACCAATTAATAGTGTTGTGGCGAATCCTTTAATTGGTCCAGTTCCAAAAATAAATAGAATCATTGCAGTTAACCCAGTAGTAATATTTGCGTCTAAAATTGAAGAAAGCGCATTATTAAAACCATCATCTACAGATTTTTTGTCACCCTTACCCCTTCTTAATTCTTCTCTAATTCTTTCAAAAATTAAAACGTTAGCATCCACTGATATCCCAATTGTTAGAACAATACCTGCGATTCCTGGTAGAGTTAAAACAGCTCCTAAACCAGCTAATATGCCAAAAATTAGAAGTATATTTAATGATAAGGCTATATCAGCAAATAAACCCGATCTCCCGTAATAAAAAATCATCCATAATAAAACAATTATCAAGGCAATTAAAAAAGAGTACAAACCACTTTGAATTGCTTCTTTTCCCAAAGAGGGTCCAACAATCTCAGATTGAATAATGTCGGCTGAAGCAGGTAATTTACCTGCCCTTAGTACGTTTGCAAGGTCAATGGCTTCGTTTAATGAAAATGAGCCTGTAATTTCAGATCTTCCTCCAGATATTGCTCCGTTACTAACTCCAGGAGCAGAATATACTAAATCGTCTAAAACTATTGCAATACTGCTTGCATCCTTAAACGCTTTACCTGTCAAATTTTCCCATATCCTTGACCCTTTAGAGTCCATTTGCATAGATACAGCAGGTTGGCCTAATTGACTATATGTTTGGACAGCATCAACTATAACACCACCGCTTAAAGGGGGTACATCATCTCTGTTCGATTTAATTATAAATAAATCAACTAAATCATTATTTGGATTTGTTTTACCCCATATAAACTTCACAAATCTCAAATTAGTGGGCAATAATCTTCTAACCTCAGGTAAATCAAGGTAATACTTGAATAAATCTTTATCTTTTTTTGATACTTGAGCTAATACTGGCCCCCCTTGAAAACCTAGTCCTTTAATCATATCATTTATAGGATTAATATTATCAGAACTCAATGAATCTATTTGTTTTACATCAGAAAGTAAATCATCGATTCCTGATTTATCGGATTGATTTTCATCAGTCTTATTTTTATCACCCTTTATTTTGTCTCGTAACAATAAATTTGCTTGGGATAAAAAATTAAAAAATTGATCATTTTTGAAAGTTTCCCAGAACTCGAGTTGTGCAGTACTTTGAAGTAAATTTTTAACTCTTTCTACATCCTTTGCTCCTGGAAGTTCAACTAGAATCCTACCTGTTTTACCTAACCTCTGTATGTTGGGTTGGGTAACGCCAAACTTATCAATTCTTTTTCTCAAAACCTCAAAAGCAGATGTTATTGATTCGTCTATTTTTCTTCTAATAATTGGTTTCACCTCATCGTCACTCATATTAAAGTTGATTAGGTCACTCAGATTTCTATTTGAAAAGATTTCAGGGTCAGACAACTTATAGGTTCCCTTAACTTTATCAAATGAGCTAAAAAATGATTCCACATAGGGTAAATCAGACTGTTTTTGCAATTCGTCAGCTTCGTCTAGAGCCTTGTTGAAAATTAGATTTCTTGTATTATTGGATAAGCCTTTAAGTATGTCTTTTACAGAAATCTGTAGTATAACGTTGATACCCCCTTTTAGATCTAACCCACGATTTAATTCTCTTTTTTTTGCATCATTATAGGAAGTAAATCCATAGATTGAAATATTCCCAATTGAATCTAAATATTTCGATTCTAAGTTGTCTCTTTTAGAAATAAAATCTTCGATATCCTCACTAATTCTTGAATTAGCGTAATCTTCTGCCTCGTTTTCTAGACTACTAGAAATTAGTGTAAAAGATAATTGATATATACTTACAATTAAAAATAAAAAACCAAAAATCTTAACAAGGCTATTATTTTGCATTCTTTAAATTATTGTTTGATGCGGCAGCAAATATAATTGTTTAAAAGTCTAATCACAAACACAATCAAAAATGATTTGAATAATTGGTTTTTTTATAAATAATTTTGTTATTAATGAATAAATCAAATAAAGTTTTTAAGGGATTTATTCATAATTGCTATAGCCTTTGCGCTTTCTTGAAGTTTATTTTTTTCTGATAAATTTAAATCAAGGTTGATTATTTCTTCAACCCCATTTTCACCTATGATACAAGGAACACCTATACAAATATCATTTAATCCGTATTGACCATCTAAATACACCGAGCAAGGAATAATTTTCTTTTTGTTTTTTAAAATACTATCAACCAAGTAGCAAACTGAAGCTCCTGGAGCATACCATGCAGATGTTCCTAGAAGCTTTGTAAGAGTTGCTCCACCAATCATAGTAGAAGAAACGATTTCATCTTGCTTGTCTTTAGACAACAAGGTTGAAATAGGAGTTCCATTGTAAGATGCTAATCTTGTAAGTGGAATCATAGTAGTGTCACCGTGACCGCCAATAACCATAGCATGTATATCAGATTGTGGTTTGTTAAGTGCTTTGGACAGATAGGTTTTAAACCTAGAACTGTCAAGCGCCCCACCCATTCCAATTACCTTTTTTTTATCTAATCTATTTGATTTCAATGCTAGATAAGTCATTGTGTCCATTGGATTTGAGACAACTACTATTATTGCTTTAGGAGAAAATTTTAATATACTTTCTGTAACAGTATTCACTATCCCTGCATTGATATCAATTAGTTCTTCCCTAGTCATCCCAGGTTTCCTTGGAATACCTGAAGTAATAACAACTACGTCGCTATCCTTAGTGGTTTTGTAATCATTAGTTACTCCCTTGATGACAGTGTCAAACCCAAGTGTTGATGCGGTTTGAGTTAAATCTAACGCTTTGCCCTCAGATAAACCTTCCTTAATATCTAAAAGAACCACCTCGTTTGCAATTTTACTTATCGCAATATACTCAGCACAAGATGCACCAACATTACCGGCTCCAATTATACTTACTTTCATAATATTTTAAGCGTCAATATTTGCATAAACAGCATTGTTTTCAATGAACTGTCTTCGTGGAGGAACGTCATCTCCCATAAGTATGGAAAAAGTTTCATCGGCTCTGTCTCGGTCCTCTACAACGATTCTCCTTAAAGTTCTATACTCAGGGTTCATAGTGGTATCCCATAGTTGCTCTGCATTCATTTCTCCTAAACCTTTATACCTTTGCACTGAAGCTCCTTGCCCAAAATCAAGCATTATTTTATCTCTTTGGTCGTTATCCCATGCATATTGTTTTTTATTCCCTTTTTTAACTAAATAAAGAGGTGGGGTTGCAATATAAACATAACCCAAGTCGATTAATTCTTTTAAATAACGAAAGAAAAAAGTCAAAATTAGTGTTGAAATGTGGCTGCCATCAACATCAGCGTCACACATCACAACTATTTTATGATACCTTAATTTTTCGATATTTAGAGCTTTGTTGTCTTCTTCAGTTCCAATAGTTACACCAAGAGCGGTGTACATATTACGAATCTCCTCATTTTCAAATACCTTGTGTTGCATTGATTTTTCAACATTTAAAATTTTACCCTTCAAAGGAAGTATAGCCTGAAATTTTCTGTCTCTACCTTGTTTAGCAGTACCCCCAGCAGAATCTCCTTCAACAAGAAAAATTTCACATTGTGCTGGGTCCTGTTCTGAACAGTCAGAAAGTTTTCCAGGTAAACCACCACCGGTTAGCACAGTTTTTCTTTGGACCATTTCTCTTGCTTTTCTAGCAGCATGTCTAGCCTGTGCCGCAAGAATGACTTTTTGTACAATTATCTTTGCATCATTTGGATTCTCCTCCAAGTATGACTCTAACATTTCAGACACTGATTGAGAAACAGCTGATGTTACATCCCTGTTACCTAATTTAGTTTTCGTTTGACCTTCGAATTGAGGTTCTGCGACTTTTACGGATACAATTGCAGTCAAACCTTCCCTAAAATCGTCACCACTGATTTCAAATTTTAATTTATCCAACATCCCCGAAGATTCGGCATACTTTTTTAAAGTCGCAGTCATCCCTCTTCTGAAACCTGAAAGATGTGTGCCACCTTCGTGTGTGTTAATGTTATTAACAAAAGAATGTAAATTTTCAAGAAACGAAGAATTATAAACCATTGCAATTTCAACAGGAATACCATTTTTTTCACCTTGCATTGAAATAACATCCTTGATTATAGATTCCCTTGTCCTATCTAGGAATGTAACAAATTCTTTTAAACCCTCTTTAGATTTAAATATCTCTTTCTTATAATTGCCATTTCGGTCCTTTTTTCTTTTGTCTTCGATAGAAATTTTAACCCCTTTATTTAAAAATGACAATTCACGCATCCTACTGGAAAGAATTTCGTAATCATATTCCAAAATTTGCTTAAAAATTTCGGGATCAGGTTTAAAAGTAACTTCAGTCCCTTTTTCTTCAGTTTTTCCAATTTCCCTTACCTGGTATTTAGGTTTCCCTCTTTCATATTCCTGTTCCCATATCGAACCGTCTCGATAAATAGTAGCTTTCAAAGTTTCTGAAAGAGCATTTACACATGAAACCCCAACACCATGCAATCCACCTGAAACTTTGTATGAATCTTTATCGAATTTACCACCAGCGCCTATCTTAGTCATAACAACTTCTAGCGCTGAAACTCCTTCTTTCTTGTGTATTCCAACAGGTATGCCCCTTCCATTATCCCTTGTAGTTATGGAATTATCATCATTAATAATCACGCTGATAACATTACAATGGCCAGCAAGTGCTTCATCTATTGAATTATCAACAACTTCATATACCAAATGATGTAAGCCTCTTGAACCTATATCGCCTATATACATGGAGGGTCTCTTTCGAACATGTTCCATTCCCTCCAATGCTTGTATACTATCTGCTGAATAGTTTGTATTTGCTAGTGTTTCATCCATTTTAATTGCTGGTTTTATTTGATGAGAAGTATTATAAATTTAAGAAAAATAGATGGCTAAAATCATCAAATAAAAGATCTAACAGAACTAAGTTATTAACAGTTAATGTGAATAAAACTTGTGCCTGTTTTTATATAAATTTTAAAACGAAATCAATACGACTTATTATGAACATTTACAATAGCCCTTCCACTGGGATCATTAAGATTTTTGAAGTTTTTGTCCCATTCCAAAGCAGTTGGAGTACTACACGCCACCGAAGGCACCGAAGGAACTGAAGATGCAGCAGCATCACTAGGAAAATGTTTTTCAAAAATAGATCTATAAAAAAATTCTTCTTTGTTCTGAGGTGGGTTTATAGAAAAGTATTTATTTACTTTTTTCATTTGTTGATCAGTTACTTTTTCTTCAGTTATTTCTTTTAATTTGTCAATCCAACTATATCCAACGCCATCAGAAAACTGTTCCTTTTGCCTCCAAGTTACCGATTTCGGCAAATATTTTTCAAAGGCCTTTCGAATCACCCATTTTTCCATTCTTTCACCTGTAATCATCTTATCTTTAGGGTTCATTCTCATAGCAATGTCAATAAAATCTTTATCAAGAAAAGGAACTCTGCCTTCAATTCCCCATGCAGCAAGTGATTTGTTAGCCCTTAAGCAGTCGTATTGATGCAATTTATTTAATTTTCTCACAGTTTCTTCGTGGAAATCTTTTGGACTTGGAGCTTTATGAAAATATAGGTATCCCCCAAACAACTCATCTGCACCCTCACCAGACAAAACCATTTTAATGCCTAAAGACTTAATAGCTCTTGCCATCAGATACATTGGGGTAGATGCCCTGACTGTAGTTACATCATAAGTTTCTAAATGATATATAACATCAGTTAATGCATCCAAACCCTCCTGTATTGTAAATTTAATTTCATGATGGACAGTACCGATATGATTAGCAACTTCTCTTGCCGCCACTAAATCAGGTGATCCTTCAAGCCCAACAGAAAATGAATGCAATTGGGGCCACCAAGCCCCCTTTTTATCACCAGATTCAACCCTTTTTGAAGCAAATTTTTTTGCTAAAGCGGATGTAATAGAAGAATCTAAACCCCCAGACAACAAGACTCCGTACGGTACATCACTCATTAATTGACTATGTACCGCATTAGATAATGCTTTTTCAAGTTGATTAATATCAGTTGAATTATTTTTGACATTATCGAAGGAATCCCAATCTCTGGAATACCACTTTTTGTAACCATTTTCGTCGCTGGACAAATAGTGTCCTGGGGGAAATAATTCAATTTTTTCACAATTGGATTCTAAAGATTTTAGTTCTGATGAAACATAAAATGTACCTTTTGAATCCCACCCTATATATAAAGGAATAATCCCAATGTGGTCTCTTGCTATGAAATATTTGTCATCGATAGAATCATATATTGCAAAAGAGAAAATACCATTCATTTCATCTAAAAAATTTTTACCTTTTTCTTTGTATAACGCTAATATGACCTCACAATCAGAGTTAGTTTTGAAGGAATATTTATTTTTTAAATTTTCCCTTATGTTCCTATGATTGTATATTTCACCGTTTGCAGCCAAGATATAACGGTCATCGTCTGAAAAAAGTGGTTGTTTACCTGACGTTGGATCTACTATCGCAAGTCGTTCATGGGCAATTATAGCATTGTTGTTTGAATAAATACCACTCCAGTCAGGTCCTCGATGTCTTATTTTTTTTGACATTTGTAAAATCTTAGGACGTAAAGATTCCACGGGCTGTTTTAAATTAAAAGCGCAAACAATACCACACATAAAAAATTAATTTATAAGCCAAATATAATTTAAAATATTAATCAAAAAATTAAAAAAAGTAAATTTTTTTAATTTATTTTTTGATAAACTATAGATCCATCAACTATAGTGGCAACGACATCAACATTTAGGATTTCTTCCTCGGATACTTTCATTATGTCATTTGTTAAAATAACAAAATCTGCAAATTTCCCAATTTCTATACTTCCTTTTACAGATTCCTCAAAATTTGAATATGCTGCCCAAGTTGTCATTCCTTTTAAGGCTTCCTTTCTTGTTAAAGCATTTTCTCTTAAAAAACCCTTCGATGGAAATCCCTGAAGATTTTTCCTTGCAACAGCAGAGTAAAAGGTGTGCAGAGGATTAACTTTCTCAACTGGGAAATCTGTACCCAACGCAATTTTACCTGACCAATCTAAGAGATTTTTATACGCATATGCGCTCTTTAATCTATAATCGCCAAGTCTTTTTTCAGCCCAATACATATCACTAGTAGCGTGTGTAGGTTGGACAGAAGGGATAATTTTCGAGTTAAATTTCTGCATGTCTAATTGATTGACAACTTGTGCGTGTTCAACTCTCCATCTTGGATCCTTCACATCCTTTAGAATATAATTGTAAACATCTAATACAATTTCGTTTGCTTTGTCTCCAATTGCATGCGTGTTTAATTGAAAACCCTTTGAAGATAATTGATCTGCTAGTTCAAACAAATCTTCTTTTGAAGTAATTGTAATTCCCTTGTTATTTTTGTCATCTGAGTAAGGGTTTTTTAATAGAGCTCCTCTACTTCCCAATGCTCCATCAAGATATGCTTTGACTGATCTAACAGTTAATTTTTCATTTTCAATAATTCCTTTGTCCAAAAAATAATTAAGGTTTTTACTTGTGTTAGAAATCATTGCATAAACTCTTATTCTAAGTTGTTCGATTTCGTGTAGGCTGTCAATAGCCTGGATTATTCTTTTGTCAAGTCCCGCGTCATCAACAGTGGTTAGGCCGTTTTCAAAAGCCCTTTTTTCTGCTTCAACTAGAGCCTTTGCAATTTCTTTATCACTAACAGGAGGTAAAATACTCATTGCTAAATCCATTGCTTTATCTATGAGAACTCCAGTTGGCTTATTATCTTTAATTAAAATAGAACCCCCTGAAACTTGAGTCTGAGAATTTATATCTGCTTTATCAATAACTAGATTATTTACTAGAAGAGCATGACCATCAATTCTCCTGAGCAATACAAATTTATCTGGAAATAATTTATTTAAAAACTCATTATTTGGAAAAACTTTATTATCCCACAAATTTTGATCCCAACCCCTACCAATAATTACGTTAGTTCGATTTTTTTGTGAATATATCAATAACTTTTTTTCAATTTCCTCTATGCTTTTACAACCTCTTAAGTCTACCTCACCAAGAGATAAACCTAAACTAAAAAAATGACAGTGAGCATCAATAAACCCTGGGTAAATTGGTAAACCCTTAGCATCAAATTTAAGCGCATTTGGATATAAATCTACAATTTCATCTCCACCAACAGATATAAACCTACCATTCTTTATTGCAAATGCAGTTGCTTTGCCAAAAGAGTCATTTACGGTATAAACATTAGCGTTATAAACGACCCAGTCTGCTTTTCTTTTCTGACATGAAATTATTAAGCAAAAAACCAAAAAAAACATTGCGGTTTTGTTCATTATGAATTTAATTTTATTAATTAAAAGATACATCAAAATTATATTTTAACCCAATTAAAATCTGGGTGGGGTAAACCTTATAGTTACTCCAAAAATATTCGCTTTGATTCATTAAATTCTTACCTCTCAAAAAAATCTCCCATCTCTTATTTAATTGATATTGAAAATTAAGATCAACTTGCGTGAACGGATTGAGTGTTTCGAACAAAACAGGTGAATCTTCAATATTTTGTCCAAGATATATATCTCTAAATGAATTTATTCTTTCTCCTACATACTTTAAAAATAATTGAAAATATATTTTATTTGAAATTTTTATGGTGCCATCTAATTGTAAAGAAATTTCTGGTAAGTTAAGAGCTTCGAATAGTGCTGGTTCCTTATCAGTCAATTCATAGCTAAGATAGGTTGCTTCAAAATTTAATCTACCCCCATTTTTGAAAACTCCTTTTAGTCTAACTTTAATACCTGTATTTGACAAAGACGGATATAATACTTCAAATGAGTTACCAAATCGATAAGGAATGATGTTGTCTATATCAAAATCTTTTCCAAAGTTTCTAAACATAGGTCTGTTCTTTTCATATGAATAGTAAATATTCCATTGAAATTCCCAACCCTTAGATAAATTCGACCTAGTGCCAAACTCTATTTTAATTGGGGAGAAAGAGGATCTGAGTATTATCGCTGGTGCAACATATGGATTGATATGTGAAAGTGCTCTAAAACTATTTTGGTAAAAATCTCCATTAATGTTTAGGAAGGGAGCAAAATTTGAATTTTCTGGTTTATATGTAATCGAAACGTCAGGAAAATAGTATAATTTTTTATTCGCATAATTATCTCCAGTTATTAGGTAAGATTCGATTCCTAATTTAAATTTAAATTTACCTTTTTCCTTGCTTGAGTAAACAGATAAACCTGCTAAACCCGAAAAAAAATCATTTTCTAATCTAGAATAAAAGTTTTCTTTGAAGGTAGTTGAAACGAAGTTAATCTTAGGAATAGCAGTTAAACTAATTGATCCAAAATCCACACGTAATTTCGACGAAAAGGAAACTTCATTTTCTCTAGTGGAAAAAGAATCCGCAGTATAATATGAATTAAGTGAAAAATCTTTAAATAGTTTGTCATACCATTTCCAACTTGAGGTGATTGAAAAATATGTTAGCCTTTGCACAGGATCAAAATTAGATAGTAAATATTTATCTTCAATAGCAGACGGAAGCCCATAAAAAGATTGTCTATTTTGTCTGAAATTAATTTGAGAAAAAGAGTTCCTTTTACTGGTTGAAAATTGATGAGAAATATTTAAATTTAAATTTGATTGTCTCGTATCTACAGTGTATTCATCCATATTTTTTAACAACCCATCATAAAACAAAAACCAATCAAGATTTTGCCTTTTGTCTAGTGACAAAGATGAACCATAATCCAAAAGAAAATTGTTAAAATTTCCAAAACCTAAGGCAAATCTTGAATTAAAATTCTCTTTTAAAGGTAATATTTCAAGTTTTTTGGGTGTCCCTTTTGATGGGTCAAATGTGGAAGCTACAGGAACTGATGTAATAAAGATTTTAGGTTCTTCAATTTTGGAAGTTAGCGAATCAAAAGTTTTGATTTTTGTTTTAATTTTCTTCGCTTTAGAAATTTTTGGAATATATGACCTTTTAATAGTTACTTCTTGAGTTCCAATACCCTCAACCTCTTGGGAATAGATGAAAAATGAGATGAAATTTAAAAAAACAAATAAAAATAATTTTAAATACATATTTTAATTATTAATCTCAACCGAAGAGTTTTTCTCAGATTCAATTCGTTTTATTTTAGTTAATTCATTTTTTGCATTGTCAACTATATCCGGCATATGACTAAAATTTTCTATCACAGACTCTAGTATAAATGAGGCCTGAAAAGCATCTCCCAATTGATAAAAATTTTTAGACATAAGCAGCAAACTTTTTGCAGTCCATTTTTTATAACCGCTAAACTCACTAGAAATTTTTTCAATAATCAAATTGGAATTCAGATATTCTTTATTTTCAAAATTATCCATAGCTTTAAAATAAAGAGCCTCCACGGCAAATTCTTTATTAGAATCACTCTCAAGTTTTTTGTAAGCATTCAAAGCCTTTTTTTTATTTCCGAGACTTTTTGATGACCTTGCAATAAATAAATAAGCATCGCTTTTAATTCTATTATCCACTTCATTGAATGAGATTAACTTTTCACCACACAAAGTGGCTTTATTGTATTTTTTATCATTGTAATATATCTTCATAAGATTAGATACCGCATAAATTAAATTTTCTTTTGCTTCGGCAGACTTTTCTAATCTTTCTAAAAAAGTAGTAGCCTCCGAAGTATTATCTAATTCAAGGAGAGATTGGCATATCCTTACAATTGATTTTTCACTATACTCGTTCCTAGGACCAAAGACAACTCTTTTAAAATTTAAAATTGATTGATTCCATTTTTTGTTTGCATATAAAATTTCTCCGAGCAAAAAAGACATTTTTTTTATATCTAAACCATTTGGATAATTTGTAATGTAATCCTCAAGTGCCTTCTTTAGCTGCTTTTCTTTTTTTTGATCTTTGAGTAATTCAATTGCACTTATTGAGGCTTTCTCAATTTCTAATTCGGATACTGATGACAATCCATTAGATTTTATCCAAATGGAAAATTCTTCTACGGAATTTTTCTCAACAGCTATTTCTTTGAGTATTGATAATGCTTGAGTGACTGTAATTTCTGTGGGAAATCTTTTCACATATTCCCTCAATAAACTTTCAGAATTTTTTAAGTCACCATTGTTGTATAATATTAATCCTTTATTTAAAAATACCTTTGGAACAAAGATGCTTTTGGGAAATTTTTCAATTATCAAATTGTAATTGATCAGGGCTTTTTCAAATAACTCTGAATTTGCATAAGTTGTTGCTAGTTCAAAATAACAGTCATCAACAATAGTTGAATTCGGAAATGATTCAATTATGGTGTTAAGTTGTTCTATTTTCTCCGAAGATCTTTCCAATAGACCTAAACTTATTGCAATCTGAAAATAAGGATAAGTCAAATCATTATTTAATTTGATTGCACGTGTATAATTTTCCACAGCTGATTTGTAAGATTTTAAAATAAAGTAAGAATCAGCGATCCTCAAGTAAGCATCATATCTATAAAGATCTGAAAAGCCTGACTTCAAAGACTCATTAAAAGCGGATATAGCCAAATCATATTTTGACAACATTAAATAATTGTATGCTACATCATAATCCATCAATATTTCTTTGTCTAGTTGTGATAGCGAATTTGGATCCATCTTCAGTTCTAATAAAAATTTTAGGGACTTCTCAAATTCTTCTATTTCAAAATAAGCTCTAGAAATCCAATATTTTGATAGAGCCGATTTTTTTGGATTATAATTACTTTCAAGGCTTTTTTCAAAATAATTGATTGACTCTCTATATAACTCTGTATTATAAAGTGATACCGCCTTCATGAATAGAGCATTTTGTCTAATTTCTTTATATTCAGACTTTGGGTATTTACTTAAAACTTTTAAAGCGGCTCCATAATTTTTTCTTTTTAGATAGGATTCAAGAATCAATTTTTGAATATTATTAGCCTCACTGTTTTTGGGATATTTTTTTAAAAAGTCTTCCAGAATCAAAGAGGGCTCTTGATATGAGTTTCCAATTCGATAACTAAGTTTAGCATAATTTAAGTATGCATCTTCTTTAATTTCAAAATCAAAATTCATCTGTGCTGCTTTTTTAAAAGCATTTAAAGATGCGGTGTAGTTATTATTCTTAAGATAACTATCAGCTAGATGATAGTATGCATTTTGAGCGACTTTATCATTTCCATTTATTATTTTGTTAAAATTTAATATTGCTTCATCATAATTTTTTAGTTTATAATTTGAATATCCTAGTTGATAGTAATGAGTATTGTTTAGCCTCCCGTTTTTACCTTTGTAATCAGGAAGATAACTTAGCGCGGATCTATAATCTTGAAGATTAAAATAACTTTCTCCAATTATTTTGGACAACTCAGACTCTTCTTTTTCATCGGATCCAGCCAAACTTTCAATTGCAAGTCTTATAGCTTCGTCAAACCTTCCAAGCTTAAAATTCATATTTGCCCTAAAATAACCAGTTATATTTTTATCATTATTCCTATTTAGTTTATTAAAATTTTCATTTGCTTCATCAAAATTTTCAAGCTGATAAGCTATATATCCTAAATAGTAATTTGTATTTTCTTGGTAATCTGGATCATTTTGAACCTTTTGAAAATATTTTTTTGCATCGTTAAATCTCTTTGAGACGAAAAGAGAATATCCTTTATTAAAATTATAGGTGTTTTTTTGATATTTTGAAACGTCACTTTCAGAAATTCTATTGTACCACTTCAAGGCATATGAATATTTTCCGTTTTTAAAGTAAAAATTAGCTGCATCATAAAATGCAGTTTCAGAAAGATAACTA
Organism: uncultured Bacteroidota bacterium; assembly: GCA_902635965.1. Classification (GTDB taxonomy): domain Bacteria; phylum Bacteroidota; class Bacteroidia; order Flavobacteriales; family Flavobacteriaceae; genus TMED96. The sequence goes on from CACPQA010000010.1 coordinate 41,697, forward strand.
GTGGGGTTATCTTTTATATATGAATTAAGCATTTTGTCTGACCCAGGTACATTACCTCTCAATAGTGTTTCAATAGTATAAAACCGATTTTCATTTTTGATATTATCTAGTGATGGGAAATAATTTTGAACATTATAAAATTGATTTGCTGTTTTATAATGATTTGAAGCAAAATTCAGATTAGCCAGATTGTAATACTCGATTTCCCAATTTTGTTGGCAATGACCAACTACACAAATAAATAACAAGTAGTTAAAAAAAATAAATAATTTACAATATATCTTCATAAAGCATGACAAATGTAGTCGTACAAATACAAACGTTTTTTTTATCAAATACGTATAAAATTATCAATAAAATCAAAAATCGTTTGTGGCATTTGATATCATAAATATTAACTTTAGGAAATATTTTATATAAATGCACGTCATTGAACTTATAAATGCTTCTATTTTCCAGAATAATGATTCTGTTCTTGAAAAAGTAAATATTAAAGTAGCCAAAGGTGACTTTGTTTTTTTAATCGGAAGGACAGGAAGTGGTAAAAGTAGTCTAATAAAGGTTCTTTACGGTGACTTGACCTTGAAAGAAGGAATTGGAAATGTAGCTGGTTTTGATCTTTTGAAAATTACTCATAAAGAAATCCCTTTTCTTAGGAGAAAAATTGGAGTTGTTTTTCAGGACTTCAAATTACTATCGGACAGAGATATTTATGATAACCTTAAATTTGTTTTAAAAGCCACCGGTTGGAAAAAAAAGGATGATATTGATAATAGAATAAATGAAGTTTTAAAAGAAGTTGGATTGTTTGAAATTGAGAGAAAATACCCATTTGAACTTTCTGGTGGAGAGCAACAAAGAACAGCGATAGCTAGAGCATTACTAAATACACCTGAATTAATAATTGCTGATGAACCTACAGGAAATTTAGACCCCCAAACGAGCAATGAAATTATGGAAGTATTTAAAAAACTACACAAACAAGGAATAGCTGTTTTTATGGCGACCCATGACTACAATATGATTGTTAAATTTCCTGGAAAAATATTCAAATGTGATTCAGGAAAGGTATTTGAAGTTATTGCAAAACAAAACAAAAAGAAATAAAATGTCTATTTTAAAAATCCCAAAACTTAAATACCTAAATAGTGGTAATTTTATTCTGATTGCTGGTCCCTGCGTTATTGAAAACGAAGACATAAGCATGGAAATTGCAAATAAAATTTGTCAATTATCAAATAAGTTTAAAATCCCATTTGTATTCAAGGGAAGTTTTAAAAAAGCAAACAGAAGTAAATTAGATAGTTTTACCGGAATTGGTGACTTAAAATCTCTATCTATTTTAAAGAAAGTAGGGAATAAATTTGATATTCCTACAATTACCGACATCCATGAAACAAAAGATGCCGAGATTGTTTCAAAATTTGTTGATGTACTTCAAATACCCGCTTTTTTAGCTAGGCAGACTGATCTTCTGCTATCAGCCTCAAAAACAGGCAAATTTATCAACATAAAAAAAGGTCAATTCATGAGCCCTGAAAGCATGAAATTTGCTGTTGAAAAAATCACTTCAACCGGAAATAAGAATTTTATGATTACCGACAGGGGAACTCAATTTGGATATAAAGATTTAATTGTGGACTTTAGATCAATTCCAATTCTAAAAAAAATTGGACCAACTATTTTAGATGTTACTCACTCACTTCAAAAACCAAATCAAGATATTGGTGTGAGTGGTGGAAATCCAAACTTAATTGAAACGATTGCACGAGCTGGCGTGGTAAATTCGGTTGATGGCTTATTCATAGAAACGCATCCTAATCCAAGCGAGTCAAAAAGTGACGGAGCTAATATGTTACAGCTTGATAAACTTGAAGTTCTTCTTGAAAGACTAATTAAAATAAGACAATTGATAAAGAAATTTTGACATTTTTTAAAAAAAACTTAATAATTTTGTCACATGTTCTTTGATATAATGGGGTCGACCGGATTTGACAGCAAGATTAAGTAATATGTAAGCATGTCGAGCATTGATTCACAGCTCGTAAATATTGGATTCAAAACTCAAATGGCGAAAATAACTACGCTCTGGCTGCATAATAAACTGAATTATAGTAAGTTTTTGCTAAGTCCTAACAAGGTTAGGAAGCTAGATGTCTCATGATAGCCTTTGTTGATGGCGATTAATTTAGAGGCACCATAAAAGTCAACATTGAAGTGAAATTGTGTCAATTTTACTTTAAAATTTAGACACTAAGGTATTAGTAGATTGTTTTCTTTCAGCTATTACTCGAAAATTAATTGAAAACTAAGCATGTAGAAAGCGTGTTGTTTACTTGTATGGACGAGGGTTCGATTCCCTCCGACTCCACTATATTTTAATTATTATAACCATAAATGCGATACGAAAGATTAATACTAATTTTTATTTTTTTTATTTCCTGTAATAGTGAGAAAGACGAATCAGAAAGTTCTTCAGAATCAGAGGTGCTAAACAACATAAAATATGATATATCTGTTATTCTCGATAAATTTGAAACAAGAGAAGGTTTTAGCTATAGTCTCAATAATAACAATATAACTTTCAATACGGATAACTTACCAAATCATACCAGCCCATATTGGCCTACCTCAAGTAATTTATACGAAGAATATAATGGATCAAACTCTAATTTTAGAATCAATCCAAATAAAATTGAAGCACAAAATATTACGATCAGTGTCCCAATGAACCCCTCTGAATCAGTTATTAAATTAGCAACATCACTTGGTGCCATTGGAGTAGCTAGAAATGGTGTGGTTTTTTACAATCAATACGCAGGACCTAACAACCAACCTCTTACAAATGAAATAAATTCATTTGATCAGTGGCTTGGTCATCCAACAGGTCAGAGTGCATATCACTATCACATAGAACCTTTGTATTTAACGCAGCAATATGGAGAAGATTCTTTTTTAGGTCTATTAGCTGACGGTTTTCCTGTGTATGGACCAGTTGAAAATGGAGAAAAAGTCACAAACAATAATCTTGATTCTTATCACGGGCATAAACACGTGACAGATGATTTTCCAGATGGGATTTATCATTATCATATTACGGATGAAGACCCCTACATTAACGGCAACGGCTTCTATGGAAATCCAGGGAATATTTCAAACTAAAACTTATGTTTGTTTTCTATTTATGATCTTGGCTAGTTGCCAAAATACTAATTTAGAATATTTTATTAAAAATGAAATTAAAACTGATCTTCGAAACGGAGTTTTGTTTTTAAACAATAAGCCTTTTAAAGGGATTTTGTTATCATATCATGAAAATGGGATAAAAAAATCTGAGATAAGATATATAAATGGAATGAAAAATGGGAGTGAAAAAAATTGGTATAATAATGGAAACTTAAAAATGGACAGATCCTATCATAATGGAATAAAAACAGGAATTCATAAGGGTTGGTGGAAAAATAAAAAGTTAAAATATAGATATGAGTTTGACAACAAAGGAAGGTACGATGGTAATGTCGAAGAGTGGTACGAAAATGGACAAAAACTTAAAAAATTTAATTTTATTAGGGGCCGTGAAAACGGAAAGCAAATGTTTTGGGATTTAAATGGAAATGTCAAGGCAAATTATGAGGTAATTAATGAAGAAAGGTATGGTCTAATTGGATTGAAAAAATGTTTCACTGTTGTTGAAAATCATTAACTATGATAATTGATACTTTAAAATATAGTATTTTTTTAGTTTTCATTTTGAGTTGTAAGGCTAACAAACAAAGACTCCCTTATTTTGATTCGTATGATTTTACCCCAAGGTGGAGTTCTGTAGATCATTCTATTCCAAAATTCCAACTCATCAACCAAAATGGAGATACCATCACAAATGATGATTATAATGGAAAAATTTATATTGCTGATTTTTTCTTTACAACATGCCCTGGGATTTGTCCAAAACTAACCAAGCATATGAAAATTTTAGAAGATTTATATTCAAATAATGACCAAATTAAATTTTTATCTTACACCGTTATGCCTTGGTACGATTCTGTTTCTGTTTTGAATGAATACGGGAAAAAATACGATATAGATTCAAAAAAATGGAACCTTGTGACTGGAGATAAAGAAGAAATTTACAGAGTTGCTAGAGATGGATACTTTGCAGATAACAGTTTTAAAGCCCAAGAATCTGTGAGCAACTTCATACACACTGAGAATTTTTATTTAATTGATAAAAATGGAAAAATTCGTGGAGTTTATAATGGAACACTTGAAGTCGAAGTTGAAAGACTCAAACGACACATCTTAACCCTTGAAAAAGAGAGTATTTAGTTTATGATATGCCTAAAAGAATAAAATTTTATCTTATATATTTACCAATTTATGCTATTTCTATCTTTTATATTTTTTGTATAATGTCAGCATATATTTTCCCGGGCTCAGAGAAAGAAATAATAAATTTTAAATCAGAAAATTATTCTTTCACTCACAATTTTTTTAGTGAATTAGGGTGTCTAAAGACAAATGCTGACGAAACAAATCCAAGAATTTTAAAAATAAACAACACCCCTTCAATGATTTTATTTAATTCTGCACTAGTTTTAATTGGAATTACTTTGATTATGTTTTACTATACATTTGAAAAGTTATTCATTTTATTGAAGGATGAAGGAAATTTAAAATATTCTAAATTCACAAAACCTCTAGGTGTTTTCTCTGGTGTGTTTTTTTCTGGAGTTGGATTTGTACCTCATGATTTAGACTTCGGATTACATGTTTTTTTTGCAAATGGGGCTTTCTTGATTTTATTTTTTTTGTGCATATTTCACACAATTACGATTTATAAATCAAAATATATTTCTAATATATATTCCTTTGGATATTTACTATTCTGTTTTTGCTTATTATTGTATGTAATGTTAATATTTTTTGGCCCTCAAATTGGTCCAGGAAAAACGTTCACAGAAAGCGAATTAATACTTCAAGTTGTATCCCAAAAAGTTATCGTATTAATTTTTACGCTTGCAATTCTATCTCAGGTTTATGGGATAAATGATATAATCAAAAAAAAGAGTGATCTTTTTTAAATTACATTGATGAAATCCGCTAAAACACTTCTATACACTTTATTTAATTGAGCATCCAAAATACCTTTTTCAAGATCAAAAGTAGAATGAAAATTTTTTAAAGAAAACTTAAATAATGTTTCTGTATTCTCCCTTTTTATTCTGTTAAAAGCCGTTTCGAGAACCAATTTTGCACCACGTTCACCATCTGAGGCAGATAGAAGCAACATTGGCTTACCACACCAAACTATTCTCTCAATTCTTGAAACCCAATCTAAAACATTTTTAAATGCAGATGTATAGGAACCGTTGTGTTCGGCGAATGAAATAATAATAGCGTCACTATTATAAATATAGTTTTTGAAATTTTTTGCTTCATCTGGAATTCCACTTTCCTTCTGTTTATCGATACTAAAAATTGGCATTTCAAAGTCATTTAAATCCAAAAGGTTTGTCTTTGAACTAGGTATTTGATCTGAGGAATATTTTGCAAATTGCTTATTTATTGAATTTAATGATGAGCTTGCTCCAAATGCCAATATATTTTTCATAATAGATATGTTAAAATTAATTTTTCAAAAGATAATCCAAAACTTTATTTTTTGGAAGCTCCTCGACCTTAAATCCATTTTTTCCAACCATGGTCTTTGCTGCAAATAAAGAATTAATTATGGCTTCCTCAGTTGCTTCTATAGCAGCTAAAAAAAGAGGAGAAACATTTTTATTAAATAGATAAGTTGGTTTATATAGAGTTAATTCTGAATTTATATTTATTAGATTTTGGTTAGCTACCGAAAGAGCAATTACATAATCACCACTTCCATTCGAAGCAATCCCTCCTGTTTTGGCTAAACCCATCATTCCTCTTTTTGCTAACCTTTTAAGATTTCTTGGACCTAACGGGGCATCCGTAATTATAACTATCATACAAGACCCGTCAGCTCTTTCATAGTTATGTTTTTTAAAAGAGTACCTGTCTAACTTTTTCCCAATATTTTCACCATTGATTGTCAATACTCCTCCAAAATTAGTTTGTACCAATACACCTACAGTATAACCCCCCAACGAATTAGGAACAATCCTTGACGAAGTTCCTATGCCTCCCTTAAAACCAAAACAAACTGTGCCTGTACCAGCACCGATATTACCTTCAGCAATATTTGTAAATGAAGCATCTTCTATAGCCTTAAAAACATGTTCTTTTTTTACATGAAATCCTTGGATGTCGTTTAGTCTACCATCATTGGTTTCACCAACTAAAGGATTAACAGATCTTACATTTTTATTACTTTTTAGTGTATACTCTATAAGGGCTTGAGAGGCTGTTGGCACACTTAGAGTATTGGTTAAAATTATTGGAGTTTCACTATTGCCTAGTTCCTCAACCTGGGAATATCCTGCTAACTTCCCATAACCATTTCCAATATAAATAGCTGTTGGTGTCTTCATCCTAAATGGATCGCTTTTATGAGGGATTATTGCAGTAACTCCTGTCCTAACACCACTACCGTAATTTAGAGTAACATGACCAACTTTTACACCCTTAACATCTGTTATTGAATTATGAATACCTGTCTTAAAAATTCCAAAATCAATCCCATAATCTCTGGCTCTTTTTTCTTGTGAAAAAACAACAAAATTTACAATTACAAAGAAAGTCGATAGATTTTTTATTAGCATTGAAACATAAAATTAAATAAAAAAAAAATTAAAATAAGTTGGGAAAAAATTATTTACCTAATGACTATAAACTCTTGCTTCCCAGGGATCCATAGACCCATCGTATACTGATTTTTTATAGTTTCCGATAACTAAAATCATTGAACTTAAATCATTTAAATCGCATAGGATCTTATCATCACTAAAATTGAGAATAACAACAAAAGTTTTTTGTTTATCCCATCTTTTATAAATGTAAAGTTTTTCATTATCTGGCTCTAGGTCTAAAAAATCTCCATAAATCAATGTCAAATTATTTTTTCTAATCCTAATGATTTCTCTGTAATAATTTAGTATTGACTCAGAATAATCTTCCTCTGATTCTACATTGATCTTCTTGTAATTTGAGTTTATGTCTATCCATGGTTTATTTTTGGAAAAGCCTGCAAATTCCGAGTCATTCCATTGTAGAGGCGTTCTAGCATTATCTCTACTTTGTCTATGAACAGCTTTTAAAAAATCATCCATGTTTTTGTTGTTGCCTTTTGCTTCTTTCCAAGCATTTCTTGTTTCAACGTCATCATAGTAGTCAATCGACGGATATTTAACATTAGTCATACCAATTTCATCTCCTTGATATACGTAAGGTGTACCTCTTAGGGTCATTAGTAATGTAGCTAAAAGTTTTGCTGACTCATTTCTATATTTTTGATCATTACCAAACCTAGATACAATTCTTGAGAAGTCATGATTCCCCAAAAAAATGCTATTCCATCCTTTATTTCTTAAAAGTGAATCCCAGTCGGAAAACACCTTTTTAAATTTTAGAAAGTCTATTGGCTGAGGATCAAATTTGCCCTCTGGTCCAAAATCAATTTGAAGGTGATCAAAATGAAAAACCATATTCAATTCTTTTTCCTTCTTGTCCACATAATTTAATCCTGTCTCCAAATTTACACCAGGCCCCTCACCTACAGTAACAATATCGTATTTTGACAATACTTTTTCATTCATCTCCTTAAGATATTCATGAATCCTGGGTCCGTTAGCATAGATATTTTCCATCATTTCAGACAAGGTAGATCCCCTTTTTGCTTCGGGGAAATCTAACCTTTTTGATATGAATGAAATAACATCCATTCTAAATCCGTCAACTCCTTTTGAGAACCAAAAATTTAAAATATCGTAAATTTCTTCTCTCACTTTTGGGTTTTCCCAGTTTAAATCAGGCTGTTTTTTAGTAAAAGAGTGTAAATAGTATTTATTCAAATTAGGATCCCATTCCCAAGCAGATCCACTAAAAACAGATAACCAATTATTCGGTGGTTTGTCAGCTTTACCTTTTTTCCAGAAGTAATAGTTGTGGTATGGATTGTCCTCTCCTTTTTTTGATTCTTGAAACCATTTGTGTTCATCAGAAGAATGATTGGCCACTAGATCCATAATTAGTTTCAAGTCTCTTTTATGCATTTCATTTAAAAGAATATCAAAAGCTTTATTTCCACCAAATTCCTCACTAATTTTTCTATAGTCTGAAATATCGTATCCGTTGTCGTCGTTTGGGGAACTATAAATTGGGCAAATCCAAATCATATTTACACCCAGAGATTTTATATAATCTAACTTATCAATTATTCCATAAATATCGCCTATACCATTTCCAGATGAATCCTTAAATGACCTAGGATAAATCTGGTAAACAATACCTTCCTTCCACCAAGTTCTATTCATCTTAAATTTATTTGAAAAGAGTTATAAAAATTATTAAAATAAATATAAATAATATTCCTGCCCATATCTTGTAATTTTGATACCAGATACTTGTATCGTTACCTTGATTTATTAATTTTCTTTGAAAAGTAAAGTTTTCGATAATTTCGTTAGCAGGAGGTTGTGACATTCTACTGGTTAAAATAAATATGATAGTTGAAATTGCAACGACAATACCTGCATTGATTGTAAAGTGAATATTCCATATTTCCAACTGCTGAAGTATGAAAATAATAATACCTAACATAGTTCCCAAAATTAAAGTTACATATGCTCCATTCGCATTTCCTTTTTTATCAAAAACACCAACCAAAAAAAGAACAACAATAGGAGGAACAAAAATGGCGTACATTTGTTGCAGATAGACCCAGATACCACCAAAATGTTGAATCATAGGAGCCCAAACAGCTGCAATAATCATTAAAACAAATGTTGACCATCTTCCGTATTTTACAATATCATTTGAAGTAATATTTGACATTTTCGGCTTTATAAAATCAACAACAACAAGCGTTGAAGATGAATTTAGAGTGGAATCTACACTTGACATAATTGCTGAAATGAGTCCTGCTAAAACCAAACCTATCAATCCCTTAGGAAGCGCATTTAAAACAACCGTAGGATATACCATATCTGGATTTTCTATTCCTGTATAAATACTTATAGCCATTGCACCAGGTATGACCATAATAAAAAGGGGAATTAATTTCAAAAATCCTCCCAATAAAACACCCCAACGAGCATTTTTGATATCTTTTGCACCTAGGACTCTTTGAACGATATACTGATTCGTGGACCAATACCAAAATCCCAATAATGGAACCCCTAAAAATAAGCCTGGCCAGGGAAGTGTTTTGTCATTGATAGGTCTATATATTGAAAAATGACCTTCTGGAGCTGATGCAATCATTTTTTCAATTGAAAAATCAATTTTTTCAAATAATATGTAGGTCAAAACTATTCCTCCAAAGATTAAAATAATGGCCTGTAAGGAATCTGTATAAACAACAGCTTTTAATCCACCATAAGCTGTGTAAATACCGGCAAAAAGTGCAAGGACAAGTGTAGTTTGCCAAATGACTAGATTTGGTATAAAAGTTTTAAGCACAATAGCACCTGCATACAATCCTCCGGCTGTTTCAATTAAAATACTCGTAATTATGGTTATAACAGAAAAAAAAATCTGTGCTCTTCTGTCAAATCTTTTTGCCAAAAATTCTGGTATAGTAGTAATTTTTGAGTTTAAGTATAGTGGTACAAAAATAAATGCAGCAATAATAAGCGGGATACCAGAAATCCATTCATAAACAGACTGAACAATTCCACTAGAATAGGCAGCTCCAGTTAAACCAACTATTGTGGTACTTGATATATTTGACGCAAATAATGATAGCCCTATAACTCCCCAAGTTAAACTTCTGCCTCCTAAAAAAAGATCATCATCAGATTTGGTTTTTCTTGATATCCAAATACCAATTAAAATAATTAAAGAAAAATAAATTAAGATTATTAAGACGTCGATACTTGATAAACTTGTCTCCATACTGTCCCAAGTTACATTAAACTATACACTTGAAAAAATCGATCAAAAAAATTAGAAAATAAAGTTGACTATATTTGAAAAAAATATCAAAATGAAAAAAATAAAATTTCTAGTTTTCGCAATTTTAACATTTATTGGTTGTGACCAAAATTCTACTAATATCCAAAAAAATAAGATACCCACTAATGGGTTTTTTGCAAGCTCTGACCACCAAGTTATGATGGGTTCCGATGCCACCGTTGAAATATTTAAAAAAATCGATAAGGCTTGGGCAGACAGAGATTATGAAACTCTAAAATCATATATCCATGACAAGCCTTGGATGCATTTTGCAAATGGTGACATAGCCAATAGCCCGCAGGAATTTATTGATTTAATTGAAAAAGAATACCAAGATTTCCAAGCAAGTAATAGCAATTGGGGATGGAAAACAAATTTTGCCTATTCTGTAAAACAAACAAAATCTGAGAACCCAGAATATAAAAATCAAGAAGGTGAATGGGTGAATGCGAGATTTACCTCTGAAGATGCTACTTATGAGGAATGGTATTATATTGTAGACGGAAAAATACAAACTTGGCAACAAGCAAAAAGGTTGAAAGCTAAAAGAATGCCTCTAAAAAAATAAGCACTTAAAAACCTCCATTAATGTGGAGGTTTTTTATTGAACTATAATGGTACCCACCATTCCGCCGTGTAGCGAACAAATATAATAGTATGTTCCAGTTGCACTGGGTGTCCAAGTTACTGTTCCATTTTCGGTTCCTTGATTTGTTGCTCCGCTAACTTGGTTAGCAGTACCTGTACCCGACTGAGTTTTTAAATAAAATGGATGACCCGGTGCATCAACGTTGAAATTTAATGCATCACCAAGGGCAATTGTAACTGTTGGATCATTTCCTGTGACAGTTCCATTTCTGTCGTTACCAGATAATTGATAGTTAGCACTGTTTTGAGCTGTTACATTGATTGACCATGTTTGTGTAGCATTTGTAGAAGATGATGTAGTACTTGGATTTATAGCTATTGTACCACCCACAGTGATTGACGAGCTTACTTGTCCAGAAGGTGGGTTGTCATAAATTGCAATTTGATAAGTGAATGTTCCCGCACCTGAATTTGGAGTTCCCGCAATTAATAACTGATTATTACCACTTAATGTGGCGGTTACACCGCTCGGAAGTCCTGAAGCATTCGCAGTCAACGGATACGAACAACTTGAACTAAATGAACCAATTATATCAGTAATGGATTGACCTTCTGTTATTGTCTGATCGGCATTCCCAGATGTAATTGATCCTGAAACTGTACACACGGGATTAACAGTAATCGTACCACTTACAGATGAGGATACTGGTGATCCATTATTACTGTTTTCAAATGATACGCTATAATTATATGTTCCTGATGTCTGAGTAGATGGAGTCCCACTGACAGTTATTCTGTCATTACTTGAATCTAAAGAAGCAGAGATACCTGGTGGCAAACCAGTGGCATTTATGCTCCTAAATGATCCTGCACAGTTTGATGAATTCAATTGATATATTATATTGGTAATTGTACTTCCTGCATTAACAATTTGACTTGTTGAACCACTCAAAACTGAGCTGCTAATTGTACAACTTGGGACAGATGAAATTGCTATAATTCCAGTAACAGATGCTGTAACACTTGAACCCGACAATTGTTGGCCATTGTAATAAACTATGTTGTAGGAATAGGTTCCAACTGAACTTGGTGTTCCACTCAATAAAATTTGCTGATTTTGGCCTGAAAAGCTATAATTTACTCCAGGAGGTAGACCACTTGCACTTGAATTTAGGGGTACGCCGTTACTATCTGGAGGACAATCTGTACTTAATCCCCATGTTACATTACCAATAGCACTACCAAGGGTTATATTTTGATTTGGACTACCACTAACAAGAGAAATGGAGGCTTGAGTACAAGATGTTGCATTTGTTGAAGAAGCTACAATGGAAATCGTTCCTCCAACAGTTATTAGAGAACTAACTTGACCTGAAGGAGGAACATCATAAATAGCAACTTGATAAGTATATGTTCCAGGACCCGTGTTTGGAATTCCTCCAATCAATAATTGGTTGTTATTAAAAGTGGATGTTAATCCACTTGGCAATCCGGAATTATTTGCCGTTAAAGTGTAAGAACAACTTGAACTAAAGGACCCAATTATGTCGGTTATAGATTGACCATCAACTATAGTTTGATTTGCATTTCCTGAGGTAATTGATCCTGAAACAGCACAATTCGAGGCTACAACTTCTATAGATCCTGAAATGGTAGTAGAAGCAGTTGCAGCGCAAGCTGGAGCGGAGGCTGTTGCAATTAGTGAATTGTCTACGTTTATAGTATAATTGAAATTACCAACACTGGTAGGAATCCCTCTTAATTGAACGTACGCAAGAGTAGAATTCACCTCTTGAACGATGAACGTAACTCCTGGTGGTAAACCTGTAACGGATGCTTGAAGTACTTGAGAACAAGTATTAGTAAAATCATATCTAACAAGAACACTATCTGTAGAAACAGTTGTTGTTAATGACTGAGAACCACTGACTAAAGCACCACTAATTGTACACGGATTAGCAGAACATGATGTGCTTGAGGTCGTTGAACTTGCACCTACTGAAATTACACCTGTAACTGATGCGACTACACTTGATGTTGACAATACTTGTGAATTATAATAGACAATATTGTAAGAATAGGTTCCTACTGAACTTGGAGTTCCTTGAACAAAAATTCGATTATTTTGCCCTGAAAAACTGTAAGTTACTCCCTGAGGAAGCCCACTTGCACTTGAATTTAGTGGCACACCGTTGGAATCTGGTGGGCAGTCAGTAGATAACTCCCATACGATTGTGCCAATTGATTCGCCGATAATAATATTTTGATTTGGATTACCATCTATTAGAGTAATGGAAGCTTGACTACAAGAGGTTTGTGAAACATTAGATGACACTTCAATTGTTCCTTCAATAGAGAATTCTGCAGAAGCTGGTGCAGCAGGATCGGTAGCTGTAGCAGAAAGTGCATTGTCTAGTGAAATTAAATAGTTATATACCCCACTTGCCTGTGAAGTAGGAGCTCCTGAAATAGTAGCAATATTATCAACAAATGACATTGTTACTCCTGGCGGCAGGTTAGATACACTGGAATTAATTAATTGAGGACAATTTGTTGAAAATTCGTATTTAACTTCAGCGATTGATTGAGTTTGAGTCACCACTTGCGTCTGGGGGCCACTTAAAAGATTACCTTCTATCTTACATGCCAATGGATCTTTTGACTCATCGTAATCTTTATCTTTGTCAGCCTGTACCGATTTGTCACAATCTGTTGAAACAATACTAAAACTGATATAATTATCAGTTAACATTAGTTTATCTATTTTACCGTAGCTATTTCTTGCTACTGAAAGATCAATACTAAAAGAAGATGTTTGACTTTGACTTACTCTATAAATGCCAGCAACGGTTAAATCTGTAAAAACTATGGTAAAGGTTCGATCTTTTCTAAAAATTAGTTCTGTTATTTCACAATGATTTAATTTACCACTTCCCCTATCACCAGTTTTTGGTTTTCTTATTTTCCATCTACCGGTTCCAATAAATACATTGTCTTGGTTAACTAAATTAAAAATTTGCTCTTCAAAAGTAGCTGTAACAGATTTCGAACCATCTAATGTTATATCTATTTCACTTGATGTTTCAGAGGTGGACCCAGACCACGTAGTAAAAAGTGATCCTGAGTTCGGATTTGCATTTAATCTTATAACAGTTCCAGCATTGTATTCTTCCCCTTTTTTAGATGAGCTTATAACGGTTTGACTAACTTGTCCTGAGCCAATCACCCCAACATTCAAAACGTATTTTATTCTTTCAAAATTTGCAGTTATAACAGTGTTTGAATAAATTGTTACAGTCAACGGATTTTCATTTCCTGTTGCATCGCCAGACCAACCCGTAAATTTGTAACCCTCAGACGGTGTAGCATTTACGGTTATTGTTTGTCCAGCTTGAATCGAACCACCAGCATAGCTTACAGTACCCCCTTCACTGGCTTCAACGGAAACTTCATAATTTTTAAGAACATATTCTGGCTCTTCGTCTTTGTCTTTTGAGCAGGCCAAAACAATAAGAAATAATAAATAGAAAATCCGTCTTATAATCATACTATGAATATATTTGTTTTAAGTGATAAACACAAAAAAATGATAGCCCAAAAAATTAGAGGAATTTGGAATCCCGAATTATACCATGGGTGGGAAAAGAAAAAACGATTTTTTGAAGGTTGGTATTACAAAATCGTTTCCAAAGATGAGAAAAATGCTTTTGCTTTTATACCTGGTATTGCCATCGATGAAAATGGAAATAAGCAGGCTTTTATACAAATTCTAGATGGGAAAAAATCAACATCTGAATATATCAAATTTCCCTTTGATTCATTTAAAGCAAATCCTAAAAAACATATAATCGAGATTGACAAAAATCGATTTACTACCAATTCTATAGACTTAAATCTTAAGAATATAAGAGGAAGTTTAAACTTTCAAAATATTACACCGTGGTCAAGTTCATTTTTTTCTCCTGGTATAATGGGTCCGTTTTCATTTGTACCTTTCATGGAGTGCTATCACGGAATTTTAAGTATGGATCACACAATTACTGGAGAACTTTTAATAAAAAATAAAAAGGTTGACTTCACGTCTGGGAGAGGGTATACAGAAAAAGATTGGGGACACTCTTTCCCAATTGGATATGTTTGGATGCAATCAAATCATTTTCGCGAGCCTGAAATTTCTTTTAAATGCTCAGTTGCAAAAATTCCTTTTAAGATATTTTCTTTTAATGGCTTTATTGCGGGTTTATGGCTAAAAAACAAACTTATAGAGTTTACAACCTACAACTTTTCAAAAGTTAAAAAATGTAAAATAAATGACAAACAGGTAGAAATTGAAATTGAAAATCCAAAACATACTTTAAAAGCTTTAGTCTCCAGATCTAAAACTGCTACTCTGGCTGCTCCAATACAAGGATTCATGGATGCAAAAATTGATGAAAGTATGACTTCTAAAATTGAAGTTAAATTGATAGAAAGAAAAACCAATACAATAATATTTGATGATGTTGGCAGAAACGCAGGATGTGAAGTGGCAGGAAATTATTCTATTCTTCTGAAGAATTAGTCATCTTGAATTTGAATTCTCTTTGTTTGATCGCTTGCTTTTACTTTTTTTGATTTCAAATTTTGATTGCCAAAATTATAAGCAATGTTTAATTTTACTTGTGGTGGAGTGAAATCAATATACCCAAATGACTCCAACTTTATACCAGGAATGTCTGTGTCCCACCGAAAGAAATTTGTATCTAAAATGTTTACTGCATTCAACGTATATATAAAATTATCTGTCTTTTTTTGGAGTGTTAAATTTAACATTCCTGCTGGTAGAAGATCATAGGCACCGAATAACTGTTTTGACCTGTATGTCCCAAAAATCTGAAATGTGTAGTCATTCCCCAATGTAATGTCGTTATTAATATTAAATATCACCGAGGAATTAATTCTATCTAATGAATATTGTTCACTTTGGTGAACCAAATTTGAGTAAGAGTAGGTTGTAAAAAATCTTATATTCCACCAATTAGAGGGATAAACTGGGAAATTTAGTATTGCACTTAAAGTTTTTTGAGAATCAAGATTTTCTGGCCTTAAGATTAAAAAACCATTTTCTAAGAATTTTGGTTGAAACCTACCCATCACATCTTTTTCGTTAGCATATTGAGCAGAAATACTAATAGACTTGTACCTGTAGTCGATTTGAAAGTTATCAGTGAATGAGGGTTGTAAAGATGTATTTCCTTGTACTCCAGAATCTAAATCAAAAAATAACACAAAAGGGGCCAAATCGGTAAAGGCAGGTCTATTAATTCTTTTGCTAAAGGATAAATTTAGATTGTTATTGTCATTTAATTTATAACCTATATAAATACTTGGAAAAAAATTGCCATAATTACGATCAACTAGAGAATTCCCGTTTTGGTCTGTTACAAGGGTCTGGGTATTTTCAAAACGTATACCAGATTTGAACGTGATATTTTCGTTAAAATTGGTGTCAAATTGGGCGTAAACCGCTGAAACACTTTCGTCTAGTTCGCTAGTTGAAGAAAAAAAGTCAACAATTTTATTTTCTTCAAGTAAACTGTTTTCGTTAATAAAATCAGATTTAACATATTTAAATCCAGCAGTCAAGTTTACGTTTCTCATGATTACATCATCGTAATCAAACATATAGGCTTTGATATCAAATGGTGAACTTTTTTCACTAAGTAAATCTCTTTTAAACAATGGGTTTTGATTATTGGTTATTAGATAATTTATAGGCTGATCATTTTGATATTTCAAGTAATTAAAATCAAAAGATACTTTTCTTTCATCACCAAATTTATAAGCTATATAGGAATCTATTTGGAAACTCTTCCAAGTATCAACCTCAACTAAGTTCATCAAATCAATTTCGTCAGGTCTTGAAGAATATTCATTAATAGACTCGCCATTTCGTTTAATACTATTAGAATAGCCAGTAATTGAGAAACCAGCTTCAATTTGTTCCGAAAAATCATAGACAAAAGAATAACGGAGATTATGTACCTGCCTCTTATTATCTCTATTCCAAGTATATTTTATGTCCTCTGGGACATCTGTTTCATAAGAAGACCTGTTTAATTCAGCATTAGCTGGTAAATGATTATTCAAAAGAGAATAATTAAATGTCATGTGAATTTTGTTGGAGTTTAGGTTAAAATTTGTAGATGCATTTTGTTGTGTTCTGTCATCTCCAAACCCGTTCCCAACAGTTAAATTTCCATTGTATCCTTCTTGTGGATTTTTCTTTAATTCAATATTTATAAATCCTGCATTGCCCTCAGCATCAAAGTTTGCTGGTGGGGTGGTTATTAATTCAATTGATTTAGCATTATCTGCATTCATTCCATTCAAGTACTGTACAAGTGCATTTATAGGCATGTAACTTATTTTTCCATTTATCATTACATTCACTCCCGACTTACCTAACATAGATATAGATTCCGATTGCCTATCTACAATGACCCCAGGAGTTCTCTCCAAAACATCTAATAAAGATGCGCCAGATGTAGATGAATCGGCTTCTAAATCAATAATTGTTCTGTCGATTTCGCGTTTATAAGCTATTTTTCTTCTAGCTGTTACATCTACATCGTTTAACTCGAAAGATTCCTGTTCAAGGTTAATTGTTCCTAAATCAAATTTCTTGTTTATTGTGATTGAAAAAGAATCTGATTCATACTTTTCAAAACCGATACTAATAATTGAAATTTTAAATCTTCCAGTATCATTAGTGGATAATTTGAACTCTCCATTTTCGTCAGACGTTGTTCTATCGTTAGTCCAATTTCCGTTGTCATCTAGAAGCAAGATGTCCGCGTAAGGAATACCCATATCACTGTTATCAGTAATTTTTCCAGTAATATAGCTTTGAGAATATGAGCTATAATAACTCAGACATAAAACAAATAATGAAAAAAAATTTCTAAGCATCAGTTAACGTTGCGCAAATATAAAATCTAGAAAATTACGTTTAAAATAAAAGTGATGATTTAACTGAGATTTAATGATATGACAACAAAAGGATATTTTTTTTAGATGAAATTTTAGATTAATTATTAAATATTGAAAAAACTTTAAGCATTATATTTAAAAATTTATATTTGAAATTATTAACCATAAACAAATTAAAAATGAAAAAAATATTTCTAATAACATTTTTTTTGTCCACATCAATGGTAATTGGGCAAACTAAACTCTATGACATTGTTTTTATAAAAGCGCATGACATTCAAGCTTATGACAACTATATCAAAGAGACCTTTTCAAAAATACATACAAACAGAATCAAACAAGGAAAATTACTTCAATGGGATGTATGGAAAGTTGTAGATAATCCTCAAGAGGATTTTACACACATGGTAACTTACATATTCGACATGGATAAGTATCCCATAGAAGGTGGCGCGAGAGATTATTTTAATATGACCGACAAGTCTTGGGAACTCATGTGGAAAGATGTAAATGAGATAAGAGAAAGAGTCGGTCAAGTTAAGTGGATAGACCTTGGGTCAGCCAGAAAAAAGGGAGTAGATTACTTACCCAAAATAATGGTTTTAAATTTTATGAGTGCTAATCCCAAAAAGTGGGGTACATATGAAAAAACTGAATTAAGCAATACAAAATCTATTCCTGATAATTCTCTTCGAGTTGGTTGGAATTTTCACAGGAGAATTGATGACTACGGAAGTGACAACTATTTTTCTCATGTAACAATTGATTGGTTTGATGAGTACAAAGATTTTTTAAAAACAAATTTAGGAACCGTATCTGACGTATCTCGTAATGGAATGGATTGGTCCAAACTTAGAGATTTAAAAAAGAAAGTTGTTATGTATAAATTTATAAGTGAAAATTAATTCAAAAGCCTCCATCTAGGAGGCTTTTTTTATTCCTTTAAAGTAGGGTACTCGATACCCAGTTGATCTAAATAGGTTTCATATTTAGTTTCATCATAATAAAATTTACTCAAAAGCGGTTTGTACTTTGACATTATAGTTGTATTTAATTCTATTGGCGGTGGGTCATCTTTTGAAATCATTGGCCTATAAGTGTCCTCTTTAAGCTGGACATTTTTATAATAACTTTTTGCCTCTTTTAATAATTGTGGATTTAAAAGAAAATCTAGCACTGTCATAGCCACCACTTTTGCTCCGGCAGTGGCTCCTTTGTGAGCAATTGGGGTTGCCATGGTTATTGCGTTTGACCAGTGATGGCCTTGAAGTCCCGGAATATTTGATGGAAATCGAAGAGTAACTGTTGGTACTTTCCATGAAATATCACCTATATCGTCAGACCCTCCACTGACAAATCTTTTTTCAGGTATCCCAATTTTGGAAAGCTTAGTAGCTAATCCATTTTGGTTGCTTGAATTGACAATTTTTTGAACAGCCTTGGCAAGTTTTTGGTCTTTTTCTGACCAAGATGGTAAACCTACCTCTTTAATATTTTCATACATTGTTTCTGCAATTACTTTATTAAAATGTCTAGGCCATGCAGAACCAAGAACTTTTGAAGAAAATTTAGTATCTGTCATTTTAGCTGCACCCTCTGCAATATTATTTGCATCATTATACATTTTCATAATCCCATCGTACTTTACATCTCTTAAATAGTACCAAATTGATGCTTCTGATGGAACAACATTTGGTTGGTCTCCAGATTTCCTAAATATCGAATGTGACCTCTTTAATGGGTGTAAATGTTCACGCTTATAATTCCAACCAATATTCATAAGTTCTGCTGCATCTAATGCACTTCTTGCTCTCCAGGGAGCTCCTGCTGAGTGTGCTGATTCTCCATAAAAGGTATACTCAACTGATATTAAACCAGTGCCTCTTGCTTGTCCCCAAGAAACAGACATGTTACTGCTTACGTGAGTGAAAATACACATATCAATGTCATCAAAATATCCATCTCTAACATACCAAGCTTTTGAACCAAGTTGTTCTTCGGCAATACCTGGCCAAATAATTAAAGTTCCTTTTATATTATTTTCCTTCATGATTTTTTGAACAGCTAGTGCAGCTGTTATAACAACTGGTAAACCTGAATTATGTCCCTCACCATGACCAGGTGCTCCTTCAACCATTGGTTTATGGTAGGCAACTCCTGGATACTGAGAAGCCTTGGGAATTCCATCAACATCACTACCAAGTGCAATGATTGGACCATCCCCGTTATTCCATTTTGCAAACCATGCAGTTGGAATCCCAGAAATTTTGTAATCAATTTTAAAATTTGCATTTTCAAGAATATTGGTGAGATATTTTGAAGATTCCACTTCATGAAATCCAAGCTCAGCAAAACTAAAAACCTTGTCAACCATAATTTGTGTTTTTTTATGGTTTTCTTGAGTCAATTTTTTAGCTAAAATCTTTTTTTCTTTTATGTATTTAGTGCTGTATTTTTTTTGAGCAGAAATATTAATTACAAAAGAAATACATAAAAAAATACCTATATTAAACTTCATAATATTATTTTTTACTTTTCTTAAATATACAAATATCAAGGAATAAAATTTATAAACATCGACCCCACTTGAGGATAACGCGTCTAAAAGACCTAGTTGATATAGGGGTCGATGTTTAAATCAAAATTTTAATATTTTAAATGAAGATTTTCTATTTAATTGATATTCTCTTTCTGAGCAATCAACATTATCCCCACACAAATTATCTATATTTTCTTCTCCAAATGCCTTAATGACAAGTCTATTTTGATCAATGCCTTTTTTAACCAGCCATGATTTTGTTACCTGAGCGCGTCTTAAAGATAAAACTCTGTTGTAGGGTATAGAAGCTCTTGAATCAGCGTAAGAATTTACCTCTAAAATCATATTTGGGTATTTTATTAAGGTTTTGAAAACCTCATTAAGAGAAATTATTGAAGAAGGTCTTAAAGTATACTTATCTAAATCAAAGTAAATAGGTTCTATGTTAAGTAAGCATATTAAATCATAAGGAAGGCACTCTTTATTCCATTTTAGACCTACATTTTCGATTATATTTGGGCTATCATCAAAAATTAAATCAATCAATCTCATATTATATCCCAGACCATTAGAAACTCTAATTCTATATCGATTTTCACAATAATAATCCCTCTTTGAAAAATAAAATTGACCTTTTTCATCTGCAATGGTTTCATCTATTGGGTTATTATTTTGGTTTAATAATTCAACTAATGACCCCACTAAAAGTTCTCTAGTATATATATCGTAAACAGAACCTGAAATTGATGGGGAACATTCTTGAATTTTTCTGTATTCAACTTGGTTTTGAACACCTTCATTTCTATACAAGGTCACTTGTTTTTTAGGCCTTATTGTTCTTGTTATCCTGTAAACTTGGTCTGAGGAGCTTCCATTTGGTCCACTTCTGTTTGAAGAAAAGTATCCAAATCCTAATTGATTTTTAAATACAAATCCAAAGTCGTCAAAAGGAGAGTTAAGTGGAATGCCTAAATTCTGGGTTTTAGAGGGAAAGCCTCTACTGTTTAATTTGGAAGAAAATACATCAAAACCACCTAGTCCCATTTTACCATCACTTGAGTAAAATAAGTTGAAGCTATCATCAACAAATGGAAAAGATTCTCTAAACTCGGTGTTTACATTTGGCCCCAAGTTAATTGGTTGACTGTATTCCTCATTATCATAGATATAAACAAACCATATATCAGACTTACCAAATGTTCCTGGCATATCTGATGAAAAATATAATTTTTTTCCATCAGGACTCAAAGCAGGGTGAGCCACCGAAAAGTCATTGCCATTGAAGGGAAGCTCTTTAATTGAACCCCAAGAATTATTGTCATTTTTTGTAGCCTTGTAAACTTTAAGCTTTACCTCATTATCTCTTGATCTTCTCAATTTCCCATTGAAATAATTATTTCTAGTAAAATACATTGTTTTACCGTCTTTTGATATGGTCGCTGATGATTCGTGATATTTTGTATTTACTTCCCCTCCAAGTCTTTCTTTATCAACAAGCTCTCCCAAAGAATCAATTTCCGCAACAAAAAGATCTAAAAAGGGTTCGTTCGACCAATCATAATTTTTACTACCTGTGGCATCTTCCGAAGATGAAAATATAATTTCGTTGTTGCTGTAGAAATTAGGACCAAAGTCTGATTTACCGGAATTTATCTTTGTTTCGAATAGCTGATAAATAAATTCTGATTCAAAAATGTCATTCAAATAATTTTTAGATGATGTATAGTTATTTTGAGAAATTGGATTATTGGTTAGTTTTAAATACTTTTCAGTTAGCTGGTCAGCTACCTCGTATGCTTCAATACTCTTGAACGAAATTGCAGCTTTAAAATATATTTCAGGATCAAGTCCTTTTGGGTAGGTATTTATCAGTTTATTGAACCATATAGTTGCCAAATCGTACTGACTATTATTAAAAAAAGACAAAGCTAAAAATTGATAAGCTTCCTTAGAGGCTCTTCCAGATCTTACGATCTTTAAATATTTTTCAATTGCAGGAGAATACTCGTAAGATTCAAAATTATTTCTTGCAGTAAAAATATTTTGTCTTTGTACTCTAGATTTTCGTTCATATAATCTGGACAATGAATCTGTTCTAAAGTTTTGGTGAGGTTGAAATCTCCCATTTTGATTATTATAAGAAAAACTATTATAAATATTATTTTCCAGATTAAATTCAGATTTTTTATTATCTGTGAAATTTGAAGGATTTAGCTTTTCTTCATTTATAATTTCACTCTCTAAATTTTCTTTTAAAGTCAGTTGAGGTTGAAAATTAGTTGTGTCTATGATATTTATTTCCGATTCCGGTTTATTTTGAAATTTATTTTGTTGCTTAGTTTTAAGTGTAATTTCTTTTATTTCTGATTCTGAAGGTTCTTTTAAGGTATTATCTAATTTATCTTCTTTGTCTGATTTTTCGACAAATTTTGATAGTATTCCAGCTGAAGTATTATTTGATTTTTCATCGTAATTGTTGATTACTTTACCATTTGAATATTGATACCAAAACTCAGACTTTTTAAGTTGATTATCTTCGATGAATTTTTTAGCCTTGTTTATTTCCGAAAAACGCTCTATTGAAACTCTGTAAAATCCATTTTTTCGATTTAATGAAACTGCATTTTTATATCCTTTTTTTCTTAAATCCCTCTCAAGATATATGGCATTATATTGATTCTTAAATGATCCTACAATTACATAAATTGAATCAGAATTTAGACTTTTTTGAGAGTATGTATTTGGTGATAAAAAAATTAATCCCAAGAGGAGTAAAAATGATTGTCTTATGTAGTTACATGAACTCATTTAAAAAAATCTTGGTGTTAAAATTTTTCTATTAGTTCCAAAGTCAATTCTAATAAAAACCTCAAAACTACCTGAACTGTAATCTTCAATTTCTGTAGTAGTAAAGTCATATGAAAGTCCTATCATTAAAGCATCTGAAACTTGAATTCCGGCTAGAGCTGTTATCGCTGAATCCAAACGATTGGCAATGCCAAAAGTAAAATTATTATTGAGCAAAAAATTCAGAGATAAGTCCCACTGCAAAGGTGTTCCTCTCACAGCTTTAACTAGAGTTGCAGGTTTAAATTTTAATGACGGTAGTAAGTCGAAAACATAACCTCCAATCAAATAAAAATGTATGTTATCAGATACTCTTGAGAAAAAGCTAGAGCTGCTTTCAGCCAATTCGAAAAATCTTTTTTCCAAAAGATTTGGAGCAGACAATCCTAAATAGTATTTTTCAGAATTAAAAAAGATACCGACCCCAACTTGAGGTTGAAACTTATTGTCTATGACATAGTTGATATAGGGGTCGGTATTGTCATATATATTTAGTTTTGAAAAGTTTATGTCCATGCTGTTCAAACCAGCTTTTAAACCAAAAGTTAATTTTGAAAACATAAAACTTATAGAGTAAGCATAATCTATAGAAAAATTTGTTTCATCTACGGGGCCAATTTGATCATTGAAAACCGATAATCCCAGTCCCATATTTTCGGTTTTACCTATTGGGGTGTCGAAGGCAAGTATACTTGTTTTCGGTGATCCTTCAATATCTAACCATTGTGATCTTCCTAAAAACTTCAAACTCATTATACCCCTATTCCCTGAATACGCTGGATTGAAAATTTGGGTTGCATACATGTACTGAGTGAATTGAGCTTCTTGTTGTGAGAAATTTAAGAAAGAGGTCAAACACAATAAAATTGTTAAAATAATTTTCCTTATGTTTAGTTTTTTCTTAATCATTGTATAAGAATAAATAACCTACATATTCTGTTTTACCAGGATTATCGTCGTCTGGGAAAGTAAGCACATAGTAATAGGTTCCTGGAGGAAGCTTAACGTTTTGATCAATAGTTATCCTACCTCTAGAAAATCCACTAAACGCATCTGAATTAACCCTTCCAGGATAATTTTTAACTTCGAATACCAAAACTCCCCATCTATTGAATATTCTCAGTAAATTATTAGGGTAATCTTCAATACCTCTTATATACAGAAAATCGTTTTTCCCGTCGCTGTTAGGAGTAACAAGGGTAAATACTTCAATTTTAGATTCCAACTGATTATCTAATTCTGTAATTGTTGGATCATCCGTTGTGTTTCCATCGTCATCATCTCCATCATCACTGATATCAAAAATTGGTAAATTATAATTTGGAACCGTACCAGACACCTGGACTATGTTTTCGATAAACCCAGTATATGCATCAGCTTGAGTAATGTTGTAAACTGCTTCATAAACGACTAGACCACCTGGTAATATCGAGTTTTGATCTGATCCTTGAGATGACGATACAAAGTAAGGATTTGTGCTAAGATAAATTCTGCCACCGTTTCCATCATACATTGTATCTTCTATAGTTAAATCATTGATTTGAACGTTTCCTGTATTCCTTATTGAGATAGTATACGTTATTACATCCCCCGCTCCTATAAATTCATCTCTAGAAGTGACCGATGCTGTTTTTGTAACTTCCAATTCAGGTCTTGGTGTGATTTGAATTTCTGTTGGATCATCTAAAATATTGCCGTCATTGTCATCTCCATCATCCGAAATATCTGAAACTTGTATAGTTCCATCTAAGTTTTCTGCAGATGCGTTTACTGAATTAATAATAAGTCCAGTTTCAGCAGCCTGAGGTTCGATGGAGTAAAATGCAATATACGTTGCTATTTCTCCAATTTTTAGTTTTCCTTCACTAGACCCTTTATCTGAGCCAGTGAAAAATGGTCCATTCGATAATTTTAAAGTATTTCCTAGTGCATCACTTAAATTATCTTCAATTATAAGATTTTTCAATGGCGTATTACCTTTATTTTCAACAGTGATTGTGTAGGTTATTAAGTCCCCTGAATCAATTATTTGGTCATCTGAACTAACTGTAGCAGTCTTTGTAACCTCTATCAACGGAGTCTCTTCTAGTAGAACTATGGTGGGGTCATCCACCGTGTTCCCGTCAGTATCGTCTCCATCATCACTTATATCTGAAATTCTATAATTAAGATTAGGTCCTGTTGCTGATACCTCAGCCGTATTAACAATTTTACCAGTTGGAATTACATTTTCTCCAATGATATAGAATGCTATATATGTTGCAATTTCTCCACCAACTAATTTTCCTTCCCCTGATTGTTGACTAGCACCTGAGAAAAATGGACCATTGCTTAGAGATAATTTATTTCCTTCCCCATCCGTCAGTGTATCAACTAATACAATGTCACTAAGGGTTGAGTTACCTTTGTTTTCAACCGATATTGTGTACTCAATAATATCTCCAGCACCAATTTTATTATCTCCATTATCAGTTACTTTTGCCGTTTTTGTTACCTCTAAACCAACATTTGATACTGTAAATATTTCAGTTTGATCATCAGTTGTATTTCCATCTGTGTCATCACCATCGTCACTTATATCAGTAACATCCCTTACCTTACCTGGGCTATTACCCGTGAATACAATGCTGTTTCTTATTACTCCAGTATCAGAGGCTCGTTGACCAATTATGTAGTTCGCAACATATGTTGCTGTCTCTCCAGGAAGAATTATACCAATTGCTGAACCCTGACTAGAGGACACGAATGTTGGTGGTGTAGTTAATACTAAATCTTTTCCATTTCCGTCGGTTAGACTATCGACAAAGGAAAGCCCTGATACAACAATATTTCCTTTGTTTTCAACTTTAATTGTGTATGATATCGTGTCGCTTGTATCATTAATCCCGTTGTTGTTGTTATCTGTTATAGTAGCCGTTTTTGTAACCTCAATTGCTGGTATTGATTGAATTTCGATTTCTGTGGGATCGTTTGATGTGTTACCGTCACTATCATCTCCATCATCACTTATATCTGTAACATCATTATTGCTTCCCGGTGAGCTACCGGTTGCAGTAACACTATTAATCACTTTTCCAGTGGCAGAGTCACTATCGGTAATTAAATATGTTGCAGAGTAAGTAGCAGTTTCACCAACCACAAGAAATCCACTAACAGAGTTTTGAGTTGAAGAAACGAATGCAGGTCCAGAAGAAAGTTGAAGGGTTCTGTTATTACCATCCTTTAAGTTATCAACAAGAGTCAAAGAACTGACTATTGTATTTCCATTATTATTTACGGTGATTGTATAAACAATTGTATCGCCTGAATTAGTTGTTCCATCCCCGTTATCAACCACATAAGCTGTTTTGGTAACTTCAATTGAACTATTTAAGTTAAATTCCACAACTGTCGCATCATTTGTAGTGTTTCCGTCAGTATCATCGCCATCGTCACTTACATCTGATACATCATTTGTGTTTCCTGGACTACTTCCAGTAACCGTAACAGTATTATTAACACTTCCTGTATCAGCGTTAGCTTGAGTAACTAAATAAGAGGCATTGTAAGTTGATGTTTCGTTAGGAACAATAGTACCTTGTGGACTGTTGTTAGAATTTGAAGCAAAAGTTGGTCCAGACGTTAATGTTAAATTTGTGCCGTTTCCATCGGTGATTATGTCATTTAAAGTAAGTCCCGTTATTTGAACATTACCTTTATTTTCAACAGTAATTACATAATTTATTGTATCTCCTGCTCCATTGACTCCATCACCATTATCGGATACTGTAGCTCTTTTAGTCACCTCTATAACTTTTGAAGGAGCAATAATTACTTCTGTTGGATCATTTGTAGTATTTCCATCGGTGTCATCGCCGTCGTCACTTACATCAGAGACATCATTATTAGCTCCTGGTGAACTACCAGTAGCGGTAACTGTGTTATTTATTTTTGATGTTAACGCAGCAGCATTAGATATTAAATAACTTGCAGAGTATGTGGATGTCTCCCCTATAACTAAAGAGCCTTGGTTAGAACCGAGTGAATTAGAGGTGAAAGTTGGATTTGTTGTTAGCGTCAGAGCACCATTATTACCATCGGTTAGAGTGTCCACTAAGCTGAGTCCTGATATGTTTACATTCCCATTATTTATTACAGAAATTGTATAGTTTATTGTGTCTCCAGCACCATTAATGCCATCTCCATTATCAACCACGCTAGCTATTTTTGTAACCTCAATAGAAGGCACTAGAGATGTATAAACAATAGTTGGGTCGTTTGTTGTATTACCATCTAAGTCATTACCATCATCGCTTACGTCTGTTAAATCGCCGGTATTACCTGGACTACTTGCTGTTACATTAACTCTATTTACGATAGCACCACTATCTGACGGATTCTGAGCAATAATATAGGTTGCAGAATAAGTTGCTTTTTCGCCTGCAGTCAGTGTTCCCTGTGAGGAACCAGCAGTTGAACTTACAAAAGTTGGCCCAGTATTAAGATTTAATGACACACCATTGTTATCCGTGAGTGTATCAACCAAAGTAATTCCAGTAATTGTTTGACCTCCCTTGTTTTCAACTGTAATTGTATAGTTAATCGTATCTCCAACACCATTAGAATTGTCATTATTATTATCTGTTACAGATGCAGTTTTAGTTACTTCAATGGCACCTTGAGAAACCGTTAAAACAACAGTTGGATCATTGGTCGTATTTCCATCCGTGTCGTCACCATCATCAGAAACGTCTGTTACGTTATTAATGTTGTTTGGACTGCTACCTGTGGCTTGTAAAGTGTTATTTATACTTCCTGAGTTTGCTGCTTGCAAGCTAATTGTATAAGTTGCAGTATAAGTTGCAACCTCTCCCACAAGAAGTCTTGTTTGATTTGATCCTTGAGTTGCTGAATTAAATGTCGGTCCTGAATTTAATGAAAGTGCTGTACCGTCACCATCTGTTAAAGTATCATTTAAAGTAATTCCAGAAAGAGTAACACTTCCCGTGTTAGCGACAGTTATTGTGTAAACAATTTTATCACCCATATCGTTAGAGTTGCTATTATTTAAGTCTACTACATTAGCTGTTTTGGTGACCTCTATCTTTGGATTTTGAGCTAATAAGACTTCAGTTTGATCATCAGTTGTATTTCCGTCAGTGTCATCACCGTCATCACTCTTATCTGAAGTTCCAGATGAGTTAAGTGGATCACTTGCTCTGGCTGTAACTGTATTTAAAACTTTTCCTGCGTCAATATCGGCTTGTGTGATTGTATAAGTAGCTGTGTAGGTTGAGACTTCATTAACTTTTAGATTTCCTACACTAGACCCAAGAGAATTTGTTTTGAACGTCAAAGGTTGAGTATAATTTAAAACAGTATTATTTGAATTCGATAGTTGATCTTCAAGTGTAAGATTTTTAACTGCAACATTACCATTATTTAAAATTTGTACGGTATAAATAATTTTATCTCCTAAATCATTTTGGGAACTATTATTTACATCTAATACAGATGCAGTTTTGGTGACCTCTAAAGATGGAATCATATCAAATCTTGTAATTGTCGCATCATCTGTAGTATTACCATCTGCATCATTACCATTGTCAGAAATATCACTTACATCATTATTCCCCGTAGAACTAGCAATAGCAGTAACTGTATTTGAAACAAGACCAGTATCTACATGGTTTTGATTAACTATCAAATAGGCATTATAGGTTGCAATCTCATTTGGTTTTAAAATTCCATTAATTGAGTTCATTGATGACCCACCGTAGGTCGGTCCATTTGAAAGATTTAAAGCATTTCCTAACCCGTCTTTCAGAATATCAGTTATAGAAACATTATTTAAAGTTATATTTCCGGTATTCTTTACAGTTATTGAATAATTTATCACATCACCAACACCAGTAATTCCATCTCCGTTATCTGTAACTTGAGCAATTTTTACCGCTTTTAGAGATGGTGATGCAGTTATTGATGTTTCAGTAGGGTCATTTGTTGTGTTTCCATCTGTATCATCTCCGTCATCACTAACATCGCTCACATTTGCTCTTCCGGGTGTTTGTGCACTAACCAGTACTTGGTTACTAAATCCACCTGCATCAACAGCAGATTGTTCAATGATGTAAAATGCAATATAGTTGGCTGTCTCACTTGCTTTAATTGTTCCAGCTGGAGAACCTAGATCTGCACCTGAAAAAGATGGTCCAGAATTTAGATTCAATGTAGTTCCTGCATTATTTCTAAATAGGTCATTTAATGTTAAATTATTTAATATGATATTCCCTGTGTTTTCAACTGCAATATCATATCTTACAATATCACCCTTCCCGACAACTCCATCACCATTGTCTGTAATCGTTACTGTTTTAGTAACTTCAATACCGGGTGTGGAA
>CACPQA010000011.1 GCA_902635965.1 uncultured Bacteroidota bacterium
GATTTTTCAGTAGTAAACAAAAACCAAATATTATTTTGGGAATGGATGAGTAATTATTACCAATGCTCAATGGGTGCGATTTTAAAAGCATCAATACCTAGTAGTTTTTTACTTTCAAGCGAAACTTTATTGGAAAAAAAATTAAATAAAAAAATAGACTATAAAAATCTCTCCGATGAAGAGATTTTAGTTCTTGATGCACTTGATCTTAAAAAAATTAAAATTGACGAAGTGAGGTTAATACTGAACAAAAAAAATATTTTTTCGACTGTAAATAATCTTCTTGACAAAGGCTACGTAAATTCTATCGAGTCAGTAAAAGAAAAATATAAACCGAAGCTTTTAAAATATTATAAACTACATAATAGATACACTAAATCAAAAAATGAAAATAATTTTAGGTTAGAGTTTAAAAATTCACCAAGAAAAACTAAAATCATTGAATACATTTTAGAAAACAATTCTGGAGGTGAATGGATTGAGTACAGTGTGTTAAAAAAGAATTGTAGATTAAATAGTTCAACATTGAAAGCAATGTTAGACCTTAACATTCTATTGGAAAAAACAGTCAGCGAAGACAGATATAAAGTTAATTTCAGTGAGACTTTTGACCTGTCAAAGTTATCAAAGCCACAACTTTTGGCTAAAGAAAAAATCTTTAATGCGTGGAAGCAGAATTCAATTGTTTTATTTGAAGGAGTTACCTCATCTGGTAAAACGGAAGTTTATTCTCACCTAATAGATAAATTTTTAAAAAAGGGATTTCAAATTTTATTTATGATGCCTGAGATATCTTTAACTATTCAAATGGTTAGTAGATTAAAGAAGATCTTTGGAAAATATTTATCAGTCTACCATTCAAAATTTTCAAATGAAGAAAGGTTTGAGGTATGGAATAATGTTCTTAACAATAAGGAAAAGGCCAGAATGATTGTTGGTGCTCGATCTTCTATTTTTTTACCTTTTCAAAATCTAAAATTAATTGTTGTTGATGAGGAACATGATTCTTCATTTAAGCAGGAAAACCCTGCACCAAGATATAATGCTAGAGACTCAGCAATTAAATTATCACAAATACATAATGCAAAATTAATTTTAGGTTCTGCAACACCGTCTTTAGAATCGAAATTTAATGCTTTAAATAACAAATATGGTTATGTAAAACTCAAAGAGAAGTACCAAATTACAGATCCGTTAGATATTAAATGTATTGATATGAAAATTTATTATAAAGCAGGTAAAATGAAAGGATTGCTAACACCAGAACTTTATAACGCGATTCAAAAGAAATTATCACTAGAACAACAAATCATATTATTCCAAAATAGAAGGGGATATGCTCCAATTACTGAATGTGTCACTTGTGGACACATTCCCAAATGTAAAAACTGTGATGTCTCGCTAACTTTTCATCAATATAATAATTCTTTGAAATGTCATTACTGTGGATTTAATGAAAAAAACCAAAAAAAATGTTTAAAGTGTGGTAGTATAAAAATTGATATGAAAGGTTACGGAACTCAACAAATTGAAGAGCAAATTAAATCATTTTTCCCTAAAGCTAATGTTGATAGAATGGATCTGGATACAACACGCGGTAAATATTCAGTAGACAAAATTTTAGAAAAATTTGAAAACAATCTAATTGATATTTTAATAGGAACCCAGATGATAACCAAAGGATTGGACTTTAAAAATGTTGGATTGGTTGGAGTTATAAATGCGGATAATATTTTATTTTTTCCGAACTTTAGGGCAAATGAGAAAGCTTTTCAAACTTTAACTCAAGTAGCTGGAAGAGCCGGAAGGTCTTCAATTAAAGGGTCAGTTATAATACAAACATTTTCATCTGATAACAATATTTTTGAGTTGATAAAAAAACAAGACCATGACGCTTTTTATAAAAATGAAATTGCAGAAAGAAATCAATTTAATTATCCCCCCTTTTACCGACTCATTAAAATTATTTTGAAATCAAAAGATTTAGAAACACTTTTAGTGGCTAGCAATTGGCTCTTTCAGTCTTTAAGTAATGGATTCATCTATCCAATTTATGGCCCGTTCGATCCCCATATTACTAGAATAAAAAATCAACACATAAAACATGTATTAATTAAGCATCCAAATACAATAGTTAGAAAAAAAATCAAGAAACACCTAATGAAATCAATATTATCTTTTGAATCTATATCAAAATTTAGGAATATAAAATGCAGTATAGATATTGATCCAAATTAAATTTCAACTATTTTGGTATTAAAGAGTTATTATTTTGTCTAATCCTCCAAATTAGTTTATTTTTGCAATCCAAAAGTTAATTTATGAATCATTATGAAACTGTTTTCATTCTCAATCCCGTTTTATCTGAAGATCAGATAAAGGAAGCAGTAAATAAATTTGAGTTATTCCTTAATGACAAAAAAGCGAAGTTTATTAATAAAGAAAATTGGGGCTTGAAAAAACTTGCTTATCCTATTCAAAACAAAAAAAGTGGATTTTATCATTTATTTGAATTCACCGTTGATCCTAGCGCTATTGATTTACTTGAAATTGAATTTAGAAGAGATGAAAGAGTTATGCGTTATCTCACCGTCAAGCTTGATAAATTTGCTATTGAATGGGCCAAAAAACGGGTCAAAAAGTTAAAGTCTAAATCAAAATCATAATATGTCAACTATAGAAGAACAAAGTAAAGGCCGTAAAGAGGGTGAAATTAGATATTTGACCCCTTTAAATATTACCACCACATCAAAAAAAAAATATTGTAGATTTAAAAGATCTGGGATAAAATATATTGACTATAAAGATCCTGACTTTTTAATTAACTTTGTTAATGAGCAGGGAAAATTATTGCCAAGACGCCTAACTGGAACTTCCTTGAAATATCAAAGAAAAGTTTCTAAAGCAATTAAAAGAGCCAGGCACATAGCTATAATGCCTTATGTTGGCGACATGTTAAAGTGATTTTTATGGAATTAATATTAAAACAGGATATAGAGAATTTAGGGTTTAAGGACGAGATAGTCATTGTGAAAAATGGTTATGGTAGAAATTTTTTAATACCAACTGGTAAAGCTGTTTTAGCGACTGAATCTGCTAAGAAAATTCTTGCTGAAAATATAAAACAACAAACAAAAAAAAATCAAAAATTAGTTAAGGAAGCACAAAAATTAGCTGATGCTATTTTAAAAACTAATTTAAAAATACCTGCTAAAGTTGGCGAAGGTGATAGGCTTTTTGGGTCAATTAATTCTAAAAACTTATCTGATGCTTTCTCAAAAGAAGGAAACCAATTAGACAAAAAATACATCATAATTCCCGGTAGGAATATCAAAAGGTTAGGGACTTATGAAGCAACTCTTAGGCTACACAGAGAAGTTATTATTAAATATCCTTTTGAAGTTATAGCTGAAACAAATAAAAAACCAGCTAAGTAGTCGATTATTTTTTCATGAACAATTATTTCAATTAATTGTTATAAGCATACTAAAATTTGCATATTTGTATGTTGTATGAAACCATCAATTCCAAAAGGGACTAGAGATTTTATTCCTTACGAAGTCGGTTTGAGAAATTTTGTTAAGGAAAAAATTAAATTTAATTTCGAATTATTTGGATTCGAACCTATTGAGACACCGTCTTTTGAAAAGCTTGAGACCATTACAGGTAAATATGGAAACGATGGAGAACAATTAATTTTCAAAATCCTATCAAATGGTGAGAAATTATCAAAGGCTGATTTAAACTCGTATGAAAGAAAAAATTACTCTAAGTTTGCCAGTTCAATATCAGAAAAAGCTCTACGATATGATTTAACAGTACCTTTCTCTCGATATGTTGTTCAACATCAAAATGAACTAACCTTCCCTTTTAAAAGATATCAATTACAAACAGTTTGGAGAGCAGACAGGCCCCAATATGGTAGATTTCAAGAATTTCTTCAATGTGACGCGGATATAGTTGGAGGTAATTCTTTGTGGCAAGAAATTGAACTATGTATGCTTTATGATAGAATAATCCATGACATAGGACTAAAAGGTGTTTTATTGAGAATTAATAATAGAAAAATCTTATACGGGTTTTCCGAACTTCTTGGTTTTGAAAGCAGATTTGTTGAATTTACAACAATTCTAGACAAATTAGACAAAATAAAATTCGAAGGAGTTAAAAAAGAATTGATCAAACAAAACTTTTCTGAAAATAAAGTTCAAATATTAGAAGAATTTATTTTGGATGAGGGATCAAATAAAAGTAAGTTAGAAAGGATTAAAGAAGTTTTTGAAGGGTCTAAAATAAGTTCAGAGGGTATAAACGAACTATTATTTATTATTGACAATATTGAACTCATTAGTGGTCTTGAGTCAATAGATTTAAAATTTGATCTATCATTAGCAAGAGGTCTAGGTTACTACACAGGATCAATATTTGAATTAGTAATACCAAATTTTCCAGAAATAGGTTCTATTGGTGGTGGAGGTAGATATGATAATTTAACTGAAAGTTTTGGTAAAAAAAATCTTAGTGGTGTTGGTATCTCTGTTGGATTTGAGAGACTTTATATGGTAATGCAGAAATTCAAATTACTTCCAGAAGATTTGAATAATAAGGTAAATGTTTTAATTGCAAATTTTGGAAAGAATACAGCTTTAACCTGCAATTCAATTTTAAAAAAACTAAGAGCTAATGGTATTAAATCTGAATTTTATCCACAAGATTCTAAACTAAAAAAGCAATTATCTTATGCAAATACTAAAAAGATTGAATATGTTATTCTGCTAGGTGATGAAGAACTTAAAAATGAAGAGTTTATTTTAAAAACAATGAGAGAGGGAACACAAACAAATTTTAAAATTTCTCAACTTGAGTCTATAATAATTCCAAAATTGGGGAAAATTAATTGAGAGTTCCAATATATCTTTCCGCATCAAGAGCAGCCATACAACCAGTTCCTGCTGCAGTTACAGCCTGCCTATATTCTTTATCCTGAACATCACCTGAGGCGAATACCCCAGGCTTATTTGTTTTTGTTGATTTACCTTTTGTCAATATATAACCTAAATCGTCCATTTCAACCTGACCTCGAAAAATTTCTGTATTAGGTTTATGTCCTATCGCTATAAAAAGTCCAGACAAATAAATTTTACTTTTTAATTGCGTTTTGTTATTTATAACCTCAATCCCCTCAACGACCTTTTCTCCTAATACTTCAGAAATTTCAGTTTCATAAAGAATTTCAATATTATTGGTTTTATTTACTCTGTGTTGCATAGCTTTAGATGCTCTCATTTTGTTTCTCCTTACAATCATCGTCACTTTAGAACAAATTTTTGCTAAATAAGTAGCTTCTTCGGCTGCTGTATCACCACCTCCCACAATTGCAACTTCCTGATTTTTAAAGAAAAAACCGTCGCAAACTGCACAAGCAGATACACCGCCACCTATTAGTCTTTGTTCACTGGGTAAACCGAGGTATTTAGCGCTGGCTCCAGTAGAAATAATAATTGTTTTTGCCTGTATGGTTTTATCTTTATCAATTGTTACAGTATGCATTTTTCCTTTTTCGGAATTTAATTTTACTTGGGTTATATGTCCTATTCTTACGTCAGTTCCAAACCTTTCAGCTTGTTTTTGTAATTCCTTCATCATGATTGGTCCCTCAATCCCATCAGGGTATCCTGGGAAATTGTCTACATCTGTTGTAGTGGTAAGTTGTCCACCAGGTTCCATACCTGTGTAAACTACAGGATTTAAATCTGCTCTAGCAGCGTAGATTGCAGCGGTATATCCAGCGGGCCCACTTCCAATGATTAAGCATTCAACATTTTCCATTCGCATCAAATATTTATTTCCAAACCTAAAAAAAATAATTTTTATTAGCGAAATTTCATCACTGATTTTAAACCTATTTATTAACTTAATTGAGGACTTTGTTAATATCAAATTCCTAGTTGTAATAAAAAAACTACCAAATACAAAGTCTATTTGTAACTTGTAAAATATGTTAAATAAAATTTTTAATTTTCCAAATAAATATTCTTTTTTAGATGATTTATTAGCGGGTATCACAGTAGGTATAGTCACAATTCCTCAAGCTATCGCTTTTGCAATTTTAGCTGGAATACCACCCGTCTACGGTCTTTATGGTTCATTTATTCCTTTATTGATATATGGATTTTTATCGAGTTCCAATTATTTAAATGTAGGACCTGTTGCAATAATATCAATTTTTAGTTTTAATGTTCTTTCTCAAAATGTAAAGCCTTTCACCACAGATTATATAAACGATCTTGTGATTCTTGGAATTATGGTAGGTTTAATTCAATTACTTTTTGGATTTTTTGGACTTGGAAAGTTTTTAAGATACATACCAAAATCCATAATATCAGGTTTTATTCAAGCAGCAGCTATTTTTATTATTGCATCTCAACTTTCAACTGCATTTGGTATGGAATTTCCTGTTGATGGATTAAAAAAAATACCCTATTTGTTTACTCATCTAAACGAATTAAAATTTTATAACACAGCTTTGTTTTTAATTTCAATTACTTTTCTTTTTCTCTTCGCAATTTTTTTTCCAAGATTTCCAACTTCTATTTCTTTAGTTATAATAACTGGAATTTTATCCTACGAATTCGAATTTGAAAAATATGGATTACTCTTAATTGGTAACGTTCCAAGAGGATTACCTGAATTAATTTTCCCAACTGTCAAGTTAGATGCAATAAAGTACCTACCAGGGGCACTTGGAATTGCTGTCATTGCTACAATTGGTAGCTCCATAATGGCCTTAAAACTAGAACCTAATCAGCCAAAGAAAATTAAGTTAAATCAAGAGTATATTTCCTTAGGTTTGGCCAAATTTATAAGCTCTTTTTTTGGATCGATGCCCTCAGCAGGGAGTTTTAACAGAACAATTCTGGCATACAAAATTGGCGGAAAAACACAAATTACTAGTATTGTGTCATCCATCATAATTTTGTTTACAATTTTATTTTTAACACCAGTTATTTATTATTTACCCCAGTCCGTGATATCTGCAATCATAATATATTCTGTATATTTTCTTTTTGATCTTGAATTGATATTCAAGTTATGGAAGGAGGATAAAATTGAATTATCATATGTCTTTATAACAATGTTATTTACTTTGCTCTTCGGTTTAGTAGAGGGTATTTTTTTAGGAATTCTAATAAAGTATTTAGGAGATTTTTTTTTAAAAAAAAATCTTAATTTGTTCTAAAAGAATATACTCCTGAATCACTTTCGTTTCCTTGAGCATCTTTTGCAATTACCTTCCAATAATACACAAAACCTTGTTCAACCTCAGCATCTAGGGTTGTTGTCTCACTTTCATGATCAATAATTTTAATTAAGGTTGTGCCGTCTACTTTATCAAGATATATCTCATATGAAGATAAATCATTATCAACGTCGCTACAACTCCACTGCAAGGGTATTAAATTATTAATAGGTGTAACAGTAGAACCAGAAATAGGGAAGGTGAGTTCTGGAGGAAATGGGGCGTAATTATCAATTGCTGGACCAGAAAGATAAAACTTCCATATTTCACTTTCAGATGGGGATGTACCTTTCGGACCGTATGCTCTTACTTTCCATGAATAAGGTTCTCCGTGGTTTAGCGTTGCTGTTACCTCAGTATTTTCTGATGAGAATTGTTGAAGCTCATCAGTCGAAAGATTTGTAACAAATAATCTGTATGAATTTGTATCTCTAGTTAATGACCATCTGAAAGTCACTGAGCTTTGGGTGTCATTAATTACAAATGTATCTAGACAGGGTGTATTGTTTTCTGGAAAAACAAGATTTGGAATCCCAGGTCTTCCTGTATTTTCAACATCATCTTTTGAACAACAAAGGAACAATAACAAAAATAAAATTTGTAATAAATGTCTAATTTTTAAAATTCTCATCATTCTTTAATAATTATTTTAGAATCTGAAACATGTTGCCCATTAACCTTAAGAATATAACTACCCTGAGGTAAACCTGAAGTGTCTAGATTTATGTCTCTGAGATTATCATCCAAGGAAAAAGTATCAGAGATTAATAGCCTTCCATTAGCGTTGAATAGTTCTAATAAAACTTTTCTATCTGTCCCTCCAACGAATATATTTATTTCATTATTAAACGGAACTGGGCTTACAAAAACGGATTCTGAGTTAAAATAGTTCTTTTCGAAAATACCCTGACATTCAACACCGGTTGAAATCTTAACGTTATTTAAACCTTTATCCATTTTAATTTCAATCTCCGAATCTGAGGTTTCAAATGTGTTTCCATTGTGGCTAACAATATATTTTCCAGATCCGGATAAAGAATATTTTATTGTTTTAGAGGAACTAGGGCTTTTGCTGAAGACATTTAAAGGGTTAAGGTTATTTACATTAATGTTGTAACATCTTTCAAAAGTATCTTTTGTTTGCCCCTCAACGGTAATACAAATTTCGTAGTTGCCAGAAATAAGATTGTTCATTTCCCAAGAGGAGCTTTTTATGGGTTTATCATTTTGCTCTACTCCATTAACGCTTATATTGTATTGATAAGTATTATCATTGAATCCAACTTTAATGGAGTTTTGATCTTCACATTTTTCAGACTTATTAACGGAAAAACTGTTCGGTGCTAAATAGAAGATCGCACATCCGTCTGCATCAACAATAGTATCATATGGAGTATCTTCACAAGTATCGTAAGGGTTCCAGACTCCGTCATGGTCAGCATCATCTGTAGCATCGCCAACTCCGTCACCGTCTTCATCACTTTGGTCTGGGTTTGCAACAAATGGACTGTTGTCTAAAATATCAATTACTCCGTCGCCATCAGAGTCGTCTGAAGCAGAAGCCGGCACAGCTTGAAGTTGTATTGCTGTTGGATCGTTTTCAGGGACAACAATATTACTTTGGGTAACCACAATTGGCATGGTTGCCTCCCCGTCAGCGGTATTAATATTTATAACTTCAACTTCATATATTCCGTCTCTGTTGTGGTCTTGTGGATTTTCAAAGTCAGGTGGATTTATGAATGCTAGGTAGTCATCTGAATCTTCTGACTTACCTCCTCCTTTAGTTCTGCTTTTAACTTCAAATAGATGCGCATCGTTTCCTCCGGAAATTTGTTTTTTGATTTTCCATCTTCCAACACCACCTCTTGCAGCTTTTGGATTATAGTATCTACTGTGGTCAACTTTTGGACCAGCAACTTCATTTGCGACATTGAAAACCAAAATATTAAAAATGGATCTTGTAAATGAATTTGGTATATCATCAACCATTAAAATTATCCCACTTCGACTACTAATTCCTAAGTTGTTAGTTGCTTCTAGAATAACAGAATGAATTGTTTTGCTTTCGTAATCCAAACCCGAAACTAAATATAGATTTCTACCTTCTAATCTAAACATATTCGAGTCTTCACCATCTACAATTCTTAGTTGAACATCGTTGTCCAAAGGATTGGTATCTTTATTAGTATCTTCGACCAAGATTTCTCCAAGTTTAATTTTAACATTTGAGACATCATCATCCCTTTTATTTTCAAGTTGATTGAAGGTGTGTGCGAATATTTTTGGTGCTTTAAAGGTACACCCGTCTTTATCAACTGTAGCTCCAGGAGGTGTTCCGGGGCACAAATCTAACTCATTTCTTACCCCATCTCCGTCATCATCTTTAATTAATTGGGACAATTCACAGCCAAAATCGTCAACAATTGCTTTTTCCGGTGTATCTGGGCATCTGTCAAGATCATTTATAACTCCGTCTTTGTCATCGTCTAATTGACCTTCTGCGCAACCGCTACTGTCAACTTTATCATCTAGGTTTGTTTTTGGACAAAGATCAAACTCATCTAAAACACCATCCATATCTCTATCTAGACTTACTTGCTTTGGAGAACATCCATATTGATTTACAGCTTGTCCAAAAGGAGTATCGGGACATCTATCCTCTTCGTTTGGTACACCATCCAAATCCAAGTCTTTTATTTTTTGACTTTTTGAACATCCATTATCATCAACAGGCTCTCCAATTGGAGTATTCGGGCAAAAATCAATATCGTCTGGTACCTTATCGAAATCTGAATCTTTTTGATCAATTCTACAACCGAAAGCGTCGACCTGAACTCCTCTTTCAGTATCTGGACACAAATCTTCTTCATTTGGAACTCCGTCCAAGTCAGAATCCGTACTAATTATCTGATCAACTTTTACTTGTGAACAACCTGAAATATCTACTATCGTTCCTATTGGTGTGTCAGGACATCTGTCAAGAGGGTTTGGAACTCCATCTCCATCGTCATCAAGTAAATCTTCTAACTCTTTTCTTTGTTTTTTACTACAACCTTTGTCATCAACTAGAACTCCTATCGGTGTATCTGGACATTCATCGAATTCATTTAATACTCCATCTAAATCCTCGTCATCTGGATTTAGGGTACATCCTTTGTCATCTACTTTTGCTCCAGGAGGTGTATCGGGACATCTATCGTCTTCATTTGGCACGCCATCGAAGTCTTCGTCATTGTTTTTTATAGCACAACCTGTATCGTCAACAATTCTTCCTTTAGGAGTGTCAGGACACAAGTCGTCTACTTTGTGTACTCCGTCATTATCAGGATCAGACTGTTCTCTAGTACACCCATATGTATCAACATCTCTGCCTTTTGGAGTTCCAGGGCATAAATCTATTTTATTGTTTACTCCATCACCATCATCATCTTTTTGACTAGGAGAACAACCATTTGCGTCAGCTGATTCATCCGAAGGTGTACCTGGACATTGGTCTAAATAATCTGGTACTCCGTCTTTGTCTCCATCGAATTGACTTTTTGAACATCCATTTGCATCCACTTCCTCTCCTTGAGGCGTTCCAGGACATTGATCAAATTCATCCTTTACTCCATCGCCATCCTCATCTACTTTGAGTTCAACAGTTCTGCTAGATACTTGTGCTAAGGTTACATTTCCCGCCATGTCGTAAATAGGGTTTCTGTTAACTATTGTAAGGGTTTGACCCCTGGAAGGCTTACCTGAAAATCCAAATCCAATGTCAACTATGTTGTTATTTTGAGTAACTGTCGTAGGTGTGGTACTAGTAAGAGTAAGTGATCCTTGTGATGTGCTTAAAGAAAATGTTTCGGGCACAAGAATAGTATTAGTTGTATTGGCAAGTTTAACAGGTTTTTCGTTAAATGAGAGTCTCACCAAAGAATCATTAATTAATTTAGCTTTTTCAATGAAGGGAGCTATATTATCAATTGTATAATAAATTTCCGTTTGATTTGTCCTTTGTGACGTATTGCCTTTTAAATCAACACCTTCAACGCTTGCTGTTACCGTACCATTAAAATTCTGAGGAGTTGTCCACTGGTAACCCCAAGTATTTGTGCTATTATTATTTGGTGTCATAGTTACGCTTGTCAGACCAGAGAACGACAATACTGGATTGGATGATAATAATTCGTCAGATTCAGCAGTTAAACTTACTGCTGCTCCGCCTTTTAAAAGTACATATTGCCCTGTTTTATTGTGAGTTAAAATTATCACTGGTTTTTTAGTATCTCCCAAGCGCACTGAGTTATTTGTTTGATTTGTGGAAAGTGCATTTCCATCAACATCAAAAAGTGAGTTTGCTAATATGTTTATAGTTACAGACTCCTGACCAGAAACATCTCCAGCTAACGGTAATTCCATAAGGAAGTTTCTGGCATCATTTTGAACTACTGAAACAGGAACGGTAGTAGTAAGACTTGCTGTTCCACCACTTATAGAAAGGGATACTGCGTTTTTATTAAACCCACTTCTCACATTTGCATATCCTCCCGTAACCCATTTCCAACCCCCGGCTGGTTCAGAATAATTTGCATCATTTTGGTCTTGATAAAGACCGATCCAACCACCTTCACCAGTTAATCTATTTCCAACATTTTGAATAATAAAGTCTTTTTCGGCCTGAGATTTTATTACAGTTAAATATCCTTGGGTGTTATTTCGAGAAGTATTTGCTGCCTCCCAAGTGGAGATACCGTTACTTATAAAATAGCTGTGTCCTTCAAAGTCCCCAATATATGAATATCCATTTTCAGTCCTTTTTAAGAAGTTAAATTCTATGATATTATGTGATTTATCAAATGTGGAATTGTGGTCGTTTATAGCCCCGTTAGGGAAAATTTGACCTTTACTTTCGTCTCCTCCTGCGTTGTTAGGTTCATCTCCCTCAAATACTCCAAAGGTTCCAATGTCCTTGCTAAAAGTAACAAGTACTTTAGAATTTGTATTGGAAAGGGTAGTGGTGCTTATTTGCGAAACCCCTTTATTATATAAAGTAAAGGATGCTAAAGTAGAGGTTGCAGCATTACCTGTCGAATCGTAAACAGAGTTTCCAGGAATATTAATAGACAAAATTTCTTGTCCATTTGGAGTACCTTGGATAGGTAAACCTAGATTCACAATGTTATTTACCAGACTAAACGAGGAGGGTGTACTTGCGGAAAGGCTCGCATTTCCA
The DNA here is from genome assembly GCA_902635965.1 of uncultured Bacteroidota bacterium. Taxonomy (GTDB): domain Bacteria; phylum Bacteroidota; class Bacteroidia; order Flavobacteriales; family Flavobacteriaceae; genus TMED96. The sequence goes on from CACPQA010000011.1 coordinate 12,522, forward strand.
CCAGTCATTGTTAACTGAAAATTGCCCGCACTTACAGAAACTGGTGTATAATAAATTTTAAGTACACCATTTGTTGTAGTGGAACTCCACCCTGGATAACCAACGAAATAAAATTTAAGTGAATTTGTACCATTATAGTTAAAATCTGGATAAGAGGTAGCGTTAGACACATCAAAACTTTGCACTGAATGGGTAAGTGTTGCTCTTCCAACTTGAGTGCTATTAAGTTTAATAGTCGCTTTACCATTCGTATTGCCCCAACCTTGGTCTACTGCATCAAAGGTAAATTGAACTTTTGTAACGATATATCCAGAGGGAACATTAAGATCAAAATTGTAAGTCCATGGATCCCAGCTTCCTGTATTTGTCCTTTTAGTTGGGATAGTGTAGGTTGTATAGCTAGAGGTAGATGAATTAAATTGGGTATTGGCTCCTCCAAAGATATTTTCATTATATACAATTCCAACATTAGAATTTTCCCTATTTAACTGGGCATAGCTAATGAATGGGGCTTGATCATCTAATAGATTTAACACATAAGAATTTGTCGCTGACATTTCATTTCCAACTAAATCATAAAGTGGGTTGGAAGTGGATCTTTTGACAATTAATTTTTCTGAGCCAGAAATACTTCCCGATGTGCTATACCCAAATAAAAACCGGTTTGTTCCACTTGCTGTAATGGAGGTTGGATTTTGAGAAACTAGAGATGCTGTACCACCAGTTAAAGAAAGAGATATATTTTGAGCGGATATAGTTCCAGTAGCTATTCTAGATGTAAATGCACTGTAAATAGGTTCTGTAAATGTTATTGCAAATGTTCCATTGGATAATAATTCTAAGTTTTCAAAAGAAGGTGGGCTTCTATCGATGTAAATCACAAGGGTATCGGTTCCAACATAGGTTCTCCCAAGAGAACTCACTCCTGCTACTGTAGCTGTTATGGAAGAAACAGTAGTTGTGACCACATTAGTATTCATTGTATAAATCCAAGTTGATGAAGAAACTCTTGTCATTGCTGTATTGGATACTACACCACTTATTGAAATAGTTGGTGTTGGAGACATTGATGCAGAAAACTGAGCTGTTATGGTAAAAGGTTCAGAGCTGTTTGCGGTACTTGCCCTCGCAGGTGGAAGGTTATGTGTTAGTGAAACAGATGGACTTGGACATGTTCCCCATACAGGAGTATTGTCATTACTTAAAGGAGATTGTGTTTTAAAGCTATCTGGCAGAGAAGAAATATTTGGGACGCACCATCCAGATAGGTCTTGGTTGAAGGCGCTTGCCGTTCTAAACATTTTTGCCATGCTTGTAGCATTGGAGGTATTCCATCTGCCAATATCTTGGTTGAAAGCAGTAGCGCTATTAAACATGTAAGAGAAGTTTGTTACACTGGAAGTATCCCAGTTTCCAATATCTTGATTAAAGCCTGAATTTAATCTAAACATAGAATACATGTTGGTTACTTTGGAAGTATTCCAATTTCCGATGTCTTGATTAAAGGCATCTGCATTGTTAAACATTCCCTCCATTCTAGTAACATTAGAGGTATCCCAGTTTCCAATTGGCTGATTAAACGATGAGGCATCTTGGAACATAGATCTCATGTCGGTAACACCTGAGGTATTCCAGCTGCCAATATTAACGTTGAATGCTGTTGCTCCTCTAAACATATTAGCCATATTGGTGACACTAGCCGTAACATTGGGAGTACCAAATAAACCAAAATTAAATGAGGTTGCATTTCTAAACATATCTTTCATGTTGGTAACTGAAGAAACATTCCATCCATTCATACTATCATTATATAGGGTAGCACCGTAAAACATTCCTTCCATATTAGTAACAGAGGAAACATCCCAAGGAATAAGATGACCTTTAAACTTCCTTGCATCCTGGAACATATAATACATGGTTGTAACCTTTGATGTATTCCAATTTGTAATATTTCCATTGAAAGAGTGAGCAGATCTAAACATTTCATTTGTAGCTGAAACATTAGATGTATCCCAATTACTTAATTGTCCAGTAAAGGACGCAGCATAGGAGAACATATAAGACATATCATTAACGCTTGATGTATCCCAGTAGGATAAAACGTCAGACGATAGAGTTGATGTTCCAATAAAGGAAGTAGCGCTCTGGAACATTTTCTGCATATTTACAACATTGGAGGTATCCCAAGAACTTATGTCTCCATTGAAATTTGATTTGTCTTTAAATAAAAGACTCATGTTGGTTACTTTGGAAGTACATACACACGAAACATCACTTCCGTTATTCACCCTTGTTCTAAGTGCCTGCTCATCAACTACAATATACTGTTTACCATTTATCACTGCTGTATCAGACACATTAGCAGTTGGACATTTGACGGTTACTCCATTAGAATCCAAGTAAATTTTGGCCATTTTCAATGTAACTGATGCACTTGTAGTTTGAGCGGATCGTCCAAAGGAATCTGATGCAATAGCACTTGGTAAAATTCGCATACCACCAAATCTTTGGAAAAATTGTGGATTAGGACTAGATAAAATTTGTTGTACAGTTCTATCTGCATCAAAAACAGGTAAAGTATTGGAAACGGTAAAATTAAATGCCCAAGTATTGGAGGCTAAATTTAAAACTGAACCCTGTATTTTTGAAATAACAGAGTATTGTTGCGTCGTTGTAGTTGCTTCAGAAACAACATATTCCACATTCATAGTTGGAGTGGATAATAATGACCTTGAAAACTCAGCTGTAAGTGAAACAGTTTCTCCGGGCTCCACAATATTGTCTTGATAGTTTGCGAAGGTAAATTCCAGTTTTAGTGCATACTCTCCAGTTCCTGTGTTTCTTATCACATTGCTTCCATAAGTGGAACTTGTAATTGCAGAGAAGGAGGTGGGTACTTCATATATACCCCAATCAGTTATACCCCCTGATTTATAAATAACAGGGCCGTTATATATATCCGCGTATTGGAGATGAGTAAGGTCTTCTGGTTTTACTCCTTGGCTTGAAAACTCCCTGTGGTCAATATGCAATCTACTTCTACCAGTTCCATAACCATCTTGAACAAAATATGTCCATTCTACCTGCCCTGGAGTGGTGAACCCTTTTTTGGTTTTTTCTTGTGTGACTGAAACGGTGAATGCAGGAGCAGCAACTAAATTTGCACCTAGGTATTTGTTTGCCTGAGCAGGACTACCACCACTATAAATAGTTGCTGTACTTAAAGCTGTAGAGGAGGAATTCGTCCCAGAGTAAGCTGGACCAATTCTAAGCTGCTCATTTCCAGAAGGAATACCAACTGGTGAGCATCCAAACATAAATGACTTATTATCGCTAGATACTTGGAAATTTAAAGGATTTGAGCTGGTTAGAGACATTGTGCCGTCAGGGTCATAAATACTAACTAACACATCCGATGCCTGCAATGACTGTGTTCCGGTTCCACTATAAAGCGGAGTCGTAAAGGTAAGTGAACCGATAGAACTGTCTTGAATAAAAGTAAAATCTAATAAATCTAGTTCATTGTTTCCTCTTATAAATGGGTATCCCTCATTAATATTTCCAGAGATTATCCATACGTTGTCAAAATCCCATCCACTGAAGGTCTCTTTTGTTTTTAACTGCTGGGTATTAACTCCATTTACATATGTTGTTTGAGAGGATGTTAAATTATTATTGGTATAATTACCACTACCGATAAATTTCCAAGTAAAGGAATTTTCACCCCCATCAAAACTTCCATACCGATGCGAGGATGATACCACCGAGGATGAGAAACAGTTAGTAGCCACATAAGCTCCTTCACCTATAACGCCACCTGCAGCTCCATACTGTTTAGTCGCTAAAACTGTCCCTAAACTGTAAGAATTGTAAATTTTTGGGGGGTTGTCAGTATTAAAGTTCATAGAAGTAGAACCTGACCTTCCAACAAGGCCACCAACCAACGTACCTCCTGAAATGTGTCCATTAAAAAAACTTTTTCTTAAAACCGTATTCTTTTGCATTTTCCCAATTAGTCCTCCGGCATTGTTACCATCAGTAGTATTTTGATTACTTGGATTCATCAATGAGGATACTGTTCCAGAGTAAGCTAAATAACTATGCTTCCCTGTAGAACTGGTTCTACCAATAACCCCTCCAATAGTTATACTACCAGTTACACTGCCCTCAATTATAGTCACACTAGAAATGGTTGATGCTCCCGTAACATCACCAGCCAAAACACCAACTCTTATACCTCCATAAATAGTGGCATCATAAATTTTAAGATTTATAATTTCACCAGAACTTACAATACCAAACAAACCTACATTACTTGAGCTACTTCTATTAATATGTAAATCATCAATCCAAAATCCCTGTCCATTGTATTTACCTGTAAAGGCGGTAGATGTATTTCCAATTGGGATTAGTCCAGAACGATTATTAAGATTTATTGACGGATCGGCGTTAATATTTGCTGTTTGCTTGTATACTAATCCCCATCTGTTGGTGTCTTGAGCAATCCATCTCAATTCTCCTAAAGTACTTATAAGGTAGGGATTAGAGACGGTTCCCGCACCTGTTGGAGTAGAGATTCCTGTTGGACAGGTTCCCCATCTTGGAGAATTAGCTAATGTTAAAGAGGAAGTTAATGAAAACCCTTGAGGCGCAGATGAAATATTACTAACGCACCACGAGGAAATATTTTGATTGAAACTGGTTTTAAAAAACATTTCAGTCATTTGAGTAACCTTTGATGTATCCCAATTTCCGATAGGTTGATTAAACGATGGTGCTTCAGCAAACATAAATGACAAATTAGTAACATTAGAGATATTCCAGTTTCCAATATCTTGATTAAAGGATCCGGCATAGCGAAACATATTAGACATATTTGTTACATTAGAAGTATCCCAGTTACCAATAAATTGATTAAAACTATCTGAATTAGAAAACATTCCATACATATTAACAACACTTGAAATATTCCAGTTTCCAATATTTTGGTTAAATGAGGTTGCTGAATCAAACATCTGTGCCGTATTGGTCACACTCGAAGTGTTCCAATTACCAATGGGTTGATTGAAGGAAGAATTTTTAAACATCTTTTCCATTGTTGTAACAGATGCGACATTCCAACCTCCAATCGGTTGATTAAAAGCACTGTTCAATTCAAACATACCAAGCATGTCTTGAACTTTAGAGGTGTTCCAATTACCAATAGGCTGGTTAAAAGGCATGCTGTAAAACATTCCTCTTGTGGTTGTAACATTGGAGGTATCCCAGTTACCAATAGGTTGATTGAATGAATCTGCATTTAAAAACATCTCATACATCGATTGAACATTTGATGTATCCCAAAAGCCAATATTGGAATTGAAATTGAAATTATTTTTAAATAATTGGCTCATATTGGTCACCAAAGTCGTACAAAGATTTATGTTTCCTGAAGCGACTTGTGTTCTTATGCTTGCATTATCAACCACTGTATAGGTAGTTCCGCTAATTGTTGCTGTATCGCCAGGTGAAACACCTTCACACTTACAGATATTATTATCGAAATAAATTCGAGATGCACCAGCTGAGAATGTCCTCGATGCAGTTGCAGATGTAGGCACACCATATTGGTTTGTTCCAGAAACTGTTGCAGTAATTTTTACACCGCTTATACCGGTAGATCCATAATTGTTCAAAAGTTGAGAAACTAGACCTGGACTTACTGTCCAAGAGTAAAACCAAGCATTACCAGGATTACTTCCAATTTTTAAATTTGGTTGTATTCTTTCATACAAATTTATTGCAGCTGTTGTAGTGGTTATTTCTGAAAACCAATTGATATTCAAAGTTGGTGAGTTAACGGTTGTGTCATTAATTACCGCGGTGAATGTAACTGTCTGAGAGGCTAATACTTTTGTGTTCGTTGTGCTGTCTGTGGTTAAATTGGTAAAATCTAATCTATCTAAATTTATCAAAGTAGGAGTTACAACGTTGTTCACTAAAGTATAAATTTGGCTTTGTGCTATTCCTCCACATGCAGGATAACCAGTTACCTGCAAAGAACTATACAATTGTCCAGCACTACTATCATCGTATGTAATGGTGTGAACCTGTGTGAAGGCAGCTTGTCCACCTGGAATAATAAATCCATCACCTCGATTATTTTGTGAAGGCAAATATTTTGACAAATCACTTATTGAGAATGTTTTTGATCCACCGGGTTGAAAGATTGATAGAAAATCAAGACCTGTAATTGTTGTATTACCAGAATTAGTTACTGTTATGTCGTATCTAACAGCTTCACCAGCAGTAAGTGCACCGTCAGAATTTAGATCGATTCCTGTAGCTGTTTGGGTAACATTTAAACTTGATGATTGATTTATTCCAGAACAATCTATGTTTGTAATAGTTACAGCACTAGAATTACTTGGTGTCCAATTACCATTAATACCATTAACATCAACAGCTCTAAATGAATACAACTCATAAACTCCAGGTGGGTGGGTTGAAGAGGCTAGAGTCATAGAAGTTTGATATGTACCGTCTTTATTATTTCCGCTAACTAAAATTGGTCTATCAAAACAAAAAGTATTATTACCATTTGATATACACGGTCTGTTAATTGTAGAGGTGTTAACCCCTGAAGTATCGGTTGCTCTAAAGGATATGGCTATTGATTGTGGTGTGGTTGTAATGTCAACATTTGTGGGAGAAACTACAAGATTCGAGATACTTGGACCTACAAAATCAGCACCTGAGTTATTTGTAACAGTTACAGCACTAGAATTGCTTGGTGTCCAATTACCATTAAAGCCGTTAACATCAACAGCTCTAAATGAATACAACTCATAAACTCCAGGTGGGTGGGTAGTAGAGACTAGAGTCATAGAGGTTTGATAGGTTCCATCTTTATTATTTCCGCTAATCAAAATTGGTCTATCAAAACAAAAAGTATTATTACCATTTGATATACACGGTCTGTTAATTGTTGAGGTGTTAACCCCAGATGTATCGGTTGCTCTAAAGGATATGGCTATTGATTGTGGTGTGGTTGTAATATCAACATTTGTAGGAGAAACTACTAGATTCGAGATAGAAGGTCCGTTATAGTCTTGAGGGCAAGTTCCCCATACAGGTCTGTTAGAATATTGTAGGGCAGAACTATTACTTACAAAATTAGTTGGTGTAGAGGTAATGCTAGTTACGCACCAATTGGAAATATCTTTATTGAAGGAAGTTGCTCCCAAAAACATTGCTCCCATGTTGCCAACTTTAGAAACATCCCAATAACTAATATCTTGGTTAAAATCGGAATTATTTTGAAAAAGTTGGTACATACTTGTTACATTGGAAGTATCCCAACCACTTAAATCTTGATTAAAATTGTCCATATCGGCGAGCATGAATCCCATATTAGTAACATTTGAAACATCCCACTTTCCAATATCTTGGTTAAAAGCTTGGGCATCAACAAACATACCCGACATATTAGTAGCACTAGATGTATCCCAATTTGATATATCTTGGTTAAATGAGTGAGCATCCCAAAACATTGCGAAAAAGCTTGTAACATTAGAAGTATCCCAAAAACTGATGTCTTCATTAAATGTAGAGGTAACAAGGCCATAATATGCATTATTGGCAATACCCCCTGTCATTTGTGTAACTAAGGTTGTACATAGATTTCCATTTCCACTATCAAGTTCAGATTTTATAGTTGAGTTATCTACAGCTGTGTATACAGTTCCATTAATCAGTGCTACGTCTCCAACCGTTGCATTAGGACACTTGCATTTGCCCCCCTCAAAGTAAATTGTATTTGTAGCAACTCCAGCACTACCAGCATAAACCTGCAAAATTTGGTCTTGATTTAGTGAGGTTTGCCAAATTGCAAGATCATCTATACCACCTTTAAATTCTTCAATAGGTGTTCCCGATCCGTTTGTTCTAATAGCACCTATGTGTATATTCGGGTGTGAATTATCAGTTACATGACTTGGATTGGAACCTAAACTTACAGTCGCTTGTAATGAAGCATTCTTGTAAATTTTCATAATATGATCACCACTACCGCTTCCCGTCACTTCATATACACTTGTAAAATGGGCCCATTCATTTAATGCTGCAGGAGCACTAACGCCAGTCCAACTATTACCAGGTTTAGCGTTAAAATAAATTTTGTTATCTCCCTCATTAAAATTAATCTGGAATGTTTCGTCTTTGGGATGACTTAGTATCAACCAGGGATTATTTGAACCTTTTGCAATTGGCTTCGCCCAAAAAGAGACCGTCATTCCGCTACCCCCAGTTCCTAAATCAAACCAAACACCAGATCCAAGTGTCAAGACATCATCTTGTCCGTCTAGACTTAAAGCACCGGTTCCTACTTTTTGAAATCCATTTCCCTGTGTAGTAGCATTATTATTGTTACCTGCGGCATCAGCTGTTGCATTATAATATGGTTGAGATAGATCATTGAAGTTGGTGTCAAAGGGATAGTACGCTAACAATCCTGGTGTTGCCAAAGATGATGGAGGGTTGAGATTAAATGATGAATTGTAATCGGATAATATATCGGACGCAGAAAGTGCTGCGGTATAGAGTTTTGCAGAAGCTATTTTTCCATTTAACCAATCGTTTGAATCCCTTACATCACCTCCGATATAAAAAAAATTGCTATTCAAAGAGGTTACATTTTTTGCAGCATTGACTGTACGATCCAAAGAACCATTTATATAAAATTTACCCACCGTTCCTGATTTTACAAAAGCAACATGTTTCCATGCATTATCGTCTATAACAGCATTAGATTGACTTGTTGAGTTGTCTCTAAAACCAAGACCATTGTGATAGTCCCAAAAACCGGCTTTTCCATTTGTTCTCTGATAAAAAATAAACTCACTATTGAAAAATGAAGATGACCTTCCCATGGTCATAATGTATTTCGCAGAATTATTTGAAGGAATCTTTAGTTTTGTAATTACTGTGTAGTTGGATGATCCGTTGGGACTGTTAGCAAAAGGAGCACTATTGATTTTAAGGTAATCACCATTTCCGTCAAAATTAAAGTGAGGTATATCATTTGATGAATTTACATAGGAAACATTACCCATCATTTTTAAATCATTATCACTTGAGCTTAAGTCGTTGATAATACGCCCAGAACCGTGGTAACTGGCTGAATTGCTGGCGTCAAAATGTAAAACAAGGTTGCTGGTATTCTGCCCAGCTTTTAAAGATATGGATAATAAAAAAATAAAAAGAAGCGATAAATTTCTCAAATCCTTGTACATTTATCAAATAACATCACAAATTATGCCATATTTTATAAGCTAGTAAAATTACAAAAAAATAAGCTTCATGAGACAATTTAAAACCCTTTCAACCATCATTTTAATATTTGTTTGTTCTTTCCTTAAAGCACAATTATCAGAAGGACCCTTCGAGCAACTAATTATACGAGGTGTAACTCTTATAAATGGTAATGGAGCGCCTCCTATTGGACCTGTAGATGTGGTTGTAGAAAAAAATATAATAAAAGAAGTTTCAGTTGTTGGCTATCCTGGTGTGGATATTGATCCTACAAAACGTCCCGAATTAAGAAATGGTGGTAAAGAAATCGATGCACATGGGATGTACTTATTGCCAGGTTTTATTGATATGCACGGTCATATCGGTGGAGTTGCTCAAGGAGCGGATTGGGACTACGTTTTTAATCTTTGGCTTGCACACGGAATTACAACTGCTAGAGAGCCTAGCGGAAGGGGTAGAGATTGGGCCCTAGATTTAAAAAGAAGAAGTGAAAAAAATCAAATTATTGCGCCAAGGATAATACAATATACTGGATTTGGACAGGGCTCAAAGTACGAAATTTCAACTCCAGAGCAGGCAAGACAATGGGTAAGGGAAAATGCAAAAGCTGGATCAGATGGAATTAAATTTTTTGGAGCTGCACCTGAGATAATGGAAGCAGCCCTAGATGAAAATAACAAACTTGGTCTTGGGTCTGCTTGTCACCATGCACAAATGAGTGTAGCTAGATGGAATGTATTGCATTCGGCTAGAGCAGGGCTAACAACAATGGAACACTGGTATGGTCTTCCCGAGGCTCTTTTTGATGATAGAACAGTACAGGACTACCCCGCGGATTTCAACTACCAAAATGAGCAACATAGATTTGGAGAAGCAGGCAGACTTTGGGCTCAGGCAGCAAAACCCTTTTCAGAACACTGGAATAGAGTTATGGAAGAATTATTGGCTTTAAATTTTACCCTAGTCCCTACTTTTAATATTTATGAGGCTAGTCGTGACCTACATAGAGCCAGAAGAGCTGAATGGCACGAAGATTATACACTTCCAAGTTTATGGAGGTTTTATCAGCCCAGTAAAATTTCTCATGGATCTTACTGGCACTACTGGGGTACTGAAGAGGAAGTGGCATGGAGAGAAAATTATAAACTTTGGATGACATTTGTTAATGAGTATAAAAATAGAGGAGGTAAGGTAAATACGGGTTCAGATTCTGGTTTTATATTTCAGTTATATGGCTTTGCATATATTAGGGAAATGGAATTGTTACGAGAAGCAGGTTTTCATCCCTTAGAAGTTATAAGAGCTGCGACTTTAAGTGGCGCAGAAACACTCAAGATGGATGATAAAATTGGAACCATAGAAGTTGGAAAATTAGCTGATATGGTACTTGTGGATTCTAATCCCCTAGAAAACTTAAAAGTATTATATGGTACAGGTGCAATCAAGTTAAATGAGAATAATGAGGTTGTCAGAGTAGGAGGAGTAAAATACACAATTAGCAATGGTGTAATTTATGACGCTAAAGGACTTTTAAATGAGGTTAAGATGATGGTGGATAAAGCAAAAAAAGAAGAGGGTTTTGAAATAAAGCAACCAGGGTTTAACTAAGCCTGTATTTTTTTAAAATAAGAAGCACTTGTGGTTCTGGATTATAATTTTTAGTTGTAAGCATTTTTATCATAAGACCATTTAAGCTATTTAGAAGTAATTCAGCCTCTAATTCAGTTTTAACAAATCCTAGTTTTTTAAAGGCCTCAATTACAACTTTTTTTAATAAAGGCTCTAGGCCAATAGTTTGACTCTTTTCCTCAAAACCACTAGCAAAATATAATCTCCAGTAGGGATAATCTTCCTTTTTTATGCTTAATAATAGCTTAATGCAAGATGATATTACTTCTCTAGGTTCTTTATGGTTTTTAATTTTTTGAATTTCAGGTGTTGATTTTGATGCACCAATTTTTAAAAGAGCTGAAAGCAATCCATTTTTACTTTTAAAATGCTTAAAAATTAAACCCTCAGAGACTTCAGCTGCGTCTGCAATAGATCTTGTAGATGTTGACTCGAATCCTTTACTTGAAAAAAGTTCAAGTGATTTATTCAAAATCAACTCTTTTTTTGTCATATAGTGAGTAATCACTTACTAATATAATCAATATATTTTACAATTAAAAATTGTAAATATTATTTAGTATAGGCAAGTGCTAAAAACTCAGCTATACAAGCAGGTTTATCTTCTCCTTTTATTTCAATTACAATTTTTAATTTATATTTAGCACCACCAGGAATCACTATAAATTCCATTAGTGAAACCCTTCCTCTGTAAGCAGAGTCGGATTTTGTTGCGTTAGGGAACCTAACTCTATCTAACCCATAATTTATTCCAGCTACAATATTTTTAATTGAAAATGCATTAAATGAAATCCTTGAGACCATAGATAGAACTAAAAAGCCATGAGCAACAGTTTTTTTGTAAGGAGAATATAGTGCGCTTTTATCTGGATCTGTGTGTATCCACTGCTTATCATCAGTGATTTCAGCAAAATCGTCAATTTTTTTCTGACTCATTTGCATCCAACTAGTAAGACCTAATTCTTTGCCAATAAAATTTTTAAGCTCTGTTAGCTCTTTGAATTTTGTAGAATAGGCATTTTCTTCGGACTTTTTCATTTCTCAAATCGAAAACTATAATAAAATTAAAAAAGAATTTGCAAACTAAATAAACAGTCTATCTAACTAAAGTTTTTACTTTTTTTAGTTTTGTCTTAGTTTTAGTTAACTCACTGTCAATAATGAAATTTGAAATTTTATCAAAAAGTTCATTTGATGCATTTTCTGATATAGCACTTCCATTAGAATTAATAGAATCTATAGATGAATATTTTCTTGTAAAGCCAAACTCATTAAATATTTTTGTGCAATTGGACTTTATCTTATATTCTAATTTTGATGAAAGGTATTTTAACATCATTATTTCGTTTTGCAGGTCGTCCTCTTTTAAAAATTTAGAGTATAAGGTGTATAAAAATTGCTTTGTGCATTCAAATTCTGTAAACATCTGAGCAATGTTATGTCTCACAGACTGGATTTTAGACACTTTTTCACCCCTGTAGTCTTGACTATTAATATATTCAACAGTTGCTTTTAAGTTTAACTCTGCATTTGAGACAGAGGATGCAGACTCAGATAATGACAAGATTAAATTTTGATTAAAAATGTGGTCTGATGATTGGTTTTCTTCACCCAATAAATTTTCAGCAGGTACTTTCAGGTTGTCAAAGTGAATCATTTTAAAATCTGCGTTAAAATCCTTAATATTCAATTTTTTTGTTACGTCATTACCCTTTAAAAACTTAGGAATTATAATTAGAGACAAACCATTGTTTTGTTTTTCATTAGAAATTTTACATGAAATTATAAAGTAATCACTATTAATTCCGCTAGCTACAATTTTTTTTGATCCATTAATTAAATAGTAATCTCCTTCTCTTTTTGCTTCTGCAGTTATGGAAGAGGAATCTGTATGATCAAAATTTTCGTATGTAGCATCGCAGCCAATTAAAACTTCCCCTTCATTTTTTAAAATGTAAGTATCCTTCTGCTTTTGATTCCCAAGTCTGCTGATGTAGTCTTGAGTCATTTGAAAGTTGTGATTGATTGTTATAAATGATCTGGAATTTACCCTTGCAATTTCTTCATTAAGAATCATTCCTTGAAGTGAATCAAAATTAAATCCGTCATTTTCCCCACTTCCTTCATGACTGAAATAGCCCATTTCATACAGTTTTTTAAAGAAGTCCCTTCGAGTATCAATATTTTCAACAAAAGACTCAACTTTTTTATTTGGGAAACCAATAATAAAATTCCTTAATGATTGCCTGAAGAGTTCGTGATCCTCCCCGTAGTATATGTTTAGACTATTTTGAACTTTTTCAGTATTTAAATCGGCTTTTTTGTATTGGATTTTATCAATATTAATTTTTGCAATTATTTCACGCATAATCTCTGAGGTTCCAGCTCCAATTGTACCAATCCTAACATCTCTATACATTCTTGCCATTGGGTATTCCTCCATGTAGCCATATCCACCAAAAAATTGAAGACATTCCGTTGCAACTTTTTCATGTAATTCGGTCGATATAAGTTTTGCCATCGAGCATAAATTAACATCATAGACCTTGTTATCATATAATTTTGAACAGTAATATCCAAAAGCTTTTAGGCATTGAACTTTTGATGATAGTTTTGCTATTCTGTGTCTTAAAACTTGAAATTTATCAATTGATTTACCAAAAGCCTTTCTTTCCGACATATAATTTAGGGATGCCTCAATCGCAAATTCCATTGAAGCAACACTATAAGGAATAAATATTAATCTTTCAAGTTGAAGACCATTCATTAAGTATTTGAAACCTTTTCCCTCCTCACCAATTAAATTTTCTATTGGTACTCTTACGTTGTCAAAACTCAATTCGGCAGTGTCAGACGCGTGCCATCCTAGTTTTTCTAACTTATTTTTGGTAATTCCTTTGCTGTTCAAATCAATTACAAGAAGACTAACTCCAGCAGATTTTTTCTCAGGATCTGTTTTTACAACAGTAACTACGTAATCACCATAATATGCGTTTGTTATAAAGGTTTTTGAACCATTAACTATGTAATGGTCCCCATTTTTAATTGCCTTGGTCTTAATATTTTGGACATCTGAACCAGCATCCGGCTCTGTAATTCCAATACATCCAATTAGTTTCCCATTTATTGTTCCTGGCAAATATTTGGCTTTTAAAATGCTACTACCGTATTTAGATATGTAGGGGCTTGCCATATACTGAACTGACTGTTGAGTGACTGCAAAACCCCCAGAATTCATTCTCCCAATTTCTTCATTGAAAATAACTTCATAGAAAAAGTCAAGATTTGCCCCACCGTATTCCTCTGGATAGGAAAGGCCAAGAAATCCCATTTCACCCATTTTTTCCCATATATATCTAGGGATTCTTTTTTGTTTCTCCCATGTATTAATATTTGGTCTAACTTCTCTTTCTAGAAACTCCCTTAGGCTGGATCTAAATAATTCATGTTCTTCTGTAAAATATCTCATTATTTTGAGTAAATCTTTATATATGGTAACATTAATATAAATTAGGTTGTTAAAAATAAAGTCTTCATAATTCTTAAACAACAAATTATACAAAAAACCTTACGTAATTAAATAAAAATAGCAGTAGCTGATATTTTTTTGTTATATATGCATAAGATAACTAAAAAAGAAAGAGCAACTTAAGTTGCTCTTTCCTTAACCAAAGCTTTACCAATAATAAAACTTTTTTTGTATGACTTATTGTAAATTTATTCTTGCAGTCATCAAAACTCTTCTACCTATCACAGGCATGTTAACAAATGAACGGTATGGAGTATTTAAAAGGTTAGTTGCCGACAATTGTAAAGTGAAATTGTCAAACCTATTACCAATTGAAAAGTCTACAAGATTTTTAACAGGTACCCATCCAGTATAAACCCCTTCATATCCATAAATTTTGTCGTCATGTTGGTATGCCAAATTTGCAAAAATACCTTTATCTCCAGAATACGTCATTCCTGCTCTGGCTCTAAATTTCGGAGCTTGTAATTCACTTCTGAATTCAAGACCATCATCATTACTCTCTCCAGGTATCCATGAAACTTGGCTTAGCCATGACATATTTGCATACATAGTTAATTTGTCGGTGGCGAAATATTCTAAATTCACATCACTACCAAAGTGTGACCTTGTAGCATCGTTTCTTCTATAACCAGCTGCTGCGTGAATAATTCCATCATCAGGAGAGGTAAGACTCTCGTTTACACCAAACACTGGATATAATGCAGAGGCATTTTCATCAAATGTGTTTCCCGCTGATGCGAAACCAGCTGTTATTGTCTGAATTGTACCTGCTTGAACTGCACTTAGATTTGCACCAACTGCTCCAGCAAAAGCTGCATCAAAGATAGGACTACCCTGAGTTACTTTTCCAAAAGCTGTAAGTTGATCAGCTGGATTAGTCGGATCAAGTGCAAAAGCTGGCATCACTGATAAAACAGTTAATGTTTGAATTGCTCCAATACCTTCTGGATTTGTTGAGAAAAAATTATCAAGTTGAGAAGTAGCTGCTGCAACTAAACCTCCAGCTGGATCAGCGCCAAGAAGGGCATACGTCGGAGATATGGATTGATAGTTTGTAAACCCGGTTCTAGAGTAAGTGTAAAAATCTACAGCAACCGAAAGTTTGTCTCCCAATAAGCCTTTATAACCTAATTCAAAAGATCTAGCGAAACCTATATCTGCTCTACTAGCCCCGGCTTGAGTTTGATCCCATGGAGTTAAATTAGTTCCTCCTGATAATAGTTCACCAAGGGAATTCGCTAAGTTATATGGATACAGTGATCCGGTGCTAGCCCCTCCAAAGGTTGGGTCAAATTCTGTTGTAAAAAAAGTTGTCAGTGGACCCGTTAAAATAGATGCCGCTGGTCCTCCAGCAACTGCTTGGAGAACCCCACCTTGTGTTAATGTACCAAGACTAGTTCCCACAGGAACTCCTGGTGGTAATAAACTAGGTGGCGCTGGGAAACCCCATACCGCCGCAAGTGGCAATCCTGTTGTTGTACTTGGAAGTTCTCCAAGCGCTGTCATTATATTTGAACTAACTTCTCTGACCTCAGTTTGTCCTTGTAACCAAATATCCATTCCTCCAAATAGACCTGGAATTGGAGCTGCAACGTTTACAAGAGGGAAGTCGATATACATCTGTAGTGCCGAAGGAGTAAAACTACCGACATTGTAAGAGGCTCTGAATGTATGTCTTGGACTTGGTGACCAAACAAGAGCTGCCCTTGGAGAAAATCCGCTAGCATCCATATAGTTAAATGTGTCGTATCTCCCAGCAACAGTCATTTTTAAATTATCTGTTAAATCAGCATTAGCTGTGACATATGCTCCAAATATTTGATATTTACCGTCATCATATCTCCCATAAAGTGTATTCTGTGAATCGGATTTAGTATCTCTAAAGTCTGCACCCACAACGATTTCTGAATTTAGTAGAGATGGAACTTCCAATGCGTACTGAATTTGAGCCTCAACACTGCTTCTATCGGCAACCTGTCTTAGTCCTGTACCATAGAGGAAGGTAGGGTCACTGCTGTCTCCACCGTCAGCATAATTGTAATAAGCTTGCGCAAATAGCCCTCCTTTTTGTATTCTAAACTGAGTCCAATAGTCATTCCCAGCTGTATATCCTGGTCCTAAAGCATTGAAGAACATTCCTCCAAAGTTTGACCATCCATTAGAAAAGACCATTTCAGTATCATCATCAGGTCTATATTCAAAATGTAGATTGGCAGAAACATTTTTAAATTCTTGTGCCATTGGATTATTGTCTCCATCTGGGTCTAAACTTCCTTGATTTCTTAAAATTCGTTGACGTTGAAAATTCGCAACTTGGCCATTAACAATTACAGGTTGACTTACAGTTTTAAAATAGCCAGCTATTCTTCCGGCGTCTTCCACTGGATCTAAGCTAAAATCTTGCCCGGATTGATAATTTAAATTAAACTTATATCCAAATGTTTTACTTTCATTTGATCTAGCGTGTCTAAAGTTTACACCTCTTGTATCCATTGTTCCCCCGGTTAATTCTAAAGTTGATCCAGGTGAATCAATTGCACTCTTCGTTAGAAAATGAACTACGCCAGAGGTTACACTTGGACCGTACATTGCTGAATTAGCACCTCTTACAACTTCTATCTTAGCGATATCGATATTTGAGATACCTGTACTGTAGGAGAAAAACGAGTCTGCTGCAGGTGTAGCAAGATACCTATAATCTAAAATTGGAAATGTAGATGTTCCAAATAATCCACTCCCTGCTCTCATTTCTACATTGATTGAATTAAGAGAATGCTGTTGAATATGAACACCAGGAGTATTTACTAATAACCTCACTGGATTTAGTTCTTGAGTACCGTTTTCAACATCCTTTGAAGAAATCAAACTCACAGAGGCTGGTGCTTCTTGTAGTTTTTGTGGTCTTCTTGATGCAGATACTATTATTTCCTCTAGACTTTCTCCAGGATCCATTGATACTGCAATAGATTGGTCTGCAGAAGTTACCTCAACTGACTGTGATGAAAAACCAACGCTAGTTATTTCAATTTTAAATGGCAAATCTTGATTAGTTGAAAGAGTAAAATTCCCATCAAAATCAGCTGTTGTTCCTTCACTAGTCCCAACTATCACAACGTTGGCACCTGGAATAGCTTCACCTGTTTCTGAATCAGTAACAGTACCACGAATAGTAGACTGTGCCATCATCAGGTTAACACAAAACAGCAAAATAACTGTAAGTGTAAAAGATAATTTGTTGTATTTCATAATTGTTTTTTTTTGTTAATACTGGTTACCATAACGAATTTGGTATCCATTCATGTTTTGAAATTTGGGTAAAAACCATACATCTAAATATATAATCTTAAGTTCAAAAATAATAAGAATTTACTTTATTTGAATGTTTTAGCAATTTTTTAATTGACTATTTTGAACAAAAGTTCACCTTAACCCTTATGAAGTTTAAAAAAAGAACTGTGAAAATTTAATATATATTTAAAGAACAGCATTGAATTTTGAGACTTTGGTAATCTTGAGAAATAAAATTGAATTCGTCGTTAAGATTCAAATACAACTTTTGCATCGTTATTATTCCAATTAGAATAATTTAAATCATAGTACTTGTCTATTTGATTTCGCTTTATCTTCATAGTTGGGGTAGTTAACCCATTTTCAACAGTCCAAGCGTCTTTAACAACTACAAATGTGGAAATTTTTTGATATCCTGGGAGTTTAGAATTAGTTTTTTCAAGATGCTCACCCATGAAATCTTGAATTTCTTCTTTAGTTTTTTCCTTGCCTATATCAGATAAAACACCCAAACAAATCGGTTGGTCTAAGCCAAGTCCAACAACACAAACCTGCTCAAATTCACTTATGTCAGTAAAATGGGACTCCAATACAAGAGGTTCAATATATTTTCCTTTTGTTGTTTTAAATAAGTCTTTTACTCTTCCGGTAACAAATAAATATCCATCTTTATCAATTTTACCTTGGTCACCTGTGTGCAACCAACCATCCTTTATTGTTTTTTTTGTAAGATCTGGGAGTTTATAATATCCCTTCATAAGAAAAGGCCCTTTCATTAAGATTTCCGAATTATTCGAATCAATTTTTATTTCAACCTCTGCAGCAGCTTTTCCAACTGAACCTGGTCTATCGAACTCGAATAATTGAGATGTGATTGCACAATTTTCAGTCATTCCATATCCATTGATTATATCAATGCCAATTTTCCTAAACCAAGTTCTTAAGGTTTCTGGAAGTGGTGCAGCACCAGAAGCTATGGCATTAGCATTAATGAGGCCTAAACCTTTTTTTAATTTTTTCTTTATTAATGAGGATAATATTGGAATTTTTAAAAAAATATCAAGTTTTTTTTGTGGTACTTTTTCTAAAACTCCAATTTGGAATTTGGTGTAAACTCTCGGAACACCGAAGAAAATTGAAGGTTTAACAGACTGTAAATTTTTTACAAATGATTCCAAATTCTCAACAAAAGAAATTTGACCACCGTAGCGAAGTGCTGTATGTTCAATAACAATTCTTTCAGCTATATGATTAAGTGGTAGATAGGAAATAAATTGATTATTTCCTTTAAAATCTACTTTTAATGGGTTGCTTTGTGAATGAATTACTTTTGTTCTATCAAGGGCTAGGTAGGTGAGAACGACTCCTTTGGGATTACCAGTTGTGCCAGATGTAAAAATAATTGTCCAAGTGTCATTTAATTTTGGTTGGTGACAATCTTCTAGTGGTTCTTGTTTTTCTATAAAATCAAACCATTGATAACCATC
The DNA here is from genome assembly GCA_902635965.1 of uncultured Bacteroidota bacterium. Taxonomy (GTDB): domain Bacteria; phylum Bacteroidota; class Bacteroidia; order Flavobacteriales; family Flavobacteriaceae; genus TMED96. The sequence continues at coordinate 31,749 of CACPQA010000011.1, forward strand.
TGTAACAATTGAGAATCCTTCATAGTTTGGAAATGAAATTATGGGTAAATCTTTAGGGATTCCTTTTTTTTGGTTTTCCCAATCTTCCACTTTTCCAACAATTAGTAAATCTACATCCCCAAATTCAAGTAAATTATTTAGTTCCTTAGAAGTTAAATTTGAAAAAAACGGTACGCTAATATAGCCAGCCATCATTATAGCCAAATCAGCAATCACCCACTCTCTACAATTTTTTGAAATTAAACCAATGTGAGCATTTTCCCTAAGACCAAGAGATTTTAGCCCTGAGGCAAGTTTTCTAGCATATATTCCAACTTCACCATAAGAATATTCTTCCCATGTATCACCAAAAGGTTGTCTTAAAAAAGTTTTATCTCTGTGTAGATTCTCTAATTCATAAAATTTAAAGTCAAATACAGACTCGGCATTATTTTTACTCATGTCAGCATGTTTGGTTTTTAGAATATAATTTAACTAGATTTAAATCATCTAAGACTAAAATCCAATAAATCAATATTTTATAAATATAAGAATCTAAAATTTCTTTTTTAATCAAAATGGACTAACAAATTAGATGATTTTACTTTAAAAAAACTTCATCTATGATTTTGTAGATGAATTTTATTCAATCTAAACTAATCTTTTTCTTAATTTTGCAGTAATTTCATAAATGGCGATACTAAAATCTAAGATAAAATCCGACTCCTCCAAATTCAAAACAAACAGTTTAGAAATGGAGAAAAAGATTGATATTTTAAAAGACTTTCTTAAAAAAAGTAAAATTGAAGGTACTGAAGCATCAATTAAAAAAGCAAGGGAAAGAAAAAAGTTCCTCGCTCGTGAGAGAATTGAACTTTTGATTGATAGAGATAGTCCTTTTTTAGAATTATTTCCTTTGGCTGGTTTAAATCATGATTCTGGATTTGGTGTTGGAGGTACAAATGTTTGTGGAATAGGTTTTATAGAACAAAAATTGTGTTTTATTCAGTCAAATGTTGGAACTCGTAAAGGAGGGTCAATAGACTATGCAACGAGTCTAAAAGGGCTTAGAGCAGCTCAAATTGCAAAAGAAAATATGCTTCCAACCATTAATCTAGTCGAAAGTGGTGGAGTAAATTTAAATGACCAAGATAAAATTTTTAACAATGCAGGGACCACATTCAGGGAAATAACCAATAGATCTAAGTTAGGACTTTCTACTATTTCTCTTGTATTTGGAAATGCAACTGCAGGTGGAGCATATGTGCCAGGAATGTCCGACTATACAGTTTTTCAAAAAAAGAAAGCAAAAGTTTTTCTTGCTGGACCACCGCTAGTAAAAATGGCAACTACTGAGGTATCCACAGAGGAGGAATTAGGAGGTGCTGAAATGCACAGCAATATTTCTGGCGTTTCAGATTATTTGGCAGAGGATGAACTAGACGCATTTAGAATAGCCAGAGAAATAATCAAGTATTTACCTGAGCAAAAACCATCACTTACACCCGATAAAGTTCTTCCTCCAAGATATAGCGTTAGTGAAATAAATGGAATTATTCCAGCTAATCCAAAAATATCCTTTGACGTTAGAGAGTTGATAACCAGAATAATCGATGACTCTGATTTTGCAGAATTTAAAAAAGAATATGGAAAGACCATGGTAACTGGTTGGTGTAAAATACATGGATATCCTATAGGTATAGTGGCTAACAATGGGGTTATTTTTTCTGAGGCTGCAAATAAAGCATGCCAATTTATTCAACTTTCAAATCGAAATAATACACCGATCCTTTTTATTCATAATACAACAGGATTTATTGTTGGGAAAAAATATGAGGAGGGGGGAATTATTAAAAATGGTGCGAAATTAATTAATGCTGTTTCGAACAGTGAAGTTCCTCATTTAAGTTTAATGATTGGCTCATCTTTTGGGGCAGGGAATTATGCGATGAACGGACGATCATACAATCCGAGATTTTTATTTTCTTATCCTAACTCTAAACTTGGCGTAATGGGAAGTGAGCAGTTGGCTGGGGTTATGGACATAATCAAAACAAACGCTGCTAAGAAAAAGGGGATAAAGCTCGATAAAATAAAAATGGAGGAAGATAAAAAAGCGCTTATAGAGACAATGGGTCAGAAACAAACTGCCTGGCATTCTTCGTCTGAAATGTGGGACGATGGAATTATAGAACCCTGCGAAACAAGAAATTATTTAGGTTTTTGTTTAGCTGTTTTATACAATCAAAAAATTAAGGGAACCAGTTCTTTTGGAGTTTTTAGAATGTAGAAAATGAAAAAATTAATTAGAACATTATTGGTTGCGAATAGAGGAGAGATTGCCCAAAGGATTTTTAGGACCTGCAAAAGAGAAGGGATAAAAACTGTCGCCATCTACAGTGTGTTAGATACTAATTCAAATTATGTCAAAGAGGCAGATATTTCTGTACTTCTAAAAGGTGAGAATCCGATTGAGTCTCACCTAGACTCCGAACAAATTATAAAGATTGCCAAAAAATTTAATGTTGATGCTATTCATCCTGGTTATGGTTTTTTATCTGAAAAGGCTTCTTTTGCCAAAAAGTGTAATGATGAAAACATCATTTTTGTTGGACCAAACCCTGAATCAATTGAACTTATGGGGGATAAGGATAGAGCTAGGATTTTTGTTAAAGATCTTGGGGTTCCTATCCTTCCAGGTTATGATAATTCTAGTGAGAATGGAACAAAACTACTTGCTGAGGCAAAAAAAATAGGATTTCCTGTTCTTTTAAAAGCGTCAGCCGGAGGAGGTGGCAAAGGAATGCGAACAGTTTTTAAGGAAAGTGATTTTTTAGGGTCTTTAGATGAGGTTAAAAGTGAAGCTAAGAATATATTTGGAGATGATCGTATAATTATTGAAAAATATATTATTTCAGGAAGGCACATTGAAATCCAAATTTTGGGGGATGACGAAGGTAATATTTTTCATTTTTTCGAACGTGAGTGTACAATTCAAAGAAGGTATCAAAAAATCATTGAAGAAACTCCATCAAAAGTTTTAAATAATGCACTAAGAAAAAACATCATTGATTGTGCTATTCAAATTTGCAAAAAGCTTAAATATAAAAGTCTAGGAACGGTTGAGTTTATTTATGATAATAAAACGAAGAACTTTTTCTTTTTGGAGGTAAATACTAGAATACAAGTAGAACATCCAATAACTGAAGAAGTTACAGGCATTGATCTTGTGAGTCTTCAGCTGAAAATTGCTCAAGGAGAAAAAATTAATTTAAAACAAGATAGAATTACATCTAAAGGTTATGCTATTGAGGCAAGATTGTATGCCGAAAATCCAGAATCTAATTTTTTACCAACCGCAGGTAGAATTCATAAAATTATACTTCCAAAAATAGAGGGTGTAAGAATTGAAAGTGATTTGAAAAAGCATGATTTAATAAATATCTATTTTGACCCCATGCTGGCTAAAATTATAGCTCACGATACAACCAGAGAAAAGGCTATAGCTAAGTTAATATATGCCCTTTCCAAGTTAGTTTTGCTTGGCCCTGTTACGAACATTGAGCTTTTAAAAAACATTCTCTCATCCAATTCTTTTTTACGTGGTGAATATGATACAAATTTCATTATTGACAATAAGCAAATAACACAAACCAAAAGAAACCAATCAGAAATTCAAAATATAGTTATTGTTAGCACACTGTACAGGTGGTCAAAGAGGAATTTGGAAAAGAAACTTCTAAAGAATCTACCTTCAGGTTGGAGAAATAATTTTTATGCAAAGCAAACTGAAAGATATTTTTTAGATGGCCAGGATATAATATGCGAATACAAAATGCAAAATCAAAAATTTATCTTTTCATTTAATAATTTGAATTATAGCGTTTCGATGATTAAATCAAATGGCAATGAATTGCATGCAGAAATAGACGGAGTTTTTCAAAAATACCATATAATAGAAATTGATAATTTAATCTACATACACTCAATGGACCTTGGTAATTTCTCTTTAGAGGTTGCCGACAGATACCCTAGAAATGAAAAAGGAAAAATCCAAAAAGGTTATGAATCTCCAATGCCTTCATTAGTTGTTGAGATTTTTGTAAAAAAAGGAGACAAAATTAAAAGAAATCAGCCCCTTCTTGTACTAAGTTCGATGAAAATGGAAAACACAGTGCATTCACATCAAGACGGTGTAATTGAGAGTGTAAACGTTGTTAGTGGTCAGAATATTCAAGCTGGACATACATTATTAAAAATAAAATGACGAACTATTATACAGATGAACAGCTTGTAAAATTCCATGAGGAAAAGTTTTCTTTTTTAGACATTCAAGAAACCAAGGATGTTCTTGAGATAAAACTTAACAGAACTGCTAAGAAAAACGCAATTCATCCTCAAATGTTGAACGAGTTGGCGTTTGCACTTCAGTACACTCAAAACAATAAACAAATTAGGGTTTTGGTTTTAAGAGCAAATGGTGATGTTTTTTGTTCAGGATCAGATTTATCAGCTATGCAAGGTAAGGTAGACCCTCATGATTCCTCTATTGAAAAACCTAAAAAAGAAGTTTTACTTGTCAATTTGTGGACTGGGCTTAGCAAACCCTCTTTAGCTATTGTAGAGGGCAACGTATATGCAGGTGGATATTTGTTTTTAGCGTGCTGCACTTACGTTATTGCAGATAAATCATTGAAATTTTCTTTGCCTGAAACAAAAAGGGGAATTTTTCCAATGCAGGTAATGGGAGTTTTAATGAGGTTCATAAACCCCAGAGTTTTGCTCGATTGGTGCATTAGAGGATATGAAATTGATGGTCAAAAAGCCGAGGAGTGGGGTTTAATTTCAAAGGCTGTCGATAAAACTGAAATTGAGTCAGTAGCCAAAAATTGGATTAAGCAGGTCAAAGCTAATTCTCCAACTGCTATATCTCTAGGTATGGAGGCCTATAGAAATATTCTTGATGATGAAAAAAACCAAGAATATTTAAAGTCTATGCTAGAAAGAGTTAAAAAGACCAGTGATGCAACTGAGGGACTAAAAGCCTTCAAGGAAAAAAGAGCTCCAAAATGGGAATAGCTAATTAAATTTCTTCATTCTTCAATTTAAATTCTCTTAGTTTCACATCATCAAAGCCCTTTTGATCAAATGGATTTTCAATATAATTTTGAATATTATATAAGGCGATAAGGGTGAAACTAATTAAAATTGTGAATCCAAGCGATATAATATTTTGATATTCAGAAATGCTAGATTTAATTCCATCAATAAGAGAAGGTGTGTATATAAGTGGGAAAAGGTAAATAAATACTAAGCAATAGGATCTTAAGCTTACAGGGGTTCCATGTGATTGAAGAGCATGTAATTTTTCAACATTTTCAAATACTTCATTTTTTACTCTGATCATACTGTCTTTTTCTCTATCGTTGAATTTTGATATGTTATCTAGCGTTACTTGATAAATTTCTTTACTAAACTTCCTTACCCCAGCAATAGAGTATTTTTTACTTCCTTTGAGTAGACTAAAGGAATATTTTTCCAATTGGATTAAAATTTCAGATAATTTTTGTTCTTCTTTTTTTGATATTCCCTCAACCGCTCCAAAAATATTTTGAAGAGTAATTATTTTGGTTCTAAAAATGGAAAGATAGTTTAAGGATTCCTGTCTTTTATTGAATGCTCCTGTTATGGTGAAAACAAGTGGAAAAATGATGGCTATGCTTATAATATCAAAGTTCACTGACATCTTTAGATCAATATGTTGAAATAAATAATAAACGCCTACTGCCTCTGCAACTATAATAATCGTGTGAAGGTTAAAAATCGAGAAAATTTTCTTTATCATGTTTTGATTAATTATGCGTGCAAAATTAAAATTTTTTTAATAATTAAATAATGCGAATGAAGATATCTCAAAATTTCACATATAATTTTGTCAATTATGTAGTGTAATTTGATCTCATTTTTTTTTAGAAATTGTTAATTAAATTAAAAACACTTTTTTAATAAGTCTATAAAATATTGTAAATGAGATATTTATGTAAAAATGATGGTTAATTAAAAAGTTAATAACCTATAAAGTATGGTATGATTATTGCCCAATAGCAGTTGTAATTTTACATAACGTGTTATAGTTGATTTTGAGGAGATTTTACTTAACGCTCTATGTCCTATTTTTGTGGGGCATAACCTTTGCTCAAGGACAGAGTCCTATTCTTGAGGTTACTACCTACTCAGATGTTGTAACCGATTCAGACAACACTGTCAATGCGACAGATGTTGTCGTGTTTACTGTTAAAGCAAAGAACATAAGTAACCTTGCTTTATCTAGTTTAACTATTTCACACACTCTTAAAGGTATAAATGGATCAACTTTAACACTTAACTCCTCTCCAACTTTTTTGTCTAACTCTAGTGGATCTGCTGCTGGGTCTCTTGCGGCAGGTGAAACTGGAACGTATGTTGCAACATACACATTTGACGCAGCTGGGGTCTCAGCTGGTGGAATCAGTTTAACCGTTACGGGTACGGCAAGCACACCTGGAAACACCAATAACATTACAGACCCTTCAGATGATGGTGACGATTCGGATGGAAATACTATCAATGATCCAACGCAAGTGGCTGCAGGCAGTACGGTAACTGCTTTGGAGGGAACTAAATTGGAAAACTATGTGGATAACGACGGGAATGGTACCATCGGGCTCGGGGATCAACTAGAATACATTATTACAGTTTACAATAAAGGAGAAGAGCAATTAGACGCTGTAACTCTCTTTGATGTTTTGAAAGATCAAAACAATAATGTTCTTGCCCTAATTGCACCCTTTACACCGCCAGGACCAATATTTGTCTCCTCAAATCAAAATTCCACCAATGGAAACCTACTAGTTGGTGAAACTGTAACCTATAAAGCAGTTTATGTTGTTCAGCAAGGCGCAGTTGATAGTGGAGGTCTTAACAACTGTTTAGATATCCAAGCAGATGGTGTAAATTCAAATCGAAGGGTAACAGATAGAGCCGATGATGGGATTGACAACGATGGGAACGTTGTGGATGATTGTACCGAATCAACGATCACAACAACTGCAACACTTGAGGTTACCAAAGTGGCTACAGTGCAGGATGTAAACGGCAACAGTCAAAATGATCCAGGTGACATTATTAATTATAATATAAGAGTAGAAAACAAAGGAAATGTTACATTAAGTGGTTTGGTGTTATCTGAAAACTTTGATGACGGTAACGGGTCAACTGTTCAGTTAAATCACAATCCTATTTTTCAGTCCTCTTCGCTAGGCTCTGCAGCTGGTTCCCTTAAAGTTGCTGAGGTAGCCATTTATACCGCCTCTTACACTATAACTGCACCAGTTGCCAACACAGGAAGTGTTTCAAATTCCCTTACAGCGACAGCTAACTCACCAGGTAATAGCGGAGATGTGATTGATGTAAGTGATGATGGAATAGACAATGACGGTAATACAGAAAATGATTCCACAACTACCTCTTTAACTATTGACAAAAGAATTGAGGCTACAAAAACATACAAAGTAGCTGACAATGGAGATGGTGAAAATGGAGTAGGGGATGTCGTAACCTTTACGATAACAGTTCAAAATACAGGCCAGATTGGCTTGTCCGGAATTACGCTCGTTGATTTACTTACCGATTGTACAGGAACACTAACTCTTACTATGGCAAGTGGACCAACTTGGAATTCAAACAGTGCAGGCTCAGCACAGGGAAGTTTAAATCCAGGAGAAATAGGAACCTACACAGCTACCTATACTATTGGAAATGCTGAAATTGGATCCGGGTGTATTTTAAATACAGTAAGTGTCACAGCCAATAGTCCAGGAAATACAGGAGATGTAACCGATGTAAGTGATGATGGTAATGATGCAGACGGAAATTTAGTAGATGACAAGACTAGAATTGACTTTACTGTTGATCCAGCAGTTGAAGTGGTAAAAACCGGTGTACTTGTTGATAACGGAAATAATTTGCCAGGAGTTGGGGACACTGCTGTCTTTACCATTGTAGTTACAAATAAAGGTAATACTGCGCTGACCTCTATAACCCTTACCGAGACTTTTCAGCGAGGAAATGGAACTTCTATTTCACTAGATGCCGGTCCAACCTTTAACTCTTCAACTGGAGGCTCTGCCGCGGGGTCACTTCAAACAGGTGAGAGTGCTACTTATACTGCTAGTTATACCGTTGATGCTACTGATATTGCCACAACAAGGGTCCAAAATCAGGTCACAGTATCAGCCCAAACCTTAGATGGTTCCTTAACAAGAACAGATGTCAGCGACGATGGGAATGATCTTGATGGTAATACACAAAATGACCCTACGGAAGTTAGATTAAATTTCAATCCCATACTAGAGGCTACAAAAACCGTTTCTATGTCCTCCAATGCAAATCCAGTAATTGGAGACATCGCAGAATACACAATTACGATAGAAAACAAAGGGAATGTCGATGTAAACAACCTTAACCTTAATGACACATTTGTAGGTCTTGCAGGAGCGTCTATCCAGTTAAATGGTGGCCCTACCTTTCAAAGTGCAACGGCTGGATCAACTGCAACAACGGTTAAAAGAAATGGTATTGTTACTTATACAGCATCCTTTACTGTAAACCAGGCTTCAGTCGATTCAGGTGGTTTTCGAAACACCGTTGTTGTAACTGGAAGTAATCCTGGAAGTTCAGCAGCAGATGTAATTGAGGCAAGTGATGACGGAATTGACGATGATGGAAACTTAACAAATGATCCTACCGATGTTGTTATTGGAGAAGTTCCAGAAATTGAAGTTACCAAGACGGCCACATTTACAGATAATGACTCAAGTGGTGCTATTTCACTTGGTGATAGAATCGATTATACTATTCTAGTTCAGAATTTAAGTAATGTCACTTTAGATAATATTTCAGTTTCTGATGATCTTCAGGACATAAATTTAACAGTAACAAAAACACTCGATACAGGTCCTAGTTTTGTCAGTTCAAATCAAGGTTCTGCTTTTGGAACATTAAAACCTAACGAAATTGCCACATTTCAAGGTACGTATATCATAAGGCAAGTAGATGTTGATGCTGGAGGGCTTTCTAACCAAGCTTCTGTTACTGCTCAAACACCTTCTGATGCTACAATCACTGATGCTAGTGACGATGGAAATGATTTTGACCAAAATACGGTTGACGATAGAACTGAAACAATAATACCAAGAGTTCCAGGTATAGAAGTTACAAAAACTTCCACTATAACTGATAATAACGGAGATAATTCATACGGAGTAGGAGATACGGTTGTTTATACAATTACAGTTGTAAATACAGGAAATTTAGACTTTACATCCGTCGTTTTAGAGGACGTATTGTCAAAAATAAATGGAGGAACTCTTGCTTTAACTGTGACACCAACTTTTAAATCATCAACTTTAGGTTCTGATGCAGGTTCTTTAAAAGTTAGCGAAACAGCCACTTATGTGGCAAGCTACACCATAGCTCAAGACGCGATTGATGGAGGAGGACTATCCAACCAAGTCTCTGTAACAGCCGACTCTTTAACAGCTTCGGTAACAGATTTAAGTGACGATGGAATTGATAACGATGGAAATACCACAGATGACCCAACTGAAAACATACTATTTGGAACACTCAGTTTAGAGGCTACCAAAACAGCTACTGTAACTGATGTAGACGGTGATGGAGAAGATAGTCTCGGAGACATCATAAATTATATTATTTCAGTTGAAAACAAAGGAACTGAATCATTACAAAATTTTACAGTTACAGATACTTTCGTGGATGCCAATGGAAATACGCTAACCCTAAATGCTACGCCTACAACGAGTTATCCAGACCTGTTAGCACCTGGAGCAGTAAAAACCTATGTTGCGAGTTATACTATTGCTCAAAATGCTCTTGATAACGGTGGTGTTCGAAACAGTGCTCTAGTTAGAGCAAGTAATGTTGCAGGAACCATTTATGTTGAAGATATAAGTGATGATGGTAATGATGCAGACGGAAATACTGTAACGGATACAACCGATACGCTTATCACTCCCAATCCGTCGCTAAATCTTACCAAAACCTATGTAAATAAAGATAATGACATGGATGGCAAAATATCCGTTGGAGACAACATCGTCTATACTTTTTCTCTTTTAAATGATGGAAATGTAACGCAAAGGTTTATCTATATAACAGATCATATAACCGATTTCAATGGTAATGTACGTCAGTTGGATGCATTTGCCTCGCCTAACAACCTTAACTTTATTTCTGCCACCCAAGGATCTTCGAATGGAACTTTAATTTCAGGAGAAATCGCTACCTACACTGCTACCTATACCGTTCAAAATACAGATACGGCAAGTGGTGGTATTTCAAATACCGCCTCAGCCACGAGTTATGTTTATGTCAATGGTGATCCAGTAGTTCATGCAATAGATCAAAGTGATGATGGAGATGACAACGATGGTAACACAGAAAACGACCCAACCCTTTCCTATCTAGGTGATTTACCCCAATTAGAGGTTACCAAAACAGCGACATACACTGGATACGCCAATGGTGCTGACCCTGGTGATGTTGCTGTGTTTACCATAAAGGTTGAAAATAAATCTACTCACCCGAGAGACATCATAAAAGATCTTACTTTTTCCGATGATTTAAAAGACGCGTTTTTAAGAGATAAAACGATGACAAGTACGGTCACCTTTAACTCTGCTACTGCTGGCTCAGCCAATGGCACTGTAACCCTTGGAGAGACGGCTACGTATACAGCCTCTTATACCATCACCCAAAGTGATATTGATACAGGAGGGCTTAGAAACCAAATTACCTTTGAAGGGAATACGGTTAGGAATCCAGTTCCAGCAGAGAAAGACGTAAAAGATGTAAGTGATAATGGTATTGATACAGATGGAAACACAGAAGACGATCCTACCTTTTTAGTTCTGGGTACTGATTCCGATGGAGACAACATTCCGGATACAACAGATATTGATGACGATAACGATGGAATTTTAGACAGAGACGAGCAATGCTTGACCTTTTTACTAGATGGAACTTCCTTTGAAACGTATTCGGGTAGTTTCCCGCCATCCTCTCCAGCAAATAGAAATACAGCATACCCAAATACTACCGTTGCTCCACCATTTACATCTATAAATGGGGACGGTGAGGTGTGGTCACAAAGTCAGGGACCGCAGGGAACCACTTTTAGTCCATACCAAGGATTTTATTTTATCGAACTTTTAAGTAATGCCGCTAATGGTAACGACGCTTCTTACTGGGATAAAACAGCCTATGGGTCCAACGGTAACTACGATAGAATTCTTGTTATAGAAAATGTATATCCAAACAGATCTTATGGAATTTCCTTCTATCATAAAGAAGGAGGTCGATTTGTAGCTACGCACGCTGGTGGAGGAAGTACGCTTTTACAGATACAATCTATGCAAACCAATTATGCAATAAGCGATATTACCTCAGCCACATCTAGTTGGCAGTCTAAGACCGTGACTTTTACGACCGATGCGCAAACAACTAGAGTTGCTATTATGTTTTCTGCCTATGCCCCTGGAATCAACTCATCGATTCAACTTGATGCCATTTCGATGACAGCATCAAAGTCTTGTACACCAGATATCGATGGAGACGGAGTTCCAAATGGACTCGACTTAGATTCGGATAATGACGGTATTTATGATGTTGTTGAATCAGGAAACGAGGCCCTAGACACCAACTTCGATGGGGTAATAAACGGTTTTGATACAGGGTTTGCAGATTCCGATAACGATGGTGCCTCCGATCAGGCAGAATTAAATACAGCAAAGGACAGTGATTCAGATAGCATTTTAGATGCCTTTGAACTGGACTCTGATGGAGATGGTTGTAACGACACTGAAGAGGCGGGGTATACTGATCCAAATTCTGATGGTTTACTTGGACCTAATCCTGTAACGCAAAACAGTAATGGTAAAGTTACCAGCGGCTCGGATGGATATACCACCCCTCAAGATTTAAATAATGATAATACCTTTGATTTCAGAGATGAGAACTACGATGTTGGGTGTTACAATCCATCTTTGCAAATTGTAAAATCAGCTGTTGTATCCGATACAAATGTGAATGGACTTACAGATGTAGGTGATATAATTACCTACACGGTAGTGGTTACCAATACAGGTGGACTTCCAATTTTATTTACAAACATCGATGATAAACTTAAATATGGAAGCACCACTCAGACTCTAACATTAGATTGGAGCTCGACTTCAACCGATGTAACTGTGGGGCCAAGAACAAATTTATACTATTACTCTAACAGGGTTGATGATACATATCAGCAGTGGAATGAAAATGGAGGTAATCAGGGTGCTTACGAATCTGAATGGGGATATCCTCCAGACATACCATATTACTTTAATACCAATAGTGGAAGCTCCTACAGTGACGTAGACTGGGTTTTCCAAACAAACGGTTTTGGAAACACCAGAAATACCTATTCTTATGCAGGTACTGATAATAGGGTGCACAGGTATTCGAGGATAAGCAATCAAAATAATGCAACTTATTATGTATATCAAGATGTCACTTTAGAGGCAAACACTGAATATACAGTTTCGGTTTACGCAGCGGCACCTAATAGCAGCTATTACAACACCAATAATGATTATGAAAAATTAAGATTTGTACACAGGCCTCCTGGGGGTTCAGATATATACGGGTCCTACAACCGAGTGTCTGGACCTGTAACTAATAATAGTAGCAACAATAATACTGGTTGGACGAGGTATCATCATACATTTACAACTGGAGTAGCAGGGTCATACCGTGTAGGTTTTTCAGCCCCGTATTTTGCAAATAGTTGGACAAGGATTTGGGGAGCTCAATTAGAAAAAGGAAGCAGACCAACTGCTTATATATATACCTATAGTAATCGTTCAAGTACCATCACTCAAACAACACAAGCAGACCCTAGTTCAGGGGCATTACCGCAAGGAGAAAGTGCTGTCTACACGGCCCTGGTTACCATAACCCAGGATATGATGGACACCGCCACGGAAATTTCAAATCAGGTGACAATTACAGGATCATTTACTTCTCCTGGTGGAATATCTGGGACAACTTTTGATGTAAGCGCCGATAATGATAATAGCGATGGAAACACCGAAGATGACCCAACAATTATCACACTTGATGTCAACAATCAGTTGGAGGTTACCAAAACTGCCACCACTACCGATATAAACGGAAACGGTCAAATCGATGCGGGTGATAGAATAAATTATGAAATTACCATTGAAAATACGGGTAATACTTCCCTTAAAAACTTCACCGTTACCGACACTCTAACCCGCTCAAGTGGGGTTACTGTGACCCAATTTACAGATACAACTTCCTTTACTTTAAAAGAGATAAAAAACTTGTTTACTTATTCAAACCATCAGGATGATAATGATTATGATTGGGAACACACTGGAGTCTCGGGATGGGCACTAAACAATTGGGGTTATCCGGTGGATGAACCTTACTATTTTTCATCAACCAGTGGAGATAGTTATAGTAATGTAGATTATTATTTTCAAACAAGTGGTTTGGGAAGAACAAGGTCCCCATCCACAACTGGAGGTGATAATCGTTCAGGCAGGCACAGTAGAATCCATAACAACAATGTGACATCAAGGTACTACTACCAAAACGTAACTCTAGAGGCAAATACCGAGTATACCGTATCGGTTTATGCTAATGCTTATAACTCCAGCTATGATGACCCAGTCACTGGTGAACAATTCAGATTTGTCTTTAGACCCCCTGGAGGATCCGACACTTTTTCTCAGTATAACACAATGCCTACCTATATCAATAATTGGTCATTTGAAAGATATAGCTACACCTTTACAACAGGAGCTGCGGGAAGTTATAGGGTTGGAATCGCTCCTCCTTACGCACAAGGATATGGAGGACTATTTTGGGGGGCTCAACTAGAAAAAGGCTCTACAGCTACAACCTACATTTATACCTGGAGTGGTCAAGCCGTAAAACCCTCAGATGCTCTGCCAATATCAACTAGTGTCACCACCACTTATATTGAATGGTCGAGTGGTTACCCGAATAACACTAGTATAAATGCTTTGATAATCCAAAATAGTAGTGGAACCAAATATGCTTTTGATAATCCTTATGGAAATGGTCGTCGGTCAATCCTTGAGGTTGAACCCCAAAATTTCGCTGCGTATAATAGTCGTCCTACTAGTAGCTATTTCGATAACGGTTATTTGGGAGAATTCAATGGGAATAGATATTATTTGGAGACAACTGGATGGAATTGGTCTACTCATAATAATAATGCCAACCAATCAGGTGGATACCTTTTTGTACCCAACACGAAAGAGGAATGGGATTGGATGATGACCCGCCTTCAAAGTGTTTCAAATGGACAATGGCACTATACAGGAATATATCAGGTAAATAATTCCGATTATCAGTCAGATCAAATAAAAGGTGGGTGGACCGCAAGAGATGGATCATATGTACTTATGCCTGGAGAATCAACGGTGCTAGTACCTGGGGGAAAAGCAGAATACGAGTTTACCCACACCATTACCCAAGTAGATGTGGATGATGGCACCTTACTAAATCAGGTATTTGTATCAGCTGAGGGCACCTCACTAGTTACAGAAACCTCGGATGATGGTATTGATAACGATGGAAATACTGTTGATGACCCAACAGTTATAGAGATTAGCAAACAGTCTTCTGTTACCATTGCAAAAACAGCGACTGTTAGTGATGTTAACGGAGACGGTCTTAATGGAGTTGGGGATATAATTGAATATACCATTGTAGTTACCAACACTGGAAACACCCAATTAACTACGACGACGATTTTAGATAGTCTAACCGATGGTCTAGGAAATGCACGATCTTTAAACACCACGGTGACCTATGTTTCAACTGTTGCTACCGTTACAATTCAGGTGGCAAAACAAAACTTATTTTATTACTCTAACCAAATTGATGATACGCATCAGCAGTGGAATGAAAGTTATAGTGGTATTGATGGCTCGCACCAAGCTGAATGGGGGTGGCCTCCAGGCATACCTTATTATTTTAATACCAGTAGTGGAAGGTCCTATAGTGGTGTAGACTATGTTTTCCAAACAAATGGTTCTGGCACTACCAGAAGCCCATACATTTATCCCGGTACTGATCAGGCAGCTTCTTTGTATAGTAGAATCGACAACGATGCAAGGCCGAATGATTATGTATACCAAAATGTAACCTTAGAGGCAAATACAAAATATACCGTGTCGGTCTATGCAGCGGCCTACAGTTCGAGCTATGTAAACTCGGGTAATACTTATGATAGATTAAGATTCGTATATCGAACACCAGGAGGGTCAACAAACTATGGACCCTATAACAGTATAACTGGTTGGGTTCAAAATAATAACGCCGCTTCAAGTAATACTGGTTGGGCGAGATATAGCTATTCATTTACAACTGGACAAGCAGGGCAATACCGCGTTGGATTTACAGTGTTATATAATGGAAATAATGGTGGAAGATTTTGGGGAGCACAACTAGAAAAAGGTGACTTATCAAGATTAATCTATACCGAATCCTCTATTGCACCTACATACAATGCTCCGGCTGATACAATGACAACGACCATTGATGACAACAGAATTTTAGAATCGAGAAGTGTGGATAACTACACTGCAAGTTACACCATTACCCAGGACGATGTAGATAGTAAATTCCTATCAAATACCGCTACATTTACAGGTTTCGATCCTGATGGAACCACTGTAGTATCTAAAACAGCAGACGATGGAGATCCAACCAATGGAGATGAGGACCCAACGATTATAAGTCTGGCCTCTACATCAACTTTGGATGTATTTAAGTCAGCAATTGTTCAAGATGTAAATGGTAGTCAGGTGAATGACCTTGGAGATATTATTGTCTACACTATTGTAGTTTCAAATACAGGATATACCACTATATCGGCTCTAACATGCTCTGATACCTTAACTGATTTCAGTGGCACTGCCCTTAGCTACAATGCACCAATTAGTACTGTTAGTGCGACCTCTGGCTCTACCTCCTCTACTTTGGCAGTGGCCGGGGTAACGACCTTTACAGCTTCCTATACCATTACCCAGTCCGATGTAAATTCTGGAGGAGTATCCAATACTATTCTAATTTTAGGTAGTAGCTCAGGCCTTACCGATAACGTAACGGCAACCTATGAGATGGCAACCCCACTTGAAACTGCAAGTCCGGTACTTGAACTTACAAAAACCTTTACTACGACAGATAATAATAGCAATGGTCAGGTAGACCTTGGTGATACCATAAATTACACCATTACAGCCGAAAACAAAGGAAATGTAATCCTAACAGGACTTACCCTAACAGACACACTAACGGATCTTTTAAGCAATACCCTTACCCTAACATCAGGACCTACCTATTCCAGTTCAACAGATGGTAGTACCTCTCAGGGAACTATCACAATGGGTGAGACGGAAACTTACCTAGCCACATTTGTCATTTCCCAAGCAGCGATGGACGCTGGAGCAGTTTTCAATACTGTCTCGGCAGTAGCTTCTTCTCCTGCAAATTCCAATAACGTTACAGATACCTCCGATAACGGACAAGATGGAGACGGAAATACAATCGATGATCAAACAAAGACAGAATTTAATATTGTTTCTAACTTAAGAGTATCTAAAACGGCACAAGTCCAGGACGTTAATTCCAATACCATAAATGACGTTGGAGATATCATTGTTTATTCCATTGTTGTAACCAATACAGGAGGGGTGAAAGTAAAGTCTTTAAAAACGTCCGATACACTCAAAGATGGAAATGGATTAACACTAAACTTAAATACCCCGTTACAAACTGTAACCTCGACATCGGGGTCAACCTCAAGTACGCTTTTAATTCGTGGTTCTACCACATTTACTACTTCCTATACCATAACTCAATCTGATCTCAATTCAGGCAGAGTAAGAAATATAATTGAAGTAATAGGTAGTACAACAACAAACTCAGATAACACTTCCAATACAACGGATGTTATCACTGAGCTTTCCACCGTTAGCCCAGTAATTGAGATTACCAAGATTGCTTCCATAACTGATAATGGAGATGGAGTAAACGGAGTTGGAGATATTGTTAACTATTTTATAACTGTTGATAACAAAGGAAATGTACCTGTCACAGTCCCAATATCTTTTACCTCTGCCGATATCGCTACAAATTCAGATGGGGCGCATTCTGTCTTTGCTGCGGATATGGATGGGGATGGGGATATGGATATCTTGTCGGCTTCACACAATGACGACACCATTGCTTGGTATGAAAATAACGGTGATGCAAATCCTACTTGGACTAAAAATGTTATAGCAACAAATGCAGACAAGGCATTTTCTGTTATTGCAGCAGATATGGACGCAGACGGAGATATGGATATCGTGTCGGCTTCTTCAGATGACAATACCATAGCATGGTATGAAAATGATGGAGCTGCAGATCCTACATGGACTGCTGCTAACATCGTAACAAATGCAATACGTGCAAGATCTGTTAAGGCGGCAGATTTGGATGGAGACGGGGATATGGACATTGTCTCTGCTTCTCATGATGACAATACCATTGCTTGGTATGAGAACAATGGGGCTGCGAACCCTGTATGGACTAAAGCTGTTATAGCAACAGATGCACTTCAAGCAAGAGATGTCTTTGTAGCAGATATGGACGGGGATGGAGATTTAGATATCCTATCGGCTTCTTGCTTTGATGATACCATAGCTTGGTATGAGAACAACGGGGCTGCAAACCCCACTTGGACCGCTGCTAATATCGCAACAACTGCAGATTGCGCAAAAGGTGTTTTCGCAGCAGACATGGATGGAGATGGGGACATGGATATCATATCGGCTTCTGGTAATGACGACACTATTGCTTGGTATGAAAATAATGGAGCTGCAGATCCTACATGGACAGCTGCAGACATAGACACAAATGCGGATAATGCAATTTATGCATTTGCAGCAGATATAGATGGAGATGGGGATATGGATATCGCTTCGGCTTCTAATAATGATGACACTATAGCTTGGTATGAGAACAATGGGGCTGCAGATCCTACTTGGACTAAAGCTGTTATAACTACAAGCGCAGATGCTGCAAAATTTGTCTATGTGGCAGATATGGACGGAGACGGGGATAAGGATATCGTCTCGGCTTCTTTTAATGATGATACCGTTGCTTGGCATGAGAACAACCCAGATATAGATGATATTTTATCAGACGGAAATGGAAATTTACTATCTCTTACAACATCACTTACCTACCAGTCTACCACCAAAACCATAACCACCAATCTTGGTGTTGGAGCAGTTGACTTTACAAGTACAGGAAATGGTAAATGGGAATATATGCACCCAAGCAGTGCTGCCAATTACAATTATGGTCAATATTCTAAATGGGGATTTTTTAGATCTAGGCAGGATTCTCAGACCCAACAAGGACTTCTAGAATTTGATGATGGAAGAACAGTCCAAGCGGGTTACACTTACGTTGGAGCATACAATGGACATAGTTACATGCGAAACAACTCAGGCGTAACATGGGAAAATCAAAGAAATATAGCTATATCTATAGGTGGTTATCTTGCTAACTTAACCTCTCCAGGAGAAAAAGAATATTTAAATTCTGTTCTTCCAAATAATTGGTATTGGGTGGGTCTTTATCAAGATGTAAATGATCCAGATTACTCTGAGCCTGCAGGTGGATGGAAATGGCTTGATGGTAAAAAAGAAGAAAAATTAGGTGTAAATATTTGGATTACCAACGAGCCAAACGATACAGGAAATTCAAATTCTAAAGGATATATTTATATAAGTTCAAATAACATAAGAACAGCAGATAGAGCAAATAGTGGCTCATATAAATATATAATAGAATTTAATGATGGAAGAACATCCCAGGCCGGGTTTACAAGGTTAAATGGAACCTTTGAAGGACACACTTACTTTGTTTCTGCCGCCGCTGTTACATGGGACGTAGCTAATTCAACAGCACAATCCCTTGGTGGATACCTCCTAGTTGTAGATTCGACACACGAATGGGGATGGATGCAGGATCAGGAACCTGATTGGGATAATTTTGTAAACAGCAATCCTCACTGGATAGGTCTTTCTCAAGATCCAAACGCGTATGACTTTGCTGAACCACAAGGTGGTTGGAGATGGGTAAATGGAGTTCCTCTACAGGGGCCCCTGACCACCTATACGGTAACAGATACCATTGACGGTGATGCTACGATTGGAAGAGACAATATTGATAGATATACAGCTAAGTATGTTATAACACAATCTGATGTTGACTCAGGATTCATCTCCAATGTAGTCTCTTTAACAGGTAGTAGTCCTGGAAGAACAAATGATGGTTTTGATAAATCTGATGATGGTGACGATACTGATGGAAATACCATTGATGATCCAACAGAAACAACATTTACTGCCTCTCCTTCAATGGAGGTTACCAAAGTAGCTACGGTCACGGATGTAAATAATAACGGGTCAAATGATCTAAACGATATAATTGAGTATACGATATACATCGAAAACACAGGTAACGTTAATTTAACCACACCTACACTGGTAGATTTATTAACTGACGGTGTTGGATCAAATCTTAATGCACAATTAAATGGTCCTAGCTACCAATCTCAGACTTTGAGTCCTACTAGAATCAATATAAATGTAACGGTAGCCCAAGTAGATGGAGTAGATAAGTACTTTATTGACGGTGTAGCTCAAAAAGAATTGGTACTTCAAAAAGGTTACACGTACAGGTTTAACCAGTCTAATGGAAGCAATTCATCTCATCCATTAAGACTAAGCTCCATGATAGATGGAACCCATAGTGGAGGTACATCCTATACCACAAGTGTAACGATTGTAGGTACGCCTGGAAATGCTGGAGCCTATACTGAAATTTATGTCACAGATAGTACTCCAAAATTATACTACTACTGTTCTACTCATAGCAAGATGGGAGGCAATACTTACATTACTGGCACAATTGCTGGTCAACAGGGAATCATTAGGCCAAATGAGGTAATGACCTACACGGCATCATACACAATTTCTGGAGCATCTGCGTCCACAGCCTTTATAAGTAATATCGTTACAGTTACAACTTCAAGTCCTGGTAACAACGGAGATATAGTTGATATCGCCGACGACGGTATTGATGATGACGGAAATACTACAAATGATCCAACAATTATAGAGCTTGTTCCTGATCCAAAATTTGAAGTTACCAAAACAGGAACCCAAACATTCGACAATGGAGACGGTATTTTATCTCCAGGTGACAAAATCACATATACTATATCAATTCAAAACACAGGTAATTTATTAATTGACGATATCACTCTAACTGACACTATGGTCGATGGGAATGGAGTTTCATTAAATCTTGATTCTGGTCTGTCTTTTGTAACTTCTTCTTTAGGTTCTGCAAGCAATACGCTTCAGCTAACAGAAGTAGCAACATACACAGCAATCTATACAATTACTAATGCTACGGCAAATAGTGGATTAGTTTCAAATTCAATATACGCAGTAGGTAGTGCTGGAGGTCTCACTAATAATGTAACGGATACTTCAGATGATGGAGATGATACTGACGGAAATACAGTAGACGATGGAACGGAAATTGTAATTCCTGAACTTCCATCTATAGAAGTAACCAAAACATTTACGACCAATGACTTAAATGGAAATGGAAGGATAGACATAGGAGATAGAATTAATTACACAATTACTGTTTCCAATACAGGTAATCAAGATCTAACCGGTTTAAACCTAACTGAGGACTTCACCAATTTAACGACCGATACACTCACCTTATCTACTGGTCCCACCTATTCTAGTTCCACGCATGGTAATGCACAAGGGCTTCTTGTTTTTGGAGAGATGGAAACATACGTAGCTACATTTATTGTTAATCAATTAGCCGTTGATGGGGCAGGAGTTCGAAATTCTGTCCTTGCAACCATTTCATCGCCTGGGAATTCAAATAATGTAACAGACACTTCCGATGATGGAGACGACACAGATGGAAATACCACAGATGATGCAACCATTACTGAGGTTTCAGCCAACCCATCAATTGAGGTAACAAAAACAGCAACTGTAAACGATACAAATTCAAATAGTAGAACCGACACTAATGATATCATAACCTATACAATTACTGTTGTTAATACTGGAGATACAGAGGTGAATACCATAACTTTCAATGATATTATATCAACATCCAGAGGAGATCAACTCTCTCTTACAGCTAACCCTGCTCGAATTAGTACATCTGCCGGCTCACCCGTGGGTACACTAAAGGTTAGTGAAACAGCAATTTATACTGCTCAATTTATTATCAATGCAACAGCATATAATAGTGAATTTATTGCTAACACTGTAACCGTAACAGCTGATGCAATAGGCCTATCTGGAAACGTATCGGACACCTCTGACGACGGAGATGACAGCGACGGGAACACCGAAAATGACCCAACCATTACAGTGATGACCCCTCAGTCAGCTGTTGAAGTAACCAAAACATTTACGGTCATAGACGACGGTAACAGCGATATAACAGTGGGCGACATAGTTAGATTTAATATAGCAGTTGAGAATACTGGTAATGCTCCACTTTCAGGTTTAACAATTGAGGATGTACTTAAAGATGGAAATGGAAATGTTCTTCCGATGACCGATGGACCTTATTATGTTTCTGGGACACTAAGTTCAACAGTTGGAAATCTTAAAATTGGAGAGGTTGCTACATATGTTGCCTTTTACACCATTAATCAGCAGGCATACGATTCTACAAAAATTTCCAATGTTGCAACTGCTACCGCTAGTAGCGCATATGGAACTAACGATGCGGTTGATGTAAGTGATGACGGGAACGATGCAGATGGCAATACAACAGATGACCCAACAGAAGTAATTATTACATCACAAGCAAGAGTCAATGTTGAAAAAACAGCTTCTGTATTTGACAACGGTGATGGGTTTACAAATACAGGGGATACCATAAATTATGTTATTAAAGTAACCAATAATGGCATATCTCAGCTGTCCTCCGTAACACTGACAGATGTATTAACCGACAATGCGTCTAATACGCTCACCCTTACCAATGGTCCAAATTTTGTCTCAGCCTCCCAAGGTTCTGCCTCTGGAACACTAAAAGTAGGAGAAATTGCGACTTATTCAGCAAGTTATAATATTCAGACGGCTGCAGCTAATACAGGTGCCATTTTTAATAGTGTAGATGTCATAGCCTCAAGTCCAGGTCAAACTTTTGATGTTAGTGATAAGTCAGATGATGGAGACGATACGGACGGAAATACACTTAACGATCCAACGGAAGTAAAAATGGATTTCTCTGCTGTTTTAGATATATCCAAAACAGTATCCATAACAGATACAAACAATAACAATATAAATGATGTTGGAGATGTCGCAATTTACACCATAAGAGCAAGAAATGCTGGTAATGTAACTTTGAGTTCTCTCACAATTACAGATACATTAACAGATGGAACCTCTAGCACTTTAATTTTATCTTCAGGACCTACTTTTGTTTCCTCTTCAAGTGGATCTGCAACTGGAACACTAGTTGTTGGTGAAACAGCTACATATTCAGCTACATTTTTGATAAATCAGTCGGCTCTTGACAGTGGAGGATTATTTAATAGTGTATATGGAGCTGCTAGTAGTCCTGGTAATACAAATAATGCCACAGACACCTCTGACGATGGAGATGACAGCGATGGTAACACAACTAATGATCCAACTGAAACTATTTTATCACGGTTACCATTGGTTGAAGCTACCAAAATAGCAACCGTTACCGATAACAATAGTAATGGAGTTACTGATTTAGCCGATACGGTAGTTTATACTATAAGGGTTGAGAACAAAGGTAATGTAACCTTGTCAGGAGTCACTTTAGCTGATACCTTAACCGATGGTAACAGCAGTACACTTAATCTTACCAGTGGACCAACCTTTACAAGTGCGAGCGCAGGTTCTTCCCAAGGAACCCTAACAGTTGGAGAGACAGCAACTTATACAGCAAGCTATACCATTACTCAAGCAGCACTAGATACAGGAAGTGTAAACAACAGCGTTTTAGTTACCGCTTCATCACCAGGTCAGACAAGAAATGTAACCGACACCTCGGATGATGGAGACGACAGCGATGGCAACACCACCGATGATGTAACGGAGATATCGATAACCAACTCACCATCGCTAGAGGTAACTAAGACAGCAACAATTACAGACAACGGAGATGGTGTAGTTGGGAAAGGAGATGTGGTAAGATATACTATATCTACGAAAAATACTGGAAACGTAACGTTAAGTAATTTAAGTGTAGCTGATGTTCTACTAGATACTAATAGTAGTACTTTGACAATGGACTTTGGTCCATCCTTTGCTGGAGCAAGTCAAGGTTCTGCTGCAGGCACCTTGAAAGTAGGAGAAACAGCCAATTATAGTGCACTATATATTATTACACAGGCAGTGGTAGACGCAGGAGGATTATCCAATCAAGCCTCAGCGACAGCTTCTTCACCTGGTAACAACGGAGACGTTACTGACATGAGTGACGACGGAGACGATACTGATGGTAATAACACAGATGACCCTACTGATACCACCATTACCGCTTCACCATCATTGGAGGTTACTAAGACAGCTGCAGTAACCGATAATGGAGATGGTAAGACTGGTGTTGGAGATGTAATTAATTATACTATTCGAGTTGAGAATAAAGGAAATGTTACTCTCTCCAATTTAAGCCTAGTAGATACAATGGTGGATGGAAAAAGTCAGAGTATTTCGTTAACCAACGGCCCTTCTTTCTCAAATTCTACGCAGAATTCTTTACCTGGCACATTAAAACCAGGAGAAATTGCTAATTATGGAGGTTATTATATTATAAATAATGCTACATCAAAAACAGCTTTAGTAT
Source organism: uncultured Bacteroidota bacterium (assembly GCA_902635965.1). Classification (GTDB taxonomy): domain Bacteria; phylum Bacteroidota; class Bacteroidia; order Flavobacteriales; family Flavobacteriaceae; genus TMED96. The sequence continues at coordinate 55,827 of CACPQA010000011.1, forward strand.
CTAATTCTATATTAGCAACTGCATCCTCGCCTGGACAATCAAACAATGTCACAGATACATCCGATGATGGGGATGACAATGATGGAAATACAACGAATGATCCAACAATCGTTGAGATGTCTCCAAACCCGATTATCGAGGCTACAAAAACTGCTTCTGTTACCGACTCAAATGGAAACTCCGCTAACGACCAAGGAGATATTATTACTTATACCATAGCAGTTGAAAATAAAGGCAATACTGTTCTAACTGGAATAACTCTATCGGACACATTTGTAGATAATGTGGGTAATAGTTTAACTCTCAACCAAGGACCTACCTTTACTTCTTCAACAGCGGGATCGGCTCAAGGAACATTAACAGCTGGTGAAATAGCAACCTATACAGCCACTTATACAATTCAAGCAGATGCAGCTGCGACAGGCAAAATTAGAAACAGGGTTCTTGTGACTGCTAGTAGTCCAGGGAACAGCGACGATGTAATTGACTTAAGTGATAATGGAGATGATAATGATGGCAATACAGTTAACGATTTTACAGAAGTCCTAGCTACTGCTGAACCAAAAATTGAAGCAACCAAGACAGCAACAGTTACCGACAATGGAGATGGTTATACTGGTCAGGGTGATATAATCGTGTATACTATAACAGTCAGTAATACGGGCGGAATAACTCTATCCAATGTAACCTTAGTTGATGTCCTTGTAGATGGTAATAATAATAATTTAGCGTTAACATCTGGCCCCACGCTAACAAGTGCTACTGCTGGGTCCAATGCTACTACACTTCAAGCTACAGGAGTGTTAACTTATACTGCCACTTATACAATATCACAGGCAGCTGCTTACACATCATCAGTAAAAAATAGAGTAACCGTTACAGCATCCTCACCAGGACAAAGCAACAATGTTACGGACATATCTGATGATGGCGATGATACCGATGGTAACACAACTGATGATTCCACTGACATAGATATTGATCCAGTCCCATTGATTGAGGTTACTAAGACAGCTTCTGTGACTGACGATGGAAACGGTATTACGGGAACTGGAGATGTTATCAATTATGTTATAACAATTGAAAATAAAGGAAATGTTACCCTATCAAGTCTTACGGTTACAGATAGTTTAACTGATGCTAATGGAGTATCACTTGTCATGGGCAATGGGCCGTACTTTTCAGGAGCCAATCAGGGCTCAGGGCTAGGAACTCTTCTTCCAGGAGAAATAGCAACTTATAGAGCATACTTTATTATAACAGATGCTGCAGCTCTAACCGGTGCTATTTCAAATATTGCAACTGCCACCGCTTCTTCTCCAGGACAAACAAATAATGTTAGTGATACTTCCGATGACGGTGATGATACGGATGGCAACACTACTAATGATCCCACAGTTGTGGAAATAACACCTAATCCATTGCTAGAGGTTACTAAAATAGCAACCGTGACTGATAATGGCGATGGAATAAATGGTGCAAGTGACATCATCAGATACACAATAACGGTTGAAAATAAAGGTAATGTTGTTTTATCTGGGATGACTCTGAACGATAGATTGGTAGATGGTAACGGATCGCTGCTTAGTTTTACAAACAGTCCTACATTTAACAGTTCCACTGCAGGCTCAAGCCAAGGTACACTTACAGTAGGAGAGACAGCCACATATACTGCAACCTATACTATTAGTCAAGATGCTGCTAACACTGGACTGATTAGCAATATTGTTTCTGCTACAGCTTCATCGCCAGGACAAACCAATAACGTTTCAGACACTTCCGATGATGGAGATGACAGCGATGGAAATACAATCGATGACCCAACTATTATCACAACAGTTTCTGCCGGAAGAATAGAAGTAACAAAAGTGGCATCGGTCACAGATACAAACAGCAATAGTAAAAACGATACTTCTGACATCATTGTCTATACCATTACGGTTGCTAATACAGGTAGTGTTACTTTATCAGGCATTACACTCAACGATACTTTAACGGACGGCTCTGGAGGTGGACTCAACTTAACATCAGGTCCTACCTTTACCTCCAACACGGGAGGCTCAGCTCAAAATGTTTTAGTAGCGGGAGAATCGGCCACATACACAGCGAGCTATACCATCACTCAAGCTGCAGCCAACACAGGATCTGTTAATAATACTCTTCAGGTCACAGCTAGTACACCTGGTAACACCAATGATGTGACGGATGTATCTGACGACGGTGATGATACAGATGGGAATACTACCAACGATCCAACGATTGTGCTTACATCTTCAGATTCTTCAATAGAAACTACCAAAACAAGTGTAGTTGTAGATACAAATAGTAATAGTAAAACAGATCAAGGAGATGTTATAGTTTATCTTATTACCATAAGAAATACGGGTAATATAACTTTAAGTAGTGTCACTGTTACAGACACATTAACAGATGGTAATGGTGGCTCACTTAGTTTAGATAGTGGTCCTACATTTGTATCCAATAGTTCAGGATCTGCACAAGGTACACTTGTTTCAGGGGAAATAGCAACCTTTACAGCTACTTATACCATAAGTGCAGCTGCAGAGAAAACACCAAGAATAAACAATACAGCTACTGGAATTGCTAGTACACCAGGTAATAGTGGTGATGTAACAGATGTATCCGACAACGGTAATGATGGTGACGGAAACACAACCAATGACGCAACCGTTGTGGATATTACACCAAATCCATCTATGGAGGTTACTAAAGAAGGTACAGTTACAGATAATGGAGATGGAACTTTAGGAGTCGGAGACACAGTTAATTATTCGATTACTGTAGAGAATAAAGGTAATGTAAACCTTACCAGTCCGGTTCTAGTAGATACCTTCACCGATTCTTCAGGGAAAGCACTTGCTTTAACAACCAGTCCAACGTTTAGTTTTGCAGACTTAGGTTCTTTAGAGGGAACTATAAAACCTGATGAGACAGCTCATTATGCGGCCACATATATAATTACCCAAGATGTCGTAGACGCAGGAGGAGTAATTAACAGTGTTACTGTCACTGCCAGTAGTACAGGCAACCCAGGAGGTGTAACAGATCGAAGTGACGATGGAGACGACACCGATGGAAACACCACCGATGATAATACAGAACTTGTTATCAATCCAAATCCAATTGTAGAGGCGACCAAAACAGCATCTTTAACAGATAACAACAATAATAACATCAATGACCTTGGTGATACGATAGTTTATACCATTACAGTACAAAATAAAGGTAACGTTACTTTATCAGGACTTACCTTAACAGATACTTTAACAGATGGAAACGCAGCATCACTGACTTTAAATGCAGGTCCTACCTTTACAAGTGCGAGTGCAGGTTCTCTACAAGGAACTCTCACGGTTGGAGAGATAGCTACTTACACAGCAACCTACACAGTCAA
>CACPQA010000012.1 GCA_902635965.1 uncultured Bacteroidota bacterium
AGCTTTTAAACGTAAATGTTGGTCTTATATTAGCAAATAGACCTAATTTTTTTCTCATTTTTAAGAGTCCTTGCTCAGGTCTTACTTTTGCTGATGGGTTATTATCAAACTCAGGCAAACCTATTGCCCCAAATAGAACAGAATCAGAATTTAAGCAAAGATTATGGGTTTCATCAGGATATGGATCTCCAGTTTTGAAAATAGATGCTGCCCCTACAATTCCTTCATTAAATAAAAACTCATGTTCAAACTTATCACCAATCGCCTCACATACCTTCTTAGCTTCTCTTATTACTTCTGGTCCAATTCCGTCCCCTGGCAGAACTGCTATTTTTTTTTTCATTTATTTGTATCAATTGAGTTTAACATTTTTTCAGTTGCTTTTATAGCAGAAACAGTTTGGTCAGAATCAAACCCTCTAGTTGTAAATTCAAACGAAGTGTTTTTCCATGTTATAATTGTCTCACAAAAAGCATCTGAACTACTTCCTGGAGGTATATGCACAAAATAATCCACTAACTCAGGAAGGTTCATTTTTTTTGTTTTAAAAATTTTTTTCAATGCATTAAAAAATGCATCGAATTGACCATCTCCAGACGCATTTTCCTCAATTATTTCTCCATAAAAATTAATTGAAATTGTAGTAGAGGGCTTTAAACCTTTTGAATGAGTTAAAACATACGAATGAATCTTGATATTATTTCTTTTATCTTCACTGTCCAGTACATCTGAAATAATATAAGGTAAATCAGATCTAGTAATTTTTTGCTTCTTATCTCCAAGCTGAATAACTCTCTGAGTAACTTTTTTTAAATCTTCCTCATTTAAAGTAACTCCCAACTCTTCAAGATTTTTTACAACATTTGCTTTACCAGACATCTTACCGAGTGCGTAACTTCTTTTACGTCCAAATCTTTCCGGTAGTAAATCATTATAATATAGATTTTTTTTATTATCTCCGTCGGCGTGAATACCTGCTGTTTGTGTAAACACATTTGATCCAACAATTGGTTTATTTGGAGGAATTCTATAACCTGTAAATGTTGAAACCAGTTGGCTAACTTTATAAAGTGAATTTTCCTTGATATTTAATTTAACATTTGGGATGAAATCATTTATAGCAGCAACTGTACTTTCTAGAGCTACATTACCGGCTCTTTCACCCATTCCGTTTACAGTAAGATGTATTCCTTTAATTCCATTTTTAACCGCTTCAAGAGTATTTGAAACACCTAAATCATAGTCGTTATGACCATGAAAATCAAAATGAATTTTTGAATATTTTGTGGTAATCTCATTTATAAAACTTGCGGTTTTTTTCGGTGTTAGAATTCCTAGCGTATCTGGTAACATCACTCTTTTCACAGTCGTATTTGATAAAAAGTCGAGTAAAGAGAAAACGTATCCTTTAGAATTTTTCATCCCATTACTCCAATCTTCTAGATAAACATTTGTTAATATCTCATTTTTATCTGCTTTATCTAATATTTTACTAATTTTTTCAAAGTGTTCTTGGGGTTTTTGATCTAGTTGATTTTTCAAGTGATTTAATGATCCTTTAGTGAGCAAATTTTGGACTTTACATCCGGCTTTATTTATCCATTCTAAGGACAGTCCGTTATCCAAAAACGTCAGTACTTCAATCTTTTCTAAATCACCCTCTTCTTTAGCCCAATCACAAATCTTTTTGACTGAATTAAATTCGCCGACAGATACTCTAGCAGAGGCTATTTCAATTCTATCAATAGATAACTCATTAATTAATAATTTTGAAATAGTTAGTTTTTCGGAAGCAGAAAATGAGACACCGGATGTTTGTTCACCATCTCTAAGGGTCGTGTCCATAATTTCAATATAATTGTTTGCCAAAGAGTTCATTTTAATAAGGTCTTTTGGCTGCAAATTTTTTGATTTCAGATTTCATATTTAACAAGTAGTCAATATCGTCGAAACCATTCATCATATTTTCTTTTTTGTATGGGTTGATTTCAAATTTTTCCTTGTGTGAGATGCCAAAGATTGAAACTTCTTGTGTAATTAAATTTATTTTTATTTTAGTTTTTGGTTTATTTTTAATTGAATTAAAAATCATCTGAAGAAAATCGTCGGATATTTGTACTGGTAAAACTCCAATATTTAAGCAATTATTTTTAAAAATGTCAGCAAAAAAACTTGAGATAACACATCGAAACCCATAATCATAAATTGCCCAAACAGCGTGTTCTCTAGAAGATCCTGAACCAAAATTTTTCCCTGCAACGAGTACTTTTCCAGAATAGTTTTTATTATTTAAAACAAAATCTTTTTTTAATGTGTTATCTTGGTTATATCGCCAGTCTCTGAAAAGATTTTTATCAAAATCTATTCTTTCTGTTGCCTTTAAAAATCTTGCTGGGATAATCTGATCTGTATCAACATTTTCAATTTCTAATGGAACTCCTGTGCTTTCTAATATTCTGAATTTTTCGTAAGGCATAATTATAATTTTCTAGGATCAGTAATTTTACCCGTTATAGCAGCAGCAGCCGCCACTGCTGGACTTGCGAGAATCGTTCTAGCACCTGGTCCCTGTCTTCCCTCAAAATTTCTGTTTGAAGTACTAATCACATATTTTCCAGGTGGGATTTTGTCTTCGTTCATTGCAAGACAAGCTGAGCAACCTGGCTCTCTTACTTTAAATCCAGAAGCTTCCAAATCCTCTAAGATACCTTCATTTTTTATTTGATTTAAAACGCGGTGTGAACCCGGAACAAGCCATGCTATAACATTATTGGCTTTTCTGAATCCTTTTGTTATTTTTGAAAATGTTCTAAAATCTTCAATTCTTCCATTTGTGCAGCTTCCTAAAAAGACATAATCAACTTTTTTTCCAAGCATTTTATCACCAATTTCATATCCCATATACTTAAGGGATTTAGAGTATGATGAATAATTTCTTTTTTCTGAATCAATTTTAGGTATTTTTCCAGATATACTAATCCCCATCCCTGGATTGGTTCCAAAAGTAACCATTGGTTCAATATCCGATGAATTGAAGTCAAATTCTTTGTCAAAAACTGCTCCTTCATCAGTATGAAGGGTAGACCAATATTTAGTTGCCTTAGATAAATTATCCCCCTTAGGAGTGTATTCTCGGTTTTTTACATATTCAATCGTCTTTTTATCAGGTGCAATTAATCCTCCTCTAGCACCCATCTCAATTGAAAGATTACAAACAGTCATTCTTCCTTCCATACTCATATCGGAAAAAACATTCCCACTATATTCAACAAAATACCCTGTTGCACCAGAGGTGGAAAGTTTAGAAATTATATAGAGGGCAACATCTTTTGGAGTTACAGAATCCCCAAGCTTACCATTAATATTAATTCTCATTGATTTAGGTTTTGGTTGCATAATACATTGAGTAGAAAGTACCATTTCCACTTCGGAAGTTCCAATTCCAAATGCAATAGCTCCAAATGCCCCGTGAGTTGATGTGTGTGAATCACCACAAACGATAGTAGTTCCTGGAAGAGTTATTCCTGACTCTGGACCAATAACATGAACAATTCCGTTTTTTTTATGACCTAATCCCCAAAACACAATATCGTGTTTTTTAGTATTGTCTTGAAGAGTTTGAAGCTGTTTAGCAGATAGAGGATCTTTAATTGGCAAGTGTTGATTAATAGTTGGAGTATTGTGATCTGCAGTAGCAAATGTTAGATTTGGATACATAACATTCTGTCTTCTATTTTTTAATCCTAAAAAAGCTACAGGACTAGTAACCTCGTGAATTAAATGTCTGTCTATAAATAAAACATCTGGGCCATTGTCAATCTTTCTAACTACGTGGGAGTCCCATATTTTATCAAAAAGTGTTTTTTTATTATTCATAATTTAAATATTAGCAGCTTTAACTATCTTTTGAATGTCATCATCATAAATTTCTTTTTTTATATCTGCTAATTTTAAAAACTCCTTATAAATAATATCAAGTTGAATTTTGCTCAATTCAAAACCAATATTTTTAGCCCTGTATGCAAGTGCTGCTCTACCACTTCTGGCTGTTAAAATAATTGACGATTTATCAACACCTACATCCTTAGGGTCAATTATTTCATAAGTTTCTCGATTTTTAATTACACCGTCCTGATGGATGCCAGAACTATGAGCGAAAGCATTTGACCCAATTACTGCTTTGTTTGGTTGAACAATTATTCCCATTAAATCGGATACCAAAAGACTTGTGCTATATAGGTATTTAGATTTTATAGATGTTTGAAGCTTAAGTGAAGGGTGTTGTCTTAATATCATCACAACTTCCTCTAAAGATGTATTTCCTGCTCTTTCACCTACTCCGTTGATTGTACACTCAATCTGTCTAGCTCCGCTACTTACCCCTGAAATTGAATTAGCTGTAGCTAGACCCAAGTCATTATGACAGTGACAAGATATAATAGCCTTATCTATATCCTTTACATTTTCTTTTAAATATTTTATTTTTTCTCCGTATTCTTCTGGCAAACAATAGCCAGTTGTGTCTGGAATATTTAAAACTGTCGCACCAGCCTTAATTACTTCTTCACAAACTTTTGCTAAAAAATCGTTTTTAGTTCTCCCCGCATCTTCTGCGTAAAACTCAATGTCCTGGACTTTACTTTTAGCATATCTCACAGCTGAGGTTGCTCTCTCTAAAATTTTTTCTTTAGTGGAATTAAACTTATGCTTAATATGATAATCGGATGTACCTATTCCGGTGTGAATTCTTGGACGTCTAGCATCTTTAAGGGATTCTGCAGCAACATCAATATCTTTTTTAACAGCTCTTGTAAGTCCACATACTTGAGAATTTTTAATAAGTTTAGAAATTTCTTCAACGGATTTAAAATCCCCAGGACTTGATACAGGAAATCCAGCTTCAATAACATCAACCCCCATTTCATCCAATCTTTCGGCTATAGAGAGCTTACTTTTAGTGTCTAGCTTACATCCAGGAACCTGTTCACCATCCCTTAATGTTGTATCAAAAATATATACTTTATCTTTTGCCATTTAATAATAACAAAATTAATATTTATTACTCAATAGGGTACTAGTTATTATTTTTTTAATTATTATTTTCAAGAAAATTTAATTTTATTTAAACCTTTATATTCATTAACTTTACAGAAATTTTTGTTCCAATGTCCAAACAAAATAAAGAAAATCTTTTTCTTTTAATTAAATCTTTGTCTAAATCAGAAAAAAGACAATTTAAATTGTTTGTAGGCAGAGTAAAATCCAACAAAGATTCAAAATTTATTAAATTATTTAATCTTCTAGACAAATCAACTAAATACGACGAATTAGGAATTCTCAAAAAAAATTTTGTCACAAAGCAACAACTCTCTAATCTCAAAGCTCATCTTTATAGTCAAATACTTCAAAGTTTAAGAATGAACCCAATGTTACAAGATAATAGGATGATGATAAGAGAACAAATTGATTTTGCTACAGTTTTATATCAAAAGGGTTTGTATAAGCAAAGTTTGAAAATATTAGAAAAGGGAAAAAATATGTCTATTGATTTAGACGAAAAGTATTCTGCCTTTGAAATTGTTGAAATTGAAAAATTAATTGAGTCTCAGTATATAACTAGAAGCATGAGTAACAGAGCAGACAAATTGATTAACCATTCAAAATCTCTATCTGCTGAAAACAATTTGTGCAGTAGTTTGTCAAATCTATCCTTGCAATTATATGAAAGATTGATAAAAGCAGGTTATGCAAAAAGTGATGAAGAATTTAGAGAAATCACAAAGTTTTTTTTCGAAAGATTGCCGAAGGTGAAATACAATAAACTCGGATTTAGAGAAAAAATGTGGTATTGTAAAGTGAACGTATGGTATAGTTTGCTAATACAAGATTTTTTGTCTAGTTATAAATTTTCGAGAAGATGGGTTGATTTATTTGATTCTAAAACATCTATGATTCCTTCTCACCCTGTTTTCTATCTAAAAGCTAATAATTTTCTTATGGAAGCTTTAGTATTAATAAAGTATCCAAAGAAGTTTAAAGAGGTTTTGGTAAAATTTGAAGAAATTGTGTATTCTAATTTATTCCCAAAAAATGATAACATATCAACTTTAACTTTCCTTTATTTAACAAACAATCATTTAAATCTTCTTTTTATGGAGGGTAAATTTCAAAATGGATTAAAAATGATTCCTGATATATTGTCCAAAATTGATAGTCTGAAAATTCATATTGACCCTCATCATATAATGTTAATTTATTATAAGATTGCTTGTCTTTATTTCGGTTGTGATCGATATGTAGACTCAATTAAATATCTAAATCTTATTATCAAAAACAAAGAGTTGAAAATGCGTGAAGATTTATTGTGTTTTACTAGGGTGCTTAACTTGGTAGCTCATTATGAAGCCGGTTTTGATTATGATATCGATAAACATATAAGAGAAACATACAAATTTTTGCTTAAAATGAATGATTTACATGAGGTTCAAAAACTGATGATAAAATTTGTTAGAAATTTAGGAAACATATATCCCCATGAATTAAAGAAGAATTTTAAAAGTTTACACAAAGAACTAAAACCATACGAAAATGATCCCTATGAAAGGAGAGCATTTCTATACTTAGATATTTTATCCTGGTTGGAAAGTAAAATTTTTAATAAACCTATTTCAAAAATCATACAAGAAAAAGCTTCTAAAAACTTACCCCTTCGCAAGCTCCCCAAAGAGAGTCTCTTGGACATTTAGCGGTAAAACTTAATTTTTTCTTTGTCACAGGATGAATGAAGATTATCTCTCTAGAGTGTAAATATATACTAGATTTCTTGTTTGTCCTTCTCGCACCATACTTAATGTCTCCTTTTATCGGAAAACCATGATAGGCCATCTGACATCTAATTTGGTGGTGTCTCCCCGTATCAAGCTCAACTTGAATTAAAGAATAATTTCTTAATTTTTTTATTAGTGAATAAGTTAAAACGGCTTTTTTGCTTCCCTCCAATTCTGTTTTAGAAATAAAAGATTTATTTTTTTTTTGATTTTTGTAAACCCAATTAATTAGTTTTTCTCGCTTTGGAATATTTTTTCCTTCAACTATGGCCCAGTATTTCTTAAATACTTCTCTGTTTTTAAATTGTTTATTTAGCCTAGATAGTGCTTTTGATGTTTTTGCAAAAACCATAACTCCGCTTGATGTTCTGTCAAGTCTATGGACTAAACCCAGGTAAATGTTTCCTTGTTTTTTTTTTGTTATTTTCAAGTAACGTTTTATAATATCCAGTAATGTAATATCACCGGTCTTATCTCCCTGTACTAAAAGTCCGGGTTGTTTATTATAAATTATTAAATGATTGTCTTCGTATATGAGATTTTTTTTTATTAATTCAATATTGTTCATTACTATTTGGAAAGTTTCCTTTTTTAACATCGTTGCAGTAATTTTTTACAGCTTTATCAATTAACGAATCCAAATCAGCATATCTTCTTAGAAAACGAGGACTGAATTCCTTGTTCATGCCAAGCAGGTCATTAACAACAAGTACCTGTCCGTCAACATTTTTACCAGCACCAATACCAATAATGGGAATCCTTAATTTTGATGCTATCTTAGAAGCGAGTTTTGCAGGGATTTTCTCTAAAACAATTCCAAAGCAACCAATTTCCTCCAATAGTAATGAATCGCTTATTAGTTTTTCAGCCTCAATTTTTTCTTGTGCTCTAACAGTATATGTTCCAAATTTGTAAATTGACTGTGGAGTTAGTCCAAGGTGACCCATAACAGGAATACCAGCCTGTAATATTCTTTCAATTGACTGTTTTTGCGACTCACCTCCTTCAAGTTTTACTGCATGTGCCCCCGACTCTTTCATTATCCTTATAGCAGATTTTAGTGCACTATTAGAATCTGATTGATAACTGCCGAACGGTAAATCAACAACTACAAGAGCTCTATTTGTAGCTTTAACAACAGATGTTGCATGATAAATCATTTGATCAAGCGTTATAGGCAGAGTTGTTTCATGACCAGCAAAGACGTTAGAGGCTGAATCTCCCACTAAAATTACATCTATACCAGATCGATCAATAATTTTAGCTGTTGAATAATCATAAGCTGTCAGCATGGAAATTTTTTCACCATTATCCTTCATTTCAAATAATGATTTAGTGGTTACTATTCTGTATGTCTGTTTCTTTCTCAAATTTATTTTAGAAAAATTTTATACAAATTTAAATTTTTATATCATTATCCAATAAATATACCAAAATCATGACAGTATGTCATTTTCTATATGATGGCATAATGATTGCCGAATTTATCTTAAAATCTTATTATGAGCAAAATTATTGGTATCGATTTAGGAACAACAAATTCTTGTGTTTCAGTGATGGAAGGTAAAGAACCTGTTGTTATCCCTAATGCTGAGGGTAAAAGAACAACACCATCTGTAATCGCATTCGTAGAGGGTGGTGAAATTAAAGTTGGTGATCCCGCCAAAAGGCAAGCGGTAACTAACCCAACTAAAACTGTAGCATCAGTGAAACGCTTTATGGGAAATAAATATTCAGAATCTTCTAAAGAAGCGTCTACTGTAGCATACAAAGTTTCTAAAGGTGACAATAATACACCACGCGTGGATATTGATGGAAGATTATACACACCACAAGAACTATCTGCAATGATTTTGCAGAAAATGAAAAAAACAGCTGAAGATTATCTTGGGCAATCCGTTGCTGAAGCGGTTATTACGGTCCCAGCATATTTCAATGATTCTCAAAGGCAAGCAACCAAGGAAGCTGGAGAAATAGCGGGTTTAAAAGTACAAAGAATTATTAATGAACCCACTGCTGCAGCGCTAGCTTATGGACTTGATAAAGGAGGTTCTGACAAGAAAATAGCTGTATATGATCTAGGTGGAGGGACTTTTGATATATCTATTCTCGAGTTAGGTGATGGCGTTTTTGAAGTTTTGTCGACCAATGGTGATACTCATTTGGGAGGTGATGATTTCGACCAAGTACTTATCGATTGGCTTGCTGACCAATTTATGAAGGATGAAGATATCGATCTGAGAAAAGATCCTATGGCCTTACAGAGACTTAAGGAAGCAGCTGAAAAGGCAAAGGTTGAATTATCTTCATCCACACAAACAGAAATTAATTTACCATACGTTACAGCATCCCCATCAGGACCCAAGCACTTAGTTACTAGTTTGACGCGTTCGAAATTTGAGCAATTATCTGACGATTTAGTTAAAAGATCAATATCACCAGTGAAAAAAGCATTAAAAGATGCAGGCCTTAGTACTTCCGACATTGATGAGGTCATTTTAGTAGGAGGCTCAACTAGAATTCCTATCATCCAAACTGAAGTAGAAAAGTTTTTTGGGAAAAAACCCTCTAAAGGTGTTAACCCAGATGAAGTTGTTGCTGTTGGTGCAGCTATTCAGGGAGGAGTTTTAACAGGTGATGTTAAAGATGTTTTACTTTTAGATGTTACCCCTCTTTCGTTAGGTATTGAAACTATGGGAGGTGTTCTTACAAAACTTATAGATGCTAATACAACAATACCTACTAAAAAGTCGCAGATTTTTTCTACTGCCGCTGATAACCAACCATCTGTTGAAATTCATGTATTGCAAGGAGAGAGATCAATGGCCGCAGACAATAAAACAATTGGAAGATTTCATCTTGACGGTATACCTCCAGCACCAAGAGGAACACCACAAATAGAGGTTACTTTTGATATTGACGCCAATGGAATAATTAAAGTTACTGCAGCAGATAAGGCAACAGGAAAATCACAAGACATAAGAATAGAAGCTTCTTCTGGACTTACTGAAGAGGAAATCGAAAAAATGAAAAAAGAAGCCGAAGCCAACGCTGAGGCTGATAAAAAGGCTAAAGATGAGGTTGATAAACTAAATAGTGCTGACCAAATGATTTTTCAGACTGAAAACCAGCTTAAAGAATTTGGGGATAAACTCTCAGCAGATAAAAAGAAGCCCATTGAGGATGCTTTAAAAGAATTAAAGACTGCACATCAAAGCAAAGATCCTAAGCTGATTGACTCTTCCTTAGAGAAGATTAATAATGCTTGGAAAGCCGCTTCAGAAGAGATGTATAAAGCTCAAGCCGATAGTCAAAACCAATCCAAAAACGGAAGTAAAGAATCACAGCAGAATACTAACAAAGGTAAGTCTGGAAAAGATGATGTACAGGACGTAGATTTTGAAGAGGTTAAATAAATAATTAACGCCATTTGATGGCGTTTTTATTTTTAATTTTAATTCATCTAATAATTGAGAATATAATGATCTATATTTATGTCCAAATCTAGGTTATGAAAAGTGTAATAATTTGCGATATGGAGGGAGTTATTCAAGAAATGAATAAAGGAGCCCTTGATATGTTTGGATATTCAAAAGATGAGCTAGTTGGAATAAAAAGGGTTTCTATTTTTTCAGAAGCCGACATAGTTATTCAAAATGTTTTGGGTTGGTTGGAAGAGGCTAACAAAAAAGGTAAATCAATAGTCAAAACTAGGTTTAAAAGAAAGGATGGTTCTTTATTTAATGCCGAAATATTAATAACACCCAATTATGCAAATGGAAAAGATAAGGGTCAAACCGGCTATTGTGGTATTACAAAGGAAATAAATGAAAAAGTAGATATACCTATTAAATTTACAACAAAGTTGATTAGGGGAATAGCTATAACTAGAGGTGGTTTTACTTTGGCTTCAATTTTACCAATGGTCGTTGTTTCTTATTTTTTGTCATCTAATGGAAATTTGAGTTTTCTAAATTCCATTTTAGCGATTAGTGGAGTCTTTTTTCTTCACTTATTTTCAAATTTGTATAATGATTTTTTTGATGTAAAGCATGGCACAGATGAAGCAAACAGCGAATATTTTAATGTCGGTGACAAATCTACAGTTTTGAGAGGCGCTCAGATATCAGGAGGTAGTAGAGCAATAGAATTAGGTTTAATAACACTTAAAAACACAAAAAAACTTGCTAATATTATGCTGTTTATCTCAATGATTTTTTTAGTTATGGTTTGTTGCAATAGTTATTTGATTACAAATTCATTTTCAAATATAAAAGCAATGGGCTTGATTGCTTTGATAGCTTCTTTATTAGGATATTTTTATACAGCAAAGCCTATTAGATTGTCAGGAAGGAAGGGGTTAGGTGAATTAACTATCTTTTTATCTTTCGGACCTCTATTGACTGTTGGAAGTGCAATTGCAATGTCTACAAATATTATAGTTTTAGATTATCAAAATCTTAGAGACTATATTTTAATTGGGATACCGTTAGGGCTTTTAACAACAAACATCTTATTTATAAATCAATTTCCAGATTATAATTCAGATAAAATAAGTGGAAAAATTAATTTAGTTGTTTTGTTTGGTAAAAAACTATCAAGATGGATTTTTTTGTTAAATGTTACATTAACAATCTTCTTTTCTTATTTTCTCAAGAATGTATTTTCATCAAAAGTTTTAAATTTTAATGAAACTGCTTACTCAGCAATTATTTCAATTTTAGCTTTATACGGCATAATTATTTCGTTAGGTTTATTTAAAAATTATAATAAAAGATCTCTAGTTTACTTCAATATCCAAACGATATACTACCAAATCTTTTTCTGTTTTGGAATAATTATCAGTTTTTACTTTTAAGAAACTTTTTCCATTTAGACTATGGAGGTAAAAATAAACCGTTTTCTTGAAGACTTCAGTGAAGATAAAAAGCCCCTAGGATTTTATCTACTTGGATCAATGGTTGTTTTGATTTTTTCAATTATCGGTCAGATTCCAATGTTTTTTTTTATACCTAATGAAATAAGTACCTACTCAGAGGGATTAGATGTTTTTTCTTCTTTAGATAAAAATTTATTATTGTTTTTACTATTATTACCATCTGTTTTTTCTTTTCTAGGCTTATGGTTTGTTGTGAAGCAAATCCACTATAGATCATTAATTTCAATAATAACTTCAAGAAAAAACATTGACTTTAAAAGGTTTAGATTTGCTTTTATTCTCTGGTCTATAATAAGTATATCAATTTTCATTATTGAAATTTTAATCAATCCAACCGATTATGAATGGAATTTCAATTTCTCAAAATTTCTTGTTCTTTTATTTATATCATTTATAATGATACCAGCACAATCAATAGTAGAAGAACTGATTTTTAGAGGATATTTAATGCAAGGGTTTAGTTTTTTTTTCAAAAACAGAATATTACCACTCTTAATTACTTCAATCATATTTGGATTACTCCATATACTAAATCCGGAGATTCAAAAAATTGGATATGGATTGTTGATTTATTATGTTGGAACTGGGATATTTTTTGGGATAGTGACTTTAATGGATGAGGGTGTCGAACTGTCTTCTGGGTTTCATGTATCAAACAACCTAGTCGCCTCTCTTTTGGTTACCGCGGATTGGACTGCATTTGAGACATACTCAATTTTTAAATTTATTGGAAACCCACACTTTAGTAAAGAGGTTCTACTCTATGTTTTTATAATTTATCCTTCAATAATTTTTTTCCTTTCCAAAAAATATAAATGGTCAACTTGGAAAATAAAACTTTTTTCATAATTATTCTTTCTAATTATTTATTTGAATTATGACTTAATTTCAGTAAAAAATCGATATTTGTAATAGATAACTATATGAGCTTAAATAAAAATAAAATATTTAGGATTTCCTCTTTATGTATGGGAGTGCTTGGTACAGCTTTGATACTTTTAGGTTTGTTCAAATACAGGGAGTATGCAATAGGTTTCTCTGTAGCTGGGGTTGGATTTTACGCAGTTTCTTGGGCTTTCAACGCACTTAAAGGGAGAGTTTAAAATATTTTGTTTATATGGATAGATTCAAACGAATAATTATTGCAATTATTTTTTTTTTGTTGATCTCCGCTGTTTTATTTATTTCAAATATTACTAATGACATACCATTAGAAGAATTAAAAGCAGAATTTAAAAAAAAGAATTCGAGATTTGTTCAAGTTGATGGAACATTTGTTCACTATGTTGATGAAGGAGAGGGCATACCTATAATTCTTCTTCACGGAACGGGAGCATCTCTACATTCTTGGGATTTGTGGGCTGAAAGATTAAAGAATAGATATAGAGTTTTAAGAATTACACTTCCTGGATTTGGATTGTCAGGCCCTCATTTTGACAAAAAATATAAAATTAAAGATTATGTTAATCTGCTTGAAAACTTTGTTGAAAAAATTGGAGTTAAAAAGTTTCATCTTGTAGGAAATTCTCTAGGGGGTTCAATTGCTTGGCTCTATTCTTCATTTTACGATAAAAAAGTAAATAAATTAGTTTTGATAAATTCATCTGGATTTGAACTCGACGAAGTCCCTTTTGTAATTAAAATAGCAAGAAATAATTATCTAAACTTTCTGATAAAAAAAACGTCACCCAAGTTTTTAGTAAAAAAGTCTTTAAAAGAGGTTTATTATGATGATAAACTTATATCAAAATCAATTATTGATAGATATTATAAATTAAATCTACGTGAAGGTAATAGACAGGCTTTTATTGACCGATCCTTAGTAGATTATACAGATCATACTTCAAGATTAAAAAAAATAAAATCCAAAACACTAATATTATGGGGACAAAATGATGATTGGATTAATGTGAAGTTTGCTCAAAAATTTAAAACAATGATTAAAGGGTCTAAGGTTACTATTATGAACAAGACTGGACATATTCCAATGGAAGAGAGGCCGTTTGAAAGCCTTAAAATTGTAGAGGAATTCTTAGTTGATTAAAATCAACTCCATCTTTATGTTTCCCCTTGAATAGACAAGATTCTTTTCTAATGGTATTTCTTTAAAACCATATTTTTTATATAAATGAATTGAATTTTTAAGTTTTGTATTTGAATAAAGAATTAGCTTTGACCACTTTTTGTTTTTTGCAAATTGAATTAAAAATTCCATAGCCATATTTCCATAGCCATTTCCTCTTTCATTAGGGGTTATTGCCATTTTGCTAAACTCATAAATCTTTTCACTTTTTTTCATGAATGCGAAAGTCCCGATGGTATTATAATTTTTTTGAATCATGAAGATAAAACCTCCTTTGTCTATAACTTCTCTCTCGGGATTATTTAGCACTAGTTTGTCGATTGGTTCAACCTTAAAATATGTATCTAACCATTCTAGATTTAAGGACTTAAATTTTTCAGTATCAATTTTTGAAAACTTTTTAAAACTAATTTTTGTCATTACCCGTCATATCTTCTGGCTTGACCCACTTATCAAAGTCTTGTTCTGAAACATAATTTAATTTTTTTGCTGCTTCTTTGAGAGAAATATTTTTCTTAAATGCTAAATTTGCTATTTCAGCTGATTTATAATAACCAATTCTGGTATTTAAAGCAGTAATTAACATTAGGGAATTATTTAGAAGTTCATTAATTTTTTCCAAATTGGGCTCAATTCCAGAAATACAATTTTCACTAAAACTTTTGCAAGCGTCACCCAGTATTTGGCATGACTCCAAAATATTTTTTGCAACTAAAGGTCTAAAAACATTTAACTCGAAATGCCCCTGTGTGTTACCAATTCCTATAGAGACATCATTTCCCATAACTTGAGCACAAACCATTGTTAATGCTTCGCATTGCGTTGGATTCACTTTTCCTGGCATTATTGAACTTCCGGGTTCATTTGCAGGTAAGTATATTTCTCCAATTCCTGACCTAGGTCCAGAACCCATAAGTCTTATATCATTTGCAATTTTATTTAGGGATATTGCTAATTGTTTCAATGAATTATGAACACCAACAATGGCATCATTTGAGGAAATTGCTTCAAATTTATTTTTTGCAGTTATAAACTTTATATCCGTTGATTTAGATATGTATTTAGCAACACAATCATCGAATCCGTTTGGAGTATTAATTCCTGTTCCAACTGCGGTTCCACCTAAAGCGACTTCAGATAGATGGTTTAAAGAAAATTTTAGAGAATCTAAACCATGTTCGATTAGAGAAGAATATCCAGAAAACTCTTGACCTAAAGTAACAGGTGTTGCGTCCATTAAGTGTGTTCTACCAATTTTAACAATTTTTTCAAATTCTTTAGATTTCTTTTTTAACGAATTCAACAGATTTTCAATCCCAGGAATTGTTATTTCTTTAAGCTTTAGATATGTTGCAATATGAATAGATGTAGGGAACGTATCATTTGAGGATTGTGACATATTAACATCATCGTTAGGGGATAATTTATTTTTTCCATCTCCCAATTTATTTCCAAGAATCACGTGAGCTCTATTACTGACAACCTCGTTTATATTCATATTGGTTTGAGTACCAGAGCCAGTCTGCCAAATAACTAGAGGAAAATGGTCGTCAAGCTTACCCTCGATAATTTCGTCACAGACTTCAACGATTAAATCTTTTTTATTTTTTTCTAAAATACCAAGTTCATGATTTGCCATCGCAGCCGACTTTTTTAAGTGTGCATAACCATAAATGATTTCAATTGGCATTGGGTTGGACGTTCCAATTTTAAAATTTTGTCTAGATCTTTCAGTTTGCGGGCCCCAATAGACACCTTCTGGAACCTTTACTTCACCTATCGTATCTTTTTCTATCCTATATTTCATCAAAAATTATTTAACAAAATTACAATAAATTTTTCTCAGCCATAGTTTTTAAATTCGGCAAATTATTTTTTAAAAAACAGAAATTTTATTTAGAAAAATAAATTAAATTTGAATAATATTAATAAATATGTTTGAATTCGATCAATATTTAGGTTTTTTGTCATTTCTAGGTATACTTACAATAGGTTTTTGGCTAATGTTTTTTTTGCTATTATTCATTATACCTTATTGGTTGACTGGAACTTTTCTTGAATGGATTAAAGGTAAGACTTCTTCTAAGAAACCCTAATTTAAATTGATTTAGTTCTAAAATTCAAATTCTCGTGCATCTGAATTATATTGACGTGAATTTCTCCTCCTGTTAGATTTATTTTCGTTAACTCTATAAGTGAGTGTAAATATATATGTTGGTGCTCTCCATTGAAATTCTGTATAATTTTCAAAACTATCGGTTAATGTTGTGCTTCTTGAAATTTGTGAATTGAATATATCTGAAGCTCTAAATGAAATTGTTCCCTTCTTTTTAAAAATTTGCTTATTTATTGCTCCTGAAAAACCAACCAGACCTTTAGTTTTTCTTTGAGCATTTTCCCTTGGTCCTCTGTAATAACCATTTATTTGGGCATTTGTTCCGAGTGGGAGTGGAAAACTAGTATTAATTCTTGCAAACCAAGTTAAAATTCTGGCATCAAACGAGTCCCCTTTATAGCTACCAATGGTCTCAGAATTAAAAAGATTGAAATTTCCACTTAACCTGACAGTTCTTTTGGGAGTATAGGTAAGGGTAAACTCGGTCCCTGTTCTTATATTTTCCGATAAATTGATAGAGGTAAATCTTAGTGCTGGTACATCAACTACTGGATTTTCACTAACTCTTACTATTTCCCCCGTTTCTTCTGTGATTCTTTGAATAACATTTGTTTCTTTTTGGAAATATATTGAGCTACTGAAGGTAAACTTTTTTATTCTTTTTAAATATCCTAAATCATACGAATTAGAGTAGGAGGGGTCTAAATCCGGATTACCTTGTCTAAAAAAAGTAAGACTTGTAATAGACTGGAAAGGATTTAATGACCAAGAACTTGGTCTTCTAATTCTCCTACTGTAACCTAGTGTAATATTTTCAGAGTTACTAAACTCGTATGATAAATTAACAGTTGGAAATAAGTCTGTGTATTTTTTTTTATTTGACACCTGAGAAGTTTTCTGATTAATTTGAAGATTAGTGGTCTCTGCTCTAAGGCCTAATAAATATGAAAATTTATTTATTTTCTTCCCAAATTGAGTATAATATGCATTAACATCTTGATTAAAATTGAATATGTTCGATAAATTTGAATTTCTTGTTGTTTCGTTACCTCGTATATCTAAAACTTTATAATCTGTATTTAAATCACTAAAATTACCCCTGTATCCAAGTTCGAATTGGGTGTTTTTATCAATAGGATAAACATAGTCTAGTTGAAGTAGCTTTCTTTGTTCAGTCTCGTCTGTCATTGACGATTGGTCAAAAGTATTTGTATTTGATGCATAATCACTTTCATCCTCTGTACTTTCTTCGGTCTGGAATTCAATTACAAGTTCGTGGCCCTTTTTATTAAATTTTTTTGTAAAGTTAAGGGTTAATTGGCTTGATATATCGTCTTCTTCTTCATCTTGATATCTTCCAAATTCATTTAATATTTCCTTGTTTTGGTCAAGATCCTGTATGATGGTAGAATTATTGCTTAGATTATCAGAATTTCTTGTGAAACCACTTATTGTAAAAGAAGTTTCATCGTTAAAATAGTATTCCATACCAAGATTTAAGAAAACTCTCTTTCTTACTCTATCGTAATCCCTGTCCTCGTATGTAAATGTGCTAGGATTGACGCCATTGAAATATTCACTGTCAAATACGCCACCTCCTAAGGATTTGGCATCATTTACACTTATGGTTGAAAAAAAATTTAGTTTGTTTTTCCTAAAATTCATATTCAAATTACTTCCTAAAGCTCTTGGAAAACCTGAGTTCAACGCTAATGATCCGTTAAACCCTTCTAAATTTTGTTTTTTGAGTATGATATTAAGAATTCCAGCTGTTCCAGAAGCTTCATATCTAGCTGAAGGTGATGTAATTACCTCAACTTTTTCAATTGATTCAGCAGGAAGTTGTCTCAAGCCCTGGGGGCCGGAAATCCCAACTAAGCCGGATGGCTTACCATTTATTAAAATTCTTACATTACCATTTCCTCGTAATGAAATATTTCCTTCAGGATCAACCGATACAGAGGGAATATTATTCATAACATCTGATACGCTACCCCCTCTAACTGTTATATCTTTACCTACATTGTAAACTCTTTTGTCCAATCTTATTTCTACTTGAGTTTGTTCTCCTATTAATTCGACTTCATCTAAGTTTGAAACAGAAATTTTTAATTTTATTTCACCAATATTTTGGGACTTAATTAAGACAACCTCTTGTTCAATATTTTTTTCAAATGAAATGTATTCAGTTATGATATCGTATTTACCAGGAATTATTTCGATTTTAAAAACTCCGTTTTGATTGGTGATGCCTCCTTGATTTAAATTAGGATCATTAAGACTTTTAAATGCAATAGTTGCATATTCCAGGGGTTGTCCAGTGTCAATATCAATCACATTACCGGTAATAAATATTTTTTTAACACCGGATTGAATATTTCTCTGGGCTTTAGTGTTTAAAGTCAAGAAGAATAAAAATATTAAGAAGAGTAATTTTTTCAGATAAAATTTTATGCAAAAATGAACATTTTTTTTGAGTATTTTTTTTTTTAAAGAAAGTTTAACAGTTTATCAACTGGTCGAGCAATTATAGAACTTTTGCCTTTTGTAACTATGGGTCTTTCAATTAATTTTGGATATTTTGAAAGAGCACTGATAATTTGATTATCATCTAAATCTTTGTTTTTAAAATTTTCTTTCCAAAACGCTTCGTTTTTCCTAACCAATTCAAGAGGTTTAATATTTAGAGACTCTACTAATTTCAATATTTCTTCAATTGAAAGAGGATTTTTAATGTAATCTATAACCTCAAAATCGTGTCCATTATCTTGAAGATATTTTAGAGACTCTCTTGATTTTCTACACCTAGGATTGTGGTAAATTATGTACTTCATAATATTTTAAGTTTTTTTAAATCAGCCTGCAAATTTTCTGGATTCTTAAAAAGAATACTTTTTTTTATTCCAAAATTAATAGCAGCATTTATATTTCTTTCATTATCATCAATAAAAACTGTTTCATTACAGTTCAAATTATATCTGCTGATTGTTAATTGATAAATTTTATCGAAAGGTTTTCTTGTTTTTTCTTCTCCTGAGATTACAATTCCTGAAAATAATCTTAAAAATTTAAATCTTTTTAAAGCTACTGGAAAAGTTTCTGAGCTCCAATTAGTCAGTGCAATGATTTTAAATTTTTCTTTTTGATAAATATCTTTTAGTATTTTGACGGTTCCTGATATTTCACCGCCAAGCATTTCTTCCCATTTCCCATAATATGCAAGAATTAATTTTTCATATTCAGGGAATAATTTTATTCTTTCTCTTGTAGCTTTTTTTAAAGGATATCCCATATCCTGGTTTTCATTCCACTCAAATGTGCAAACATTATTGTAGAAAAATTCACGATCAGTTTTGTTTTTAATTAATTTTTTAAAAACATAATCTGGATTCCAATCAATTAATACACCTCCTAAATCAAAAACTATATTTTTAATCACTTTTTTTCTCATCCTTTTGTCCTGATTGCATTAAAAATTCTTTAAGAAATACGTCAAGATTACCATTCATAACAGACTCTACATCTGATACTTCACAATTACTTCTCAAATCTTTTACCAATTTATATGGGTGAAAAACATAGTTTCGAATTTGAGAACCCCATTCAATTTTCATTTTTGAAGCTTCAATTTTGTCCCTTTCTGAAGTTCTTTTTTTTAGCTCTATTTGGTACAGCTGAGATTTTAAAAGATGCAATGCTTTATTTTTATTATCAAGTTGAGAACGACTCTCTGAGTTCTCAACGATTATTCCTGTTGGTAAATGTTTTAATCTCACTGCAGTTTCAATTTTATTGACGCTTTGACCACCAGCCCCACTTGACCTCATGGTTTCCCATTTAAGATCTGATGGATTGATTTCAATTTCGATCTCTTCATCAACTAGCGGATAAACGTAAACTGATGCGAAGGAAGTATGACGTTTTGCATTACTATCAAAAGGTGAAATTCTTACTAGCCTGTGAACTCCATTTTCTCCTTTGAGCCAACCAAAAGCGTAGTCTCCCTCTATTTGAATTGTAACGGTTTTAATTCCCGCAACATCCCCAGATTGATTATTTAGTTCTTTTAATTTGAATGAATTTTTTTCTCCCCACATTAAATACATTCTCATAAGCATTTCAGCCCAGTCACAACTCTCTGTGCCCCCAGCCCCAGCATTAATTTGAACAATCGCACTCAAATTATCCCCTTCATTAGATAGCATGTTTTTAAACTCTATATTTTCGAGATGTTTCATGCATTTAGAATAGGATTCTTCAATTTCCTCAGAGGTGTTTTCTCCTTGTTCGTGGTATTGAAAGAGAATTTCAATGTCATCAAAAATGGTTTGAATTTGATTAAAATCAGTGATCCATTTTTTAATAGTTTTCATTTTCTTCATTACCCTTTCCGCTTCTTTTGCATCATTCCAAAAGTCCGATTTTGAAGTAATGAGTTCTATTTCTTTTAACCTTTTGAGTTTACCATCTATGTCAAAGATACCCCCTTAACGCATCCAGTCGCTTTTTAAGATTTGTTTTTTGATCATTTGAAATCATTTGTATTAAAATTTAAAAAATAAATTTACTGTTCTTTTTTTCTTTATTTTTAGGTACATGCGAAAATATAAATATAATGCGTTTTAAAATCATAATTTTTTTACTGTTTTTTTTTAATTTTCAACTTTATTCACTTACAAGACCGAACAACTTAATATTTGATAATTCTAATTCTTTTGAGCTACAGGAAAAAGTATTTAAAGGTTTTTTTGAGTTTTCATATGATTATGAAGATGGTCGTATAATTTTAAAATTAAATAAAGCCAAACATTTAGAGAAAGAATTTTTATATGTAAGTAGCCTAAGTCAAGGAATAGGAAGTAATGACATAGGTCTTGACAGGGGTCAACTTGGAGAAGAACGATTGGTTTATTTTAAGAAGATGGGTAATAAAATAATGTTGATTCAACCAAATCTAATTTTTAGAAGTAGCTCTTCCAACAAACTCGAAAAAAAATCTATCGATGAGGCATTTGCGAAGTCTGTTCTTTTCGGTTTTAATATTTATAAATCTACAAAAACAGATATTTTTATTGATCTAACTTCTTTTCTAATGCAAGATATGCATGGTGTTTCAAACAGATTAAAAAAAAGGAAGGAAGGTACTTATGTTATAGATAAGAACAGATCTGCTGTTTTTCTAGAAAGAACTAAAAATTTCCCTAAAAATACTGAGTTTGATGTAATGCTCACATTTTCTGGAATACCAACAGGAAAACTTCTTAAAACTGTTACACCCTCTCCGCAAAGCGTTACAGTTCATCAACACCATTCTTTCGTTGAGCTGCCAGATAAAAATTACACCCCTCGAGAATTCGATCCCAGATCTGGAGCCAATGGCCTTCATTTTTATGATTATTCTACACCTGTAAATAAATCAACCAAGAAAACCTACATACTGAGACACAGATTGAAGAAGAAATATCCTTCTGAGAGGATAAGCGAAGCTATTGAACCTATAATATATTATTTAGATAATGGTACTCCCGAACCTGTAAGGTCTGCCCTAATAGAAGGTGGATTGTGGTGGAACCAAGCTTTTGAAAATGCGGGTTATAAAAACGCCTTTAGGATAGAAATTTTACCAGAAAATGTTGATCCATTAGATGTTAGATACAATGTGATTCAGTGGATTCACAGATCAACTAGAGGATGGAGTTATGGCTCTAGTGTAATAGACCCCAGAACTGGAGAAATCATAAAAGGTCATGTAAGTTTAGGAAGCCTACGAATTCGTCAGGATTTCATGATTGCCCAATCATTGTCAAAGGATCCATACAAATATTCTGATGAAAATGACATAGAAATGCTGAATATGTCAATTAATCGAATTAAGCAATTATCTGCTCATGAAATTGGTCATACACTTGGCTTTGCCCACAATTTTACGTCGAGTATAAACAATAGGGAGTCAGTTATGGATTATCCCCACCCATTAATTGAACTTATGGATGGTGAAATTAAACTTGATAACGCTTATGATGAAGGAATTGGTGAATGGGATAAAACATCAGTACTTTACTCATATCAAGATTTTCCAGACGAACAAAATGAAAAAGATGAATTGAATAAAATTTTACATGATAGTTATAAAAAAGGTCAGAGATTTATAACTGATAAAGATGCGAGACCTATCGGTGGAGCTCATCCGAATGCTCATCTTTGGGATAATGGGTTAAACCCTATTAAAGAGTTCCATCACTTGCTCAAAGTTAGAAAAGTTGCGATGGATAATTTTTCAATTCATCAACTAAAAAGAGGTGATCCAATTTCAATACTCAGAGACAGGCTTGTACCAATATACTTTCTTCACAGATATCAAATTGAAGCTGTTTCAAAACTAATTGGTGGGCAAAACTTCAATTATTCAGTTAAAGGTTTTTCAAATGAAAAAGTTTCACCTGTAAATGAAGTTGTTCAAAGAGATGCTCTTAATGCATTATGTGAATCACTGAATCAAAATCATTTAATAATTCCAAAAAAAATATTAGAGATTTTACCACCTTTTGCATTTGGGTCAAGCCAATCTCGGGAGAGTTTTTATGGCTTCACAGGTCCAACTTTTGACTTATTGAGTCCTATAAATTCCTTGAGTGACATAATTTTCTCATTTATTTTAAATTCACAAAGAGCCAGTAGACTTGTGCAACAGAAGATATATTACAAAAACCAGCTTGGTTTAAATGAAAGTTTAGATTTTATGATTAATAAGTTTTTTAAAACTAAAAACCATTATAACGTTAGTCAAGTTGACTTAATCATACGTAATAATTTAATTTTTAAAATAATTGACTTATTTGAAGACAAAAATTCTCCAGTTGAGGTTAAATCAATTGTATTGAATAAACTTCAAGAATTAAATGCCTTTTTTGAAAATGCTGAAAATAAACATAGTAATTATTTTAAGTTTATTTTAAAACAATTTTTCGAAGGTAAATTAAAGTTTGAATCAAAAATGAAGTTAAAGATTCCAGATGGATCTCCAATTGGTCAAACACTAAGTTGTCAATAGATGAAAACCTTTGTTAATTTAATAAGTGACACAGTCACAAAACCAGATAATGAAATGATTGACTACATGTTAAATGCAGAAGTGGGTGACGATGTTTTTAAGGAAGATCCAACTGTAAATAAACTAGAGTTAATGCTGTGCGGTTTGTTTGGTAAAGAATCTGCGCTTTACTTTCCCTCTGGGACCATGGCAAATCAAACGGCCATAAAAATTCATACGCAGCCAGGGGATCAATTAATATGCGATCACTTTTCTCATATTTTTAATTATGAAGGTGGTGGTGTAAGTTTTAATAGTGGGGTTTCCTGTTCTTTAATTGAGGGAGATAGAGGTAGAATTAAAGCTGAACAGGTTGAGAAAAAAATAAATCCAAGTGATTTTTATCATTCACCAAGAACATCTTTAGTCTCAATCGAAAATACTACAAATAAGGGTGGGGGTGCATGTTACGATATAAGAGAATTAAAAAAAATAAACAAAGTTTGTAATAAATATGGCTTTCCAATTCATTTAGATGGAGCAAGATTGTGGAATGCGATGGTTGCGACTGACTCAAAACCGTCCGACTATGGTAAATTATTTGATACAATTTCAGTTTGTTTTAGTAAGGGTTTGGGAGCACCTGTTGGTTCTGCACTCATTTGTTCAAAAAACAATTATGAAAAAGCACTTAGAATCAGAAAAATTTTAGGTGGTGGGATGAGGCAATCAGGTTATCTTGCAGCTGCAGCAATTTATGGTATTGAAAATAATTGGGAAAAATTAAAAGAAGATCACAGAAAAGCAAAAGAATTATCCAAAATATTAATAAAAGTAAGGGGAGTAAAATATATTTATCCAGTTGAAACCAATATTATAATTTTTGAATTTGAAAACGAAGATTTAAAAAATCATTTCATTAAAAACATGAACAATTCAAAAATAAAAATTATAAGTATGGATAAACAAAAGTTAAGAATGGTAACTCACAGAGATTATAACGAGGAACAACATGAATATGTTTTGGAATCACTTAAAAAGTTATGGTAATCTAAATTGTTAATGGTTAATAGAATTTATAATATTGCTGCCTTAATAAGTTTAATTTTATTATTCAGTTGTACTGAAAAAAAAATAATGAATCAAGAACATCAATTTGAAGCTCCAAAACCTAAAATAAAGGAACACCAGCACAAAATCCACAACGATATTAGGATCGACGAATTTTATTGGCTAAATAACCCTGATGATCCAGAAGTTATTGACTATCTAGAGAAGGAAAATCACTATTACAGAAATTCAACAAGACATTTAAAAGATTTAGAAGATCAATTGTTCTCTGAAATGAGAAGTAGAATAAAAGAAGATGAATCTTCCGCTCCTTATTTTTACAATGGTTATTGGTATATTACACGCTATGAAAAAGACAAACAACACCCAATTTATACAAGAAAAAAAGAAAATTTATCAGCCACGGAAGAAGTTTTATTTGATTGCAATGAACTTGCAAAAGGCTATGATTATTTTAAATTGGTTGGCATTAATATAAGCCCAGATAATAAAAAAGTTGTATTTGGTGTTGACACTTTATCAAGACGTAAATATACCATAATGGTAAAAGATTTAGAATCCGATGAATTATTAGATATAAATATAAAAAATACAACTGGATATGGTGTTTGGGCTAATGATAATGAGCACATTTTTTATACTAAAAAAAACTCAAAAACACTAAGAGCGGAAAGTGTTTTTAGACAATCAATAAATCGGGGGAAAGTTTCGGATAAACTTATTTACACTGAAACAGATAGTACATTTAGTACTTTTGTAAGTAAATCTAAATCAGAATCTTACATTTTTATAGGTTCATTCAGTACTCTAACTTCTGAATACCGTTTTTTAGACGCCTCTAAACCTTTTGGTGATTTTAAATTGGTTCAAAAAAGAATAGATGGATTAGAATACAGTGTTTCACATTTTAAAAATAACTTCTACATATACTCCAATGCAGACAATGCCAACAACTTTAAAATCGATGTCGTTCCAATATCAAATCCTTCAAAGGAAAATTGGAAAACTTTTTTACCACATAGGAAAGATAT
The DNA here is from genome assembly GCA_902635965.1 of uncultured Bacteroidota bacterium. Taxonomy (GTDB): domain Bacteria; phylum Bacteroidota; class Bacteroidia; order Flavobacteriales; family Flavobacteriaceae; genus TMED96. Next base: position 25,098 of record CACPQA010000012.1, read on the forward strand.
ACTTTTAGAGGACATTGATTTATTCAAAAATTTTTGGGTTACTACTGAAAGATTTAATGGCCTCACCAAAATATTTATTAGAAACTGGAAAGATTCAGATAAAATAGAAATAGATATGAATGGTGAAACTTATACAAGTTATACTTCAACCAACCTTGAGTTTGACACAAATTATCTGCGGTATGTTTTCTCCTCTATGACACAGCCAAGTAAAGTTATTCAAATAGAAATGAATACTTTAAAAAAGAAGGTTCTTAAAGAGCAAATAATACAGGGTAATTTTGATTCAAATAATTATACTTCAAAAAGAATTTGGGTTGATTCTAGAGATGGCACGAAAATACCTGTTTCAATTTTACATAAAAAAAATATTGAAATTAATTCGAAAACCCCACTATTAATGTATGGTTATGGATCTTACGGGTCTACAATTGACCCATCTTTTTCATCTAATATCTTAAGTTTAGTTGATAGGGGTTTTATTTATTCTATTGCACATATTAGAGGCAGTGAGTACCTAGGAAGAGCTTGGTACGATGATGGTAAAATGTTGAATAAAAAAAATACTTTTTTTGATTTCATTGATGTTGCACGTCACTTGATTGACCAAAATTACACTTCCTCCAAACACCTCTATGCCTATGGGGGTTCGGCTGGTGGCTTACTTATGGGTTTTGTTGTCAACGAAGCTCCAGATTTATTCAACGGGGTTATTGCTGCTGTTCCGTTTGTTGATGTTGTTACCACAATGCTTGATGAAAGTATACCTCTAACAACTGGAGAGTTTGACGAGTGGGGAAATCCCAAATATAAAAAGTATTACGACTATATTAAATCCTATTCTCCTTATGATAATATCAAGAACCAATTATATCCAAATTTACTAGTAACTTCTGGATTACATGATTCCCAAGTACAATATTGGGAGCCCGCAAAATGGGTTGCTCGACTAAGGCTTAAATCAAAAAAAAGCAATCATAAAATTTATCTAGACACAAATATGGAAGCGGGACACGGAGGATCTTCAGGGAGGTTTAATTCTCTTAGAGAAACTTCAAAAAAATACTCCTTTTTAATAGGACTTGAGAACCAAAAATAAATTATTTAAATTTGCACCGGCCAAAAGTTCTAAAATGAATTCGCAATCATATATGTATCCTAATTTGCTTAATCTTATTGGAAAAACACCCCTTATTAAATTAAATAAAATAGCATTAAATTTTAAGGGTACATATTTGGCAAAATGGGAGGCATTTAATCCTGGACATTCAAATAAAGATAGAATTGCATTACACATTATTCAAACTCTCGAGGAACAGTGTGCAATAAATGAAGAAACTACGATTATTGAGACTACATCCGGTAATACTGGTTTTAGTTTAGCAATGGTGGCTATAATTAAAGGGTATAGATGTGTTTTAGCTGTGAACTCAAAATGTTCAGATGATAAAATTAATATGTTAAGAGCTTTAGGTGCTGAGGTATACGTATGTCCAGCAAATGTTAAAGCTGACGATCCCAGATCATACCATCAGATTGCAAAAAAATTATTAAATGAAACTAAAAACTCAATTTACATAAATCAATATTTCAACGAACTTAACGTCCAAGCTCATTACAAAACTACAGGCCCAGAGATTTGGAACCAGACTGAGGGAAAAATAACTCATTTGGTAGCTTGTAGCGGTACAGGTGGTACTATTTCAGGTTGTGCAAAATATTTGAAAAAAATGAACCCTTCCATAAAGATTATAGGTGTTGATGCATACGGTTCTGTTTTAAAAAAATATCACGAGACCAGTGAATTAGATCCTAATGAAATATATCCATACAGGATTGAAGGATTGGGGAAAAATCATATTCCAAGTACAACCAATTTTGAGTTAATTGATGAATTTATAAAAGTATCTGATGAAAAAAGTGCATATATGGCTCGAAAAATCACAAAGGAAGAAGGGATATTTGTAGGTTACACTTCGGGAGCTGCGTTTGAAGCAGTAAGATTATTGAATAAGAAAAATAAATTTTCAAATAAAGACTGTATAGTTGTTGTTTTCCCAGATCATGGATCAAGATATCTAAGTAAAATTTATAATGAGAAGTGGATGTTAGATCAAGGATTCAATCAATACAATATTCTCGAAAAACAATCTAAAGTTGAATATATATAATAATTAAAATATATTCGTAAAAAAAATGAAAGATCTATTTCAAAGAATTATAGAAAATAAGGGTCCGTTAGGTAAATGGGCTTCAATTGCAGAAGGGTATTTTGTGTTTCCAAAATTAGAGGGACCTATTTCTAATAGAATGAAGTTTAATGGAAAAGAGGTCATTACTTGGAGTGTAAATGACTACCTAGGACTTGCTAATAATCCTGAAGTGAGAGAAATAGATTCAGAAGCAGCAAGGAAATTTGGTTCAGCACATCCTATGGGTGCGAGAATGATGTCTGGTCACACAGATTTACATGAAAAATTAGAAAAGATACTTGCTGATTTAGTAAACAAGGAGTCCTCTTATGTTTTAAATTTTGGATATCAAGGTATTCTATCCACTATAGACACGTTAGTTTCTAAAAACGATGTTATAGTTTATGATAGTGATTCTCATGCTTGCATTATTGACGGAGTAAGACTTCATCTAGGAAAACGTTTTACTTATAAACATAATGACATAGAAAGTTTAGAGAAAAATCTTATTAGAGCCTCTAAAGTTGCAACAAATTACGATGGAGGTATTTTAGTTATATCTGAAGGTGTTTTCGGAATGAGAGGTGAACAAGGTAAGTTAAAGGAAATTGTTAAGTTAAAGGAAAAATATAAATTTAGATTTTTAGTTGATGACGCACATGGTTTTGGGACTCTAGGAAAAAATGGTTCAGGAACTGGTGATGAGCAAGCTATTCAAGATGAAATAGACGTTTATTTTGCAACTTTTGCAAAGTCTGTTGCATCAACTGGAGCCTTTATTGCTGGTTCAAAGGAAGTGATTGATTTTCTCAAATATAATATGCGTTCTCAAATGTTTGCAAAGTCTTTACAAAGTGTTTTGGTCTATGGCATTATTAAAAGGATAGAAATGATGAAATCTAGACCAGAATTTAAAAAAAAGTTATGGGACAATGTTTTTTCTCTTCAGGAAGGACTAAAAAACCGCGGGTTTGATATTGGGAATACTCAAAGTTGTGTAACACCTGTTTACTTGAAAGGAAGCATCCCAGAAGCTATGGTCTTGGTTAAGGATTTGAGAGAAAACTTTGGTATTTTTTGTTCTATCGTTGTCTATCCAGTTATACCAAAGGGCCTTATATTGTTAAGATTAATTCCAACAGCTTCACATACTCTAAAAGACATAGAAGTTACTCTTGATGCATTTTCTTCCATTAGGGAGAAATTAAATAATGGAACTTATAAAACAATGTCCGAAGCAATTCCCGCACTCTAGTCGTTGTTCAGCATAACTGGCATAATTAACATAGTAATTTCCTCTTTTTCGTTGGCTTTATCATTAGGAGATATTATACCAGCTTTATTAGGAAGCGATAGCGATAAGCAAATCTCTTTACAATCTAAATTATTCAACATATCAATTAAAAACCTTGAATTAAAGCCTATTTCAATATCATCTCCATTGTAATTACAATTTATTCTTTCCTCTGCCTTGTTATTATAATCATAATCTTCAGCGGAAATATTTAATTCAGAGCCGGCAATTTTTAATTTAATTTGGTTTGTGCTTTTATTCGAAAAAATTCCTACTCTTTTAATAGAACTAAGCAATAATATTCTTTCAATAATTAGTTTATTTGGGTTTTCCTTTGGGATAACGGCTTCATAATTTGGGTATTTACCCTCAATTAACCTACAACTAAGTGTGTAACTTTCAAATGTAAATTTTGCATTACTATCGTTAAATTGTATTGAGATATCATTTTGATAATCATTTAAAATAGTTTTTAAAACCTGCATACCTTTCTTAGGCATTATAAATTCAGAATTACCTTCAGAAGATATATCATTTCTTACATATCTAACCAATTTGTGGGCATCGGTCCCAACCATAGTTATATTATTACCGCCAAATTGAAAAAAAACTCCACTCATTACTGGTCTTAAATCGTCGTTACCAGTAGCAAAAATGGTAGAATTGATTCCCTTGGCAATAACTTCACTATTTAGAGAAGCGTTTGATGCATCTTTAATTTCAATTGGTTTAGGAAATTCTTCAGCTGGCACAAAAGCCATTTTATATCTACCATCGTTGGCAGTTATTTCAAGGATATTTCCTTTTTGAGTTGAAAAAGTAAGAGGTTGTTCTGCAAAATTCTTCAAGGCATCAACCAATAATTTAGCTGGTAAAGCGATTTCTCCTGAACTCTCAGATTCGATTTCGAGATTAGTTGACATTGTCGTCTCCAAATCGGAAGATGTAATTATTAGTGAATTGTTATTAATTTGAAATAAAAAATTGTCTAATATAGGTAATGTATTTGTTGTATTAACGACCCCTAGAAGCACTTGTAATTTTTTTAAGAGAATGTTGCTTGAAACGATAAACTTCATTAAATTTTTTAAATAAATATAGCTGTAATGCAGTAGATAGTAAAACTAAGTTATAAAAAGTTATTTACTGCGATTTATTTTTAAAAAAATAAGATTATCTAAGTCATCTTTAATTAAAAGTAATTTCAATTGTCAAGTACATAAAATTAAAGATCTTCTATTTTAATAAAATTTTACTGTTATAGTTGTCCTAAATTCAAGACCAAATAAACTGTTTGCACTTCCAACCTTCATAGGATTGCTTTTATAAATTGCTATTTCTAAATAACCTGCTGAATTCCAAATTGCAATTTTTTTTCCTTCCTCTTCTCTTTTGTTTTTAGGAACACCAAAGTCAATAGATTCAGAATATGAATTATAAATTTTTTGAAATTTTACACTGTTCGCATATATAATGAAATCTCTAGATTTTTGTACTTCTAAAAAATATTTTTTTTTGATGTTCGTAACAACATTTCCAAAGTTGTCTACATAAATAACACTTCCAATCAATTGAGTTTTGGATTCATTGACCACGGGATTAATATTGATAATTTCTTTCAAGGAATTTGTTTTAATCCCAACAACTTCCAAATTTCCTTTCCTACTTAAATGTCCTGCGACTTTGACAAATACGTCTAATACTGGAAATGAACTTACAGAAACTTCATGAATATTTATTTCTATTAATTTGTCATATCTTCTTCCATCCAACAATAAAGAGAAAATCCCGTTGTTTGCACCTATAAAATAATGATTATCAAAGCTCATCACTAAATGTTTGTTTTCCGGTGAAAATTCAGAATCAACACCTACAATGTGAATAGATTTTTTTGGGAATGCGCTGTAGGCGTTTTTTAAAACATAGGCAGCCTCCGAGTGATTGAATGGACTTATTGAATTTGAAATATCAATTATGTTAGCGTCAGGTATTTCTTTATAAATAGATGCCTTTATGACAGATACAAAATAATCTTTTAATCCAAAATCAGTTGTTAAAGTAATTATAGACATAAAGAATTTAAATTAAATTTCATTTTTTATTTTGAAAAATGTTATTTTGCTTACAAACTTAAAAATACTAGAAAATAATTTATTTTAATTGAACGAGATAAAAATTGAATTTAAGGAAATAAATCCTCAAACTTTATTTGGCAATGGTGAAACATTTGATAAAATAAAAGATGCATTTCCTAAGTTGAAATTGGTATTTAGAGGGTCTTTTGTAAAAGCCTTTGGAAATAAATCAGAGTTAAATGATTTTAAAATTAAGTTTAACCATCTAACAAACTACTTACTAAAATACAATAATATTACATCTAATATACTAGAGGAGATTCTTAGCTCTGAAAAAACAAAGTTTGATTTATCTCATAATGCGAATGACATAATTTTATACGGAGTTAAAAATAATGTAATTAGAGCAAAGACTAAAAATCAATTAAAAATAGTTGATTTATCAAGCAAATACGACTTGTTGTTTATTGTAGGACCTGCTGGAACAGGTAAAACCTATACTAGTGTTGCGTTAGCGGTAAAAGCTTTAAAAGAAAAGAAAATCAAAAGAATCATATTGACCAGACCCGCAGTAGAGGCAGGAGAGAGCTTAGGTTTTTTACCTGGTGATATTAAAAACAAGTTGGATCCATATATTCAACCTCTATATGATGCCCTTTATGATATGATTCCAACAGAAAAACTTCACTCGTATCTCGAAAGAGGAATAATTCAAATATCCCCTCTCGCATTTATGAGAGGAAGAACTCTAAATAATGCTTTTGTTATATTGGATGAAGCTCAAAATGCTTCTCATTCTCAAATGAAAATGTTTCTCACTAGAATGGGTCCTAATGCAAAATTCATTATAACAGGCGACCCAGGTCAAGTAGACCTCCCAAAAAAAACTATTTCTGGCTTAAATGAAGCTCTAAATATTTTTAAAAAAACTAATGGCATAAAAATTTTAAGTCTCAATGAAAAAGATGTAGTTAGACATAAACTTGTGAAGGAAATAATTTCAGCATACAATTAAACGGTAATGAATACTTTATTATCAACTAACTTTGAAATACCCAATCAACTATCAAAATATAACGGCAAGGTTAGAGAAGTGATATCTCTAGACAATGACTTACTTGTCATTATAACCACTGACCGTCTATCAGCATTTGATTTTGTACTTCCAAGAGGAATACCCCACAAAGGTCAAATTTTAAACCAAATTTCAGTAGATATGCTTAAGTCCACAAAAGATCTTGTACCAAATTGGCTAATATCTTCTCCAGATCCAATTGTTTCGATAGGGAAGAGATGTCAACCTTATAAGGTTGAAATGATAATTAGAGGTTTTTTATCTGGCCACGCAGCTAGAGAATATTTAAAAGGGAAAAGACATATTTCTGGTGTAAAAATGCCAGATAAAATGAATGTGAATGATCCTTTTGAAACTCCAATAATTACTCCATCGACGAAATCAAGAAATGGACACGATGAAGATATATCAAAAGATGAAATACTAAACAAAGGCCTGATTTCCGAAAGTGATTACAGTAAAATGGAGGGTTACACAAAGCTGCTTTTTGAAAAAGGTTCAAAAATAGCTAGAGAAAGAGGTTTAATTTTGGTCGATACAAAATATGAATTTGGCAAATCAAAAGATGGAGAAATTTTACTAATTGATGAAATTCATACGCCTGATTCTTCAAGATATTTTTATCTCGAAGGATATGAAGAAAAACAAAAGAAAGGAATTAATCAAAAACAACTATCAAAAGAATTTGCAAGGCAATGGTTAATAAATAAAGGATTTCAGGGTCTAAAGGGGCAGCAAATGCCGGATATCGATTTTAATTTCACAAATATGGTTTCTAATAGATATATTGAGCTATATGAAATTATTACAGGAAAAAAATTTATGGCTGCTCAGAGTGAAAATATTGAAAATAGGGTTAAGAATAACATTTTAAATTTTCTTGAACATTATTAAAATTTTAAATTTTTTTAGATAGTTTTCAACCCAAATGTGTTAATTACTTTTGTTGTTTCCGCATGTATATCTAGCGATTCAACTATTATATTTACTCTTTATGTCAAAACAGGTTAGCTACACAGAGGAAAATATAAAATCTTTAGATTGGAAGGATCATATTCGAACTAGACCAGGAATGTATATTGGAAAGTTAGGTGATGGTTCTTATTCTGATGATGGAATTTACATTCTGTTAAAAGAAATCATTGATAATTCTATCGATGAGTTTGTCATGGGATGTGGAAAGAAAATTGAAATTAAAACTGATCAGTTTGAAATTTTTGTTCGAGACTATGGAAGAGGAATCCCACTTGGAAAGCTTGTTGATGTAGTATCTAAAATGAATACTGGTGGTAAATATGATTCTAGAGCATTCAAAAAATCAGTTGGTTTAAATGGAGTTGGAACTAAGGCAGTTAATGCTCTTTCATCTTCATTTAAAGTTGAATCTGTAAGAGATGGAAGGTCAAAATCAGCTATTTTTCGTTGTGGTGTTTTGGTTGACGAGATTGACGATGAAAAATCAGTCAAAAGAAATGGTACAGAAATTAATTTTACACCTGATAATTCAATATTCAATAATTACAAATTTAAGGATGAACACATTGAAAGAATGTTAAAACACTATGCTTTTTTAAATCCTGGGCTTAACATTTTTTATAATGGGAAAACTTTTTTTTCTCAAAACGGCCTTCGTGACTTATTAGAAGATCAATCTAATATAAATGATTTTTTATACCCAATAATTCATTTAAAAGGTGATGATATCGAGGTTGCACTAACTCATAGCAGAATTCAGTATAGTGAAGAGTATCATTCATTTGTTAACGGACAAAACACCTCTCAGGGAGGAACACATTTGTCTGCTTTTAGGGAAGGGTACGTCAAAACAATTAGAGAGTTTTTTGGAAAAAATTATGAATCTTCTGACATTAGAAAATCTATTGTGTCATCAATCAGTATTAAGGTAATGGAACCTGTTTTTGAGTCACAAACTAAAACAAAACTAGGTTCAACTGAAATGGGAGATGGGTTACCTTCAGTTAGGTCTTATATAATTGATTTCCTTGGAACCCAATTAGATAATTTTCTTCATAAAAACAATGAAATTGCAGATTCAATTCAAAAAAAAATATTACAGGCTGAAAAGGAAAGAAAAGAGCTATCAGGAATCAGAAAAATAGCAAGAGAAAGAGCCAAAAAAGCGAGTTTGCATAATAAAAAACTAAGAGATTGTAGGATTCATCTTGGAGATATTAGTAAAGATAGGAGATTAGATTCAACGATTTTTATTACAGAAGGTGACTCTGCTAGCGGATCAATAACAAAGTCTCGGGATGTGAATACACAAGCTGTTTTTAGCTTAAGAGGTAAGCCTTTGAATACTTATGGCATGTCCAAAAAAATTGTTTATGAAAATGAAGAATTTAATCTTTTGCAAGCTGCTTTAAACATCGAAAATGGTCTTGAGACTTTACGTTACAATAAGATAGTGATCGCTACTGATGCCGACGTAGATGGTATGCACATAAGACTATTGTTGATTACTTTTTTTTTACAATTTTTCCCTGAACTAGTAAAAGAAGGACATCTATATATTCTGCAAACTCCATTATTCAGGGTTAGAAATAATAAAAAAACTGAATATTGTTATTCTGAGGTTGAAAAAAAGAAATCAATAGATATTTTAGGTGTAAATTCTGAAATTACAAGATTCAAAGGTTTAGGTGAAATATCTCCAGACGAATTTAAATTTTTTATTGGAGAAAGTATGCGACTTGACCCAATTAGAATGGATAAAGAGACCACTGTTGAGGATTTATTAGAATTTTATATGGGAAAAAATACACCAGATAGGCAAAATTTTATTATTGATAATTTAAAAATTGAAGCCGATTTAATTGACTCCGTTTGATTGATATGGATGAAAATTTAGATTTCTATAATAAAGAAAATTCTTTAAACACAGAAGAGAAGTTGGTGCGAGTAACTGGTATGTATAAAGACTGGTTCTTAGATTATGCTTCCTATGTAATACTAGAAAGAGCAATACCTGACATCTTTGACGGACTAAAACCTGTACAAAGGAGAATTTTGCATTCGATGAAAGAATTAGATGATGGCCGTTTTAATAAGGTTGCCAACATAGTTGGCCACACGATGCAGTTCCATCCACATGGTGATGCTAGTATTTCAGATGCGATCGTCCAAATTGGACAAAAAGATTTGTTGATTGAAACCCAAGGGAATTGGGGTAATATTCTTACCGGTGATAGAGCTGCCGCATCTAGGTATATTGAGGCAAGACTATCAAAGTTTGCTCTCGAAGTTGTTTTTAGCCCAAAAATTACAGAATGGCAATTATCATATGATGGTAGGAAAAAAGAGCCAGTTCATCTTCCGGTAAAATTTCCTTTGCTTTTAGAACAAGGTGCTGAAGGAATTGCTGTTGGACTTTCAACAAAAATTCTACCTCACAACTTTAAAGAATTAATTAAAGCTAGTGTTTCTTACTTAAAGGGTAAAAACTTTAGAATTTTTCCTGACTTTCAAACAGGAGGTATTATGGATGTTCAAAATTACAATGATGGTGAGAGAGGTGGAAAAATTAAAGTTCGTGCAAGGATTTCATTGAAGGACAAGAATACTTTAGTTATATCTGAAATACCTTTTGGTACTACAACTACTTCATTAATTGAATCAATACTAAAAGCTAACGACAAAGGTAAAATTAAGATCAAAAAAATTGAGGATAACACTTCCTCGGAAGTTGAGATTTTAATACATCTTCCTACTGGAATTTCACCTGATAAGACAATAGACGCTCTTTACGCATTTACTTCCTGTGAAACCTCTGTTTCTCCTCAAGGATGTGTTATAGTTAATAATAAGCCAAGTTTTATAGGAATAAGTGATATCCTGAAGACATCCACCGATAATACGGTGGAATTATTAAAAAAAGAACTTAAGGTTAAACTCAAAGATTTAGAAAATCAGTGGCGATTTTCAACGTTGGAGAGGATCTTTATTGAAAACAAAATATATAGAGATATTGAAAAGGAAAATACATGGGAGGGAGTTATAAATGCAATTCGAAATGGTTTAATCCCATTTGAAAGCGAAATTAAGTATGAAATTAATGATGATGACATACTTAGATTAACAGAGATAAAAATTAAAAAGATTTCTAGATTTGACTTGAATAAAGCTAAAGAGAAGATTAATCAAATTGAGGATTCAATTTCTACAGTCAAAAATAATCTTAAAAACTTAATTGATTACTCTATTTCTTATTTTGAGAGTTTATTGAGAGATTTTGGGAAAGGTAAAGATCGAAGAACTGAAATTAGGATTTTTGATAACGTTGATGCAAAAAAGGTTGTTACAAGAAATTTAAAACTTTATGTTAACAAAGATGAGGGATTCATTGGAACTTCTTTGAGAAAAGATGAGTATGTGTGCGATTGTTCAGATATAGATGATATAATAGTATTTACAAATTCTGGCAAAATGAAAGTAGTAAAGGTTGAAAGTAAAATTTTTGTTGAAAAAGGGATTAGATATGTTTCGGTTTTTAAGAAAAAAGACTCTAGAACGATTTATAATTTAATTTATGAAGATAAAAAGTCAGGAGTCTCATACATAAAAAGATTTGCTGTCACAGGAGTTACGAGAGATAGGTTTTACGACATTACGCAGGGTAGCAATGGGACTATAGTACACCACTTCACCGCCAATTTTAATGGAGAGGCAGAGAAAGTAAGATATTATATCAAAAAATCTAAAAAAACAGAAAACTTAAGAAAAAGAGTTTATGATGAAGATTTTTCAAATTATCAAATAAAAAGTAGGAGCGCTAGAGGCAATATTTTATTTAAGTTTTCTCTTTTGAAGGTAGAATTTAAAGAAAAAGGTCTTTCAACCTTAAAACCTAGAAACATATGGTTCGACCCCATTGTCTTTAAATTAAATTTGGATTCAAGAGGTATCTCTCTTGGGGCTTTCAGAGCTGAGGATTTACTTCTTATTATTAATAATGATGGTACTTTGAAAACAGCTAGTCCAGAACTATCAACACAATTTAATGTTATGCCAGTAGTGATTGAAAGATGGATTAAAGAAAAACCAGTTACATTGGTTTACTATGATGAAATTAAAAAAGACTACTTTATAAAAAGATTTTTAATTGAAAATCAAAACAAAGAATTGGTCTATTTAAAAGATGGGAGCAAATTAACATTTATTTCAACTGAGTGGAGACCGGTAATAAATATTAAATTTAAAAAGAAAAAAGGGGAGGAGTCAAATCAAGAAAAAAAGATAAATGTTGAAGAATTCATAGATGTCAAAGGGTTTAAGGCAATTGGTAACCGTCTTTTAACTGAAAAAAAGTTTTCTAAGAGGAAGATAAATAAAATTTCTTTGGTTGAGAGTTTACCAAATTATGATACATCAGATAGTCAAGAGATAAATCAATTAGAAGTTAATGAACCTAAAACAGTCCAAAAATCTGAAAAAACACAAACAAAATTAAAATTCTAAAGGTAAATCTAAGCTGTCGCTTATTTTGACAATCTTTCCTCTTTGCCGTCTTGTGTTATTGCCAACTAATGAAAATTCAAAAATATAATAATTTTTATGAGTACTAATAATTTTTATTGATATTGGTTTTTTTTCATTATTATTTATGGGATTTAGTTTTGTTAAAATGAACTCACATTTATTAACCCATTTTATTTTGGAGGTATCAATTTTGTTGTTGTAATATTCAATTTCCATATCATTATTTCTAACAAAAAAAGAAGTGGATAATTTGTCACCAATCACTCTTTCGTATTTAAATGTCCCGTATCTGAAATTTGAACAATTTCTTTGAACTTCATAACACGAAGAGTTTAAAAAGGATATGAAAAAGATAAAGTATCTCTTAAAAGTACAAAGTTTAGTCTGAGTTTTTAAAAATTTTAAAGGTTCCATTTTCATAAAAGTGCACAATCGTCTTAATTTTTCCTGCATTTTCATCTTTAATTTTTACATCTGGGGTAGCTAATCCTTTATAATCTTCTTGGTGAACTACATTTTTATCTATGAACCAGTCTAATGAAATGTCATCAAAAGAATCTACAATTTTAATTAAAAAATTTAAACTAGGTTTATTCCTGCCCGATAGGATGTGCGAAACATTTGCCCTTTTTGATCCAATTTTATTTGCAAATGACGATGGAGTTAAGCTATTTTCATCCATTAACTTCTTAATTCTTGAAACTATTAATTCATTGTTTAGCATTGTATACAAATTAACAAAATATAATTTATTTTAAAAATTATTACGCAGAATTAAAGAAAATTGGTAGTAAATTAATTAAATTATATGTTTAATAATGGCATCATAACATTATGATTTTTAGTACTTTAAAATATAAATTAATCAAAAATCTTGCAAGCAATTAAATTTTGTATACAATTGTATACATATTGGTTAAATTATTACTTTTTCATTTCATAAATTTGTGTTATGTATTCATTTAATAATAAACGTTATTTATCTCCTAATATCCTTGATAAGTTGCTTTATAAAAATTGTTTAAAAGAGTATACATCTGTTTTGGGTTATTCTGTTGAAAATAGGCCTATTCTTTTGTCTTCGTTTGGTTCTGGTGAAAAAAAGGTTTTGATATGGTCTCAAATGCATGGAAATGAAAGTACCACTACACGTTCATTAATTCAACTATTTTCTGATTTGACCTCAAAAAAAACCAATTTATTTGATGATTTAACAATTAAGGTCATATATCAGTTAAATCCTGACGGTTCTGACAAATATTCAAGATTTAATGCTAATGGTGTTGATTTAAATAGAGATGCTGTAAAAAGAACCCAGCCAGAATCTAAATTACTTTTTTCCCTGTTTAATGAATTTAAGCCTCATTTTTGCATAAATCTTCACGATCAACGTTCAATTTATGCTGCAGGTAATACAAATCTTCCAGCAATGATATCCTTTTTGGCTCCTAGCTATGACGAATCGAAATCAATCAATGAATTTAGACAAAAGGCAATGACAATGATTGGCAGTATCTACAAAGGGATCAAACCCAAAAATAATTGGTCTGTTGGTCGATACAATGATGATTTTAATATCAATTGCTTTGGTGACTTTTTTATGTCTAAAAACACACCCACTATTTTATTAGAAGCCGGTCATCATCCAAATGATTTTGGAAGAAATATAGTTGTTCACGAGATCTACAAATCCCTTTTAATGTTTTTAAATTTATTTGCTCGTGAAAATCAAATTAAGCCTAACACTGAAACCTATTTTTCAATTCCAAAGAACTACGACCATTTAAGAGACATTGAGATTGTTAATATTAGGTGTCTTTCAGGATTTTCAAATAAACGATTCGTTCAATTCCATGAAATTTTAAAGGGAGACAAAATCTATTTTTCTCCAACCATTGAAAACGAAAGCTCTAAAGAACTTTATAGTAACGTAATTATAGATTTCTCAAAATTTACCACTGAATCAATTGACTTAAAACAAAATAATCAAAAAATTATTGAAAATTTAAAACTATTCTTAGATTTTAGTTTACTTTTAAAATGAATTACTAAAACATGAAAAAAATTAAACTCGATGAAATAGACCATCAAATACTCGATATATTGATTGACAACGCTAGAATCCCTTTTACCGATATCTCAAAAAAATTACTGGTTTCGGCTGGAACAGTTCACGTGAGAGTTAAAAAAATGGAAGATGCTGGAATTCTTAAGGGATCTTCTCTTAATTTAGATTACGAAAAATTAGGATATTCATTTATAGCATATATAGGAATTTATCTAGAAAGAAACGATTTGACTGAAAAGGTGCTATTTGAATTAGAAAAGATCCCTAATGTTACTGTTGCCCACATTACTACTGGGAAATTTAATATTTATTGTAAACTTAGGGCTAAAGACACAAAACATGCCAAAGATTTAATTTTTACTATAGACGACATACCAGGAATATCTAGATCAGAAACTATGATTTCACTTGAAGAAAGTATAAATGATAAGAAAAGATTAATGCACACAATTTTCTCAGATCTATAAATTACTAAATGGCTCGTAAGACAAAGCTTGAAAGATTCAATGAACATGTTTTATCGAAATTTGAAATTTATAATTCATTATTTCTTACCCTTCCTTTTAAGTCAATTCTAAAAACTTCAATATTATTACCATTATTTTCTGAACACTGTAAATCCAGTTATAATGAGAAAAAGTCACCACTATTTATTGTTGAATCTTTTTTTAAAAAGTATTGTGTTGATTTAAATGATGAGGAAAGAATCAACCTAATTTTTTCTTTTATTCAATTCATTGAACGTCAGATTGTTTTGTTTGATGCAATTGAAGATTCCGCTTTTCCAATTGTAAATAATATGCACGGTAGAGGTACTTTAAGATATATCAAAGAGGAAACCACAGGGAAGGGTAAGTTAAAAGAACTTACTAATTATCTTGAATCATTTAAAATTAATCTTGTTTTGACCGCCCATCCAACACAATTCTATCCTGGAAGTGTCCTTGGAATTATCAATGATTTATCGTTTTTTATTTCCAAAGGTAGTATTGATGAAATTAAAAAATTACTTTTACAGCTCGGAAAAACAAGATTTTTTAAAAAAAAGAAACCTACTCCTTTTGATGAGGCGATGAGCTTAATATGGTATTTAGAAAACATATTTTATACCTCATCCAGTAGAATATACAATTACATTGAACAAAATATTTTAGATGGTGAGAGACTAAAAAATGAACTTTTTAGTTTTGGATTTTGGCCTTGCGGTGATCGTGATGGGAATCCATATGTTACCCCTGATATTTCAATTAGAACCGCAGAGAAACTAAAATATTCTGTTCAACGAAACTATTACAGAGATTTAAGAAAACTAAAAAGGAAAATAACTTTTGATGAAGTTGAAGAAATAATAGATGATTTAGAAATTAGGATGTATAATTCCTTACTTAATAAAAGTAGACGGATAAGTCTTAAAGAATTAAAGGACAGATTAAATGATGTTATTAGCATTTTAAATAAAAAACATAATGGAATATATGTTGAAGAAGTATTAGATCTTTATAATAAAGTAAAGATTTTTGGATATCATTTTGCAAGTTTAGATATTCGTCAGGATTCTCGTGTTTTAAGAAAGGTTTTCATTCGTATTATTGAATCTAGTGAATCTAAAAGTTTTTTAAATACTCATTTAAGTGAGAAATATGATTCACTTGACTTTGAACAAAAGATAAATTATCTCACTAAAGTCAATGGAAATGTATCTTCTTCATACTTTAAAGACTCAATCGTTATCGACACTTTAGGATCGATCGAAGCTATGAAAAATATTCAAAAGTTAAATGGTGAAAAAGGTTCGAATAGATATATTATTTCTAATTGTTCATCGTTGGAAGATATATTAATTCTATTTGCTCTAATAAGAATGACGGGGTGGATCAAACCAACTGTAGATATAATTCCTTTATTTGAAACTATTACCGATTTAGAAAAATCAACTCAGGTTTTACAAAACCTATATGAGACACAATTATATCAAAACCATCTAAAAAACAGAAATAACAAGCAAACTGTAATGCTGGGTTTCTCCGACGGAACTAAGGACGGAGGTTATATTATGGCAAATTGGAGTATATATAAGGCCAAGGAATCTCTTTCTAAATTATCTCAAGAATTCAATTTTGACATCTCATTTTTTGACGGTAGGGGTGGACCACCCGCAAGAGGTGGAGGAAATACACACCAATTTTATGCTTCTTTGGGAGAAAAAATTGCTTCAAACAAGATAGAATTAACTGTTCAAGGCCAAACAATTAGTTCAAATTTTGGAACGCTTGACTCAAGTCAATTTAATTTGGAACAGTTATTGAGTTCAGGATTTCAAAATAATGTTCTTGAATCAAATAAAATTGATTTTTCTAATAATGAAAGAAAAACGTTTGAAAAGATAGCTAATATTAGTTATAATAAATATATAGAATTAAAAGAGCATCCTAATTTTACTGGATATTTAGAAAACATGACCTCTTTAAAATATTATTCACAAACAAATATAGGAAGTAGGCCATCTTCAAGATCGAAATCTAAGAATTTGAATTTTGAAGATCTAAGAGCAATCCCTTTTGTCGGTTCATGGAGTCAGTCAAAACAAAATATCCCTGGGTTTTATGGAGTTGGAACTGCATTAAATTACTTTAAAAAAAATAATGAATTTGAGCTTGTAAAGTCACTTTACAATAATTCTTTATTTTTCAAAACCCTTATTGCGAATAGTATGATGAGTCTTTCTAAATCATTTTTTGGTTTAACGGATTATATAGCGGAAGATAAGAAATACGGAGATTTTTGGAAGATGTTATACAAGGAATTTTTATTAACTAAAAAAATACTTTTAGAACTATCCGGACAAAATGGACTTATGGATGACCAACCTGCTGGAAAAAAATCAATTAAAATAAGAGAAGAAATTGTTTTGCCACTATTAACAATTCAGCAATACGCACTCATGAAAGTTAGGAAAATTGAAAAAGAAAAGGATAAAAAAGTTTTTGAAAAATTAATTTTAAGATCTCTTTTTGGAAATATTAATGCTAGTAGAAATTCGGCATAGATCATGAGTTATAAAACTCTATTGATTCAATTATTGTTTTTTTGGGAACTTCAATGTCTATTTTACTTTTACCAATTTCGCTTAGTAATACAAAAAGAACTTTTCCATCTTTATTTTTTTTATCAAATTTGATAAGCTTTAAAATTGACTTTGAGTCTTCACTTTCAATTTTAATTTTTTGGAATTTACTGTTCACATTTTGTTTAATTTCAAGACATTGTTTGTAAGGCATTTTTAAAATTTTATGGGAGATATAGCTCTCTAAGATCATTCCGATAGAAATGGCTTCACCGTGTAGAAGATTTTCTGGTCTTTTTTTGCTTAGGAAGTGACTTTCTATTGCATGCCCAAGTGTATGTCCAAAATTTAATATTTTCCGAAAGTTTTTTTCTCTTGGATCATTATTTACTATTTCGTTTTTAATTTTAATTGATTTAAGAATTAAATCGGAACTTAAGTTTGAATCTATTTTATTTAAATCAGAAAGAGTTCTGAAGTATTTTCTTTCAAATATTAGCCCATGTTTTAACATTTCTGCAAATCCACTATTCAGTTCCCTCTTCGGAAGTGAAATTAAAAATGAAGTATCTATTAAAATTAATTTTGGGTTGTTGAAAACACCAACTTGGTTTTTTAATTTTTTAATGTTTATGCCCACTTTACCTCCGATTGAGGCGTCTACCATTGAAAGTAGAGTAGTTGGAATATTTACAAAATCAATACCACGATTATAAGTTGATGCAACAAATCCTCCTAAGTCTGAAACGAGTCCACCACCAAGATTAATTAAAAGACTATTTCTGTCTCCACCAAGTTTTGAGATTTTACTCCAAGCTGTATATAAATTTCTAGCATCTTTATTTTCTTCACCATCTTTAATTGTTATTAATTCTATTTTTATCCCATTCAAATGTTTTTCTAAAAATAAATTAAGACAATATTTTTTTGTATTTGAATCTACTAAAATAAATACTTTGCTATATTTATTTTTAGATATTAATTTATTAATCAACGATGATTTTTGATTTGATAGGAAAATATCATAATGGTTTGTTTTTATATTTTGCATATTTATTTTAAAATTAAGTTTTTTTATAAAATTTAATATCCAATGATTTTATTATTTATAATATTATTTTTTATATGACATGTCTAATAATTTGTTTGACAATACAAAATTAGCTTTTGAGCTAAAAAGCAATAATTCTTTAAGAAAAAGTCTTTTTTTATTCAACATCATAAAATATCCATTGATTGTGAAGTTGGGTTCTGTTTTAATAAAATTTTTCTTAAAATTGAAATTTCCTATAACTCCCATTATTAAGAATTTACTTTTTGATCAATTTTGTGTTGGTTTGAATGAAAAAGAGTCATTAATGACTGTTAAAAAATTATCTAAGTATAATTTAAGATCAATTCTCCATTATCACGTTGAAGGTTATGAATCAGAAAAAAGTTTTGACAAATGCCTTGCAAACACAATCAAAACTATAAAATCGGCTTCAAAAAACAGTAGTATTCCCTTCACAGTTTTTAAGCCTACAGGGTTAGGTTCTTTAAAATTGTTTCATAAGATTGCTCAGGGATTAGTTTTAAATGATAGAGAAAAAGAAGAGCTCCAAAGAGTTGAGAAAAGATTTGATTCATGCTTTCAATCTTGTAAAAAAAATGGCGTAAAAATTCTCATTGATTCAGAAGAGTCTTGGATTCAACCCGGAGTTGATTTATTGGTAGAAAAATATATGATAAAGTACAATAAAAAGGATGCTTTAATTTTTAACACAGTTCAAATGTATTTAAAAAATAAAATTAAATACTTAGAGTATTTGTTGAGTTTTTCTAAAAAAAACTCATTTGTTCCTGGTGTAAAAGTTGTTAGAGGAGCATATATGGAAAAAGAAAGATCGAGATCAAAAAGACTGGGTTACGATGATCCAATATGTAATAGTAAAATTCAAACAGATAAAAACTTCAATGATGCCCTTAAGTTTCTTGTGAAAAACTTTGAATATTTTAATTTTATAGTTGGCAGTCATAATGAGAAGAGTTCACACTTATTGATGGATCTAATGAAAAAAAATAAGATAAAAAACAACAATAAAAATATTTGGTTCGCTCAACTATATGGTATGAGTGACCAAATAAGTTTTAATATTGCGAATTTAGGTTATAATGTTTGTAAGCTACTTCCATATGGACCTGTTAACGAGGTAATACCGTATTTGATTAGAAGGGCAGAAGAAAATTCATCGGTGAGGGGTCAATCATCTAGAGAATTGGATTTAATAAAAAAGGAATTTAAAAGGCGTAGAATTAATTCATAAATACCTCAGCCTTCACAATTTTCGAACAATTTTCAGCATTTATGATAATTTTTTTAAATTGATCTATTCCTTTTAAATAGTAAATTTTACAGCTATCCCTTCTAATTTTACTTTTACCAAAAACAACTTTTGAGCTTTTTAGAAAATCTGCTAATTCTAAACTGTCTAGACCTTCACTATCATCATCAAAAATCCATTTTTTTTGTTTTAAGTTATTAATTACTCGACTCTCTGGTCCATAATTACAGCTGAGTTTTTTGCCATTCAAAAATGTAATTAAAAAAAAAGTACCCAATAATAATCCAAGAGAGAAAAATCTTATTTTTTTTGAAAAAACCATTAAGAAAAAATTAAATTTCTATGATTACCATCGATAAAATTAAGAATTATTTTGTGTCTCTTTTCAGGAATTAAACCTTCAATTTTTGAACCCCATTCGATAAGACACAAATTTGATGAATAAAAATACTCTTCAACTCCAAAATTTAATGCCTCTCCTTTATTTTTGATACGATAAAAATCAAAGTGATAAATCAAACAATCATTTAAAGTTTTGTATTCGTTGATTAAAGAAAAAGTAGGGCTTGTTATTTTATCTACAACATCTAAATTATTACAAATTGACTTTATAAAAGTTGTTTTACCAGAACCCATTCTACCTTCAAAACAAACTATATTGTTTTCAATTCTTGGAATTATTTTTTCCGACACAATTATATCAATTTCATCTATAGAATAATTTATTTCTATCATATTTATTTTGGTTGCAATTTTACTAACGGTATGAGCATTTCTTGTAACGAAACACCTCCGTGTTGATATGAATTCATAAAATGTTTAGCATACTCATTAAATTTATTACGGTAAATAAAATAGTTGTTTTCAAGAGCAAATACATATTTATCATCATGACTATATTTTGGCAATTGGTAATTTACTGGATCAGTGATTTCAAAAACCTTTTTCTGAGGAAACTTCAATCCTTTTCCATATTTGTATCTCAAATTAGAACTAGTATCTTTTTTTCCTATAATTTCAATTGGACTTGTTACATTAATAGTGCCATGATCTGTTGTTATTATCAATTGGAAACCTAATTCAGAAGCTTTTTGAATCAATTCATAAAGAGGAGAATTTTTAAACCAACTAAATGTTAAAGACAAATATCCTTTGTCTTCAAAAGCCAATTCTTTAATTATATTCATTTCTGATTTAGCATGAGAAAGAATATCAACGAAATTGTAAACTATCGTGCTTAATAAGTTTTTCTTCAATTCTATCAAGTTTTCTACCATTCGCTTAGCATCATTTAAATTAGTAATTTTATGATAATTAGGGTCTTGCTCAATACTAAATGACTCTAATTGTTTTGATAAAAGTTCCTTTTCATATTTATTTTTATTTCCTTTATCAAAGTCATCAATCCATAAATCGGGAAACTTATTTTTTATTTGATTAGGAGTTAAACCTGCAAAAAATGAATTTCTAGAATAATGAGTTGTTGAGGGTAAAATACTGCAGTAAAGATCTTCTTCCTGAATGTTGTAATATTTACTGATTAGAGGTTCTAAGATTTTCCATTGGTCTAATCTAAGATTATCTATTAAAATCAATATTGTGGGAATATTTTTTTTCAGATAAGGAATGATTTTTTTTTTGAAAACATTGTGAGATAGAGTAGGGATATCCTCCTCAGAATTAATCCATCTTGAATAATTATTTCTAATGAATTTTCCAAAAATCAGATTTGCTTCCTTGAGTTGATTTTCTAAGATGCTTAACATTGAGCTATTTTCTAGTTCCATTAATTCTATTTTCCAGTAAATAAATTTTTTGTAAAGTACAACCCATTTTAAAAAACTATCAGCTCCTAAAAGATCTATACTAATTTTTTTAAAGTCTTTTTGATATTGATCAGATACTTTTTCAGAAATGAGATTTTTTTGATTAAGTGTTTTTTTTAATGAATGTAATATTTGGTTTGGATTTACTGGCTTAATAAGATAATCTGAAACTTTAGATCCTATCGCATCATCCATAATTTTTTCTTCCTCATTTTTAGTTACCATAATTATTGGGAGATTTGGATTCTTTTGTTTTATTATTGATAAAGTTTCAAAACCATTTAAACCTGGCATATTTTCATCGAGAAGCACCAAATCTATATTTTTTCTCTCAAGAGCGCTTATTCCCTCTCGACCATTTGAGAAAGGATGAATTAAATAACCTCTAGATTCTAAAAAAATGAAATGAGATTTCAATAAATCGATTTCATCATCAATCCAAAGTATTTCTAATTTGTTTTTAGTCATCTCATTTATTTATTTTTAAAAATAAGTTAATATTTAAAATACCACAAAGCATGATATAAAATGATCTTAAAATAACTACATAAATCGTCTCTTAATCAAAATAGTTGATTTTATTTTATAATTTTGCATAATGAAGTTTACAGCAGCTGAGATTGCTAATATGATAGAGGGTAAAGTTGATGGAGATGATACTGTTGAGATCTCTAGCTTATCAAAAATTGAGGAAAGTACCCACGGTTCGTTGACTTTTTTGGCCAACCCTAAGTATACTCAATATATTTACACAACAAATGCATCACTAGTTATTGTAAACGAGGACTTTAAAGTCGAAAATGAAATTAATCCGACTTTAATAAGGGTTACAGATGCATATCAAGCCTTCTCGACTTTATTAGAATTTTATACTAAAAATGATAAAATAAAAAGAGGAATTGAGTCTACCTCTATTATAGATAAAACCACGAATATTCACTCCTCGTGTTATATTGGAAATTTTTCAATAATTGGGAAAAATGTAAGGCTTGGGAAAAATATTTTAATTGCTCCACATGTTATTATTGAAGATAACGTTTCGATTGGAGACAATACCAAAATTGAAAGTTTTTGTGCTATTAAAAATGGTTCAAATATTGGATCAAACTGTCATATTCACAGTGGTTGTATTATTGGTTCTGACGGTTTTGGCTTTGCTCCCAAGGATGATGGAACATATAATAAAATTCCTCACACTGGAAATGTGCAGATTTCTGATCATGTAGAAATTGGTGCAAATTCAACAATTGACCGAGCAACATTAGGTTCAACAAAAATAATGAGAGGTGTCAAAATGGATAATCAAATACAGATTGCACACAATGTTGAAATCGGTTCAAATACTGTAATTGCTGCGCAAACTGGAATAGCTGGATCTACTAAAATTGGATCAAATTGCATAATTGGTGGGCAAGTTGGTATTGTAGGACATCTAAAAATAGGCAATAATGTTAGTATACAAGGGCAGTCTGGTATCATAAGTAATATTAAAGATGGAGATGTAATACAGGGTTCTCCTGCAATTGGATACAAAGATTACAATAAATCATATGTTTATTTTAGGCGTTTTCCATCAATTGTCAAACGATTAGAGAGACTAGAGAAAAATAACAATGAACAATTTTCAAACAACGATTAATAGCCAAGTTCTGTTAAATGGAGTTGGACTTCATACTGGTAAAAATGTAACAATAAAATTTTCACCGGCGCCACACGATGTTGGATATTGTTTTGTCAGAGATGATTTAGAAGGGAATCCAACAGTTGAAGCTGATATTCAATGGGTTTATGATACTCAAAGAGGCACTAATCTTAACAAAAATGGGGTGATAATTAATACAACTGAACATGTTTTATCTGCCCTTGTTGGTCTTGACATAGATAACTGTTACATACATTTAGATGCTCCTGAGCCCCCGATAATGGATGGATCTTCTATATTTTTTGTGAAAGCACTACAGAAAACAGGTATTAAACAATTGGATGTTGAAAGAAATGAGTATGTCGTTAAGGAGGTCATAAAATTTACAGACGATGAGACAGGTAGTGAAATAACAATGATTCCATCTGATTCATATCAAATAACTACAATGGTTGACTTTGGAACTAAAATTTTAGGTACTCAAAATGCTACTTTAAATAATATTAGTGATTATGAAAAAGAAATCGCCTCATCAAGAACATTCAGTTTTTTGCATGAAATTGAGATGCTATTGGAAAATGGTTTAATTCAAGGAGGAGATTTAAATAATGCTATAGTTTATGTTGATAAACCGCTTTCCAAAAAAACAATGGAAAGGCTTAAAAAGGCATTTAATAAAAAACAAATATCAGTACAACCAAACGGTATACTAGATAATTTGTCTTTGCATTACCCTAATGAAGCCGCAAGACATAAATTGTTAGATATTATTGGAGACTTAGCACTTGTTCGTCACAGAATTAGGGGTAAAGTTATTGCTCACAAGCCAGGTCACAGAACTAATATTCAATTTGCAAAAAAACTTTCAAAAATTATAAAAGAAGAAAAAAGAAATAATTTTCCAGAAATTGATCTTATTAAAGAACCATTGATGGGCGTTAGTGATATTATGAAAATGTTACCCCACAGGCCTCCATTCCTTTTAGTAGACAAAATCCATGAGATATCAAAAGAACGCGTAATTGGATCCAAAGGAGTAACTATGAATGAATTTTTCTTTAAAGGCCATTTCCCAGGAGCACCAGTTATGCCAGGTGTTTTAATTATTGAAGCTATGGCTCAAACTGGTGGAGTTTTGTTGCTTAACACTGTTCCTGATCCAGAAAATTACCTTACATTCTTTATGAAAATTGATAATGCTAAATTTAAACATCCCGTATATCCTGGTGATCAACTGGTTTTTAAACTTGAATTAATGACTCCAATAAGGAGAGGAATTTGTCATATGAAAGGGTTTACTTTTTCTAATGAACGACTGGTAACTGAAGCTGAACTAATGGCTCAACTAATTCTAAGAAATAAAAAATGAATCAACCCCTAGCATATGTTCATCCTGGAGCAAAAATTGCAAAAAACGTTGTTGTAGAACCATATACAACCATCAGCAATGACGTAATTATTGGTGATGGTACATGGATAGGATCTAATGTTACAATTATGGAAGGTGCTCGAATAGGAAAAAATTGTACGATTTTTCCTGGTGCAGTTATTTCTGCAATACCGCAGGACTTAAAATACAATGGTGAAGAAACAACAGCTGAAATAGGAGACAATACAACAATCAGAGAGTGTGTTACTATCAATCGTGGAACAAAAGATAGATCAAAAACTGTGATTGGTAAAGACTGCCTTATTATGGCTTACAGTCATATAGCACACGATTGTATCGTTGGCGATAGTTGTATTTTTTCAAATAGTTCTACACTTGCTGGGCATGTAAGTATTGGTAATTTTGTAATTCTGGCCGGAATGGTTGCTATACATCAATATTGTACAGTAGGAGACTATGCATTTATTACAGGGGGATCTTTAGTTAGGAAAGATGTTCCACCTTATGTAAAAGCTGCAAGAGAACCACTATCTTATGTTGGTGTAAATTCAGTGGGCTTAAGAAGAAGAGGGTTTGGCACGAAAAAAATTAGAGAAATCCAATCTATTTATCGTATTCTATATCAAAAAAATTACAATAACACCCAAGCCACAGAAATTCTAGAAGCAGAAATGGAAGTAAGTCCTGAAAGAGATGAAATTTTGGATTTTATCAAAAATTCTCATAGAGGAATAATGAAAGGTTACTTCAGAAAAAGTTAATGATATGGGAAGTACATCAGACATAAGAAAAGGTTTGTGCATAAGATACAATAACGATATTTATAAAATTATTGATTTTCTTCATGTGAAGCCAGGCAAAGGACCAGCATTTGTTAGAACTAAACTTAAAAACGTTAGTACCGGAAGGGTTATAGATAATACTTTTTCTGCTGGCCATAAAATTGAAACTATACGCGTTGAAACTTCTAAATATCAGTTTTTGTATAATGATGCGGAAAATTTTCACTTCATGAATAACGATGATTTTAATCAAATCACAATTGACAAGAAAATGTTAGAAAATTCAGATTTTTTGAAGGAAGGTGAAATTGTTAATATTTCTATGAATTCTGAAAATCAAATCCCACTTTCAGTTGATATGCCATCTAATGTAATTTTGGAAGTTATCCAGACAGAACCAGGAGTTAAAGGAAATACAGCTACAAATGCTTTTAAACCTGCTACTGTTGAAACAGGTGCTAAAGTCAATGTTCCACTTTTTATTGATGAAGGTGATAAAATTAAAATCGACTGTTCAAAGGGAACATATTTAGAAAGAATACAATAATATAGACAATATGAGTATACTAGTAAATAAAGAGTCAAAAATTATAGTTCAAGGTTTCACTGGAAGTGAAGGTACGTTTCATGCAAATCAAATGATTGAGTATGGAACAAATATAGTTGGTGGTGTTACTCCCGGCAAAGGTGGTCAAACTCATCTTGATAAACCAGTTTTCAACACAGTTTTAGATGCTGTAAAAAAAGAAAATGCAAATACAAGCATAATATTTGTTCCACCTGCTTTTGCACCAGATGCAATAATTGAAGCTGCAGAGTCTGGAATAAAAGTTATCGTAACAATTACCGAAGGTATTCCTGTGCAAGATATGGTTTTGGTCTACGAACATTTAAAATCCTTTGACTGTAGAATGATTGGTCCTAATTGCCCTGGAGTTATTACTCCTGAAGAAGCTAAAGTTGGAATTATGCCGGGCTTTGTTTTCAAAAAGGGTAGGGTAGGTGTTATATCAAAATCCGGAACTTTAACTTATGAAGCTGCCGATCAAATAGTAAAAAATGGTTATGGCATATCGACCGCAATAGGAATAGGTGGAGACCCAATTATAGGCACTACAACTAAGGATGCAGTGAAATTATTTTTAGATGACGATGAAACAGATTGCATTGTTATGATTGGAGAAATTGGAGGTCAGTTGGAAGTTGAAGCCTCTCGGTATATTTTGGATAACGGTAATAAAAAACCCGTTGTTGGTTTTATTGCTGGCGAAACAGCTCCCAAAGGAAGAACAATGGGCCATGCTGGTGCAATAGTCGGTGGTGACGAAGATACTGCGTCTGCTAAGAAAAAGGCTATGCGGGACTGTGGGGTTTTAGTGTGCGATTCGCCTGCTGAAATAGGCTTAACAGTTAAAAAATCCCTAAAAAAAAATTAACATGAAACTTTTAGAAAAAAAAATTGCTCTTATAACTGGTGGCTCAAGAGGTATAGGAAAGTCAATTGTTGAAAAATTTGCTTCAAATGGCTGTAATGTTGCTTTCACTTACAATAGATCTAAATCTAGTGCTAAGCTTATCGAATCCAACTTATCAAAAAAAGAATTAAAAATCAAGGGATACAAAAGTGATGCTTCAAAATACAAAGAGGCTGAACTTCTTGTAAATTCAGTTATAAAAGATTTTGGCAAAATTGATATTCTAGTTAATAACGCAGGAATTACTAAAGATAATTTATTGATGAGAATGTCTGAAGATGATTTTAATGAAGTTTTAGATATAAACTTAAATTCAGTTTTTAACATGACCAAAGCTGTGCTAAGAGAGTTTTTGAAAAATAGAGGTGGATCTATTATTAATATTAGTTCTGTTGTAGGTTTAAAAGGTAATGCTGGACAATCAAATTATTCTGCATCCAAAGCAGGTATAATTGGATTTACTAAATCTGTTGCTTTAGAACTAGGTTCCCGAAACATAAGAAGTAATGTCGTTGCCCCTGGATTTATTGAAACCGAAATGACTAAAAGTTTATCTGAGGATACTCTAAAATCTTGGTATAATTCAATTCCATTAAAACGAGGAGGTAAACCTAGTGATATAGGAAATGTTTGTGTATTTTTGGGTTCAGATATGTCATCTTACATAACTGGACAAACTCTAGTTGTGGATGGTGGAATGTTAACTTAAAAAAAAAAAAATGATGCAAAAATTACCCAAAATTGGTTTACCAGCTTTACTGCTTGGTTTTATTTTAATCGTGTTTATTTCTAAATCTTCTATTAATATTGGCTATGGTGAGGCTGGTGTTTTGTTTAGAACATTTGGAGGAGGAGTAGTAACTGATTCCCCACCTCTTGGAGAGGGTTTTCATATAATAGCACCATGGAATAAAGTTTATGTTTATAATGTTAAGCAACAAGAGTTTTTTGAAAGTGGTATGCAAGTTCTTTCTTCTAATGGATTGGAGATTTCTCTAGATGTTTCAGTTCTTTATCAACCAAAGTATAACGAATTAGGCCTCCTTCACAAGACGAAGGGTGAGAATTATGTAAATATTGTTTTAATTCCACAAATCAGAGCGGTTGCACGTTCGGTAGTGGGAAGATATACTCCTGAACAATTATATTCTACAAAACGTGACGCAATTCAAATAGAAATCGCTGAAGAAACTATTAAAAACGTTGATGAACAACATATACAGGTCAATGCGGTTTTAGTTCGTGACGTTACTCTTCCAGTAGCTATAAAAGAAGCTATTGAAAGAAAGTTAAGACAAGAACAAGAGGCTCTAGAGTATGAATTCAGGTTAGAGAAAGCAAAACAAGAGGCCGAAAGACAAAGAATTGATGCTGAAGGAAAGGCAACTGCTAATAGAATATTAAGCGCTTCCTTAACTGCGAAAATTTTGCAAGAGAAAGGAATCGAGGCCACAACTAGGCTTTCGGAGTCTCCAAATTCTAAAGTTATTATTATCGGGAGTGGTAAAGACGGATTACCAATTATATTAGGCAATCAATAATTTTAAAAAAAATATTATATTTGCCAATAATGAAAAAATTACATCATTTACATATATACAAAGCCGTTTCAAACGAGATGTAATTTATGTATTATCTAAATTAATTAACCCGTTTGACTATCAAACGGGTTTTTTTATAAAATAAATTTTAAAAATGATAAAAATAGCGATTCAAAAAAGTGGAAGGTTAAATGAAAAATCTCTTAAATTAATTAAGGATTGTGGTGTAAATTTTGAAGTATACAGAGATCAATTAAAAGTAATTTCAAAAAATTATCCAATAGAAATTTATTTCTTTAGAAATGGAGATATTCCAAAATACTTAAATGACGGAGTTGTAGACTTGGCTATTATTGGCGAAAATACCCTGAACGAAAAGGGTTACCAGCTTAATATCATAGAAAAACTTGGTTTTTCAAAATGCAGAGTTTCCATTGCGGTTCCAAAAGATTTCGAATATAAAAGTGTTAATGATTTAAATAATATCCGTATTGCAACTTCTTACCCTAATACTTTAAAAAAATTTTTTAAAAAAGAAGGGATTAAATCTGACTTGCACATAATTAATGGTTCAGTTGAGATATCTCCTAGTATAGGCCTTGCTGATGCAATATGTGACATTGTTTCCAGTGGAAGTACTCTATTTGAAAATAATTTAGTAGAGGTTGTTACACTTTTTGAGTCTGAGGCAGTACTGGTTCAGTCTAATAATGTTAAAAAAGACTTATGTTCTGAAATTAATAATTTAGTTTTTAGGATCAGATCAGTTTTAATGGCAAAAAAATTCAAATATATTTTAATGAATGCTCCCAATAAGAGTATAAATAAAATATCTCAAATTCTCCCAGTACTTAAAAGCCCAACAGTGCTTCCTCTCGCAAAAGACGGGTGGAGTTCTATTCACTCAGTGATAGATTACGAAGATTTTTGGAATATAATAGATATGCTTAAAAAAGAAGGTGCGGAAGATATTTTAGTTTGTCCAATAGAAAAAATGGTATTGTAATGGAAATAATTGATAATCCAAATAAAAAAAATTGGAAGGAAATATGTTCGAGATTAACTTCATCCTATAAAGAAAACGAGGAGATTGTCTCAAAAATTTTTAAAGATGTTGAAACAATAGGTGATGAAGCACTCACAAAATATACTTTAAAATATGATAATGTTTTGATTAAAAACTTTTTAGTATCTGAAACCGAAATGTCAAATTCTGTAGGCAAAGTGGATTCTGAATTAAAAAAGGCTATTACAGTGGCTTTCAATAACATTCATAAGTTTCATTCTGCTCAAAAATCAAAGAAAATTATAGTTGAAACTTCAAAAGGGGTAGAATGCTGGCAAAAAAAGTATCCAATTGAAAGCGTTGGACTCTATGTACCTGGTGGAACTGCGCCACTCTTTTCAACTCTCTTAATGCTCGCTATTCCTGCAAAAATTGCGGGATGTGACGAAATTATTGTTTGTACACCTCCAGATATTGATGGAAAGGTTTCAAATGTTATTTTATACACTGCATTTTTATGTGGGATAAAAAAACTTTATAAAGTTGGGGGAATCCAGTCTATTGCTGCACTTTCGATTGGAACTGAGTCAGTACCAAAAGTATATAAGATATTTGGGCCTGGCAATCAATTCATTAATTCTGCAAAGCAATATGCCCTAAAGTATAACGTAAGTATTGATTTACCAGCTGGGCCTAGCGAAGTTCTTATAGTCGCAGATAAAACTTCTAACCCCTCTTTTGTTGCAATTGATTTAATAGCCCAAGCTGAACATGGAATAGATAGTCAGTCAATTTTGGTAGCTAACGATAAAAACGTAATAAAAAGCGTGTTAGAGGAGACAAATAAAATAATTTCTAAACTCACTAGAAAAAACATTTTGAATGAATCAATGAAAAATTCAAAGTTTGTAATTTTTAAAAATGATATTGATGCGGTTGACTTTATCAATTATTATGCACCTGAACATTATATGATATGTGTAGAAAAAAAACAATTTTATATTGATGGCTTAAAAAATGCAGGTTCTGTTTTTATAGGAAATTTTTCACCTGAGACCCTTGGTGATTATGCTTCTGGAACCAATCACACACTGCCAACAAGTGGATTCGCGAGACAATATAGCGGAGTAAATTTAGACAGTTTTTTAAAATCCATCACATTTCAAAAAATCACTAAAGATGGGATAAGGGGTATAGGACCTCATGTTGAATTATTAGCTGATGCTGAAGGGCTTGATGCGCACAAAATGTCAGTTACGTTAAGATTAAAAGAAATACAAAATGACTAAAAAAGATATTTTCTCCCTCGCACGAAAAGAGATTTTAAAATTGATTCCATATAAATCAGCCAGAGACGATTTTTCTAGTGATCAAAAAAAAATGATCATGATGGATGCTAATGAAAATCCTTTTGAAAATGACCTAAATAGGTACCCTGACCCAATGCAGAATAAACTAAAAAAAAGAATAGCAGAATCAAAAAAAGTTAATTTAGACGAGATTTACCTTGGAAATGGAAGTGACGATATTATAAATCAACTTATAATTGCCTTTTGTAGACCTAATATTGATAGTATTTTGATCTGCCCACCCACTTTTGGGATGTATGAGGTTCATGCAAATCTAAATTTAATTAAAAGTTTGAAAGTTCCACTTAGTTTGCAATTTAATTTAGAGGAGGAAAGTATTTTTTCATCCATTCAAAAAAACACAAAGATTATATTTATCCCCAATCCAAATAATCCGACAGGAAATTCTTTTTCTGATCTAAAAATTCAAAAGATTATTGATAATTTTAGTGGAATCGTTGCAATAGACGAGGCTTATTCTGAATTTTATGAAGGGGATTCATTTGTGCCCTTGATTTCTAAGTATAAAAATCTAGTGGTCATACAAACATTTTCTAAAGGACAAGGTTTAGCAGGAGCAAGGCTAGGAATGTGTTTTGCAAATAAATATATTATAGAAATTTTAAATAAAATCAAAGCCCCTTATAACATAAATTCATTAACTGTAGATGCTGCTCTTAAAAAACTAGATAAACAAGATATTGTTTATCAACAGGTTAGAGAAATCATTGAAGAAAAAAATCGTTTGTTAAATGAAATTAAAAATGTGAAGTTTATAAAGAAAATCTATAAATCTGATGCCAATTTTTTTATGATAAAGGTTGATAATGGGGACAAAAGATACCAACAATTATTAAATCTAGGAATAGTTGTGAGAAATACTTCAAAATATCACAACTGTAAAAATACTTTAAGAATAACTGTAGGAAAAAAAGATGAAAATAATGCTTTAATATCAGCATTTTCTAAAATGGATCTCAAATGAAAAAAATACTTTTTATTGATAGAGATGGGACAATAATCAATGAGCCAAAAGATTTTCAAGTTGATTCATTCGAAAAACTTGAGTTTAAAACAAACGTTTTAAAATATTTGTCTAAAATTTCAGAAGAGTGTGATTTTGATTTAGTTATGGTAACAAATCAAGATGGATTAGGAACAAAATCTTTTCCTGAGAGAGAATTTTGGCCAGTACAAAATTTTATAATAAAGACATTTGAAAATGAGGGAATATATTTCAAAGAAATATTAATTGACAGAACTTTCCCTGATGAAAATGCAAATACAAGAAAGCCAAATACAGGTTTAATCGAAAAATATTTAGTAGATAAAAATATTAATATTAATGAATCATTTGTAATAGGCGACAGGGTAACAGATTTAAAATTTGCACAAAATATTGGATGTAAAGGAATATTAATTAATGATTTAAAAACTACAGATCATTTAAAATCAGGTAGCAATTTAGATGAAGATTCAATGTTTTTTTTCCAAGATTGGAAAGGTATTTATAATTTTTTAAAATTAGAGTTCCGAACTATCAGTTTTACAAGAAAAACCAATGAAACAAATATTAAAATTTCATTGAATCTTGATGGAACAGGGAATAGTTCAATTGATACTGGAATAAAGTTTTTTGACCATATGCTTGACCAATTGTGTAAACATTCTGGAATTGATATTAACTTATCAGTTAAAGGTGATTTGGATGTTGATGAGCACCACACAATTGAAGACACAGCAATTGCACTAGGCAAAGGGTTTAAGAAGGTTTTAAAAGATAAAATGGGTATTGAGAGATATGGTTTTTGTTTACCAATGGATGATTCTTTAGCTACTGTTAGCCTAGATTTTGGAGGAAGAAGTTGGTTGGTTTGGGATGTTTCTTTTAAGAGAGATATGATAGGTAAAATGCCAACTGAAATGTTTATTCATTTTTTTAAATCTTTTTCGGATGAATCTAAATCAAATTTGAATATCAAGGCGGTTGGTGATAATGAGCATCATAAAATTGAGTCGATATTCAAGGCTTTTGCAAAGGCCATTAAAATGGCTGTAAGACGGGATCCTGACAAAATGGTTTTGCCAACTACAAAAGGTATATTGTAATGAAGGTGTCTATCGTTGATTATGGCGCAGGTAATGTTCAGAGTCTTAAGTTTGCTTTAAACAGACTAGGTGTGAATGGAATTTTGACTTCGGAAAAAGAAATAATTATGAATAGTGATAAAATAATATTTCCAGGAGTAGGGGAGGCTTCAACAGCGATGATAAAACTAAAATCAACTGGATTAGATAAAGTTATTCCAGATTTGAAACAACCTTTTTTAGGAATATGCTTAGGTATGCAACTTCTTTGTAAGACTTCGGAAGAGGGAAATACTCAGGGTCTTAATATTTTTTCATGTGATGTAAGAAAATTTACGAATAAATTAAAAGTACCGCAAATGGGTTGGAATATTATAAAAAACTTAAAAGGTCCTTTGTATGAAAAAATTGAAAATTCTTATGTATATCTCGTACACAGTTATTATGTGCCTGTTATCAAATATACAATCTCAGTTACCGACTATGGTTTAGAATATAGTTCTGCAATACAAAAAGATAATTTCTTTGGAGTACAATTTCACCCCGAAAAAAGCAGTAAGGTTGGTAGCAGAATTTTGAAAAATTTTTTAAAACTATGAAAATCATCCCTGCAATTGATATTCTTGACGGTAAATGTGTTCGCTTAAGTAAAGGTAAATACGATACATCAAAAATTTACAGTGAAAACCCTTTGGATATTGCATTAGAGTTCCAAGATAATGGAGTTGAAAACCTTCATATTGTAGATTTAGACGGAGCTAGATCAAATAAAATTCGAAATTTTAAAATCATCGAGAAAATAGTTAGAGAAACAAATCTTGATATCCAGTTTGGGGGTGGTATAAAGTCTGATCATCAGATAAAAATTGCCTTTGAATCTGGTGTAAATAAAGTAATTGCGGGAAGTGTTGCAGTGAAAAAACCAGAAAAGTTTATCCAATGGATTGAATATTTTGGCTTTGAGAAAATAATTTTAGGTGTAGATTATTTCAAATTCAAAGTGCATACGAATGGTTGGCTAAACGAAGAAAATGTTTCACCTATTACGTTAATTAAATCCTTTCTTAAATACAATCTCAAATATGTTATTTGCACTGACATTGAAAAAGACGGCATGCTCTCTGGTCCCTCATTTACTATGTATGAGAATATTTTGTCAAAAATGAAAATTAAATTGATTTCTTCGGGAGGTATAAAAGGAATTGATGATCTTGAAAAGTTACTAAAAATTGGATGCAACGGAGCTATTGTCGGTAAAGCTATTTATGAAAACTTAATTTCAATGGATGACATCA
>CACPQA010000013.1 GCA_902635965.1 uncultured Bacteroidota bacterium
ATAAAGTCTAATTTTATTGCTTACAATTTTAGCGATAGCTGGATAAAACTTATTATCCTTTCCAGCTATTTCAAAGCCGTTTTCACCTCCTACAAAATCAAGTCCAGATCCCACACTATCAAAATCTACATAAAGATATCTTCCCTTAGGTTGATGACTTTTGTATTTTGGTCCAGATGAAACATAGTTAAAACCATACTGTTTGTCAAGAGCTAAAAGAGCTAGTCTTTTACCTACATCTTGTTTATTGTGCGGATGAATATCATCCTCCTCCCCTATATCCATTAAAACAGCCATACCGGTGTTTTCTGTTGACTCTAGGGTCTTTCGCTGTGCTTCTCGAACTCCTAGAGTGCCTTCAGCTGGAAAAGGAGCAATTTGGGCATAATAAAATGGAAAGTCATAACCCCAGGTCTCACGCCAATCGTCTATCATCGCTGAAAATAAGGTTTGGTATTCATTATAGTTAGATACATTTGATTCACCTTGATACCAAATCGTACCTTTGATTGTAAAAGGAATTATGTTCGATAATATTCTGTTGTATAACATTGAATAACCGTTGGGATCGTTAAAACCTTCGGGTTCTAAAAATTTACTGTTAATCTCATCTTGTTTTTTAAAAAGCTCATCTGGAGAATAACTATGGATCATAAAATACTTTAGATCATATATGAATGCTTGGTGCTTATATTTTAGACTATTAAAAGGGATTTCGATAATTTTATTTCCACCAATTAGCTTAATTGGCCCTTTAAAACCACCAGCTAGTCTATAATCTGTAATTCTAATTGCAAGAGAATTTAATCCTTTATTTAGGATCTCTTTTGGAATTTTATACTTTCTTGCTAAAGCTGAATTAAAAGTATTTCCTATTAAATTTCCATTTATATAAGTTTGGTCTGCGTCATCAATCCCCTTTTCAAACATTAAGGTGAAATCATTATCAATTTCATTTAAATCGAAGTTGACCCTAAACCATATTACACCGTCATGTAAAAGCTTATCATTCATATTAAAAACACTTTCAAAAAGACCAGGATAAATTGGATATTCGTAATCAATTTCAGATGGTTCCCAATATGGCCATAAAGAATCATCAAAATCTTTATTCTTAAATTTATTGTCCTGTAGGTCCATATCAATCCATCCATTTTTAATTAAATCCCATTTATTTGGATCTTCTGACCACTTTGGAATCTTCACAAAATCAAAATCAAATCTTTCTTTGTTTAATATTAAAATTGAATCATTGTGTTTTTTTATTCTAGACTCCGAATTATTAAGTTCATCAATTTTATTAAGTTCATTAATTTTATTTGGATAAATCTCTTTAAGTTTACTTACACTAGTCCAAGCCTCAACCCTTGTTCCTCCCCAAGAGGATCCGATTATTCCAATGGGAATCTTTAATTTTTTGTGAAGTTCTCTCGCAAAAAAATATCCAGTTGCACTAAAACTTTCCTTACTGTTTATTCCTTCTCTTTCTTTTGCATAATCTGATTTCACTTTTCTCCAACTTTGATTTTTTACAACTTCCATAGTTAAATCCATAGGATTATTAAAAAATCTTATTTCTTCATAATTAGCGTTTGCAATTTCTTCATCTTGATTATCAATACAATCTTTGCAATGATTTAATTTCCATTGCATATTTGACTGACCGGATGCAAGCCAAACCTCACCAATTAAAACATCCTTATATACAATTGAACTTTTAGAATCATTTACTACAATTTCATAAGGTCCACCCGCAGACGGAGTGGCTAACTTTAATTCCCATTTCCCGTCTATATCCGCAATTACTGAAGAAGATTTCCCCCAGGTCCCTCTAATTTCAATTTTCTCATTTGGACTAGATTTTCCCCAAAAAGAGACCTCAGTTTCACGTTGTAATACCATATTATTAGAAAAAACTGAAGGCAGAGCTAAATTTCCAACTTTGGTTGTGCAAGAAAAAAATAAAAAACCAATTAAAATTACATAGGTTCTTAAAAACATAAATTAAAGTTAACTTACAACAGATGTGTTATGGCGAATCACAGCTGAAATTTCAGTAACTTCTGTAACGATTCCTTTAGATCTTTTTGCATGCTCATGAATTAAATCTTCGCTTTCAGCATTATATACACAAAAAATATTGTTACCAGCAACATAACTTTGTTCTTGTTGTATCATTTTGCCCTCATTTCTCATTTCTTCTAAAATAGCCTCTGATGCCTTTCCTCCTTTATTAAATTCAGCTTTTGGCACATTTGAAGCACCTTCCATTTCTCTTCTGATTAAAAATTTTTTCATTATTTATTGTTTTAATTTTACTAAATCTAATTTATAAAGTATATAATTGTAAATTCTACATTAAACAGTTTTTTTTAAATTAAAAAATGAGAAGTTTAAGAATGTTAATATTAACAATCATAATTTTGGGTTGTAAATCAAATCAGATTAGCTGTGATGAAATAAATCCCCCACTTCAGATTGCTTGTACAAAAGAGTATAGACCAGTTTGTGGATGCAATAACAAAACTTACTCTAATCCTTGCGTTGCTTCCTCTTTCGGAATTTCCGATTTTACATTTGGTGAGTGCAAATAAAAAAGGTCTAGAATTTTCTCTAGACCTTTTTTATATTTGTTCAATTATAATTATCTAATTGAATGTAGCAAGTCTTGCCATCAGATACGTACCTTTTAGTTTCCTAATACCTGCAACTTTTTGTGCATATTCTGCAAACATTGGGTCAGAGTACATTTTTTTTGTAGTACCAAGTGCGGTGGCTATGTCTGGAAAACCTGCCCATACAAAATGGGAATACTCGTCTGTTTGACCAACTATAGGTTGACCTATACCATTTGAACCAACTTCGCTATATTTCTTCTTTATTTTTTTTGAAAATGCAGAAAAAGCTTTCGCGTAAGCCGCAGGGTTAGATACATCCATATTCCACATCATAAATACTCTGTCAGGAGTCCAGTCACCATCATATGTTACAGGTGTTGCTATATATTGTGATATAGGTTCGGAAATATTGTCAAATTTCTCGCTATACATTTGTGCAATTTTAGATGAAGCCCATGAACTCATAAATTTTTGAAGGTCATTTTCATTCATAAAGTCAAAAGTAACAGCGTGAGATGCTTTATCAGTCCCACCAAAATAGAGTCCAAAAAGATTTACTTTAGCTGGTAAATTTTTTCCCCAATCTGTCTCCATCATATCTGACATTGTACTGACAATTGCAGCAGGTTGTTTTGTATTAAATTTAAAAAAAGCCACATATTGAGCTGAGGCAACATTTAAGGTTATTATAAATAGTAATAA
This sequence comes from uncultured Bacteroidota bacterium, assembly GCA_902635965.1. GTDB lineage: Bacteria > Bacteroidota > Bacteroidia > Flavobacteriales > Flavobacteriaceae > TMED96. The sequence goes on from CACPQA010000013.1 coordinate 3,321, forward strand.
TGTTATTTTATTTTTCATATTTTAAATTTTTTATTATCGAATGCTTCTTACCAGTGTCATAATGTGAGCTCTTTTAAGATCCCTAATTTCATCCATTGCCTGTGAGTTTTTTAGTTGATCATCACCTAGTGGATTTGTTTGATCAATACTATTATATAAGGTTTCTAAAGAATCATAAAAATCAGCAGTTATATAATTAAACCCTTGGTCAGAACCATAATGGTTTAAAACTTTATGTAAACCCCAGCCTTTTCTTAAACCTGACTCTTTGTGTGTAGGCATAAAGGTTTCTAGTTCCATTTTTTCATACTCGGCAGCCTTATATGGCTTTACATCCATGTAATTAAGAACTACCACAGGTGGTGGTGTTCCATTTGCTTGAGGACCATAACCCCCTTTAAGTGATACTAAAACTTGGTAATTTCGAACGTAGTTTCTGCTAGTCTGAATCTGAGCAGCTCTCCAATCACCTGCGGATATTCCCTCAAGTTTGTCAATAGAAGGATTGTTACCTCCTGATAAACTGGTAGTAAGGTGAGCATATACGAAGGTAGTAGTCATGTCATTTGGGGCAGGATTTACTATTTGCCACATATCCCATCCTACAATATCACCATTCTTGATTCTTTCCTTGTGGTACTTTGAGTAAAATTTTTCTTCTAATTCCAAATGTTTTTCAACATTTTCATTTTTTACCTTTCCATACCAAAGGTTAACGTATAGTTTGTCTTGTGCATTAATTGAAATAACAAAACAAAATGACATTATAATTAAAAAATAGTTTTTCATTATTTAAATATTTAATTGGTTAAAATTTAATTTTTTGATAAGTTGACCCACACACCCGCAACAACCATAACCGCAAAAGTTATTATAAAAACAAGTGCTGCTGGCTCAGGCATAAAAGCTGGAGGCCAACCGTCAGCTACTGAATATCCAGTAAAATCTATGTAACTTTTGGTAACTTCGGATAATTCTACACCATTGGATAATAACTCAGACAATCTATAGGATTGTGCAAGTTGTGAGTTATACAGATAAGAAAAAACATTATATCCAAAAAATACAGTACAAAGCCCAAAAATTGTAACAAGCACCTTTCCAAAGGTGTTCGCGTTATTTTCTCTTTGAAATCTAACGAGTCTAAATGATATAAATATTAAAGCCGCAAAGGTCAAACAATAAATTGCGTTTGCGACAAATGATAGTTGATAGTAGTTTAAAATTTCTAATTCGCTCATGTTTATAATTTAATTATTCTTTATTTAAAAAAATGAATTTTTTGAAAACAACTCTATGACTTAAATCACGAAGATTCATAAATTTTTTCCCTTGAGAAGATGCACCCCAGTCTACTGAAGGTCCAGAGCTAGTCTTTAAAAAATCTTGATAGGAATCAAACCAATCAACTGTAAAATGGGTCCAAGAAACATCTGTCCCAGGGTTGTCGATTCTCTTTGCTAAAGACCATCCCTTTCGAAGTGAACTTGATGATATTGATTTAGTATTTAATTTTTCATAATCCTCGTAAGATTTGTAATAGCCATGCTTAGCTTTCATAAAATTACAAACGGCAATATCAGGATAAGTTGTTACACCTTTCTGAAGTACCTCAGCAACATTTTTTACCTGAGTTGTAAAAACAATTTTTCTGTTTTCAGCGTTCTTTTCTCCCCAATCTTCTAATTCCTCCTCAGTTAAATCAGAAAATAGTTCAGTCCACTTTGGACCCTCAAAATCCTCATCTGAATTTTCTAAATCATATACTGTAACAGCCAAGTGAGTGTAGGGAAACTGTGGACCATTTACCACTTTCCAAACGTGCCATCCTAAAACTTGACCTGCATCAATGTAAGCTTGATTCACCTTTTGGAATTTGGATTTTAAATTTCGATCGTATGCTCCTATATCTTCTGCTTTTATGAAAGAAAAATCAAATGCAATGTTTTGCCCATATGAAATTGTTATAAAAATGAAGGATAGGAGAAATAAAAGTTTTTTCATAGTTTAATTCTTTTTGATATAGATAAATCTATTAAAATTAGTTTTAATTTAAAAGTAAAATTGAAATTATTAGATACAATCTAATAATTTATGTACCACATAATTTTTCCACCTACTCCCCTTCTTGATAAACCTACTTCATATCCCAATCTTCCAAATCTGTAAAAAGCTGCAATTTTATAATTAAATAAAGTTGATTTTTTATTTCTGTCGATAAAGAATTCTACTGGATCCATAAGCATTGCATAACTGTAAGAGGCAAAACGGCTCAAACTTTCAATCCCTAAAGAACCTATTAAATGAAACTTTTTACCAAAAGCACGTCCTAGTCTTAATGAAATTATGTTGTGATTATGCATATAGCCTTGTAAAACAGCAAACTGATTAATAGTAGTACCTTGTTTTTCATTTAACTTTGGAAGATTTGTAACATATTCTATGCCAATTAGCAAGTCTTTATCTGTTAGTAAGTAATCAGCAGATAAAAGAATAGAACCGCTTTTAACTTCATTTTTTGTAAGTGTATTGTACTGATAACCAAAACCAAAAATTAAGTCAGGTAATCTAGCCGATCTGGCAAATGGATCATGATTTTTTTGACCATTTAAATTGACAATGCAAATGAGAACAAAAAAAAATAACTTAATTATATCGGTGGTGTTTACCATTTAAAAAATATTTGCAAATATACATTTAGAGAAATTAAAATTAACACCAAGTCTAAACATTAAACTAATCTTTGAAATAATTATACATATCTTAAAAAAAACATAACTTTGAAAAAAAATTGAAATGGGTGTAGGAGGTATTGTTTTAGGTTCTTTTTTCCTTTGTGTGGCATTATTTATAATAGCAGAAATCAAAGAAAGATTTTTTTAATAAAATCTAAAGTTTTTGCAGTTTTCTTTAAACTTAACTATACAATATTAATTATGGATTGGTACTTTAAAAATAGATGGTGGATATGGTCGGTCACTGGGGTTTACCTAGCCTACAGAATTTTAGTTTCAATTTATTTTTAGAAAATCGACACTTAAGAATTTAACATTTTGAATAAATTTTTATTTTTACTTTTATCAGTTCACATCACGTATTGTCAAATCAATCCCTCTGATGTTGAAATAGTAAGAGATAAATTTGGTGTTCCTCATATTTTTGGTAAAACCGATGCGGATGTAGCATACGGACTTGCTTGGGCTAATGCAGAAGATGATTTTGAAACCATTCAAAGTGTTTACCTTGCAGGTAGTTCTATTTTAAGTAAAAGAATTGGAAACAAAGGAATCGGAGCAGACTTCTTAAGCCAGTTTATTGGTTCAAGTGAACTATTCGATTCACTTTATGAAAAAAAAATTACCCCAAAATATAAAAGGATAATTGAAGCCTATGCAGATGGACTCAACAATTATGCAAAAAAATATCCTGAAGAAATTTTAATCAGTGAACTTTTTCCAATTACACCTAAAAAGATGATGCTTTATGCACAACTACAGTTATTTATCTCCTCTAGAGGCGACTATTGGATAAAAAAAATATTGAATGATGATTTACGATATGAGGTAAACTTTTCAAACGATCGTGGTTCTAATGCGTTTGCATTTAATAGTTCAAAAACAGATGACGGGAATACATATTTGGCAATAAACACTCACCAACCACTTGAGGGACCTGTTTCATGGTATGAAGCTCATTTATGTAGTCAAGAAGGAATGGATATCATAGGTGCTTTGTTCCCAGGTTCACCTAACATATTAATTGGTGCAAATAAATATTTAGGATGGGCTCATACTGTCAATTATCCAGATAAAACTGACATTTTTAAATTAGAGATGACAGACAAAAGAAAGGGATATTACAAATTTGACAATGAAGTTTTAAAACTAAATACTTACAAAGCAAAACTTAATTACAGGTTATTAGGTCTATTTAATCTCAAAATACACAAAAAGTTTTATAGAAGTATATACGGTCCAACATTAAAAAATAAAAATGGCTTTTACTCTGTTAGAACACCTTCTTTATTCAATATTGGAGCACTAGAACAGTGGTGGAGAATGGGGAAATCAAAAACTTTTACAGAATTTTATAATGTTTTAAAATCAAAGCAAATTCCAGGATACAATATCGTCTATGCAGATAAAAATGATACTATTTTTTATATATCTAATGGCCTTATTCCAAAGAGAACCAAAGGCTTTGAATGGAAAGAAGCAGTTCCAGGAAATACCAGTAAAACATTATGGGATGAAACTTATGATATTGACGAATTACCACAGGTTATACAACCATCATCCGGATATGTTTACAATGCCAACCACAGTCCATTTCTATCCACTGATGAACAAAATAATCCGGATAAAAGTGAGTTTTCAGATGAAATGAATTTTGAAACTTATGATAATAATAGGTCTAAAAGAATAAAAATTTTAATTGACTCTTTTGATAAAATTTCCTACAATGATTTTAAAAAAATAAAATATGATAATAAATACCCCAATCCTTATCATTTTTCGTGGATGGATATTAATCATTTGGATAAATTAGATAGTAAGAGTTTTCCGGATATTGCCACTCTTATTGAAAATCTACAAAATTGGGATAGGAAAGCGAATAGTAAATCAATCGGAGCTGGTACATTTCTAATGCTTTATCACAGGCTTTACAGATACTATAATGATATTCCAGAGCCTAAAATTATTCCACCATCTACTTTGATTTTTGCTCTTAAAGATACAAAGAACTATATGATGAAATACTTTGGGAAATTAGACGTAGAACTAGGTGAGTATCAAAAATTAGTTCGAGGAAATAAAGAACTGCCATCGTTTGGATTACCGGATGTAATTACAGCTATGCATTCAAAAAATTATAAAGACGGAAAAGTTAAAGTAGTTGCTGGAGAGTCATATATTGAGCTAGTTAAATTTTCAAAGAATGGAGTTGAAATTGAATCGATTATATCCTATGGAAATTCAGAAAAAAAAGAGTCAACCCATTTTGATGACCAAATGGAAATGTATTTAAATTTCAAAACAAAAAAAATGACTTTTGATAAAGATAAGATTTATAATAACTCAGAAAAGATTTATAATCCAAGATGATTATTTTGAAAATAATTTGTACACTTCTTCATATTGAGGTATGATTTTTTTGATATCATATTTCTTAGCCGTATGATGGGCACCTTCTTTCATTTTTTTCAATAAAATATCATCTTTCAAAATCTCAATTGCCTTTAATGACATTTTTTGAATATCTCCTAGATTAAAAAGAAATCCTGAAACACCATCCAAATTGACCTCAGGAAGACCTCCTACGTTGGTTGAAATAATTGGTACTTTTAGCATCATTGCTTCAAGGGCTGAAAGTCCAAAACTTTCGATTTCAGATGGCAAAAGAAATAAATCGGAGTAACTTAAAATATCATATACTTGATTACTATTTCCAAGAAATTTTACTTTCTCAATTATCCCTAATTCCTTGCATTTTTTCATACATTTAAGTCTATCAGGACCGTCACCTACCATAATCAATTTTGATTTGACCTCTTTTTGAATTTTATAAAATATATCTATAACATCTAAAGTTTTTTTTACTTTTCGAAAATTACTTACATGAGAAATTATTTTCTCATCTTGAAAAGCAATAAATTCTCTGTCAAAATCCTGTTTATGATTCATATGCTTCGAAAAATCAACAAAATTCGGAATCACCTTTATTTCCCTATTTATATTAAAAAGTTTTTTTGTTTCATTTTTTAAATCTTCAGATACAGATGTTACAAAATCAGAATTATTGATACTAAATCTTACTGCAGGTTTATAAAATGGATGCTTTCCAACAAGTGTTATATCTGTCCCGTGAAGAGTTGTAACAATAGGTATATTTATGTTTTCAGATTGCAAAATTTGCTTGGTCATATATGCTGCATATGCATGAGGAATTGCATAATGAACATGTAAAAGCTCAATTTTGTACTTTTTAACCGTATCTACTAATTTACTCGACAAGGCAAGTTCATAGGGCTGGTAATGAAAGAGGGGATAATCTGGAACATTTACTTCATGAAAAAATAAGCTACTGTTAATTATTTCTAATCTAACTGGTTGCTTGTAGGTTATAAAATGAATTTCATATTTAGATTTGGACAATTGCAAACCTAATTCGGTAGCAACCACTCCACTTCCTCCAAAAGTTGGATAACAAACAATACCTATCTTCATTTAATATATAATTGATTCATAAAGTAATTTTTGCATTCTTGTTCTAACATTTTGCTCAATTAGCTTCCTATTATCCATTGACGGAAAAGTTCTGTTAGATAAAAAAACAAAAATTATTTCTGTTTCAGGATCAGCCCATGTAAAAGTACCAGTAAATCCTGAATGGCCAAAGCTATTATCTGATATACCTTCAAACGTCATTCCTCCACCATTTGGTTTTGGTTTATCAAATCCTACTGCCCTCCTATTTCCCTCTTCTTTGAAATAAGTTTTATTAAACTTATCAAATGTTTCCTCTGAAAAAAATTTTACTCCAGAATATTCTCCCTTTTGAAGAAACATTTGCATTATTTTGGCAATATCAAATGCATTAGAAAATAATCCAGCATGTCCGCTAACTCCACCTTTAATAGAAGCCGTCATATCGTGTACATAACCTGTAAGTTTATTTTGTCTAAAGTAGGTGTCAATTTCGGAAGGCACGATTTCACTTTCATCTCTATACTTAAGTGGTAAATAAAATGTAGATCGAAGATTTAAGGGTTTTGATATCCTTTCAATAAATAAATTATCAAGACTTGTTTTATATTTTTCTTCAAGTATGTGTTGCATAAATATTGTTGGTAAATCAGAATAGTTTTCACCTTTGTCAAGAAGTTTCGAGTCAATAAGACTTTTGAACTGAAGATTTTCTAAATTATATTTTCCATATAATTTTTCTGAAACCTTGATACTGAACTTTTTTGATTCTTTAGATCGGTAATACTTTCTTGATGGTCTTTTGTATCTCTTCTTTAGAGTTTTTTTATAAAATGGGACCCATGGAATGATTCCAGATTGATAGGACATGATTTCCAAAAAAGTTAAATTTTCCTTGTTAGTATTTTTGAATTTTGAGGACAACGAACCTAAGGTGCTGTTAAATAAGAGCTCCCCTCTGTCAATTTCTTGGATTAATATTGGTAAAGTAGATAAAATTTTAGTAAGTGAAGCGACGTCATAGACATCAGATAATTTCACCTTTCTTTTTTTATCATATGTATGATATCCAAAAGCTTTGTGGTAAAAAATTTTTCCATATCTGGCTGCGAGAATTTGCATGCCGGGTGTTAACATTGAGTCTATAGCAGCATTAGCTAAATAATCAATTTGTTTTAATTTGATTTTGTTAATTCCAACATCGAAAGGATTAACAATAGAAATTAAACTGTCCCTACTTAAAGTTATCCCTGAACCATATTTGTATTTTGTAGAAATACTTACAGGAAGCTTTCCGGTAATTTTATTCTTACCAACAAGCGATTGAGTAGCAGAATATTTAGCGTCAATATTATTCTGGTATGCTAATAGAACAGCTGAAATCTTTTCTAAATTAACTTTTGAAAGATTATAAGGTTTGTTAAAAGTAACTAGGATGACTTTTCTTTGCGATGACAATGTTTCTATGATCTCTAAATCACTTTTCGAAAATTGAGAATTTACCCAAGGAGAGTCATTAGATTTTAAAAACGATATTATGAGAAATTCATAATCAACTGCATTATCTTGATTGTAATAATTGCTTTTATTAATCTTAAAAATATCTAATTCTCTGCTAAGTAAATTAAAGAAGTCGTTGTCTTTATCTCCAAGATTTAAATATCCAATTTTTTTTTGTTTACTTAATGGGATTGTGCTCTCGTTTTTAAGCAATGTAATTGCATTCTGCATGGATTTTCTTTTCAAATAGTCATTTGATAATGAATTTATTTGTGACACCAAATTGCCTTCATCTAAAGATTTATAATTATTTAAGCCTAATTTATACTTCGCTTTAAGTATTTTTTTAACCGACACAGAAAGTCTGTCTTCTGTAATAATTTTTTTATTATATGCTCTTTTAAATACCTTCAAATCTTTTTCAAGATTGTCTGGGATTAACAATATGTCATTTCCAGCTAAAAATGCACTAAGTGAAATATTTTTATATTTCTTAAATTCTGATACTCCCTTCATTTCGAGTGCATCCGTGATGACTAGGCCCTTAAATTCTAGTTCTTTAATTAGCAAACTATCTACAACCTTTTTTGACAATGAAGAAGGGATACCATTATCTAAAGCTGGATAGTTTAAATGTCCGACCATTATAGCACTAATTCCTTGAGGAATCAATTTTTTATAGGGATAAAGTTCAACTGAATTAATTCGATTTTTGTCAAATTTAACTAGAGGAAGGTCATAATGAGAATCCTTCACTGTTTCACCATGACCAGGAAAATGCTTAGCACAAGTCAAAATACCAGCTCTATGCATTCCTTTCATCATTTTTAACGATTTTCGGTAAACCTCAATCTTATCTTCACCAAACGAACGATTACCAATAATTGGGTTTAAAGGATTGGTGTTTATGTCAACTACAGGTGAGAAATTTATATTTATGCCTAGAGCCTTTAACTGTGTTCCAATTTTATATCCAATTTCTTCAATTAATTCATCATTTTGAATAGCTCCCAAAGTCATATTCCATGGAAATTTTTTTATTGAGTCATACCGCATACTACCGCCCCATTCTGCATCCATACCAACTATTAGGGGTAATTTAGACTTTTTTTGTAGGATATTTATCCAACGATTAGATATTGACGGTGAACCTTTTGAGAAAATTAATCCACCAATATGATTTTTTGAAATATTTTCATATGTTGTATCAAATGAATTCTGACCGAGTGCTGAAGATATTCTAATCATAAATAGTTGACCAATTTTTTCATCAATATTCATGGTATTATATATACTATCAACCCATTTTAATTGTCCCTTAAAATCCTTTTCTAAAAGAGGGTCTAAGGAGTTTTGAGCTTTTAAAACAGATATAAATAAAATAAAAATAGAAATAAGACGCATCTATTTTTTAACTTTAAAATATCTAGAATGCCAACTATTAAGTGCTGGAACTTCCCATGATTTCATATATTCTTCTTTGTTTACAACCAAGTTGTTAAATACTATTGTTTTTGAGTTTATGGATTTAGATTTTACCATTTTAATAAAATCTTTTAAAGTTAAATACTCTATCTTCTTTGTTTTATCTCTAAATAAAACGTTCATTCTATCTAGTAAAATCAAGTTAAACTCTTTTTCAAAAATTTGTATAAGATTCATAAGAGCATCAATAGAGCATCCAGAAGCATTTTGTAGGTTTTGATTAAGGGCAATAACAATAAATCTATTGTAAGGTAACTCAAAGCTTGCCTGAATTTTTTTATTGTGGGAGGTCCAGTCAGAAATAAATTTAACGAGTCTTTCTCTAATTTTCATTTTTGTACGAAAATCTATCTCCTTTGAGGATGGAAATATCCATATTCTAGAATTTTTTGGTAAAGATTCAAATGAAACTAACACTATAGATCTTTTGCTTTTTCAATAATTTGAGATATGTCCAAGATTGATGTGCTATTTTCTGAAACTTTGTTTTTTAATCCATCAGACAGCATAGTATTACAAAATGGACAAGCTGCAGCAATGATGTCAGGTTTAGTTTCAAGAGCTTGTTTAATTCTAATATCTTTTATGTCTACATCACCCTTTTCAGGCTCTTTAAACATTTGAGCTCCACCAGCTCCACAGCACAATCCTTTTGATTTACAACTTTTCATTTCAACCAATTCTGCATCAAGTTTTTTTAAGATTTCTCTGGGAATCTCATAAATATTATTTGCACGTCCAAGATAGCAAGGATCATGATAGGTAATTCTTTTCCCTTTAAAACTGCCATTTGGAATTTTTAATTTTCCATTTTCAATTAAACTCTTTAAAAACTCTGTATGATGTAAAACTTCGTATTTTCCGCCAAGTTCTGGATATTCGTTTTTAATTGTATTGAAGCAATGAGGACAGGCAGTAACGATTTTTTTTATGTTATAAGAATTCATGACTTTAATATTTCCGAGAGCTTGCATTTGGAACAAAAATTCATTGCCCGATCTTTTTGCTAAATCTCCCGAACAACTTTCTTCATTTCCCAAAACAGCAAAATCTATTTTTGCATCATTTAAAATTTTTACAAAAGCTTTTGTTATTTTTTTTGCTCGCTCATCAAAACTACCCGAGCAACCTACCCAGAAAAGAATTTCTGGATTTTTTCCCTCTTTCACACAATCAGAAAATATTTGGACCTTCATATGAACTACTTTTCACTATCGTCAAAAACTTCTATTTTTACCTCTTTTTCAATTAAATCAGTAAATTTTCCATTATACCTAGTCGCCTTCACAAGGTGGTTGTCGATCCAATGATAATTACCTCCTCTTGGTTTACCCATAAGAAGACTATGGAATTTAAAACCATGTTTGTTAAGCCAATCTTCAGTTACTTTTCTGTGACTTTCGATTCTTGACGTAAAAAAACAAATTATATGACCCTCATTATACCAGTTGTTAATTGTCTTCAAGGCATCGGGATAATGTTTAGCTGTGACCATCCTCTCAGGTTCTTCGTTAGGGATGTCATCACCAATAGTCCCATCGATATCAATTAAATAATTCTTAACACCATCAGGTAAAACCGGACTAACAATCTTTCCGTTTTCTACTTTTTTCTTTAAATCCGTATTTTCTTCTTTTTTTGTCATTTTTTTTTATTTAGTTAATCCAATTAGTTCTGTCTTGTTGATTAAAGGGCCAAGGTGCTCCATTGTTTTCAATATTATTCATCATATTATTTAAGTCAGAAGGAGCTGCAGAATTTTCTAATACTAGGTATTGACGCATACTCATAATAATTGAAAGTGGATCTATATCTATTGGACAAGACTCTACACATGCATTACAAGAAGTGCATGCCCAAACTTCTTCGGTTGAAATGTAATCCCCCAATAATTTTTTTCCGTCCCCTTTAAAATTCTCTGAATTTGATCTTATTTTATTTGAAAGTTCTGTTAAACGATCTCTGGTATCCATCATAATTTTTCTTGGAGAAAGCTTCTTTCCGCTTATATTCGCTGGACAATTACTTGTGCATCGACCACATTCTGTACAACTGTATGCATTAAGTAATTGAATCCATGTTAGCTCTGTAACATCATTTGCTCCAAAAGTTTCTACCTCCGAAACATCCGTACCTTCTATATTATTGTTATCATCCAACATTAATTTAATTTCAGAGGTAACACTATCAATATTTTTGAATTTACCTTTGGATTCAAGATTTGCAAAGTATGTATTGGGGAAGGCTAACAAAATATGAAGGTGTTTTGAATAATAAAGGTAATTTAAGAAAATAAAAATACCTAAAATATGAAACCACCATGAGAACCTTTCCAATAAAATAAGTTTGGCAAGGCTTAATTCTTGCAAAATTGGGACCAAAAATTGACTTATTGGATAACTACCTGCTCTTACATAAATATCATTTTCAGGATAATTTAATTGGATTGTATAATCTGCCCCATTCATTGTTAAAAACAATGTCATCAAAATGATTTCAAAATATAAAATAAGATCAGCGTCTAGTTTTGGCCATCCTTTCATCTCCTCTTTAAAAAACCTTTTAATTTTTAAAATATTTCTTCTGATCCAGAAAATAATAACTGAAATCAAAACTAATAATGCTAAAACTTCAAAACTTCCAATAATAAAATTGTAAAATTTTGGAAAAAAAGAGGAAAAAATTCTATGTGAACCAAAAATACCGTCAATAATGATTTCTAGAAGCTCAATATTTATAATTATGAAACCAACATAAACAATTAGATGTAGTATTCCTGCAATTGGACGACGAATCATTTTACTTTGGCCAAAGGCAACCCTGAGCATGTTGTTTAATCTAAGCCTAGGGTTGTCAGAACGATTTTCATCTCTACCTAACCTTATATTCGATAATATTTTTTTAAAATTATATATAAACAAAGAAATTGATAATATAAGAGCTGCAGCAAATAAAACATTGTCTAAGTAACTTATCATTTATACAAATATACTAATTTTGTTATGCAAGAATAATAAATTTTATCCTATTTGTTTGAAATTTTAATTAACCTTTTCCTTCTTCCCAAATAAAGAAAAGTGAACATATTTTTTTGGGTTAGATTTTAAATCTTTAACTAATATATCTATTGATTTAGAACTATTTTTTAAATTATGATATAAGCTATCTTCATATATAAGTTTACTTATAGTGCCTTTGCCATTTCTAATTTCAGTAAGGACCTGATTAAAATTTGAGGATAATTTTTCAAAATTATTAATAGTTTGCTTTAAGCTGGACTTAGATAAGGAATCCGATATTTGACTTAGATTTTCACTTACTGTCTTTAAGTTTAAGATTGTTTTAGCAATATTTTCACTTTGATTTTTAGTTATAGAATTAAATCTCGATACAAGATCATCAGTATTTTTTAGTGCTGACGATAATTTTTCTAATGTTTTTGAAATATTATTTTTGCCTTCGCTGTTTAAAACTATGTTGAACCCTGAAAATAACGAATCTGCATTGGTTAAAACTTTTTCCAATTTTTGCTGTAGAGGTGCTATTTGTTGATTTACAACATCAGTTAAACCGGGTTTAATCGAGGATTTCAACGTATCTCCTGATTTAAATTTCTTAGAGTTATCATAAACAGGATGAATAGCTATTGACTTTCCTCCTATCAATCCAGCTTCATATAGTTCTGCTACACTATTTTTCGAAAAAACTACATCATTTCTAATACTAAAAGAAACTAGTATCTGAGTGGTATTAGGTAAAAAATCAATTTTAGATACTTTACCAACTGATAATCCATTCACTGTCACTTTAGTACCAACTTGCAAACCCTCAACGTTGTCATAAAGTGCAAATAAATTATTTTCTTTTTTAAATAGGGATGTAGAATTGAGAAAATTATAACCTAGAAGAAAGAGAAATATTCCAGATATTATAATTAGTACAGCTTTTATTTCCTTTGATAACTTCAAATTAATTATTTATGTTAAAATTAAGTATTATTTTACTTAAATTTTAATTATTACTATCAATAACCTCTTTGATATTTATTTTTTTTTCATTTTTAAAAGCTACTATGAATGAATCCTTAAAACCTGCTTTCTCTGCTTTAATTTTAAGATTTTTTGCTTTTTGGTAAGTATTCACATTTCCATAATAGTACTTATAAACTTTGCCTTCTTTTGATTTTGAAATATTTTTTAGATTTTTAAAATGATTCTTTCTAATTAATTTTGACTTTGAACTTGCCAATAGTTGAATTTTAAAAATTATGCCTTCTTGCTTTTTGTTGGTCTTCTCAGCAATTTTCTTTTCAGCCATGTCAGCTGTTATCTTTTCAGTTTTAAAAACGGATGAAAGTAGATTATCTCTATAATTTATAATTCCCTTAGCAATGGTTTCACTCATTTCTTTTTGTCCCTTTTTTGAATTTAAATATGCTCCTTCTTTTTTATTTGTCAAAAAACCAAGCTCTATAAGTACACTAGGCATATATGTCTCTCTTAAAACTTGAAATCCAGCCTGTTTTACGGTACGATCTTTTCTATTTAAATTTTTGACAAAACTTTTTTGAATAGTATTTGCTGCCTCAATACTTTGCTCTAAGTAGGTTTCTTGCATTAAAACTAAGCTTATGACCGATTCTGGGTTATCTGGGTCGAATCCTTCATAATTTGACTTATAATTTTCTTCTAAAAAAATTACTGAATTTTCTTTTTGTGCAATTCTTAAATTATCAGCATTTCTGTGTAAGCCTAAAACAAATGTTCCTGCACCAAAAACTTTTGACGAAGTAAAAGCATCACAATGAATTGAAATAAACAAATCAGCATCATAACGATTTGCTACTGATGCCCTTTCATTTAGTTTGACAAATCTATCCTTTGTTCTAGTATATATTACCCTAATATTTGAGTTTTTTTCAATATAGTTCCCTATTTGAAGTGTCGTTGCCAAGGCTATTTTTTTTTCTAAATATCCGTTTCCCGTGTTGCCTGAATCGTGACCACCGTGACCCGCGTCAAGCACAACAACGAATCCAAGAGAATTAACCTGAGCAAAAGAACTTTTGAAAAAAAAGGGAGAAGTTGCCAAAAAAACTATGAATATTAATTTTTTATCAATTATTACCATATATAAATAAAAGTTAAAAGGGATAATTTACATTAAAAATATAGTAATTTTAATACTTAGATAAACAAAGTATTTATCAATTTGCAAACAAACTATTATTACTTCTTATTCAATTTTCTTACGCTTTTAATATTTTTTTTTAACGCACATTCCCAAAATAGGAAAAAATTGATTAAAGAAAAGCAAAACATCAATGTTAATGACAGCATTAATATAAATAATGATTCAGTAGCGGTTAAAAAAACACTGATTTTAGATTTAATCAAATATTCAGCTAAGGATTCAGTTAAAATTAATAAAAAGAAAAATGAAATTTATCTCTACAACGAGGCGGTTTTAGAGTACCAAGATATGACCTTGAATTCTGGAGTTATTCTTTTGAATTATCGAAAAAATGAAGTTTATGCTGGAAGAATACCTCATCCAGATAGTGTCGGACTTTTAGTCCAAAAGCCTGTTTTTATTCAAGGAAGGGATGAAATTAATCCAGACTCAATTAGATTTAATTTTGACACTAAAAAGGCTCTCATATGGAATTCGAAAACTCAACAAAGTGGTATGAATATTTTTTCAAACTACACTAAAAAAGAGAATGATTCACTTTATTATATAAGAGATGCTAAAGTAACAACATCAGCGAATCCAGACAATCCAGAATATTATATTAGAATAAGAAAAGGAAAACTTGTTCCTGGGAGTAAAATAGTTGCAAGTCTCAGTAATTTATATGTAGCCAATGTTCCAACACCTGTGTTTGTGCCTTTCGCATATTTTCCAGCTGGAGATAGCAAGGAGTCCGGTTTTATTTTTCCAACTTTTGGAGAAAGTAATCAAAGAGGTTATTATTTGCAGAATATGGGTTATTATTTACCATTTGGAGATTTTCTTGATGTAAATTTAACAGGGGACTATTATACAAATGGAAGCTATGGTTTCAGATGGGACAGTAATTATAAACTTAGGTATAAATTTTCTGGTAATTTGAGTTTTAGATATGAAAAAGTTGTAAACGGGGAAAGAGGTTTTGGTGATTTTTCAAAATCGACTGTCTTTAATGCAAGGTGGTCTCACAGACAAGACCAAAAGTCAAGTCCTTACTCTAATTTTTCTGCATCAGTCAATATTGGTAGCAGTGATTATTTTAGACAATCGATTAATCAACTAAATAATTCTAACTTTTTGAATAACAACATGAGTTCTTCTGTATCATATCAGAAAACATTTCCTAAATATCCAAGAGTAAATATTTCTTTTACAAGTTCTCTATCTCAAAATAATAATACTAAAACTGCCAATCTCACACTTCCAACTTTTCAAGGAAATATGGAACGTATTTTTCCATTTGGGAAGAAGGACGGTCCCAAAAAAGGGGTTATACAGAATATAAATTTACAATTGACAACTTTGGCAGAAAACAGGATACAAACTACAGAAGAAGAACTCTTTAAAAAAGAGATGTTTAAAGATGCAGTAGCAGGTGTTAGGCACAATATTCCAATATCAACAAATTTTAAAGTTGCAAAATATTTCAGTATTAGTGCTGGTGGAAATTATCAAGAAGTTTGGACGCCATACACAATAAAATATAATGATTATGAAAATGGAATTGAAGCATCAAAAGATACAATTAGAAAATTTGATGCCTTTAGGACATACAATTATGGTGCAAGTGCGGGTACAACTCTTTATGGTATTGTAAATTTTAAAAAAGGAAAAAAAATAGAGTCAATTAGACATACTATCAGACCCTCTATAAGTTACAATAATCAGCCCAGTTTTGAAAAATACTATGATACTTATATCATAGATGCTAGGGGAAATACAGCTGAATATACCAGATTTGAAAATGCGCTTTTTGGTACTCCTACTAGGGGATATTCAAGTGCAATTGGAATTAATATTAATAATTCTCTAGAGGCGAAAGTGAGGAGTAAAGATTCTACTTCATCCGAACCAAAGAAAATTACGATTTTCAGTAATTTAAATATCTCGACTGCATATAGTATCTCTGCAAAAGAATTCAAATGGTCTCCTGTTAGAATGAGTACGGCTTTAAACTTTTTTGATAACAAGTTAGCTACGAATCTAAATGCCACTTTTGATCCCTATGGATTAGATGAAAGCCAAACTCGTGTAAATATACTCAATATAAAAAATGGAGGGGGATTGTTGAGACTTACAAGTGCAAACATGAATATGAATTTTAGTCTAAATAATGATACATTCAAAAAAGAGAAAAACAAAAGTGATTCAACAAAAGATCAACAAGATGAAGATTTATTGGATTTATCTGAAATTGAGAGGCTCTCGGGAGGAGGACGGGATGACGACTTATTTGGTAGATCAAATGATTTCTCTAATTCAAGAATAAACAAAAACAAAGAAAATAAAACTGTCAACGAGAAACTATATTATACTAAACTTGACTGGAGCATGAAGTTAGCTTATCAATTAACTTATAATAACTCGAGAGGCCAAAACGACTTTAGTAATAATTCGTTGATGGTTTCAGGAGATGTAGATTTAACTCCAAAATGGAAAGTCGGTGTATCCTCAGGTTATGATTTTAAGGGAAAAGGTGTAACTTATACTCAGTTTGTGATTGATAGAGACTTGAAAAGCTGGAAACTAAATTTTAGCTGGGTACCATTTGGTGATAGAGCATCTTGGTATTTTTTTATAGGAATAAAATCTGGACTTTTGAGTGACTTAAAGTATGACAAAAGAAGGGAACCTGACAGAAATTTTAAATAGAATGAAAAAAGAAATTATATATACGAAAAATGCTCCTGAGCCAATCGGTCCCTATAATCAAGCTGTCAAAATTGAAAAAACACTTTACATATCTGGACAAATTCCACTAGTACCTGGAAAAATGGTACTAGTCAGTAATGATATAGAAAAAGAGACTATTCAAGTGATGAAAAACCTAGAAGCGATACTTTTAGAAGCAAATATGACATTTGATAATGTTATAAAAACAACAATTTTCCTGTCTGACATGAGAAATTTTGATAAAATAAACAAAGTCTATGGTAGATACTTTAATTCACAACAAGCGCCAGCTAGAGAAACTGTTGAAGTGAGCAATTTACCGAAATATGTAAGATTAGAAATTTCAGTAATTGCATGTGAAATTGACTAAAGATTTTTATTTTCAGAATGAAATTTAACTAAATTATCAATAGGTCTTTTCACAACATTACCTAGCTTTAATCCGTAACTTTTAAGCTTTGCCTCTATTTCATCTTTTAAAAAAAAGGAAATTGAACCAACAAAATGGATTGGAATATCCTTTGCTTCCTTGAATTGAAGAATTTGGTGTCTGATAAACCTGTCTAAACCATTATCAATTAGAGTTTTCATATAGTTACTATTTTTGTTGTCTACCAAAAATTGAGCAAACTTTGCCAAATAGGCATTTGGTGATTCTTTTTTATATAAAAACTCTTTCACATGGTCTGGATCTAAATTGTATAAGTTTTCAAACTTTTTAGATAATTCAGATGGCATTTCATGAAAATAGTATCCCCTTAGTAATTGCTTACCAAAAAAATTTCCACTTGCCTCGTCCATAAGTATATAACCCAAAGAAACAATAAATTGCTGAGCATTTTTCCCATCAAAGAAAGTGCAATTTGAACCAGTTCCAAGAATACAAACAATTGATTTTTCACCAATCGTAGCTGAGGCATAAACTGCCGCATAAGTATCTTCTTTTATAATAAACTTACAATTTTCAAAAATATCATCAAAAACCTTATACATTCTATCAATAGAAGTTTTTACCCCACAACCTGCACCGTAAAAATATATGTTTTTAAAGTTTCTCCTATTTTTAAAAATCTCAAAATTATTTATTATTCGTTCCCTTAATATAGAAGTTGTTAGTACATGAGGGTTCAAACCTAAAGTTTGAGTGGAAAAAGCAATTTTACCACTTTCGTCTAATGCAATCCAATCGGCTTTTGTAGCCCCACTATCAACAACTAAATCCATTTTAAATGTTGTTAATCAAATGAGCCAAGGAAATTAATTTTGATGAATATCCACATTCATTATCATACCAGCTAATTATTTTAAAAAATTTATTATTTAGTTTTATACCTGCATTAGCATCAAAAATAGAAGTCCTTTCATCTCCAATAAAATCTTGTGAAACAACTGGCTCGTCTTCATATCCCAAAACGTTCTTCATGGAATTTTGACTTGCATTTTTCATAACCTTTTTGATATCCTCGTAATCTATTGATTTTTCAAGTTCGACCGTAAGATCAATGACAGAAACATTAGCCGTTGGAATTCGAAATGCCATACCAGTTAATTTCCCCTCTAAACTTGGAATAACCTTTGTGACTGCTTTGGCTGCTCCAGTAGATGCAGGAATTATATTCAACAATGCACTTCTGCCTCCTCTAAAATCTTTTTTTTGAAGGACCATCGACGGTAAACTGGGTTGCTGTGGTTGCATGAACTGTAGTCATTAAAGCTTGTTTTATGGTAAAATTATCATTTAAAACCTTTGCTACAGGAGCAAGACAATTTGTTGTACAAGAAGCGTTAGATACAATTGTATCACTTGCTTTTAAATCCATTTCATTTACACCAACCACAAACATGGGTGCATCTGGAGAAGGAGCAGATATAACGACCTTTTTTGCTCCTCCATTAATGTGGAGTAACGCTTTATCTTTTGACGTAAAAAATCCTGTACATTCAGCAACGACATCAGTATTAGATTTATCCCAACCAATCTTTTCAGGATTTGACTCACTAGTTATTCTTATCTTTTTACCACCAACAATTAAAAAATCATTTTCAACATTAATTTCTTCTTTGAAAAGCCCGTGCACAGAGTCATATTTGAGTAAATAGGCTAAATGTTTCACATCAAGTAAATCGTTAATTGCAACAATTTCAACATCAGATTTTTGCATTGCTAAGCGAAAAACCATTCTTCCAATTCTTCCAAAACCGTTAATTCCTATTTTTAATGACATTTTTTTAAAATTTTAAATTGATAATATATCTGTCAAACGAAGCAAATCCTCGTTCGTTGCAGACTTGATTTTAGTTACGTATTTAAGTGGGGTAAGCTTCAATTTATTATTTTCAATTCCAACCATCATAGAAAACTTACCTGCTATCAAAGATTCAACAGCAAAAACTCCCATTCTTGAAGCTAAAACACGGTCAAAACAAGTTGGAGCTCCTCCCCTTTGCATATGTCCTAACACAGAGACTCTAACCTCGTAATCTGGTAGATTTTTTTCAACATAGGATGCGAGTTCAAAAACATTTTTCCCAGTTTTGTCACCTTCAGCGACTACAACAATACTTGACGCCTTACCGGTTTTCTCGCTTTTTTTAAGAGAATTTAAGAGTTTTTTTAGACCTCTGTCTTCCTCCGGTATTAAGATTTCTTCAGCCCCTGCACCAATTCCAGAATGTAAAGCAATGTGACCAGCATCCCTTCCCATAACTTCAATAAAAAAAAGTCTATTATGGGAAATCGCTGTATCTCTTATTTTGTCGATTACTTGTATAACAGTATTTATGGCAGTATCATAACCTATTGTATATTGCGTACCTGAAATATCGTTGTCTATTGTTCCTGGTATACCTATTACGGGGAAATTAAATTCCTCTTGAAATATCCTTGCCCCATTAAAAGAACCATCTCCACCGATAACTACTAAAGATTCGATTTTATTTTTTTTTAAATTATTATATGCCTTTTTTCTCCCTGTTGAAGTTCTAAATTCAGAGGACCTAGCAGATTTAAGAATTGTCCCTCCTTTATTAATAATATTATTGACTCTTCTTGCATTTGCTTTATCTATTGAGTTTTCAATTAACCCTTGATATCCTTTGTATATAATAAAACACTCTAGATTGTAAAAGGCACAAGCCCTAACAACTGCCCTAACAGCAGCATTCATACCTGGTGAATCACCACCAGAAGTAAGAACAGCAATTCTTTTCATGTTTTCAGTAGAAATAACCTTTATATTAACTAAAATAAAGATTTAATGGAATATAACATATTATTTCGTTTTCAAAGATTCTGATTTTATTTTATTAATCAAATTTTTAAAAGTATTAAAATCTACTTGATAAGATAATCCCATCCCTTGTGTATAACCAAATTCATCTCCTAAGTATCTAAAATCATTTTCCCTATTAAAAATTTTTGCTCTTAAATTCCCATTTTCGTTTAAAATGAAATCTATTTGTACATCGCCTACAATAACTGTTTGCTGCATTCCGTCAATAGGAACACCGATTTTTCCATTGATTAGAATTTTATCGCTCAGCTGGGTACTTAGAGATAAACCTATTCTGTCTTCGGTTTGGAGATCATATAAAGGGTTATTTTCGCCTTGTAAATAATTTAAACCAACATTTAATTTTGATTCTCCTGATCCACCTATCAATGTACTCAATACATCCGAGGCCTTTTCATACAAATTATTTGTAATTCCCTGAAAAGAAACTGACACTTGACTAATAAAGATACCTTGCGATAATAAGGAAAGTGCTTGGGTTTGTCTTATTTCCTGATCAGACAAACGATAATTTATCTCAGATGAAATAACACCAGTTGTATTCGGAAATGTTATATCAAAAATTGGGTCGTTTGGTTTTAACAAATTACCAATTAACTGAATTGAAACATTTGTTGGTATTTTTCTGTTAAAATTTGGGTTGTCAACTAATAAAGCTGGATTTGCTCCCCCTGGAACCTCGTAAGTAGCTAATATATTTAACTGAGCATCTGTAGGATCTCCGTTCCAAATTATTGATCCTCCTGGTTTTACAATAAATTTTTTATCAATTAAACCTAAATTCTTAAAGTTATAGGTTCCATCGTAAGTGACATAGTCACCGAAGATATTAAACTTTCCATCGTTGTTTGTTTCGATTAAAATTTTTCCATTTCCTCTTCCAGACAAGGTACTTCCCGATTTTTGGTCAACAACTATCTCCAATTCAGCTTCTCTAGTAATATCCAAATCAAATACCATTTCAAACCCGCGAAACTGTTCATCAAATGATGATATTTTGTATGCAGATTCTTTCTCTTCGTTTTGTGATTTTGGAACAAAATCAATAAAAGACGTATCGGATAAACCTTTATTTTCTTGCCACGGTATAACTATGTTTGTTCCTATAGCAGTGACACCTGAAACAAATAAATTTAGGGATTTAAAAGGTCCTTTAAATGATGCTTCTCCGTTTAAAAAGCCTTTACCGTAAAAAGGAGATTCTAAATTTTTTGTTTTATTAAAAACTAGTAACCTTTGAGAAGTCACGTCTAAATCCATACCCCATTCATTAAAATTTTTATGGAATATATTTCCATTTGCAGTAGCAATAGTGTTTTCATAAGTATCGATTAATTCAGTGTTAACAAACTTAATAGACTGGTCTTGGAAATATATTGGGGTCCTTTCCTTTATTTTATACTCTGTATTTGTTATTGGTAAAAATAAATTTCCTCTATTTACTATTGTTTGACCTTTTAATTTAATATCAGACAATGAACCCCATAAATTTAGTTTACCACTTAAAATGCCATTTATTCTATTTACTTTATTTTTTCCAAATGATGATAAAAAGGACAAATCAAATTTATCAAGATCAAAGTCAATATCAAGATTTACGTTTTTATCAACTATATAAATATTACCTGTCCCTAAAATGTTTTTTCTACCATTATTTAATACTGATGTGCTTAATTTATAGGTTTTGTAGATAGGACTACCACTAAGAACAAAATCAAAATCACCAATTAGATTTTGATTTAAAAAAAGATTTTTAGTCTTTAAATTGGCAGTAACATTTTGGAGTTCTTCATTTTGGTTTATAACTATTTCCGATGATAAAAAACCACTCAAATCAACTTTTTTATTTTTTGGTAAAAATTGATTGAGTTTAAGATTTTTTGTAATTAACTTTAAATCAAAATTATCAATAGACTTAAATCTAAAATCTGTTTTAATGGATTGATTTTCACCTTCAAGAAAAAGATTTGTCAGGTTAAATTCTTTTGTCTTCTGATTATATGTGATTGAAGAATTGGAATCATTTAATTTCCAAAGTTCTCTGCCTAAATAAAAGGAAATATCATTAAAATTAAGTTTAATTTTGTTCTGTAAAATTTTATTGTCGAAAATAATTTCAAATTTTTCTTCATTTTCACCATACAAACCATTTAAAAAAGATCTTTTTGTTTTATCAGTATCTGTAGTTAATTTCAAGTTTTTAAATAGAAAATTATTGTTTTTAAAAGACCCAATTTCAAATTTGAGCAATTCTTTATTTCTATCAACTTTTAGTGATAAAGATTTAATTTTATAGTTGCTAGTAGATAAAAATGGAACATCTAATTCAACATATGAATTATTGGTATTGTCTTCTAATGCTGCTTCAAATTTAATTGGAGAAGGATTGTCGAGTTCTGGATACAATGCCTCTATAAACTTTTCTTTTAAAAAAACACTCACGTTTAAAAATGAATTTGTTTGCTCAGATCGATTTTGATTGAAAAATTGATTGATGCTTTGTCTTAAAAAACCATACAATTTACTGAACTTAAGATTAGATGATAGTGAAAAGTTGAAAGCCTCATTGTCAGAAAATATGTAATTCTCTTTTTTTAATGGTGTTTTGAGATTTAATACAAAAGGGCTAAACGAAGTTTTATTAAAGTTTATATTTTTTAGGAAAACATCTCTCGGATTTTTAAATCTATTATAATGAACATCAAAAGAAACATTTCTTTCTTTTTTATCTGTTGAATTCAAAAAATATGAAAAATCTAAGACAGAAAGTGAGGATTTAAAATTTAAAATTTCATCAAACTGATTTGAAAATGAAGAGTATAAGAGAAGTTTTAATTTATCGTCATTTATTTTTGTATTAAAATCATATGTATCATTTAAACTTTTATTTAAGGAAATATTTATATCATTAAATACATTTTTGTTAAATTCAAAAGAAGTTAAAGAAAGTTTTAAATCAAAATAGTCAATATGTTTAAAACGCTCAAGTGATGAACTTAAACTAGAAACACCGCTAAATTTGATTTTACCCAGCTTCTGGTAAAAACTATAAAAGGGAAAGTTATTAAAAGATGTTAAATTATTTATCCTCCATTTAGTATCAATTTTTTCAAAATTAACATTTGAACGAATTTGTCCTTTTTCAATATTGATTTTTGAATCAATTTCAACAAATGAATTAATTTTAGATCTAAATTTTGTGTTTAGTTTAAAATCGTTTAAAAGTTTAAACTCCTCGGGTAAAAATTTAGTTGCGTTAGTTTTAATAAATTTATTTACATCATCCTTTTGAAGAATAGTATAAATGTTTTCTCCTTCAAGACTTACATTATCATTAGAATTATACTTCATGGTACAGTAACCCTCAGAAAATGATTTATCTGAAAATATAATTTTAAAATTTGAAGAGAGGTTTTTTATCGAACCGTATAATCTATTTTTAATTTTTATATCTTGAGGAAATTCATAATTGGAAAAAGTAGGGTTTGGAATAGTTGCTTCAATTAGAAAGTCATTAAAAAAAAATTTTTCAAAGTTTTTAGAGAATTTATCCGAGCAGTAGCTTAGGTTTCCCTTTCCATTCACCAAATAGTTGTTATAAATTAAATCTAATCTGTCGAAGTATATGTCATCATAGACTTTCTCTAACTTTAAACTTCCATTTTTTAAATTTCCGAACTTAATGGATTCAAAGCCAAAAGATTTGAGACTTATATTTAATGAATCCGATTTGACTGCGATTTCATCAAATACAAAATTTAGATTTTTAACTAATGAATCTTGATTTTTGTTATCTGCCCTAAAATCTATAGTCGAATTTGAGATAATTAAATTTTGAATTTTTAATTCTTCTAAAAGCCCTTGTATTTTAATTGATTTTAAGAATAATTCAAGATTTGTGTAGTTGTTATCAGAATATTTCTCTAAATATAATTTTGGGTCTTTTAATTCGATTGAATTTATATGAATGTTTTTAGATTTTAACTGGCTGTATCCATTAAGGTTTATATTTAAATTATTTACATATAAAAGCTCATTTCCTTTTAAATCTAAAATCCTAACACCAAAAAAAATTACGGTTTTGTCATTTATACTTAAATCATCAAAAAATAATTTATTGTTAAGAAAAGTAAATTTAGATTCGAGGATATTTTTAGCTAATTTTACTCTAACATTTTTATTTTTAATAGATATAGAGAAGGGAATCAAAAAAATAGTAATTCCTAAAAAAACAAAAAGCAATATCTTTAAAAATCTCTTAATAATCAATTAATTTAACTTGTTAAAAATAACAAATGATATGCAAAAACCGTGCTATATTTTAGGAATTGAGTCTTCATGCGATGATACGGCAGCTGCAATTTTAAAGAATGATGTTGTTCTATCAAATATTATTGCGGGACAAGAGATACATAGAGAATACGGAGGGGTTGTTCCTGAACTTGCTTCAAGAGCTCATCAAATTAATATTATTCCTGTTGTAGAAATGGCTTTGAAAAAAGCTAGGATTGAAAAAAATCAACTAAATGCTATAGCTTATACAAGAGGTCCTGGCCTTTTAGGTTCATTATTAGTTGGTTCATCATTTTCTAAATCACTAAGCATGGGCTTAAAAATTCCATTAATTGAAGTAAACCATATGCATGGACATATACTTTGTCACTTTATAGATAACAACCAAGAAAAACCAGAATTTCCATTTTTAGGAGTAACAGTATCAGGAGGCCATACTCAAATCGTAATGGTAGAAGATTACTTCACAATGAAAGAAATAGGTGGAACACTTGATGATGCAATCGGTGAAGCCTTTGACAAATGTGGTAAAGCAATGGGGTTCGATTATCCTTCAGGTCCAATAATAGATAAATATTCAAAAAATGGAAATCCAAAAAAATATAAATTCCCTATCCCTAACGTAAAAAATTTAGATTTTAGTTTTAGTGGATTCAAAACATCAGTTTTAAATTTTATAAATAAAAATATGAACATTGACCAAAATTTTATTGAAAACAATGTTGAAGATTTATGTGCCTCTATCCAATACACTTTAGTTGAAATACTAATGTTAAAAATTAACTTAGCTGTTAAAAAAACAGGAATTACCCAAATTGCTATAGGAGGTGGAGTTGCAGCAAATTCTGAACTAAGAAAAAGATTAAATAATGAAGGGGGAAAAAATAATTGGAAAACTTACATTCCGAACATAAATTATACTACTGATAATGCTGCAATGATTGCTATTGTTGGACATTTAAAGTACAAAAATTCGCATTTAGGGAACTTAAATCAAAAAGCTTTGTCAAATTATAAGATATAAGGCATGAATCTTTTTTTTGATCCAAATCTAAATACCGATTCAAGAGAGGTTTTTATTGATAAAAGTGAGATTAACCACATTGAAAAAGTTTTAAGAAAAAAAAGGGGTGATTTTTTGAATTTTACAAATGGAAAAGGCATAGAGGCTTTAGTAGAAATTTGTTCTAATAGAAATGATTTCACCTTTAAAGTAAGAGATATAGTTCATCACACAATTAAAAATCAAAACACTCACATAGCAATTTCGCCTCTTAAAAAAACTAGTTTTTTTGAATTGGTAGTTAGTAAAGCAACTGAATTAGGGATTAGAGAAATTACACCCTTAATATGTGAAAAATCCTTGAGAAAATCTATAAATTACGACAGGTGCAAAAAAATTATAATTTCCTCTTTAAAACAATCTCTTCAATATTATCTCCCCAGGTTAAATGAAGCAATTGGTTTTAAAGACTTTATTTTAAAGAACAATAATGGTATGATTGCACACTGCAGTGAAGGGGAAAAAATAACAATTTCAAAAGCTCTAAAAAAAGTTAAAAATAAGCTAATTATTATTGGACCAGAAGGAGATTTTAGTTTGGATGAAATAAATTTCGCAAAAGAGTACAATTATAATGAAGTAACATTGGGATCAAATAGATTGAGAACCGAAACAGCAGCAATAGTTGCCTGCTCGTTGATGCTAGCAAGTGAATAATGATTAATTTATATCTTTGAGCAATGAATGAAAACATAGTAGCAAAAGGAGTTTTGAAAGGAGCATTGTATGTTTTGTTGCTTTCATTGCTTTTGTATTCAATTTATCTTTTGAAATCTATTATTTTATATATTTTTTTAGCAGCTATTGTGTCATTAATCGGAAGACCATTTGTGATATTTTTTGTTAAAAAATTAAAATTTAATAAAAATGTAGCCTCAATTTTAACTATATCATTTATCATTGTTTTAATATTAGGTTTTTTTTCTTTATTAGTCCCACTTATCGTACAACAAACTGAAAATCTATCGCTTCTTGATATTAATTTACTAGAAAAAAGGATAAACAGGTTAATTAACGAAATTGTCATTTATATTGATTTAAATAAATCTAACATCAATAGTTTATTAACTAATCTGAATCTTTTTGAATTTTTGAATTTATCCTCTATCCCAATTTTTTTAAATAATTTTGTTGATATTCTTGGCGGATTTACAATTGGGTTGTTCTCAATTATATTTATATCATTTTTCTTTTTAAAAGATTCTCATCTACTTGAAAATAGCTTTTTCTTTTTCTTTAATAAGAAAAATCACTCTAGGTTAAAAAAGTCATTTGAGGAAATTAAAGACCTCCTATCAAGATATTTCATAGGTTTAATAATTCAAATATCTATTCTGTTTTTTATCTACAGTGCATTTTTGTTAGTATTTCAAATTAAAAATGCTTTGATAATAGCTTTTTTATGTGCAATCTTAAATTTGATTCCATATATAGGTCCTTTAATCAGCGGATTTTTAATGTTAATATTGTGTATGACTTCAAATCTTGACCAAGATTTTAGCTCTGTTGTTGTCCCAAATACAATATATGTAATGATTGGTTTTATAGTTGGTCAATTAATTGACAATTTTTTTAGCCAACCTTTTATATTTTCTAAATCGGTGAAGTCCCATCCTCTTGAAATATTTATTGTAATAATAATATCTGGAACTTTATTTGGTTTAATGGGATTGGTTTTTGCAATACCCTTCTATACATCACTTAAAGTCATATTTAGAGAATTTTATTCAAAAAATATTTCTTTAGAATCACTAATTGGATAATATAGATTAAATTATTTTTTGAAAAGAATTGACCAGTTAAACTTAAATTTAGAAACCTCTTCTCCAGTTTCGTCAATACCTATAGAATCAATCCACATTGTACTTTTTGTCTTTTGAGAATTTAAAGAACCTACTTTTTCTTTAATCATAAGACCCTTGTCACATTTAAAAGATATTTTTCCTGTTGCCTTTTTTGTAAACTTTGCTTCTACATCAACGAGCAACATAGATATATTTTTATTGCTTAATTCAATTTCTCTCATCAACAGAACCCCAGTTGCAAATTCTGCAGCCATCCCTTGTGCAGCCCAGAAAATCGATTTAAATGGATTTTGATTAATCCATCTATGCTTTAATGTACAAATACAACTGGAATTATTTATCATGCTTACTTTTACTCCCATCAACCAAGCTGCAGGGAGTTTGAATAACATAAAAATTCTATACTTATAATTACTCATTAAAGATTTAAAGTGATGGCGGCAGGATTCGAACCTGCGACCGTCTGCTTAGAAGGCAGATGCTCTATCCAGCTGAGCTACGCCACCAAATGCTATATAGTCGGGGTGGCAGGATTCGAACCTGCGACCTCCTGCTCCCAAAGCAGGCGCGATGACCGGGCTACGCTACACCCCGATTTAGTAGCACATTAAGCAGCAAAAGTAATTTATTTGTGATTGTTTACAAAAACCTCTAAGAGATAAATTATTTTTTAAAAGAGCAAAAATTTTTATTTTAACTATATAAAATTTATGCAATGAAAAAAAAATTAATAACTAGCTTGATTCTTTTATTAGGTTATGTTTCTCACTCTCAAGATACAATTAAAGAAGATTTAAAGTATACTAAAGAAATAAAAAAGCTAGCCAACAAAAAACAGGTTAAAACTGCTTTTCAAGTAATTTTAGATTTAGAACCAAAAACTATTAAAAATCAAATTGAAATGACAGAGATTGAGGCTCCTCCTTTTAAAGAAGAAAAAAAAGCTTTGGAGTTTTCTAAAAGACTCAAAGAGATTGGAATCGATAAAGTTTGGATTGACTCCATTGGTAATGTACTTGGTCTTATTAAAGGATATGAGGGTAAAAGAAATGTAGCAATAGACGGTCATTTAGATACTGTTTTCCCTGAAGGTACAGATGTCAAAGTGAGAATAAAAAACGACACTTTGTTTGCACCTGGTATAGGAGACGACACGAGAGGTTTAGCGATGTTGTTAACAATTGCTGAGGCAATAAAAAAAAGTAAGATTAAAACTCGAGACAATATCTTAATAATTGGTACGGTTGGTGAGGAGGGTCTTGGGGATTTAAGAGGAGTTAAGTACCTTTTTAAAAACAATCAACCTAGGATTGATTCTTGGATTGCAGTTGACGGTGGTGGTTTAGGGAGAATTAATAACCAAGGATTAGGTTCATATAGATATGAGGTAAAATTTAAAGGCCCTGGTGGTCACTCTTGGGGTGCTTTTGGACTAGCAAACCCACATCATGCCCTTGGTGATGCAATATCAAAATTTGTTGAAAAAGCGGATGAGTACACTTCAAAAGGACCAAAAACCAGTTACAATGTTGGAGTAATCAATGGCGGTACATCAATAAACTCTATTCCTTACGAGTCAAGCATGCTGATCGATATTCGCTCAGTTAGACCTGAAAATCTAGATGATATGGAACTCATTCTTAAAAAAACATCAGAAGATGCATTAGCAAAGCAAAATGCTATGAAAAGAAGAGGACCGGATTTAGAGCTTGAAATAAATAAAATTGGGAATAGACCATCTGGAAAAGTTGATGTAAAAAATCATTTAGTACAAAGAGCAATTGCGGCAACAAATTATATGGGAGCTAAACCAAGATTGACTATAGGTTCTACAGATTCAAATGTGCCAATTGCACTGGGCCTACCAGCTATAACAATAGGACGAGGTGGTGACGGTGGAAAAAATCACTCTTTAGATGAGTGGTGGTTGAACAAAGATGGTTACAAAGCAATACATATGGCACTATTAGTTCTGTTGGCCGAAACTGGATACGAATAATTATTTATTTGGTATTCTAGAATTCATTAATTTAAACCAAATAGGCGGTACTAAGGCAATTAAAATAGAAGTTGGGTATCCATAGGGTAATTGTGGACTTACAGGCTGATTTTCTAAAACTTGATATTTTTTTGATGCAGAAAAATGATGATCACTATGACGAGTGAGTTCATACAAAACAATTCTTCCAATAATATGATTAGAATTCCATGAGTGATGTAGTTGAACTCTTTCATATCTTCCGGAAGGCAAAATTTTTCTTTCAAGACCGTAATGCTCAATATAATTGATAGTCTCAAGGAACAAGAAGGAAATGACTCCGACGATTAAGGCAACTATTAGTCCCTTAAGGCCATATATATAAAAAACAAAAAGGAGATATAAACTTTGAAAAGCAATGTACCAAATCATATCGTTTTGAAGGGAGACAAAGCTTTTTTTATTTCTTTTGAGAATTAAAATTTGAGTTTTCCATGCATTTATGTATTGCCAAAAAACGGATGTAAACCAAAAATTGTAAACACTTTGATTAAATTTTGAAGTTGCAGGATCTTTTGGAGTAGCAACATTTATATGATGACCAAAATTATGTTCTATATAAAAATGCATGTATAGACAGGGCATTAACAGTATTTTTGATAGAGTTTTTTCAAATTGTGATTTTCTGTGCCCTAACTCATGAGCAACATTAATGGCATTTGTTGCAAGCAAAATACCTAAAGACAAAATCATTCCAATATATTCATAAAAAAAGTATGTGGAACTTGTAATTACAAAAAAACCATAAAAAAGGATTGAAAACACAAAAGGTAAGTTTAAATAAAGTAAAACATCAAATAAAAAGTTAGCAAGTCTATTGGTTTTCTCTTCTTCGGTGTATTTCTTGTCAGAATCTTTTAAAATAATTTCTAAAATAGGAATAAATATAAATGCATAAATGGGAGCAGTATATGAAAAAATACCTTTAAAGTGCACTGAAATAAGTGTGACTAACGGAATTGAATAAGCAAACAAGTACTTTAAGTCTTTCAAAATATTTTTTTCGCAATTTAAGAATTTTTACTAATAAATTTAAATGTTTACTTTCGCAACCAACTTAAACCATCCTGTGGAATTTCTACCTATAATACTCTCAATACTAGCCTCAATAATTGTAGGAATATCTAAAGCTGGTGTGAAGGGTATTGGTGTTTTTTTTGTAATCCTACTTGCATACGCATATGAACCCAAGATATCAACAGGGATTTTATTGCCTCTTTTAATAGTTGGAGACCTTTTTGCAATAATTTATTTTAAAAAAAACATAGTTTGGAAATACATCTTTCAACTTATTCCATGGATGGCTATTGGAGTGGTTTTTGCCACTTTAACAGGAGATATTATTGATGAAATAGCTTTTAAAAGACTTATGTCCATTGTGATTTTTTTATCTGTTCTAATCATGTTGTTTATGAATGATAAAATGTCAAATTTAATTTCAAAGCACTGGAGTTTTGGTCCACTATTAGGAGGATTTGCTGGTTTTACAACAATGATAGGTAACGCAGCTGGTCCACTTGCAAATATTTATTTTATAGCTATGAAGGTGAAAAAAAAAACCTTCATTTCATCTTCTGCTTATATATTTTTTTTAATAAATGTAATTAAACTACCCTTTCATATTTTTTTTTGGAAAACTATAAACTATTATAGTTTAATTGAAAGTCTAAAGATGACACCTTTTGTTTTTTTAGGTCTTCTAATTGGTGTATATACCGTTGATAAAATTTCAGAAAAATACTATTCCAAACTTATCTTAATTCTAACGGCTGGAAGCTCAATATTTTTTCTATTTAGCTAGTTTATTTTTAATTTCATCTACAACTTCTGGATTTAATAAAGTTGAAATGTCACCTAGATTTTCGAAATCACCAGCTGCTAATTTTCTAAGTATTCTTCTCATAATCTTACCGCTTCTTGTTTTGGGCAAACCTGACACGACAATTATTTTTTCGGGTTTTGCAATAGGCCCAATTTGACTAGAAACCAAATCCCTAAGTTCAACATTTAGTTTATTAGTTTCAACTTTGTTTTTTAAAATCACATATGCCATTAAAGCATTTCCTTTAACCTCATGGGGATATCCTATAACTGCACTCTCAGCTACATCCTGATGTTCATTAATTGAGTTCTCAATTGGTGCCGTTCCAAGATTGTGTCCCGAAACTATTACAACGTCATCTACTCTACCCGTTATTCTAAAATTTCCATCTGCGTCTCTTAAAGAACCATCACCAGGAAAATAATAACCTTCGTATGCAGTGAAATAAACCTCTTTATATCTTGTATGATTTCCATAAATTGTTCTTGCAATACCTGGCCATGGAAATTTAATAGCTAATATGCCTTCAGCCTCTTTTTCTATAATTTCATGACCGTCTTTATTTAAAAGAACTGGTCTAATTCCTGGTATAGGTTTTGTTGCAAATGTAGGTTTTTGATTTGTTACACCTGCTAGAGATGATATCATTATTCCACCTGTTTCGGTTTGCCACCAGGTATCAACAATTGGAGTTTTATTTTTTCCTATGTTCAAATCGTACCAATTCCACGCCTCAAGATTAATTGGTTCACCAACAGAACCAAGAACCTTTAACGAACTTAAATCGTGTCCGTCAATTAATTTTAGTGGTTGCTTTGCTAATGTTCTTATAGCAGTAGGGGCTGTATAAAATTGATTTACTTTATATTTTTCACATACTTTCCAAAATCTATTCCAATTTGGATAAGAGGGTATGCCTTCAAAATGAACGGATGTTGCACCAACTGCCATAGGACCATATATCATGTAGCTGTGGCCAGTTATCCATCCAATATCTGCTGTACACCAATATATATCTCCCTCTTTATATTGAAATACGTTTAAAAACGTATAAGCGGTATAGACCATGTAACCAGCACATGTATGCACCATACCTTTTGGTTTACCCGTCGAACCAGATGTATATAAAATAAACAATGGATCTTCAGAATCCATTACTTCCGGTTCACAGTAATCTGAAAGACCTTCGATGAAATCATGCCACCAGACGTCAACTCTTTCATTCCATTTTATTTTTTGAAATGTTCTTTGTAAAACAATACATTTTTTTATGCTTTCACATTCCTCTAAGGCTTCATCTACAATTTTTTTTAGTGGAACAGTTTTGTCGCCTCTAAAAGCTCCATCAGCTGTAATTATTAGGTTACACTTAGCGTCATTAATCCTAGTTGATAATGCTGCAGCAGAAAAACCCCCGAAAACGACAGAATGAACAGCACCTATTCTTGCACAAGCAAGAACAGCAATAGTTAGCTCAGGTACCATAGGCATATAAATACAAACCCTATCCCCTTTTTTGATGCCCTGGTTCTTTAAACCGTTTGCGAATTTACATACCAAAGAAAGAAGTTCACTGTAAGTATATTTTACAGATTTATCATTTGGATCATTGGGCTCCCATAAAATTGCATATTTATCGGGGTTTTGATCAACATGTCTATCCAAACAATTTACCGTGATATTTAGTTTTCCATTAATAAACCACTCAGTTTTTGGAATGCTCCAATCAAAATTTAAAACTTGATCCCATTTTTTGAACCAACTAAAAGTAGATGCAATTTCAGACCAAAATAATTCTGGGTCATCTATGGCTTTAGTTCTTGTAATTTCGAAATTTTCTTGGGATTTGATTTGATAAAATTCAATTGGATTCATACAAACTGTCAAATTTTATGTCCGTCGAATATATTAAATATTTGCCAATGTTAGGTCAGCTTATTGTATTTTAATAAATTACAAGTATGAACAGGAGATTATTTTTCAATAGATTATTAATAGGATTTGGCTCAGCTTCAATTGTGAAAGAAAGGGGTTATGCTATAAAAAAAAAAAATAAATCTATGGTAAAACCTCCTATATCAATTTGCACGTGGGACTTTAAAAAGGCAAACTTTCAAGCTGGGATGGCATTAGAAAGCGGAAAAGACGCATTATCATCCGCAATTATCGGAGCAAATGTGGAAGAAGAAAATCCTAAAAATTCTACTGTTGGATACGGAGGAGCCCCAGATAGAGAAGGTACGGTTACTCTTGATGCTGCTGTCATGGATCATAAAGGGAATTGTGGATCCGTTTTAGGGGTTGAGGAGGTAGTTAATGTTAGCTCTTTGGCAAAAGATGTCATGGAAAAAACTCCTCATGTTATTTTATCTGGAAAAGGAGCTCAAAATTTTGCGATAAAAAATGGTTATAAGTTAAAATCTTTACTAACCAAAGATTCAAAGAAAAAATGGATGGAGTGGAAAAAGAAGCCAATTTATAGTCCTAAAACAAATATTGATAACCATGATACAATCGGTATTCTTTGTCTTGACAAAAAAGGAAATATCGGTGGAGTATGCAGTACTAGCGGTTTAGCTTATAAAATGGAAGGTCGTATTGGAGACTCACCAATTATTGGTTCTGGATTGTATATAGATAACAATGTAGGTGGTGCTGTTGCTACCGGACTAGGTGAAGAAATCATAAAAATTGTTGGATCTTTTCTAGTGGTTGAACTAATGCGAAACGGGAAAACCCCAAAAGAAGCCTGCGAAGAAGCTCTCCTAAGAATTTACAGAAAAAATAAAAGTCCAAAATTCCAGATTGCTTTTTTAGCATTGGATAAATATGGTAATTCGGGGTCAAGCTGTTTGCAAGAGGGGTTCAGTTATTATCGATATAAAAATAACAATAATAAAAATTTGAAAGTCAAACCTATATAAATTGAAATGGAAAGTATTTTAGCCATTGATGCGGGAACCACAAGCTCTAGGACTATAGCTTTTAACAAAAAAATTGAGCAATTAGCAATTTCACAATTTGAGTTTGAGCAAATTTTCCCAAAAAAAAGTTGGGTTGAGCATGATCCAAACGAAATATGGGAGACCCAACTAAGAGCAATAAAAGAAGTTTTAAAAAGTGATAAGATAGATTTAGAAAAAATTAAATCAATTGGAATCACAAATCAAAGGGAAACAACTGTTATATGGAACAGAGAAAGTGGAAAACCAATATATAACGCAATAGTCTGGCAAGATAGAAGAACAGCCCAAATGTGCGAAGATTTGAGTAACCAAAAAGCCACTTTTTTGAAAAAAACAGGACTTGTCTTAGACGCTTACTTTTCCGGAACAAAAGTAAAATGGATATTAGATAATGTTGAAGATGCAAGAGAACTTGCAGATCAAGGAAAACTTGCTTTTGGAACTATAGATACCTGGCTAATATGGAAATTAACAAAGGGAAATGTTCATGTTACCGACGTAACAAATGCTAGCAGAACTCTTCTTTTCAACATAAACACTTTAAAATGGGATGACGAACTTTTAGATATCTTAAATATACCTAAGGAAATTCTCCCAAATGTTGTTAGTTCCTCAGAGATTGTTGGACACACAGATTTATCATTATTTGGGAAAAAAATCCCAATTAGTGGAATTGCTGGTGATCAACAATCAGCACTTTTTGGACAAATGTGTATAAAAGAAGGAGATGTTAAAAACACCTACGGAACAGGATGTTTTTGTATTATGAATACTGGAAAAAAAATTATTAAATCTAACAATAGGATGTTATCAACCGTAGCTTGGAAGTTAAACGGTGAGGTGACATACGCTTTAGAAGGAAGTGTATTTATTGCTGGTGCTTTAATTCAATGGCTTAGAGATAAATTAAATATAATTAATAATGCGTCTGAAATTGAGAATTTGGCAAGACAAGTAGATGATAATGGGGGAATAACATTTATTCCTGCTTTATCTGGATTGGGTGCACCTTATTGGAATCCGAATACCACTGGAACAATTTTCGGTCTTACTAGAGACTCAAATAAATATCACATTGCTAGAGCTGCTTTAGAAGCCATAGCTTTGAGATCAAGAGAAATTATTTTAGAAATGCAAAAGGATGCAGGTTTTGAATTCAAAGAATTAAAAGTTGATGGTGGCGCTTCTAAAAATGATCTTTTGATGCAAATACAGGCTAATTTTCTTAACAAAGATGTTGTCAGGTCTAAATCTCCAGAGTCAACTGCATTAGGAGCAGCTTTTTTTGCAGGTTTATCCGTTGGTTTTTGGAACAGTATTGAAGAAATTAAAGGTTTATGGGAAAAAGATGTTACTTTTTCCCCTAATTCAAGCTCAATAAATACGCAAAAAGTAATAGATGAGTGGAACAAAAGAATTAGGGTAATAAATGAATAGAATAAATAGTCTTAGGAAAATATCCAAAAAAAAAATCTGGGATTTAGTTATTATTGGTGGAGGATCATCGGGGTTGGGCATCGCCGTAGACTCGGCCAGTAGAGGTTACAAAACATTATTAATAGAAAAACATGATTTTTCAAAAGGGACTTCTTCAAGAAGCACAAAACTTGTTCACGGTGGTGTAAGATATCTACAAAACGGAGATATTTCGCTTGTTGTTGAGGCATTAAGAGAGAGGGGAATAATGAGAAAAAATGCACCTCATCTAGTAAGAGATTTAAGTTTTGTTATCCCTTCTTATGATTGGTGGAATAGCCCTTTTTACGGAATTGGCCTAAAAATTTATGATATGATGTCTGGTAAGCTGGGACTTGGACCTTCAACCTTACTTAGCAGAGATGAGATAGTTAAATTAATTCCAAATGTTAAAAAAAATGGTTTAAAAGGAGGTGTGATTTATCATGACGGACAATTTGACGACGCTAGAATGGCTATTAGCTTAGCACAAACTGCAGAAAATCATGGGGCAACTTTGATTAATTATTTTGGAGTTGAGGATTTAATTAAAGAGAAGGAAATGATTGCTGGAGTAGTTGCGAGAGATTCC
This sequence comes from uncultured Bacteroidota bacterium, assembly GCA_902635965.1. Taxonomy (GTDB): domain Bacteria; phylum Bacteroidota; class Bacteroidia; order Flavobacteriales; family Flavobacteriaceae; genus TMED96. Next base: position 39,744 of record CACPQA010000013.1, read on the forward strand.
ATTGAAAATAAAAGCTACAAAATAATGGCAAAAGGAGTTATAAATGCAACGGGGGTTTTTTCTGATTCAATAACCAATTTAGATATCAAAAAAAGAAAAAAAACCATAGTTCCTAGTCAGGGTGTCCACATTGTATTAGACAAGTCTTTTTTAGCTGGTAATCACGCTATTATGGTCCCACACACAACAGACGGTAGAGTTCTTTTCGCAGTACCATGGAATAATTACGTCATTGTTGGAACTACGGATACTCAAATTGAAAAAAGCAATATAGAACCCATACCACTTCGCGAAGAAATTAAGTTTATTCTAAAAAATGCTGGATCATATATGAAAAGTGCACCATCTTTTAAAGATATAAAAAGTGTTTTCGCAGGTTTAAGACCTTTAGCAGCACCAGAAAACAATGAAAAAGCTACTAAAGAAATATCAAGACATCATAAAGTTACGGTAAGTACATCAGGCCTTATTAGTATACTGGGGGGAAAGTGGACGACCTATAGAAAGATGGCTGAAGACACTGTAAATACTGCTCAATCGGTAGCTGGTCTTCAGGAAAGAGAATGCATTACTCATAACCTCACTATTCATGGTTATGATTATTCATCCAATTGGGAAAACCCGATGCACTTTTATGGAACAGATATAGAAAAAATTGAAAACTTAAGCAGTGAAGGTAATTCCTCAATTAGTGAAAAGTTTTTTATTTCAAAAAACCAAATTATATGGTCAATTCGAAATGAAATGGCAATGACCCTTGAAGATATTATGGCTAGAAGAACAAGATCCCTGTTTCTAGACGCTAAAGAGAGTCTGAAGATCGCCCCGAAAGTATTAGAAATTATGGCTAAGGAAATGAAAAAAAATATAGATTGGATTAAAAATGAAAGTGCTAACTTTGAGAAAGTAGCAAGAAATTATATAATATGATGAACAATCCACTGATTGCTGAATTTATTGGTACTGCAATTTTACTGCTTCTTGGATGTGGAATTGTAGCGAATGTTAATTTAAAGAAAACAAAAGCTGAAGGCCAAACACCTTGGGTTCTTATTACATCAGCGTGGGGGTTTTCGGTTTTTGTAGGTGCATACGTTGCTGGTAAATATAGTGGTGCTCATTTAAATCCTGCTGTTACCATAGGATTGGCAACAGCGGGAAAATTTACATGGAAAATGGTTTTACCATACATGATTTCTCAACTTGCTGGTGCTATGTTTGGATCCTGGGTTGTTTATTTAATTTATATTGATCACTACAGAGAAACCAAGGATGAGAAAATTGTCTTAAGTACATTTTCAACGGGTCCAGCGATAAGAAATTTAAAGAATAATTTTTTTAGCGAGTTTGTTGGAACATTTATTTTAGTATTTTGTATTTTTTTTATTGCAAGTCCAAATATTGCTTTTGAAAACATTGAAACTTTAAACTTTGGAATTGGATCACTAGAATCATTACCAGTTGGAATTTTAGTTTGGGTTATTGGTATGGGGTTAGGAGGAACTACTGGTTATGCTATAAATCCAGCTAGAGATTTAGGACCACGAATTGTATATCAACTATTACCAAGGAAGGAAAAAAATGCTGACTGGGAATATGGGCTGGTACCTGTAATTGGTCCTTTATGTGGGGGTGTGCTTGCAGCGTTGTTTTTTAATTTCATTATTTAAAAATCCGCATGAGCTTAGGTTTTGTATAAACTCCTATATAAACAGGATTTGGGCTAACCTTTGGATCAAGGATCTTTTCATGAAAGCATGCTTTTACCAAACGGACTTACCCAGTAATAAAAATTTCGTTGAGTTTATCAAAAAAATAAGCTCATGCAGATAATTCTTGAAAATTACAAAAAATTAGCAATATGTTCTTTAATCAATTCATTTATATTAGAAAGCTTTTTTAAATTTTCATGATCTTTAATATTATTTAAATTATTTCTTTGAATCAATTTAGTTGCGTACTGAAGGGAACACATTGCTAAAACATCTTGTTTATCTCTAACTGCATAGCTTTCCTCGAGTTGTTTTATCATTTGATCAATTTTTTTTACGGATGATCTTATCACCTCTTCTTGTTCTGGTTGAATCGTAAGAGGATATACTCTGTCAGCAATTTTAACTTTTATTTTGATTTTAGTTTCCATTTATCTAAAAAGAAGATCCTAATTGATTAATGCACATGTCAATATCCTTTATTAAAGAATTAATTTTTTCTTTTGTCTCTGATTTATTTTCGTCACTTCCTAGTAAAGAATTAGCAACAGATAAACTTTTATTTTTTTGTTTTAAAAGATTTATTTCTTGAATGAAACTAAAATTAGTAGATTCTAATTCCTTTAACTTCGACTTAAGTGATTTAATTAAAAGATGGTTATCTTTTAATTTATTTAAAAGTAGAATGATATTTTTTTCAATTTCGCTAACGAGTTCCTTCGATTGATTCATTTTAGTCTTTATTGTAAATAAAGGTAGCGAATTTCATTGTATGAATTGAAAACAAACGAAATCAAGATAAAGAGTTTAAAATTTTCAAAGCTTTCAAACCCTCCTTAAAAGGGATAAAAAAATAGTCATTTTCATATCCCGATATAATATTGCAGGGAATATCATTAGATGCAAGGATAGATGAAACTTTTGAGGAAATACCAATATCCGTGAGCTTAGTTTTTGTTAGTAGTTTAATGCACTTTGATTCAAATCTATATTCTACATTTAGCTTGATTGCTTTACTTTTCTCGATAATAGAGGTGTTATGTGTCGATTCATTAAAAAAAAGAAGGGAATGTTTATTATATTCTAAATTTTTTGTAAAAACGTAATTCTTTGGCAACAAATAAAATTGTAAAGACATAAATTAATTATTTAATTAAAATTATAATTTTTAAACTTTAATATAAAAATTTAATTTTAATAGAAATATTATAATATATGAGATTGTTTTTTAGAATAATTTTATTAGTTAATATTACTTCATATAACTTAATTTCTCAAAATAGATTAAACCCAATTGAAATTCCAATTCTGCTTTCAGGGACCTTTGGAGAATTTAGAAAAACTCATTTCCACACTGGTATTGATATAAAGACTCTCGGTAAAGAGGGCATTAAAGTAAGGTCAATAGAAGACGGGGATTTAATAAGGGCAAAAGTTTCAACCTCAGGGTACGGAAAGGTGGTTTATATTAGGCATTACGATGGAACAACATCTGTGTATGCTCATTTAAAAAGATTTTCACCAAAAATTGAAAAAATTATAAACGAAATACAATATAAAAAAAAGAGATTTGAAATTGAAAAATTCTTTAAAGAAGGAGAAGTTAAAATAAAAAAATCAGAAATCATTGGATCTTCAGGAAATACTGGTGGATCTAGTGGCCCTCATTTACACTTTGAATTAAGAAATACAAAAAATGAAAAACCATTAAACCCCTTGAAATATGGATTTTTTGTTTTAGATACAATACCTCCAACGATTCAAAATATTTACATTTACAAATTTTTAAATAATCATGCATCCAAAAGGAAACGAATAGCATTAAAAAAAGATAAAAACCTTTACACATTAATTGATACAATAAAAACCAATGGCATGTTTGGAATTGGCTACAGTGGTTACGACAAACAAAATTCATCACATAACAGAAATGGGATTTATAAAAGAGAACTGACCATTAATGGAGAAAAAGTTTATTCATATAAATTTGATGATTTAATTTTTTCTGATGGTAAAAAAATTGATTTATTAATTGATTATGAGGCTTACAATATTGACAAAATCAGAATAAAAAAACTTTACCAAAGTATAGAATCAGAATTTAGTTTTCTAGAAAAAAATAAATACAATGGCCTTTTCAAAGTAGTTAAAGATTCTATTTACAATGTCAAAATACTCTTTGAAGACTTTAATAAAAATATCAGTGAAGTTAAGTTGGTTTTAGTTGGTGAAGATAGAGAAGATGATTTATACTTTTCAAAAAATGAATTTAACGATAAACCTTACAAACCTTATAAAGAATACGAGGTAAAATATCAATCATTAAACTTAAAGATCCCAAAAAACGCATTTTATGAACCTACAGATTTAAATTTTGATTATAAGTTAGATACTTTAATAATTGAAAAGTTTACAAAAGCTCCAAAAAAAGGGCTTAGCTTAGAATTTTTCATACCCAAAGATTTGGATTCAGCTAGTTTAAGGCAAATATGCATTGGAAAATTTAATTTTGGGAGAAAAAACAAAATACAATATGTTTTTGGGAAAAAAAATGATGGTAAAATATACGCCAAAAATATATCAGAAGGAAAATATTTTTTAACTAAAGACACTAAACCTCCTTCAATAAAACCCATAAATTTTCATAATGGAAAGTGGGTAAATAATCTACCAATCCTAAAATTAAGAGTAAACGATAACTTGTCAGGAATTAAAAAATACAATGCGTATATTAATGGGAATTGGATCTTAATGGAATACGAACCAAAAAGAAAACTATTATTTTTTGACTTTAGTAATCTAAAATCTGATGATAGCAAATTAGAATTAAATTTAATTGTGGAGGATGTAGTAGGAAATGTAAATAAATTCCAAGCTTCCTTATATAGAGAAATCGTTAATTAAACTCTTTGATTGTATTGATAAGAAAATCGATTTCATTTTTGTTATTAAACACAGAAAAAGAAAACCGAAGTGAAGGCCTATTTTTAAGTTTATTTGGTACAACCAATTCCAATACATGAGAACCTTTAGTACTTCCTGATTGGCAGGCACTTCCCTTGGAACAAGCAATACCTTTTAAGTCCAACTTAAAATCTAAAAGATCTTTTTTTTCGGGACTTACAGGTAAGTTTACATTAATTAGATTATAAGCACTTTTATCGTCATTATCACAATTCCCATTAAAATGTGATCCTGGAAAACATTCATTTATTTTTGCGATTGCATATCTTTTTAAATTTTTTATGTATTTACTTTCTTCATCTAAATTTTTGTATGCTAACTCAAGTGCTTTAGACATACCAACTATATTATGAACTGATTCTGTTCCTGCTCGAAGACCTCTTTCTTGAGAACCACCCAATATAAAAGGATTTAAACCAGAATTTTTTCTCACAAATGAGAAACCGACACCTTTTGGTCCATGAAATTTGTGAGCTGCCGCAGACAAAAAGTCAACCTTAATTTTAGATAGATCAATTTTATAATGACCTATACTTTGAACCGCGTCGGTGTGCAATAAAACTTCGCTAGATTGACACATTTTAGATACATATTCTAAATCAATCATGTTACCAATTTCGTTATTAACATGCATCAAAGAAACTAATTTTTTAGAACCATCAAGTGATAAAGCTTTTTCTAAATCTTTGTATTGGAATTCTCCATTTTTGTCAACTGGAAGATAAACTACAGAAACATTTTTCTTTTGTAGATAGTCTAACGCATGCAAGATTGCGTGATGTTCTATTTTAGTACTGATAATGGTTTCGACACTTAAATCCTCTACTGCGGATCTTAATAGCATGTTGTCAGACTCTGTGCCTCCAGATGTGAAAATAATCTCTTGTGGACTCACATTTAATATAGATGAAATTATTTTTCTTGAATTTTCAATTAAGGTTTTTGCCTTTCTTCCAAAAGAATGATTGGAAGAGGGATTACCATAAGTTTCTATTAATACCTCATTAATGGATTCTATTACCTCTTTCCTAAGAGGAGACGTTGCGGCGTTGTCAAAATATATTGCCATATTAATATTTGTTTTCAAATTTAACTAAAGTTGACTTTATAATTGTAATAGCTTCTATAATTTGGGTTTTATTTATTACTAAAGGAGGTGCAAACCTTATGATATTTTTATTTGTAGGTTTAGTAAGGACACCATTTTTCATCAAATCAACACAGATTTCCCAAGCTAAATTTTCCGTACCATTATCGTTCATAACCAGCCCATTTAACAATCCTTTTCCTCTAATTAATTGCACAATACTACTTTTTGAGATATAATCATTTAAATTTTTTCTAAATAAATCTCCTAATACAAATGCATTTTCAGCCAGTTTTTCATTAATTACAACCTCTAAAGATTTTTTAGCAACTTTTGCAGAAAGTGGGTTCCCTCCAAAGGTTGAACCATGCTCACCAGGTTGGAGGCATAACATTATTTCATCATTAGTAAGAACAGCAGAAATTGGCATTAAACCACCTGATAATGCTTTGCCTAGAATCAATATATCTGGTTTTGCGTTCTCATAATCTGTAGCTAAAATTTTTCCTGTCCTACCAAGGCCAGTTTGTATCTCATCGGCAATGAATAAAACATTATACTTATTGCACAAGTACTTCACATTAGAAAGGTATCCCTCAGATGGAACAACTATTCCTGCTTCCCCTTGAATTGGCTCGAGCATGAATGCAACACAGTCCGGATTTTTTAATTTTACCTCCAATAAGTTCAAATTATCATATGGGACAGTTTCAAAACCACGCAACAAGGGGCCGAAATTTTTATATGCAAGAGGATTTGTAGAACTTGAAATTGCAGCTATAGATCTACCCCAAAAATTATTTTTAGGAAAAATGATTTTAGCATTATTTTTTTTTACTTTCTTTTTTTGATATCCCCATTTTCTGGCAAGTTTTACTGCGGATTCAGCAGCTTCAACTCCAGAATTCATGGGTAAAACTTTATCATATTTAAAGAAAGTACAAATAAATTCTTCAAATTCTCCAAGAGTATCGTTATAAAAAGCTCTGGAGGTTAATGTAAGTTTTGCTGCTTGATTAAACAAAGCTTTTAATATTTCTGGGTGACAATGACCTTGATTTACGGATGAATATGCTGACAAAAAATCAAAATATTTTTTATCATTTAAATCCCAAAGAAAGGGACCTAATCCCTTTTTCAAAACAACTGGAAGAGGATGGTAGTTTTGGGCACCAAAAGTCTTTTCTAATTCAAAATATTTGGCTTCAATTGGTGAATATAGATGACCCAAACCTGCGATTTAGTATAGTGATTTTCTAATTTACAAATATTTCATTTATAAAAAACTAACTTTACAATCAAAGAAAAAGTCAGAAATTATATTTTGTTTAAATGTCTAAGAGAGAATCTAATAAAATACTCGAAAATTGTAAAGTGATTGACATAGCTGATAAAGGAAAATCAGTTGCAAGATCTAAGTCAGGTGAAATAGTTTTTTTAGAAAATGCAGTTCCTGGGGACGTTGTAGATGTAATAATCAAAAGAAAAAGAAAGGGTACATTTATTGGAAAAATATTAAGATTTAATTTAAAGTCTAAAGAAAGAGTAAAACCATTATGTGAGCATTTTGGGGTTTGTGGGGGTTGTAAGTGGCAAAATATGAATTACAATTCTCAACTTTTTTATAAGGAAAAAAGGGTTCATGAAAATTTATCTAGAATCGGTAAAATAAAACCTAAAACAGTTTTTCCAATTCTCGCAAGTAAACAAATATATTACTATAGAAACAAGATGGAGTACTCTTTTTCTAATACACGATGGCTATCTGAATCCGAAATAAAATCAAAAAAAAAATTTACAAGAGAAGCTTTAGGATTGCACAAAAAGGGAAGGTGGGACAAAATTGTTGATATTAAAAAGTGTCATCTTCAAGATGATATTTCAAATACTATTAGAAATGGAATAAAAAAATTTGCAATTGAAAGCCAAGTCGATTTTTTTAATCCATATAAAAATGAAGGATTGCTAAGAAACTTAATGATTAAAATTACCTCGACCAATGATATAATGGTTTTAATACAATTTGGATTTAAAAGTGATTTTATTTATAAACTTTTAAATTTTTTAAAAAATAGTTTCGAAAACATTAATTCAATACTTTATGTAATTAACACGAAACCAAATGACTCTATTTATGACCAAAAGGTAAATTTATTTTATGGAAGAGATTATATAACTGAAAAGATATGTGGGCTAAGGTTTAAAATTAATGCTAAAACCTTTTTTCAAACTAACTCAACACAAGCCGAAAAACTTTTTTATTTGGTGAAAAAGTTTTTAGAACCAAGTAAAAATGATATACTTTACGACCTATATTCTGGTATTGGGACTATAGGTCAAATTTTATCAAAGGATGTAAAGAAGGTTGTTGGAATAGATATAGTTGAAGATTCAATCAATTATGCAAATGAAAATTCCAAATTAAATAATATTTCAAACACAAAATACTTTTCAGGAGACATGAAAGATATTTTTACACAGGCATTTATTATCGAAAATGGTAAACCAACTGTTTCAATTGTAAATCCACCAAGAGAGGGAATTGATAAAAAAGTGATTGAAAAAATTATTGATACAAAGCCAAAAAAAATTGTGTACGTAAGTTGTAATAGTTCTACTCTAGCTAGAGATTTGTTTATATTTCAAAAAACATATGAAATTTCAAAACTTCAAACAGTAGACATGTTTCCCCACACAAGTCATGTAGAAAATGTAGTACTTTTAAAAAAATTGATTAATGTTTAAGAAAATATTTTTTTACTTTCTACTTATCATGTTTTTATTTAATTGTGAAAAAGATGATATATGTTTAGAAGGAACTCCTGGAACGCCAAGACTAATTATTAGATTTTTTGATCATAACGAAATAATAAACCCTAAATCATTATCAAATGTTGCGATAAAAGCCACAAGTAGAGATGAAGATTATACAGTTTTTTCAGGGGATTCTTTAGTAATTCCTTTAGAGTTAATTTCCAATTCAACTATCTACACGTTCACACATCTTAATGATTCAGGTAATCAAGAAAAAGTAGATACACTAAAATTTAACTACATGAGGGAAGACTATTATATTAATAGAGCTTGTGGTTTTTTATCTAATTTGATATTTACGACTCCAGCAGTCGAAATTATGAATAAAGAAAGTCAATTTTCACATTTTAATATTTTAAAGGATACTATAAAAAATGAAAATCAAGCACATTTGGCTATTTATCACTAGCATTCTATATGGGGTTAATCTTATGTCCCAAGATAGCTTGACAATTGAGAAGAAGTATTTCAAAGTTTTTTCACTCAGATTGGGTATTGATCTTATTAAACCAATAAAAACCAATTTAGATAAAAATTTCCAGGGACTTGAAATCGTTGGAGATTTAAAGATAAATAGAAGAATTTTCATAGCAGCAGAGATAGGAAGTGAGAAAAAAACTCAACAGACAGAACAATTAAATTTTACGACAAATGGTTCATATTTAAAATTAGGTATTGATTACAATTTTTTTAATAACTGGAAAGGAATGGATAATTCCCTCTTTGTTGGTATTCGTATATCAAATAGTATTCATTCGCATAAAGTAAATGAATATATTTTATACGAAAATTATAGTGCTGCAGAATTTAAAAACACATACTTCGAAAGACCTACAATTAAAGTAGGTGGGTTAATTGGAGAAAGAGAGCAACTCAATTCAAATTGGATTGAAGTACTATTTGGAACCAAAGTGGAGGTGCTAAAAAATTTTTATATAGGTGCAAGCATAAGATTTCATAGGTTATTAAATAACTCACAACCTGAAAACTTTGGAAATTTATATGCTCCTGGATTTAATAAAATAGTTGATGATAATAGATTTGGAGCTAGTTTTAATTATACTCTAAACTATAGATTACCCTTCTCATTTAAAAAAAATAAAAATTAAATTTTATTTTTTTTTGATCCTTCATAGATTTCATATTTAATAAATTTTGATTCCAACTTCCCATTATAAATTTTAACTTTTTTTGAGGGTTTTAAACCAATTCTTTTTATTGCCTCAAAATTTGATGAAATAATCCATGCATTAGTATTTTGATATTTTTGTTTGAGCGTATCCCCAATCAGGCTATAAATTTTTTCTAACTCTTTTCCAATTCTAACTCCGTATGGGGGGTTGATTACAACATGAAGATTCTCTTTGCTATCTTTTTTAGAATTAAAAAAATCAATATTCGAAACCGAGATAAAATCTGACAAATTAGAGTTTTTAACATTAAAGTCTAATTTCTTAAAAGTGTTACTAGATTTTTCAAATCCAATTATTTTTGGGTTAGTATCCCTTATTTTTTTTGTTAGAGATTTAGAGATGTCTATAAATAAGTCTTGATCCCAGTCGTTCCATTTTTTAAAAGCAAAGTTTTTTCTATTTAAATTTGGTGGAATATTTTTGGCAATCATACAAGCCTCAAATAAAAATGTTCCGCCTCCGCACATTGGATCTAAAAAATCATCTTTCTTGTTCCAATTTGAAATTAGAATCAACCCAGAGGCTAAAACTTCATTAAGTGGTGCCTCGGTATTTTTTTTTCTATACCCCCGTTGATTTAAATTTCTGCCGGAACTGTTAAGAGAAAGGGTACAATAATTATTATCTATGTGAACATCTATATATATATCTGGATTAGATTTATCTACTATCGGCCTTGATCCTTTTAACTTTCTAAATCTATCTACTATCCCATCTTTGACTCTTTGCGATACAAATAAAGAATGTGTAAAAACTTTTCCAAAACATACACTATTAATATAAAATGAAGAATCTTTATTAAAATATTTCTCCCATTCAAAATCAAATGAGAATTTGTAAAGTGATTCATAATTTGAAATTTTTCTTTTAGCGATTGGAAGCAATATCTTTAGTGCCGTACGTAGACACAAGTTTGCTTTGTACATTATTTCTTTATCACCTTTAAAATGGACAATTCTATTTGATTTAAAAACACCAATCGCATCAATTTTTTTTAGCTCCTCACATAATATATCTTCAAAACCATAAAATGTTTTAGCAGACATTTGAAAAATTTCTTTCATTCGATTTAAATATTTCTCATCTTTTACTTTTCCATATTGAATACAATGAATCCAAATTATAATCAATTTTAGCATTTTGTTTTACTAAATATTTTTCTGCAAAAGCTCTTTGTAATACGTCTTCAATAAGGTAATCTTCTAAGATATCTTCTGGATTGTATTTATCTTTTAATGATAGTTTAAACAAAGATGCTGTTGTTTGATAAAAGAATGCTTTAAGTCCAGTTCTAAGTTCTCTTATAAGTTCAAAAATTGTAATGCCAGTTTGTCTATGAACTAATTTTATTAAAATTCTTCCTTGGGATCTCGATAGTTTTTTTAATTCTTGTTCAAATTCTTCATACAAGAATTTTTCAATTCTTCTTAAATATTTTTTTTTCGATCTATTCGATTTTAAATTATTCAATCTTTTATTCAATATCATCAATCTATCACTCGCTAATTTTGCGTAAGGATAAACTTTTATTACCCTTCTCCTTAAAGTCAAATATTCCCTAAGTTCATCTATTGTCCTGAATTTTAGTGGTTGAAAAAGTACCACTTCTTTAAGAGGAAATCCAAATTGAGGTATAGTATCTTTAAAATTACTATTCTCTAAAGGATAAATTTTTTCTTGAGAATGAGTTTTCACCATACAAACTAAAAAAACGACTATTGTTTTAATCTTATTATTCGTCAAATAAAAAAACATGGTAAAAAGGAATTAATTTTAACAAATTTAAATTTTACATTTGCAATAAAATATTTTATATGGAAATTATTACATCTTCTTCACTAGAATTTTTAAAAAAATATTTAAATAATTCTTCACCAACTGGCTACGAAATAGAAGGACAAAAGATTTGGATTGAATACTTAAAAAATTACGTCCAAAGTTTTATAACTGATTCATATGGAACAGCGGTTGGTGTTATAAATCCCAATGCAAAATTTAAATTGGTCATAGAAGCCCATTCTGATGAAATTTCTTGGTATGTGAATTATATAACTGACAATGGGTTGATTTATGTGATTAGAAATGGTGGTAGCGATCACCAAATTGCACCATCTAAAGACGTAGATATACACACAAAAAAAGGAATTGTTAAAGGTGTATTTGGTTGGCCAGCAATACACACAAGAAAACCCAGTAAAGAAGAATCTCCTAAAATAGATAATATATTTATTGATGTTGGAGCAAAAAACAAAAAGGAAGTTGAAAAACTTGGAATTCATGTAGGATGCGTAATAACCTATCCCGACCAATTTAGAATACTTAATAAAAATAAATTTGTCTGTAGGGCGATAGATAATAGAGTTGGGGGATTTATTATAGCTGAGGTTGCGAGATTAATATATGAAAATAAAATAAAGTTACCTTTTGGACTTTACATAACAAATTCAGTGCAAGAAGAAGTTGGTCTTAGAGGTGCTGAAATGATAACCCAAAATATCAAGCCGAATTTGGCAATTGTTACAGACGTGTGTCACGACACTACAACACCAATGATAAATAAAAAAGAAGAAGGCCATATTGAAATAGGTAAAGGTCCAGTAATTTCCTATGCTCCTGCAGTTCACAACATTTTAAGAGATGAAATAATCGACATATCAGAAAAACTTAAAATTCCTTTTCAGAGACTGGCTTCGTCAAGATTCACAGGTACTGATACTGATGCTTTTGCATATAGTAATGGTGGAGTTCCTTCAGCACTAATTTCCTTACCTCTTAGATATATGCATACAACAGTAGAGATGGTTCAAAAAGAAGATGTCGAGGCTGTAATCAAAATGATTTATGAAACAATAAAAGTGATTGACCCAAACAAAGAGTACACTTATTTTAGTGTTTGATTGATCTATTTAATAGTTCTTTATTTATTTTTTTTACCATATTCGGGCCCTCATATATGAACCCTGTATACACTTGGACTAAGCTTGCACCAGATTTCAATTTTTCAATAACATCTCTGGGAGAAAAGACTCCTCCTACTCCAATAATAGGAAAAGAGCCATTACTTTTTTTATGTATAAATCTGATAACTTCATTACTTTTCGAATTAAGCTTTTTACCACTTAAACCCCCTACTTCACTTGTAAGTTCAGATTCTGATTCTAAGTCTTCTCTGGTAACTGTTGTATTAGTAGCTATAACACCATCTAGATCTTCTTTTTGAATCACCGAAATGATGTCTAACAACTTATTTTCACTTAAATCAGGTGAAATTTTTAAAAGTATTGGTTTTCTTTTTTTTTTCTTTTTTCTATGTAAGTTTAATTTTTTCACTAAACTCGTGAGTGGCTTTTTGTCTTGTAAATCCCTTAAATTAGGAGTATTCGGAGAACTAACATTAATTACAAAATAATCTACATAGTCATACAGTTTATCAAAAGAGAATAGATAATCATCGAATGCTTTTTCATTGGGTGTTTTTTTATTTTTGCCAATGTTAGCGCCAATAATAATTTTTCCTTTATTCTTTAATTTATTTTTTATGTAGTTAACTCCTTTATTATTAAACCCCAATCTATTTATTAGAGATTGATCTTTATTTAATCTAAAGATCCTTTTCTTTTTGTTCCCAGGTTGTGGTTGAGGAGTAACAGTACCAATTTCAATAAAACCAAATCCAAAGTTTGATAATTCACTAAAAAGTTCAGCATTTTTATCAAATCCGGCAGCAAGTCCAACAGGATTTGGAAATTTTATACCAAAAACTTCTCTTTCTAATGACTTTGAATTTATAGAAAATTTTTTTTTGGTTAAATATTTAACACCTGGAATATTTATAAATCTTTTAATTAAGAAAAAAGATATGTGATGAATAAGTTCAGGATCAAAAAGAAAAAGAATTGGTCTTATTAGCCTTTTATACATTATATAAAATCAAAAAACAACTTTTATTTAAAAAGTCAGTTTTTATTTTTTAAATTTTATCCATCACTTTTTTAAAAATTTCGAGGACAATTCCAACGACAAGGATGATTTTTCCATTTTAATTTTTCCTGCAAGAGTTTCAATTACACAGGAATCATCTTTGTCATTTAATTCCATAACCTTTCCATGTATTCCACTTTTAGTGACTACTTTGTCTCCCCTCTTTAAAGAATTAATGAATTTTTTTTCTTTTTTTTGGCGCCTTTGCTGAGGTAATATTATAAAAAAAACAAAAACTACCACCATCAATAAAAGAAAGGGTAATTGATCCATTAATTGTTTTGTTTTGCTCTTGCAGCTGCAGCAGCATCTCTTTGTTTTTGTTTAACAGGGTCAGCCTGAACTAAAGCTTTAATTCTTATAGTTTCACGACCAGAATCTGTATTAGCAGAAATAGTAACCGTTTTTTGCTGCATATTTGGTTTGTTACTTGAATCAAAACTAACTCTGATTTTACCACTTTCGCCAGGAGGAATAGGAGTATTTTTTGGGTATTCAGGAACAGTACAGCCGCAACTTCCACGAGCATCAACTATAATGAGATCTGATTTGCCAGAATTCGTAAATGTAAAAATTGTCTCTACTGTCTCTCCTTCTTGTATAGTTCCAAAATCATGAAGAGTTTTATCGAATGACATTATCGGGCTTTCCGACGAAGAAGTCATTGAAGACGTGGCATTGTTTTCAGATTTTGTTTCTTTTTTGTTTGAGCTGTTATCGCATGAAAAAGCAAGTAAAAACACAACTAAAAGGTAAGTTTTAAAATAATTTTTCATAATTAGTATTTTATGTTACACAAATGTAAAGAAAATAATCTCAAAAACGTTGTTGACAATTATTGAGTTTATTGAATTATTGATTGTTTTTTACTATACTATCTAGCACTCCATTTATAAATTGGCTACTTTTAGGAGTTGAATATTCTTTAGAAATTTCTAAATATTCATTAACGGATACATTATTAGGGATGTCACTAAAATAGGTGATTTCCACTATAGACATTTTTATTATTAATCTATCAATAGGTGCAATTCTTTCAATGTCCCAATTCAATGCTAAAGTCTGGACATCCTGATCTAATTTTTCTGAATTTTCAAGGACTCTTTCAAATAAGTTTAATGCAAAGTCGGTATCTTTTTTAGAGTATGAAAAAGTATTTAAAAAAAAATCAAACTCCTTTTCACTGTCGTTATGTAAGGCTTTAATAAGTCTAAGAAAAAATGTATTAATTATTGGAATATCATCTATCCAATAGATATTTTCATCCTCTATATAGTTAACATAGCTTTTATCATGAACTAAAATTTCTTTAAAAATATGTATAAATAAATTTAGTTGTGTTTTAAAATCTTTATTGTCAATTGCCAAATATTCTTTAAAACCATCAGAGTTTACAATTTTCAAATAAAATTCATTAAAAAAGTCTTCCTTATTTTGCCAATAGTTTTTTAATTCTGTGAGTTTTAACTTAGAGATTAGTGCCTTATTTAATGCAATAGATTTTAGAGGAATTAAACCACTTAAAAGTGTAATGTTATTATCTATTGGTTCTAAACTTTTTTTGAATCTATTTTGAAAATCATCTCTATGGGTTAAAAATTCCCAAAAGCATTTAAAAAAATTTAAATAAAAGAGATATAATGTATTTGTTTGTATGAAACTATTAATAATCTTTTTTTGACCTTGCTCCACTGAAGCTTGATTTCCAGAAAGATATGAGTATAATTCTTGAAGGACTTTAACTCTAATTTGTCTGCGATTTATAATTTTCAAAGAACAAAATTTTAATTAGAATAGATCTAACATTAAATTAGCATTTAAATGCAAGAGCTAAAATACCTAAATAAATATTTATTTAAATATAAATGGAAATTATTATTGGGGATAATCATTACAGTTATATCTAGGATTTTTTCTTTGTTTACTCCTAAATTCGTTGGAGATTCTATGACTATAATTGAAAGATCTATCTCAAATATAGAGCAAGTTGATGGTAGTTTAGGCTTCCTTTTGGGTAGAAATATAATTATCATACTTGCGGCATCTTTATTATCTGGTTTTTTTACTTTTTTAATGCGCCAAACGATTATTAATGTTTCAAGATACATCGAATACGATTTGAAGAATGAAGTTTATAATCACTACCAATCTCTATGCTCATCATTTTACAAAACAAACAGAACTGGTGATTTAATGAGTAGAATAACAGAAGATGTAAGTAAAGTTCGAATGTATGTTGGACCAGCAATTATGTATAGTATTAATACCATTACTTTATTTGTAATTGTTATTTCTTTTATGTTTGTCATATCTCCTTCGCTAACAATTTATTCTTTAATTCCTCTTCCAATTTTATCACTTGCAATCTATACATTAAGTAAAAAAATTCATTTAAAAAGTACTTACGTTCAACAAAACTTGGCTAAGCTTTCTACTTTTTCTCAAGAGGTTTTTAGTGGTATCAAAATCATTAAGTCATTTAATATGCAAAAAATTGTATCTAACACCTTTGATGATTTTTCTGCTTTGAGTAAAAATTCGAGTATTGATTTGTCGAAAGTTCAAGCTTTATTCTTTCCATTAATGATATTACTTATTGGAATAAGTAATATAATTGTGATTTATGTTGGGGGAAATCAATATATAGATGGTGAAATTGAAATAGGAGTTATAGCTGAATTCATAATATATATAACAATGCTAACTTGGCCTGTAGCTGTAGTTGGTTGGGTTACGTCAATTATTCAACAGGCTGAAGCATCTCAAAAAAGAATTAATAGTTTTCTTAAAACTAAATCATCTATAAGCAACCAGGGTGAAATTTTAAATATTAAAAAGGGTAATATAAATTTTAAAAATGTTTCGTTTAAATATCCAGAGACAAATTTTTATGCATTGAAAGGAATTGACTTTGAAATTTCTTCTGGGAAAACATTAGGAATTGTTGGTAAAACCGGGGCGGGTAAAACTACAATACTCGAGCTTATTACAAGATCATACGATGTTACGTCAGGTGAAATCTCCATAGATGGTAATTTGATAAGAGAGTATGATCTATCATCACTTAGATCTTCAATCAGCTATGTTCCTCAAAATCCTTTTTTATTTTCAGATACAATAATCGAGAATATAAAATTTGGAAATTATGCAGCCAACATAGATGAGGTAATTAAAGTTTCAAAAACATCATCAATTCATTCTGATATATCGAGCTTTAATGATAAATATGAAACTCTCCTAGGAGAAAGGGGTGTTAATTTGTCTGGTGGTCAAATTCAAAGGATTACAATCGCTCGAGCACTGCTTAAAAAATCAAAACTATTAATATTAGACGACTGTTTGTCTTCAGTTGATGCAAAGACGGAAAGAGACATACTTTCAAAAATAAAAAGAATTAAAAAAAACGAGACAGTAATAATCGTGAGTCATAAAATATCATCAGTAATGCATGCTGACTTAATAATTGTTTTAGATGAAGGTGTTGTTATTGAAAAAGGGACGCACAACAAACTTATGTTGAATGATGGTTTTTACAAAAAGTTAGCCGAGAAACAGCTAGAAAGTGCAGATTATATTAAATTTTGACTTTTTTCTAGTACTATAAACCGTTTTTTATTAAATTTAATTAACAAATTGAATTAAAATGGAAACAAGCCAAGAAGAAATTTATTCTAAGGTTCTTCGTGCTGGAAGAAGAACTTATTTTTTTGATGTTCGAGA
>CACPQA010000014.1 GCA_902635965.1 uncultured Bacteroidota bacterium
GTAAATCACGAAGGGTAAGTAGAGCCTTCAATTTTTTTCTATAGTCATCTGTAGGCATTTTAATTCTGTTGTCACCAACAACAGTAATTTTCTCCTCTAGTTTTAGGCCCTCAAAATTGATCCTTGCGGTATATTCACCAGGTACAACTTTTGGTCTTATTTCATTAGAACTAAATCCCTCTTCAACTTTATTTTCTAAAGTTACAGCTGCATCGTAACCAAGATCCCAAACTAGTCTGTTTACACCTTTTTTAGCCTCTTGCATCTCAAGAGAGGTTACTATTGAGCCGTCAACATCAATTATATCAACATTAACGGGGGATTTCGCATCTTTTTCTAGACTAAAATTAATATATGCCCCATATTCTGGATTTTTAGCTGCGTAAGTTCTATCACCTAAATTCTCTATTCTCCAATACATATTCCAAATAGTAGCTTCTCTAATTGGGAATAAATGAATTGGTTTTCCTATTGAATTTTTTAAATCTTCAATTGGATGAATGTCGTCAAGAATAAAAACTCCTCTTCCGTGTGTGGCCAACACTAAGTCACGATCCCTTGCTTGAATCCGAAGGTCTCTAACTGATACATTTGGGAGATTATTATTTATTTTCTCCCAACTCTTACCCATATTCCAGCTAGCAAAAATACCGTGTTCCATACCAGCAAAAAGAAGATTTGGATTATGTGGATCTTGCCTAACCACTTTAACATAGTCATCTGATGGAAGATTTGAAGTAATTCTCTTCCATGATTTTCCAAAATCATCTGTCATAAAAATGTAAGGTCTAAAGTCATTCATTCGATGCTGATCGACAACTATAAACGCAGTACCAGCGTTATGTTCGGAAGCATGTATTTTTGAAATCCATGAATACTGAGGTAAACCTTTAATCCTGTTTTTTAGGTTAGACCAACTTTTCCCACCATCTAAAGTAACTTGAATATTTCCGTCGTCAGTTCCGGCCCAAATTACACCTTTTTGAATCGGAGATTCAGCCAGGTAAAGAATTGTACAATGAAATTCAGCTGCAGTGTTATCCTGATAAATTGTTCCTCCAGAACTCCTCTGTTTACTTTTGTCATTGGTAGTTAAATCTGGACTAATTACTTCCCAACTTTTCCCTCTATTATTTGACTTAAATACTACATTACCGCCAACGTACACTGTCTCCGGATCATGTGGTGATATCATAATTGGAGAATCCCAATTAAATCTATATTTGTGTTTTTCTATAGCATCACCTGCACTTCCAACAATTTTTGGATATGGATGTATCGTTTGTACATTACCATATCTACTATCTACCAAAAAAGGAACTCCTCCTTGAAGATTTGTGTAAACAAAATGTTCTTCCCCAGGTATAGGGACCGCAAAATATCCGTCTCCATATGCAAGCCCTTTCCAATGGCGTTTTAAAATTCCTGCTTGGTATAGAGAATTACTAGGGCCTACCCATGTCCCGTTGTCTTGAAGACCACCATAAATGTTGTAAGGCTTTTTATTATCAATTTCCATTTGGTAAAATTGTGATAACTCAATATTATTAATAATTTCCCAGCTATCCCCTCCATCGAATGATCGTTGAAATCCACCATCACTTCCGTTTAGGATATACTTTGAATTTGTAGGATCAATCCACAATGCCTGATGGTCGCCGTGTACTGTTTTAGCAATTTGTTCCCATGTATTACCACTATCCTTAGATCGACTTAATCTACCTGAAATTGAAAAGAGCACATTTGGTTGATTTGGATCAACTCTTACGTCGCTGTAATAGAAAGGTCGGAAATTTATATTAGGATCATCATTTACCATTTTCCAATTCTCACCTCTGTCTTCTGATTTAAATGCTGTTCCACCTCCTTCAAATTCTGTCATTAAGTAAATAATGTTTGGTTCACTTTGGGCAATATGGACCCCTGGTCTAGCCATATCTTTGTTAGGAAGACCATTCATAATTTTTTTCCAAGTTTGCCCACCATCCATTGTTCTGTAAAGCGCCGTGTTTTTACCTCCGTCGTCAAATCTCCAAGGCTTTCTCCTAAATGTCCACATTCCGGCATACATAATCCTAGGATTATTTATTTCCATTGCAATGTCAGCACAGCCTGTATTTTCATCTATGTAGAGGATTTTTTCCCATGTTTTTCCTCCGTCTATTGTTTTAAAAACCCCTCTTTCTTTATTTGGACCCCATTCTTTTCCAAGTGCACACACACACGCGATATTAGGATCTTTTGGATGTACGACTATTCGTTTTATTCTTTCGGTTTTTTTTAGTCCTAAATGTTTCCAGGACATTCCTCCGTCGATGGATTTATATACCCCCCAGCCGTAGCCAACACTATTTCTTGGGTCACCCTCACCAGTACCAACCCAAAGAGTATTTTTATCAGAAGGTGCAATTGTTAGTGCACCAATAGAATATGCTCTTTGCTTCTCAAAAATAGGGTTAAAGCTTACCCCACCATTTGTAGTTTTAAATATACCCCCGTCGGCACCACTAACGTAAAAAGTGGACGGGTCACCCGGAACACCATCAATATCAGTTACTCTACCGCCCATATTTGCGGGCCCAATTGCCCTCCAACTCATGCTCTTAAGCATCTCTGACATTGAGAAATTTGGTTGAGCACTTAAATTGTTTATTTCAGGAACTAAAAAATGTAAAATTAAAGTCGAAAGAATTATTTTTTTTGTTATCATAGAGAGTATTTTTAAAATTGGGATATTTAAGTTATGAAATTTTAAAGTTATTTGAATAAAAAAATTGATAGATTTATTTGTTATTCACTAGTGGCCTAGACCAAAATCCAATTGATAAAATAAATAAAAGAGGAATTAAAAGTAAAGTTATGCCAACTTTTAAACCTGCAAAATCAGCAATTATTCCAATAATTAGTGGGAAAATTGCACCTCCAATAATACCAGAAACCAATATTCCCGAAAAAGTCCCATGGTCTCTTGACATAGAATTTAAAGCAAGTGAAATAATAATTGACCACATTGTTGAAATAAAAAAACCAATCAATGGAAATAAAATCAAGGAGACTTTTTGTGGCCCAAAAACTGCTAAAACAAAGGAAATGATGGAAGCTGATGTAAAAAAAATTAATATTTTTCTACTATCCATTATTTTTAATAGAAAAAGTCCAGAAATAGTCCCAAGGGTCATCAAACCCCAGAAGTAGGAAATAATTTTAGCGCCCAAAATTTGAGGATCTATTGAATGATAGATTTCAAGAAACTTTGAAATCCAGGTTGCAACACCTTGCTCTAACCCAACGTAGGAGAAAATTCCAAAAAAATAAAGGATTACTATTGGATTTTTAATTATCGTTAAGTAATTATTTAGTTTTTCTTTATTTAATCTAACAGGTTTTTTTTTCTCAGGAAAATTTGTAAATATTAAAGTGACGCACATCAAAAAAGAGACTGTAGCAAAAATCCAATAAAGGGATACCCATCTTAAGTTTGGAAATGTTATTTTTTTCAAAAATAAAATTATGATGTTCGAAGGTTCATTATCAACGGATAACCTGGTTATTAAATAAGAGTAGACAAGTGGACTAATAAAAGACGCGAGCCCAAAAAAAAGTTGACCCAAAACCGAGTTGAATGCAAATTCTTTTTCTCCTCCAATATTCCTTAATAACGGATTTATTGACACCTGGAGCATAGCCATACCTGTCCCAATAAGGAACAGCGATAGAATATAAAACAAATAATTAGGGTTAATCGAAAAAATAAGTGCTCCACAAAATGAAATAAAAAAAGCCAAGACCATTACTTTTTTTTCACCTATGTATTCAACTAAAAATCCAGAAGGTATAGACATAACCCCGTATGCTAAAAAAAATGAAAAAGGTAAAAAGGCGGCCAAGGACAAACTCAAATTAAATGCGTCAATTATGTCAGGCACGAGCGGTCCAATGATATTTGTTAAAAACGAAATAACAAAAAATACAAATAAAATAATACCAACTAAAAACTTACTTTTCAAATGAAAATTCTTATCAACCTTTTAAAACTACAAAATTAAGATTGGTGTATAAATAATTTTTATTCAATATTGTACTAGAAAAATACAATTAATTTCAAAGTGACCATCGTTTACCACCTGTAGTTTTTTTTAGGTCAAGGCAAACCTTTCTATCACCAGGTATTGGGTCGTATGCCAATGCTTTTTCTCCTATATATTCATTTAACCTAAATGCATTTAAGGTTAAAGATCTGATATGAATTAGGTAACGATATACTTGTGATTCTTGACTTTTTGCATCTTTTTCCCACCTATCTGTTTTTTTATCACTTGCTAGAAGATATTTTTTAAGCTGGATATCTATATCCTTTAAATTTATTTCTTTGGAGTTGATTTTTTTAGTTTCGTTTATAATTACTTCAATAAAATGCTCTGTACCTCTTAAAAGGGTTTCTCTTTCACTTTGATTCATCACAACAACAATATAGTTATCTAAAAATTCTGGTAGTTTTAATTCAATAGCACCAGGGATATCGGTTTTAGGTATGATGACTTCCATTATTTTTGAAACAAATTGAAATTGATTGCTTGTAAAAAATACGGGTGAATATTTATTCACACTTGATTTACAACTATGGAGCATGTTTATAATTTGTGGACTAACAACTATCGCAGCACTTCCATATCCAATTTTCTTCAAGATTTTTCTTCTATCCATTCTTATCAACTAAAGATTCATTTTTTTTAATTCTTTAACAGCATGATTTGCTGCTCTGGCAGTTAAAGCCATGTATGTGAGGGAAGGGTTCTGACTACCGGAGGATGTCATTGCTGAACCATCTGTTATATAAACGTTGGGGACCGCATGTAATTGATTATGCTTGTTTAGCAAAGAAGTTTTTGGATCACGACCCATTCTCGCAGTACCCATTTCGTGAATTGCTAGACCCATAGCATATTCGTTATCATATTCTCGAATATTTCGAAAACCGGCTGATTCAAGCATTTCAGCGGCTTGCTGTTTAATATCTTTTCTCATTGCTTTTTCATTCTCTTTAATTTCAGCATCGAAGGTTATTGTGGGCAGTCCCCATTTATCTTTCTTACTGTAATCTAAGTATATTTTATTTTCATGATAAGGAAGGACCTCACCAAAACCCCCGAGCCCCATAGCCCAATTTCCGGGGGTCATAACTGCGTCTTTCAAATCCTTTCCATAACCAGTGTTTTTTATTAGTTCTCTGTGGTCTCCTCTCCAAGCTCCTCCTTGGAAACCATAGCCTCTTAAAAAGTCTTTTTGATCTGTAGAACCACCCAAATTTCTAAATCTAGGAATATAAATACAATTAGCATGCCTGCCTTTATAATATTTATCTTCAAAGCCATCGTAAACTCCATCAGCACCTAGTAGAAAATGGTGGTCCATCAAGTTGTGTCCTAGTTCTCCAGAATCATTTCCTAATCCATTTGGGAATCTTTTTGATTTGGATTGCATCAAAATGGAAGTAGTAGGTGCTGTAGAAGCACACAAAAAAATAACTTTTGATTTATATTCTATTACGTCTTTAGTCTCTGAATCTATAACTCTAACTCCAGTAGCTCTATTTTTATTTTCATCATATATAACCTCATAGACAATTGAATTTGGTCTTAATGTCATATTACCTGTTTTTTCAGCTGCGGGAAGGGTGGAGGAGTTACTGCTAAATGGTGCTCCATATGGACAGCCTCTTCTACATCTATTTCTGTATTGACATTGGACTCTATTTAAACCTGGTTTAGTACCTTCCGTGATAATAGCAATTCTACCAACTGTTACTAAACGGTCTGTATAATTTTTTTTAACTGATTTTTTAAACTCTTTCTCAAGACAGTTCATATCCATCGGTTTAAGAAATTCGCCATCAGGGAGTTGAGGCAAACCAAGTTTTTCCCCGCTTACCCCGATATATTTTTCCACATGACTATACCATGGAGCCAAGTCTTTGTATCTTATGGGCCAGTCGACCCCAATACCCTCTTTTGCATTAGCGTTGAAATCTACATCACTTAGCCTCCAACTCAATCTTCCCCATAATAGAGATCTACCCCCAACATGATATCCTCTGATCCAGTCGAATCTTTTATCCTCATTATAAGGGTGCTCAAAATCATCAACTAAAAGATGAGTTGTTGCTTCGGTATTTATATATCCACTTCTACTTTGTTTCGGTTGTCTTTGTCTTATTTCTTCTGTTATGGTGTTTCCTCCCTCAAAGTCCCAAGGGTCCTTATCAACATTTTTATAATCAGTTGGGTGCACCAGCATTGGACCCCTTTCCAAGACTAGTGTCTTGAGCCCATTTTCGCACAATTCTTTTGCGGCCCAACCACCGCTAATTCCAGTCCCAACAACAATGGCATCATAGCTATTCATGAGTTAAACTTAAATTTTTAAAATATAACAGGTTTAATTTTAATAAATGCATTCGGAATTATTTTCTTTAATAAAATAGCTTTTATAGTTTTTTGCATTACTATCCATACATCCGCATAGGTCAAGAAGGCGAATGTTTCTAAAATCAACAGGATGACTTTCTGATTGCAAAGCAATGTAACCAGACTTTAAAATCTCACCTTCTTTAGACAACCAGTATTCTTTATTTTCTACTCCGTTTGATGTCCAATCAATATCTCCCAATTTGCTATCAACGAAGCCTCCTCCAATTTGTGGCCCGTTATATGACAAAACGGTATCATTTTCAATTATATGGGTTATCTTTTCACCACCATGAACAATTATCTCACCTCTGACCCATTGTTCCCCATCATATGTTTTAGAATTTGAAAGTATACAATGATTATAATTTATTTTCTCGTTCATAATTACGGCAGTTCCTGGGGTGCACAAATTCCCTGTAGGCCTTTTACCTTTTGAAAGCCCTCCTAATAACTGTACTTCTATTGATACAGGGAAAGACTGACTAAAATCGTTACTTTCTGGAGATTGAGAATGAATCATGATTCCGCTATTTCTTTTTGCCCACCCGGCGCCTCCTTTCGTTTGATTCCCGGTGAATCTATATTCGAACTTTAATTTATAATATGAATAAGGTTTTTTATAATATATCTGACCATAATTATTATCAAAACTATCGTAGTTGTCATAAACTACTTTCAAGACACTATCTTTAATCTGAAAAGTGTTTTTATAGTTTACATTTAAATTTTGGTTTGCAAATTTAATTTTCCAATCTTTTAAATCTTTTCCATTAAAAATTATTTCCCAATTCTCGACGTTCGAATCACTAATATTATTACAACCGTAAAATATCATTAGAATAAAACAGGATTTAATTAGTTTTAACATATGTCTTGTGTGAATTGTAAATGTAGAGGATTTGATGAAAAACAAAAAAAGTAAATTAAACAATCGTATTTAAAAATTAATTATTCGGAATTCTTTAGACTATTAATTAGTAATTTAAATCAAAATTAAACCAATGAAAAAAAATAAAAACACCCTTATCATTATTTTTTTGTCCCTATCAATAAATTCCAAGGGGCAATTAGCAAAAATTGACTTATATCCTGAGGGTATAGAATGTTTAAATGTTATAAAGCAAAAAATTGATTTTGATGAATCAGGCAGAATCTACAGAAAAGTAGCAAATCCACAAATTTGGTATTATCCCTCTCCAAAATTAAAAAGTAGCAAGGACAAAGCAGCTGTTTTAATAATTCCAGGTGGTGGGTATGAAGCACTGTGGATCGACAAGGAAGGAGTAGATGTTGCAAAATGGTTAAATGGATTAGGAATCTCTGCTTTTGTTTTGAAACATAGAATTCCCTATTGGGAAGGAAAGGAATGTAGAAGTGATGTCGCTCTTGCCGATGCACAAAGAGCAATACGTATTATTCGAAAAAACTCAAAAAAATGGGAAATCAATTCAAAAAAAATTGGCGTTTTAGGATTTTCTGCTGGGGGACATCTCGCTTCTACACTTTCAACGCATCATGACCAAGGGATCAGAAGATCTAATTTAGAAATTGAAAAATTTGCTTCTAGACCAGACTTTTCGATTTTGATATATCCAGTCGTAACAATGAAGCAACCTTATGTTCACATGGGATCTAGAAAGAGCTTGATAGGTAACGCCCCATCGAACGAAATAGTCGAATATTTTTCAAACGAAATGCAAGTTAGAGCTGACACACCTCCTGCTATTTTGATACACTCAGATAATGATTTAGGTGTGTTAGTTGAGAATAGTGTAAACTATTATTTAGCTCTTAGAAAACACAAAATTCCAGCAGCACTTCATGTATGGGAAGATGGAGGTCACGGATATGGGCTAGCTAAAGGTCAAGGTTCTATAAAAGACTGGCCTAATATTTGTCAAAATTGGATGATTCAAAGGAAACTAATTAATTAAATACTAATTTTTTCGTATCCATTTCTGGGTTCTTCCAAGAAGAGAAAACCCAATGTAGCCTCTGACTTTCAGTGTGTTTTCATTTTCAAATGTAATATAACAGCTATAGGTTTTTCCAGATTTTGGGTCAAGAATGGTTCCCTCTTCCCATGTTTTGCCATTGGGTTCTAAACCTTCTACTATGACCATTCCTTCTATTGCAAGGTTTTTATTTTCTCCTTTGCAATTAACGCATAGTTTACCCTTATCTTCTTCGAGAAGCAAATTAAGAATTTTGCCATATAATTTTCCCTCATTTTTATAAAGAAGAACTTCTGATTTTTTTTTACCGGTTTCATCATCTTCGGTTATCCAGATCCCTTCAATTTGACTGGTTTGGTATGAATTAACCAACATATATGTAAAAAGAATTATTTTAAAAATCATAAATTAAAATTTCTAATATTTTTAAATTTATGGAATATTAACTTCATAATAATTAAAATTTTTCAAGAAATAATTTTTAGTAGATTTTAAAAAATGGAACTTAATAAGTTAATAAGTGCAATCAATAGGGTGACTCCCGATACAAAACCAAAATGGGGTAAAATGAGTGCAACTCAAATGATTTGGCACTGTAAAAAATTTATAATTTTCTATCAAAATGAAAAAAATTATTCTCCTAACTTGATGACCAAAACACTGGGCTATATGCACATGTTTTTTTTAAAACATATTATAAAATGGGATTACGATAAATACCCTAAAAATACCCCAACATTAAAATTTTTTGATCCGAAAAGTGCAAAAGATATAGACTTTGAAAATGAAAAAAAAGAGCTTATTGAAAGATTAAAAATGGTAAATAAATACAGTCAAAAATTTATTATAAACCCTATGCACGGAAAGGTTACGAGAGACACTTTTAGAGAAGTTGTAAGGGGGCATACTTCATTTCATTTGAAGCAGTTTGGAGTACTTTAAATCATTTTGCAAATTTATATTTTACCACTTGTCCCTTTTCTCCGTTTGACCAATGAATTTGAATTATTTTCCATTCTTCATCTATTTTTTTTAAAACTCCGCTATTTCTTATATTTTTTAATTCGTATTTAACTCCTGAACTTGACTCAGTGGCAGTTGTCCTGTAACTAAAATCAAGAATTTGAGAATATGCTGCCATTTTTCCGTTATCTCCAATTACAACTTTTAAATCTCTTGTTACAAATTTAGGATTCTCAATAGCTTGAATTTGCCCTAGGATAGCGGGTTTAATTTCCTCCCATCCAATGAGATATTCTTCCTGGTCTGTTCCAATTATTATTGCATCTTTTGAAAATGTTTTTTCTGCAATGTCAATACTTCCAATACTCAAAAATTCGTATTGATCATTTATAAAAATTGAAACCTCCGAAGTAACCTCCTCAATTAAATCTCTTTTATTATATTTTTCACTTGATGCATAATTACAAGAATTTAAAAGCGTAATTGCTATTGTAATAAGAAGAAAATTTTTCATCAAATTCAAAATGATTTAATAATAAATATAGATATTGTTTTTTTTAAATTAAAAATGGAAAAGATTAACATGGATTATGTTAACCTAAATAATTAATAATTATAAAAATCTTAAAATGAAACTAATAAAAGAATTTAAAGAGTTTGCAGTTAAAGGTAATATGATTGAAATGGCCATTGGGATTATAATTGGAGCTTCATTTAATAATGTTATAAATGTTCTTGTTAAAAATATTTTTTTACCACCACTATCACTTTTGTCGGATGGGATAACTTTAGATAAAAAGAAAATAATTATCAGATCTCAAAAAGTTAACTCGCCAGAGGTTGCTATTGAATATGGACTTTTTTTGGAAACACTAATAGATTTTCTAGCAATAGGAATTACCATTTTCTTAGTCGTTAAGTTTATCAATAATTTAAAAAATAAAGCCAACGATTTAAAGAACGATGAAATAAAGACCCCTGCCGATATAAAATTGCTCGGAGAAATAAAAGATATTTTGAAAACTAATTTCAAAAAATAATGAAGTAATGTCTAAAATAATTTAAATGCCAAGTTTTAAACTAATTCTTGTATTATTCTCAGGGTTATCATTTTTGTTCTATGGATTTATGTGTTTTTATTCAAATTACTTTAGGAGTGAATTTATCCGATATGGTTTAGCAAAATATAGAAGAACTACCGGCTTTTTTCAAATTTTAGGAGGTATCTCTCTTATTTTAGGGATATTCATATATGAACTTGAAATAATTTCTTCTCTTGGATTGACAATTTTAATGCTTATGGGTGTTGGGGTTAGATTAAAAATTAAAGATGGTCTTTTTAGGACTTTGCCTGCTATCCTTTATGTAATTGTTAACGCACTAATTTTTTATTTATCAATAAACAATTAAAAATTGTTTATTAAATTTAGATATTAACCATAAACTAATTCATAATGAAAAATATATATTTATTTATTCTATCATTTGCATTTATAACATCTGCGAATTCTCAGGTAATTCGCTATACATTAATGGATGTTGATTCAAAAGATAGAGAAAAATTTGAAACTGCTTTAGCTAACAAAACAAAAATTTACAATAGCAAGAAAGGGCAGCAGGAAGTCTATACTTTCTCAATCACTAGTGGAAAAGACGTCTACAAATATGTAAGGGTGGTTGTTAATGAATCCTTTGGGGATTTTGGTAACAATCAGAGAAATACATCCGAGGGTGTAAAATATTTCAGGAAAAATGTTGGTCCTTATGCGGAAAATTTAGGATCATATTTCATGAAATTAAATAAAGCCGCATCCTATACTCCTAACAATGATGAATTTCAAAAAGGTGTAAATTTCAGGAGAGTATATTTGTATGATTACAAAGATTCTCATAGAGAGGATTTTTGGAGATTTAGAATTAGATACAAAAAAGCACTCGAAAAAATGGGAGGAAAAAGAATGGGAGTACTAACTTGTTTATCTGGATGTGCTGGTAATAAAGTTATGGTGAGATATCATTTTAACGACCCCAAAGACGATGAGAATTTCCTGGGGAAGAATTTATCAAAATTGGTTGAGACCTATAATGAAATATTTGGGGAAGACTCATATAAAGTTGATATTCAAAGAATGTGGAATTCTCTTGAAAGCAAACGAGTTTGGCATGAAGTGAGAAGAAACAAATTAAGTAGTCCATTTTAAACTTTCAATCTTTTAAGTCTATTTTAAAAAAAACCCTCCGATTAGGAGGGTTTTTTGATTTAAATAAATTTTAATTTGTGGAGTATACAAGAGTTAGCTCGTTTCCGGGTGACATCTCTCTATAATCATCCATCATACTTCTCATTTTTCTAGACATATAATCTTCATCTTCCATAAAAGGCTTTCCATTTTCAACTGGAATATTCCAAACCAAATGAGTAGGTTTTTTATAGGCAGAATCATTTCTATTTACAATTTTTGTTAATCCCCACCATCTAAAATTATTTCTAAGAATTTCTCTTTCAAACATGGGCTTCCAAACTTCCGACTCATACTGTTCATAATCGTCAAGTTTTTGAGTCATGGCAGCATAGGACATTTTATCCCCTTTTATTAGATCTCCTCCCACAAAAGGAGTTGCATCAATGACTTGAAGTTCATATTGTCGAACCTGTTTTTTAATTTGATCGCCTTTTCTCAGAATATTGTCAACTGTCCTTGAAGACATTTTTCCTTTTAAACCAGCCTTCATGACAGAGGTAGCCTCGCTCATGCTCCAACCTTTCATCATTTTGTCTCTTTGATCTTTAGAAGTAAATTGATTAAAAATTACGTAATGTGCAGCTCCTTCGCTATCGTTTTCTCTTGGTGTTCTTTTCCATACAGACCATCCTAACTTTTCTCCAGAGTCAACGGATTTTTGATGGTATACTTTCCATACTTTTTCAAGTTGATTGTAATCAGAATCAGTTCCATCATTTAGAACTACAAACTCAGCCGTGACATATTGTGCTAATGTTATGGCAGGTGCTAAAAGTAATAAAAAAAATATTTTTTTCATAGTTTATTAGTTTATGGTTAATAATTTACAATATAAGAATTAATGCCAGAATGATAATTGATTCTTTATATTCATAATGTTTGATTTGAAATAATTTCGAGTATTCGTATATTTAAATTTATTAACCATAAATTATATCAGAATGAAAAAAATTTTAGTACTCGGAGCATTTTTATTTAGCTTCGTAAGTAATGCCCAGTATTTTGTATATGGGTTTAATATTGTCCCGGAAGACGAAGTTGAACATTACATACAAAATGAATCTGAACTCTTTAGCAAAGCAGCTACCAAGGCATTTAAAGAAGGAATAATTAATGGGTGGGCTATCATGCGTAGAGTCAATGGGGCTAAATCCGAACCCAATTTTTATTGGTATGTGGGTGCAGATAATTTAAAAAAGTTGGAAAATATTGGAAGAGATTTTGGGAAAGTGATAAATGACGTTAAAAAAAAATCTGGTGTTCCTTCTCTCATAAACAGAGCTCTCAAGAATCATAACTCTTACACTCGATTTGTTGCATCATATTATCGTCCAGAGGTAATCACTAATAAGAATTCGAATGGATTTAAGTATTTTATGCATAACTATGCTCTTGTTCCAGATAGAAATACTTGGTTAAACACTCAAATTGAACAGTACGGACCGTTTATAAAAAAGAACATGAATAATGGTAAAATAAAACAAGAAATCTGGGCTCCAGCAACCAGACTAAATCCACTTGGTAATGGCTACAAATGGAATGTACTTAGCGTTGACGGTTATAATTCCTTAGATGCTGTTTTCAACAATGGAGGGCAAAAGTATCCAGATTATAGCAGTGTTGATTTTGATGCAATTCAAAAAACTATGCCTAATGGATGGTACAAACAGGTTCTTTGGGAACGAGTTATGTGGCTAGATGAAAATGGAAATTTAAAAATGTATTAAGTATTCGTTGTTTACACCCTCATAAATAACTACATGTTAAACCCCACATTTTAAGTGGGGTTTTATATATTTCTTTTAAAAAAAACTGCAAAATATTTTGTTTGAAAAAAACAAAGTCGTTCAAGCAGTGGGATGGGCTTGAGATTTAATTATTTAATGCAATTTCATTATTTATAAATGTGGGGTCGAAGAAAAAATATGCTTCATTAGATTTCATACCACTCCATTTAAAAGCCAAATGAACCGGTATTGTTGCAGTCTTTTTAGATTTTTTCCCTTCACCAGACCACCAAGCCCAAACGTGGGTCCAAATTTGTCCATTTTCATACTTGGAAGTAATGTTTGCACCTACTTGAAATTTTATGCCTTCGAAAATTTTATGATGCATTCTCTCAAAATCAGCAAGTTCTTCTGATGACACATTTGTGCCATTAACATTAATTTTTGCTGTTTCTTCAAAAATATTTTTTAACTGAGATTGGTCATTTTTTGGATACAAATCCATATGACGCTGTATCATCATTGTTTTCTGGTCGTCATTGCTAGTTTTGCCTTTCCATTGAGCGTTTAAACTGACTGAAATGACGGTTGATAATATGAATAAAGTTTTTTTCATTTAAATAAATTTAATTTTAAGTAGAGCAATATACAAATAAGTACACTTACTCTGAGAATGAAAATGTTCCTTATTTAGTAAGGGAATTGACCAGTTATATTTCCAGCTGGATAATATCTTGCTACAACATAGACCTTTCCCGATTTTGACTTTGAATAGGCAATACCAACTTGGGTAGTTTCATTCCATATCATTTGAGTGTAATGTCCTATTTTACTAAAGTTGTTTTTTCTGTCTCCAATTTTTGCATACTCAAAATCTTTTTTTTCGTTTAACCAAGAAATTGATGCATCTTCGAGATAATTTGTACTGTCAAAAAAATACTTTTCTCCCTTTTCTTGAAGAACAAAGTAAGCAGTAGAGTATAAATTTTCTCCTTGGGCTAATTTATTCAGATTCTCACTATGTTCAAAAATATCTTTAGAAGCCAAATAGTCAGCATATTTTTTTGCATCTATTTCAAGATTATCAGACCATATTATAGGTTTTACACCTACTTCTTTTCTAGCATAATTGTGAACTTTTAACGCAGTTATCTTGTGTGCACTTTGTCCTTCAGAGATTAGTAAAAAAAATAATATAATTCCAATACTTTTGAGCATACTATAGGTCCATTATATAATCATAGAACTCTTCGGTTACTTTAAACCAAAAACCATTTTCTTCATGAATGCTTCCATCTCCTTTTCCATTCTTCGAGTGGTATAGCTTGATGTGTTTTTTAAAAGCCTCAAAATCAGAAACCTTATATTCATTGCCATAGTCATCCTTAATAACTATCATTTACTTTGCTTGAAACTTTAAATTATTTAAAAACACCTTGAATTAACCAGGGGGATAATATTCAAATTATTTGAAGTAGGGTTAAACTTTGTTTAATTCAAAAATCTCATAGCTAACCATAACCTCATCAAAAATCGGTTTTGATACAGGATTTGAGCCATCTAAAAAGGAATTCAAAGCCTCTTCGTTGTGTACAGCAATCTTGAACATTACTGCACTCTTATCTGGTGATACCGTACCTAAAGTTTTAGTTAAATCTGCAATTTTTCTTCTTTCACTCATCCCCTCTTCAGATTGCATAAAGCCCATGAACTTCTCAAACTTACCTTCTTTTAGCTTTGCAACAACAAGTATATCTTTCATTTAAATTGATTTATTGGTTATTGATTCTAATTTACAATTTATTTAGAGAACTTACAGGATTAATTTAATTTATAAAACAGGTATTTGAGTTTAAAGACAAATTGAGTGTTTAAAAATACTTACATTTAACTTAATGAGAATTTAAAATTTCTGAACTATGAAAAAATGCCTTTTTCTTCTGAGCCTTTTTTGTTTTAGTGCAACCGCACAAACAGGATTTCCAAAATCAGATTGGAAAAATCAGCTCGCGACTGAAAAGCTATTCACCAATCTAATTGATGACACAAAATTTAAAATACATCTTAAAGAATTGACTAAAAGACCTCATGTTGCTGGAAGTAAGTCCAACGATGACGTTATTGATTATATCGAAAAAACAATGAAAAATGCTGGTCTAGTGGTTAAGAAATATCCATATGACATTTTTATGTCTAAAGCACCTGGAGACTCTTACTTGGAAATTGTGGAGCCAAAAAGAAAGCCTTTATCAATGATGGAAGATGTCCTTGACGAGGACCCCTATTCTTCAGATAAAGATCTGTGGAAAGGATGGAACGCCTATTCGGGTTCTGGTGAAGTGATAGCAGAGGTCGTTTATGCCAATTACGGAAGAAAAGAAGACTTTGAAAAGCTTCAGGATATGGGAATTGATATTAGTGGTAAAATTGTTATTGCTCGATATGGAGGAAATTTTAGAGGATACAAGGCTAAGTTTGCTGAGGCTGCTGGAGCAGCTGGTCTTATCATATATACAGACCCCATAGACAGCGGTTACTTTAAAGGATTGGCATATCCTGAAGGGCCCTATTATTCCGAAAGCACTATACAGAGAGGATCCTTATTGACTGAGGATTTTACTGGTGATCCACTTACTCCTTATGAACCAGCTTTACCTTTGGATGGTATGATTAAAATAAAACGCAAAAAACCTGAGGATGCTCAATTGCATAGTATTCCAGTGACACCGATTGGTTACGGTGCAGCAAAAGAAATTTTAGGGCAGATGAACGGAGACGTAGTTCCAGAAGGTTGGCAGGGAGGCCTTCCATTCACATATAGATTGCAGGGTGGGTCTGATTTGAAAGTATTCCTCGAAGTAAATCAGCCAAGAGAATTTGTTCGCGTTCAAAACGTCATAGGGACTGTAAAAGGTAGCCTGTATCCGGACGAATGGGTTATATTAGGTTGTCACCTAGACGCTTGGGGTTTTGGAGCTACAGACCCAAGTAGCGGAACAGCTATGCTTTTGAGTTTAAGTGAAACATTAGGCAAATTAGTTACCGAAGGGAAAGGACCAAAAAGATCAATTTTAATTGGACACTGGGATGCTGAAGAGCACGGAGTCATTGGTTCTACCGAATGGGTCGAACAGATGCGAGACGAACTTAAAGCCAAGGCGGTCGCCTATATGAATTTTGATGGAGCTGTTTCTGGGAAAAGCTTTGGAGCTTCTTCTTCTCCTAGTTTAAAAAAGTTGGTTCTGGATACTGCTAAGGAAGTCGATTATCCTTATTCTGAAATGTCACTATATGACACCTGGAGGGGTGACAAAGAAATACCTTCGATTGGAAATTTAGGAGGAGGTTCTGACCATATTGGTTTTTATATGCATGTTGGAATTCCTTCTATGAGTGGTGGGGCTGGAGGTACTACAGTATACCACTCAAATTATGATTCATTTCGCTATTACGAACGATTTGTTGATCCTAAATTTCAAATGGGCGCAACGATTGAAAAATTTGCAGGGATTATGAGTTTGAGATTGGCAAATGCAACTCTAATTCCTTACGACCTTAATAGATACCCAAATGACTTAAAACTACATTTTGATAAGGCTGAAGAAAAGGTAAGAAAACTAAAATCAGATTTTAAAGGATTTGAAAAAACACGACAAGCTATTGATGATTTGAGTAAGGCTGCAGCTACTGCAACAAAAAGTTTATCAACTAGGGTGAATTATATGCGTCTTAGTTCAGCAGAAATTCAATTTTTAAATCGACAATTGATAGCGCTAGAAAAAAGTTTTATTGACCAAAAAGGCATGTACTATGGGGACTGGTTTAAATCAATTTATGCCTCATCAGACCCATTCTCAGGTTACGCTTCTTGGATTTTGCCCGGGATAGAGTATGAACTAGCTATAAAAAGGACGAAAAAACTCAAAGAATGGGACAATAGATATGCTAAAGCAATTGCAGACCTGACTCAAAAGATGAGCAAGATTAGCGCGAAATATTAAACCTACAGGTTTATAAATTCCTGGATCTAAAAAATAAGAATATCAGATTTTTCATTGTATTGGTTTAACTAAATAAATGTACAAAAACCTGAATATCTGTCACTTGGAGAATATCTCCTCTGAGGAATGGGGGTTGTTTTTATGTTTAATAAAATGTTATTTACAATTTGTTTTATGAACTTAATGAAGCGATATATTTATGATGTAAAAAAACCCTCCACTTGGGAGGGTAACTATTTTTTGACAATTAATTATTTGTTTTGAGCCTCTGTGTATGCTGCAATTTCCATTTTTTCGATAGCTTCATCAAAATATCCTTGGACCACAACAATTTTTCCATTCTCCCATTTATAATCAAAGTGTGCTCGATTAGAGTACTCCTTACCTGTTGTCTTTCCTGTTCCAGTCCATGTTAACCATGCATTTGACCATATTTCACCACTTGCAAAATAATTAGTATGCACATAAACGTCTTTGAGTTCTATATTATTATACAACATATCATGATGAGCTTTAAACCCAGCAGTTAAATTTTCAAAACCAGTAATTTCAGTATTATTAAATCTACTAATGACATCATCAATGTAATATTGAGAAACTTCAAAGTCATTATTTTCATATTTTTCAAATAACATCTTAATATTTGAGGAAAGTTCATCATCAGTCTTTATTACTGACTGTTTTGTTTCATTACATCCAAGTAATGATATGCACAAGAAAATTGTTAAAAGTTGTTTCATTTTAATTGATTTATGGTTAATATGTTTTAATATACAAATTATATGTCACTTATAGAATATCTCCTCTGTGGGATACATTCTAAATCACTATAATTATTCACGTTTTACTAACGATAAAAAACTGTCAAAAAACACTTAAAGTATTAAATTTGACAAGTCAAAATTTGAATTTGATTTGTTCTTTTGAGTTAGTGTAATCTTGTAGCGTTATAATTTTTAAACGTTTTACAAAGGAAATGGAGTCAACCATGAAATCCTATAATCAAAGACATTAAAAGAAAAAACCCCTCATTAGATGAAGGGCTTTAAATGGTTGTCATCATAAGTGTAGCATAGCGGCTACGCTTGCTCCTCCTCTTGGGCTCGAACCAAGGACCCTCTGATTAACAGTCAGATGCTCTAACCAACTGAGCTAAGGAGGAATAAATACAAACTTAAAGGAATTAAAATTTAATTTTAAGTCCAGTAAATGGAAAGCAAATATAACATCAAATTTATATATACAGCAACTAAATTATATTAAACTGTCAAGAGTTTAAAAATCACATTTCACTTTTTTTAAACAATTTTTTGTTATGTGAAAGAGTGGATTTTTAACAATTAAGCTTACAAAAAAATGATTGCAAAATGAAATTTATTTAATTCAGCCTAGGTATTCTTGGAAATTTCTTTTTATCTTGCGCGTTCTTTAAAAAAAAATATGATGAGTAGATTAATTCAAAAATTAAGCTTTGCTTTGATTACAGCTTTACTAATTACAAGTAGTTACGCATATTCTCAGCAAGTAACTGGAAACGTTCAAGATGAAGAATCGAATCCTATTCCAGGTGTTACAATTATAATTGATGGTACTGATGTTGGAACTACTTCAGACTTTGATGGAAATTTCTCTATTGATGCTTCTGAAGGTGACAATTTAACATTTTCGTTTATTGGTTTTCAAACACAAACAGTACCTGCAAGTCAAGACTTCATGACAATTGTGATGAGTTCAGAAGACACAAGGTTAGATGAAATTATTATAACAGGTTTAGGTACAAGTGTTAAAAGAAGAAACCTTGCTAATGCTGTAGGTACAGTTTCAAATGAAGAACTTGTAGGAAAAACTAATCAGGGGACTGTAGATGGAGCTCTTTATGGAAAAATTCCAGGAGTAAACATTACTTCTTCTTCAGGAGCTCCAGGTGGAGGATTTGCAATAAGATTAAGAGGTATTTCTTCTATTAATGGTAACAATCAACCTCTTTTTATTCTAGATGGTGTTTATCTAAATAATAACGAGATTCCTTCGGGACTAAGATTTGCATCTGGTGCGAACAGAGGTAGCGAAGAAAATGCTCCGAATAGAATTGCAGATTTAGATCCCAATGATATAGAAAACATTGAAGTTTTGAAAGGGGCATCTGCCGCAGCTATTTACGGAACTAGAGCAAATGCTGGTGTTATTATTATAACAACTAAAAAAGGAAAGGCAGGAAAAACCAAAATTAATTTGACTCAAAATATAGGTTATGCTGAAATTTCGAACAGGCTTGGAATGAGAGATTGGACAGCAGCAAGTGTTGAAGCTGCCTTTGGAGCTGGAGAAGTTGCTAAGTATAATGCCGCAGTTGGTTCTTTTGGCTTAATAGACTATGAGGATGAAATCTATGGTAACAGGGGTATCATCTCGGATACAAAATTAAGTGTCTCTGGTGGTAATGATAAAACTCAATTTTATGTTGGGACATCTTACAGGGATGAAGAAGGTATTATAAAACTGACCGGTTTCGACAGGTTTTCATTAAGAGCAAACATTGATCACAAAATATCAAACACATTTGAAATATCTTCTTCTTCAAATTTTATTCAAGGACAATCTAGAAGAAGTTTTACAGGTAATGAAAATGAGGGTGGTTTAAGTTACGGATACACATTAGCTTTTACA
The DNA here is from genome assembly GCA_902635965.1 of uncultured Bacteroidota bacterium. Classification (GTDB taxonomy): domain Bacteria; phylum Bacteroidota; class Bacteroidia; order Flavobacteriales; family Flavobacteriaceae; genus TMED96. The sequence continues at coordinate 20,024 of CACPQA010000014.1, forward strand.
AGACCTTGGATAAATCTGTATCCAGATGCTTCTGGTAATTATCCTAATAATCCAAACTACGCTGGAAACCCATTATTCGTAAGAGACAAAGCCAGAAACGATGATGACAATAATAGATTAATACAAAGTTTAAAACTTACAACAAAAATTCTTGATAATGGTAAAGATAGAGTGAGAATGGTTTGGAGTGGAGGACTTGATTTCTTAGCGAATGAAACATATGTATATGTTCCAGAAATTCATCAGGCTCAAAATGGTGGGGACAATGGATTTATTGGAGTTGGAAAAAATAATTTTAAGAATTACAATTTATTAGGTCTTGGTGTTTGGAATAGAGATGCATTAAATGGCGACCTTGCCCTAACTACTCAAGCAGGTGTATCATACTTAAAAAGAGACGCTGATGTAGTATTTAACCAAGCAACTCAGCTTATACCAGGTCAAACAACTCTAGGTCAAGGATCTGCCCAAGCAATAAGCCAAACCCAATCTGAAATTGAGGAATTTGGATATTTTGGTCAGATTGAAGGAAACTATAAAGATCAATTTATTGCCACCTTTGGGTATAGAGCAGATAAATCTTCTTTGAATGGTGATCCGAATAAATTTTATGGATTTCCAAAGGCTTCGTTGGCAGTTAACTTACAAAATTTTGGAAACTGGAATAGTAGCACCGTTGATCAGTTAAAATTAAGAGCTGCATACGGTGAGACTGGTTCTTCAGCTTCCTTTGGTTCTATTTTTACTAGTTTAAATTCAACTGCTGTTGGTGGTGTCGGTGGTTCTGCAATTGCTTCTTTAAGAGGTGATGCGAATATTGAACCAGAAACTTCTCAAGAACTTGAAGTAGGAGTTGATTTAAGATTTTTAGGTAAAATTGGACTTGAATTAACCTACTATAACAGAAATGTTAAGGACTTAATTCTAAGCAGATCCCTACCAACCTCTAGTGGTTTTTCTAGAGAGACTACAAATTTAGCAGATCTTGAAAACAAAGGGTTTGAAGTTGGTATCAATATTGATGCTTATGACACTGACAGTTTTAGTTGGAATAGTGGAATCCAATTTTGGTTAAATAGGTCAAAAATAACAAGGTTAGACGTTCCAGCCTTTCCCCAACCAGGTGCTGGTTTCGGTTTAGGACTCGGAACTTTCTACATCCAAGAGGGTCAACCTGTCACTCAACTTGCTGGTAATATTGGTGGCGTACCAACACAAATAGGTGATGTCGAGCCTGATTTTCAAGTATCTTTCAATAATAACTTTACAATTTCTAAAAATCTAGAAATTGGATTTTTAATTCACTGGAAAGAAGGTGGTGAAAATATCAACTTATCTAAGCTTTTAACTGATCTAGGTGGAGTAACTGCTGATTTAGATACGGCTGAAGGACAAGCTAGAGCATCTCTAGGTTTTGTTCCACAGCGTTTTATCGAGCCAGCTGCGTATATGAGATTAAGAGAGGCTGGAATATATTATAATATTCCAAAAGACAAATTCTCATGGTTATCAGAGGACATAACAAACATAAGATTAGGATTAACAGGGAGAAATCTGTTAACAATAACTGATTATTCTAGTTATGATCCTGAAACTTCTGTTAATGGTGGTGCTGGGTTATCAAGTGGTATAGAAGTTACCCCTTATCCAAATTCAAGACAGTACTTATTTAGCTTAAACGTAAACTTTTAATATTTAAAACATGAAAAATTTTAAAATCACAAACATAAGTAGGATAGTAGTTGTTTTGATGACAATACTAACCTTTACCGTATCATGTACATTTGATGAAGAGTTTGATCCCAACAGACCAAGTTTAGAAGGGGTACTAACTGACGCATCAGAAAACCAACTTAATAATTTAATAGTCGGTGTTGAATCGGGTATGAGAGGTGGAGTTGCTGGTCAAACAGTACATACTGGAACTATGGCTCGCGAGCTTTACAAATTTGACGCTGATCCGCGAAACACGGGTGACCTTCTGGGTGCTAATGGTGCTACTTTAGATAACAACTCGTTTTATTCGACTAGCGTTTGGGCAGCCAAATATAGAACTATCAAAAATGCAAATATTTTATTAGAGGCTTTAGATAACACCAGTTCTGTTAGTGCCCAAAGTGCTTCAGGCTACAGAGGTTTTGCAAAAACTGTGGTTGCACATCAATTAATAATGTTGGTCAAATCTTACGGACGTGCACGTGTTGATGTAAGCGACCCCACAAACCTAGGCCCAATATTAGGTGAAAGTGAAGTTTTGTCTCAAGTCGTATCAATGCTAGACAATGCTTTGTCTGATCTTAGTGCTGCGGGTTCAAGTTTCTCTTTCCCGTTAGCTGGATTTGATGGGTTTGACACACCATCTACTTTTTCTCAGTTTAATAGAGCTGTAAAAGCTGTTGCACTTGTTTACGCTGGAAATAAAAGTTCTGCATTAACTGCCTTAAATTCTTCGTTTTTTAACTTAAATGGAGATTTAACGACTGGTCCTAAACATGTATTTAGTTTGTCTGCCGGAGACGTTACAAATGGATTATATAAAATTATTGATAACAACGGTGATCAAATAATAGTTCACAACAGTTTTATTGCTGATGCTGAAGTGGGTGACAAACGAGTTACTGACAAGACTATCGTCAGATCAGACCCTACAACCCAGGACGGTCTAAATGGGACACACCAAACTAAATTATATGCCACTAACATATCACCGATTGATATTATTAGAAATGAAGAGTTGGTCCTGTTGTACGCAGAAGCTAATATTCCTTCTAATCCTACTGAAGCTATAAAAGCTTTGAATGTTATTAGATCATCTGCTGGACTTTCAGATTATAGTGGCGCAAGTACTGAATCGGCTCTTGTTGATGAGTTACTTAATCAGAGGAGATATTCGTTCTGGTGTGAAAATCACAGAATGTATGATTTAAGGAGATATGGAAAATCTGCTTCCTTACCAATTGATCGCCCGGGAGACCAAGTATTTAATATCATTCCAATTCCTTTAACTGAGAATGAATAAATATTACAATAAAAGCCAAGTTTAATAACTTGGCTTTTGTTTTATAAATTAATTTATATGAAAAAACTATTTTTTTTAATTTCTGTACTGCTAGTTGGTTGTCAAGGACCTAAAAGTCAAAATACTTATTTTGATTATTCTAATAAGGATGATAAGTTATCTGGAGGTGTCAAAACAATTGAAATTGAAACTCCCTCTGGAAAGTTTAATGTTTGGACAAAAAGAATTGGGAATAATCCAACCAAAAAAGTTCTTTTATTACACGGAGGGCCAGGCTTTGATCACCAATATTTTCAAGCAGTCGACTCTTATTTTCCTAAAGAATCTATAGAATACTATTATTATGATCAACTAGGATCCAATAATAGTGATAATCCAAAAATAGAGTCACTTTGGACCACAGAAAGGTTTGTAGACGAAGTTGAGCAAGTTAGAAAGTCTTTAGGCTTGAATGAAAACAATTTTATTATACTTGGTCATTCTTGGGGTGGAATTTTAGGAATTGAATACGCACTAAAATATCAAAAAAATCTAAAAGCCCTTATAATTTCAAATATGGTTCCATCTATTCCTGATTATATTGATTACGCAAATAATGTCTTAGCTCCCCAACTAGACCCAGATGTTTTAAAAAAAATAAGAGCTTTAGAATCTGCTGGTGATTACACAAATCCAGAATATTTTTCTCTGGTTGAAGAACATTACTATCCAAAACATGCATTAAGAATGCCATTAGAGGACTGGCCTGACCCAGTAACTAGAAGCCAAAGTAAACTTAACTTTGATATTTATTTAAAAATGCAAGGGCCAAGTGAGTTTGGTGTGGTTGGTGATGCACTATTAAAGGATTGGGATAGAAAAAATGACCTAAAAAAAATAGAAATACCCGTACTTACAATTGGTGGAAGGTATGATACAATGGATCCAAAACAGATGGAATGGATGAGTAAAGAAGTTCAAAACGGGACTTACTTGTACTGTCCTGAAGGAAGCCATTGGAGCATGTATGATGACCAAGAAACCTACTTTAACGGAGTTGTGAGTTTTATTAATAATTTGCCCTAAATTATTTCTTATTGTTCCAGTCCCAAAGGATTATTTCTCCAGGACTGTTGCCAATCAATACTTCTCCAATTTTTACAAAACCGCATTTTTTGTGAATTTTACTAGATCTTAGGTTTTTGTTGTCCACAGCTGTGACACAATATTTGTAATCAAAGTATTTACTTTTAAAAAAAGAATACATTTTTTCAACAAATCCCATACCACGAATACTTTTATCTACACAAAGTTGTGCAACCACGATATAATTTTCAGAGGCTAGAAGAGTATCTTTGTATTTTTGTTTTTCAAATTTTACAACCAGTTGATTTAGTACTTCATGTTCCTTTGATAACTCTTTGGTAACCGCCAATGCATAACCTACCACCTTTTCCTTTTTCAAAATTACTGCAGGGGAATTTTGATTGATTTCTTTTAAGTAAGAAATTGTGTATTCTGCGGTAAGAAATCCCTCAGCTTTTTTTTCCTCGGAAGAAAGATTCGTTTTTAAATTTCTTGTTTGTAAATTTTTTATGCCAACCAAGTCAAAGTCTGTAGATGCTAAACTTATTTTTACGGACCCCATTGTAAATTGTAAAATTTATAATTTTCCATTTTTCAAATTTCTTTTTTCCAAAACGCGATTCCCCCTGCTTGCTTACCTACCTCTACTTTATCGACTAATTTTAAACTTTTAAGATCAATTACATCAACAATTCCAGGCTCACCACCTTTACCCTCCACGGAAATAAAAGCATATCTACTGTCATTTGAAATTGCCACACCGTGCGGAACCGACGTTGAATTTTTTATCGTTTTAATTAATAAACCATCTTCAAGTTGCCAAATTGCAGTTTCACCACTTCCCTTTAAAGTTGCGATCATATACTTTCCATTTGGTGAGATTTCTACATTATAAGGCCCCTTTTCTACTTTTATTCTCTTTGATATCATCCATTTATCAAGATTTACTTCAATTATTTCATTAGATCCATTCCCAGCAACATAAGCTAAGTCTTTTGTTGGATGAGGAATCACCCAAGTGGGTTTTACTACCGAATGATTCATTTGCTTTTCACTCATTTTCATTTTTGTATGATTTTTTCCGGAGTTTTTTTCTAAGTTCAGGATTCTACTAACGTTAAGAGATAAAGCATCTATCTCAAATAATTCTCCAGACATCATTGCAACAGAATATTGTTTCAGACCATCTTTGGATATTCTTGATCCATGAGGCATACTACCAGTTTTAATTTTGGTAATTTCAGTCATTGTTTCAGCATCTATGACTGAAACAGAAGAAGGCTTCATGTTCCCGTGTAGATTAAAATTAACGCAATAAATGAACCTTGTAACCTTGGAAACTTCCATGGAGGCTGGGAAAAGGCCGAGAGTAGTTTCACCAATTACGGTATTATCTTTTGTTGAATACTTAATTAACTTTCCAAAAGGATTACCGTGTGCCAGAGTCACATACCAAAAATCACCACTTGGGTCGACTGTAATCCCATGTGGCCCTTCTACCTCAGTTGGATAGAAACCAACATTTATTCGTTTAATCTCTTTAATCGAATTACCATCAAATTTAAGCAGTGAAACTGTATCATCAGATTCAGAAGCTACATACAGGTAATAGTTTTGAGCACTTAGAAAATTAATAGTCAAAAAAGAGAATGAAAGGTATAAGAATTTCATACTCTTGTTAGACGTATTAATAAATTTTTCACAAAAGTTTCTCATATTTATCCTCTAGACTTTGTCATTCAACGTATTGATTTGTTTTGCTATTGTCTGGTTTGTCGTCTAATACTTTAGCGGCTCCCAAGCCAGAGTTAAAATCCGAATAAAAAACGTTTCCTTTATAAAGTTGCGCACCCCATACCATTGTATCGTTGGGGATATAGCCTTTTGGATTACCTGTTAATAAATAACCAATTTCTCTACCTTGTTTATATAAGTCACCGAGTAGGTCTCCACTTAGATCAACGATTCTCAGTCCCCCTGTGTACATAGCAACGTATAATATATCGTCTTGAATCCAAAAATTATGTGACCCGTGTGTAGGAAGCTCGTACTTAGCAACTTCTTTTGGGTTTTTTGAGTCTGTAAAATCTACGAAGTGAAGAAATCCAGCTGTTTCATTGGTTCCATTTGGATTTACACCTTTTGGAAAAATCTCGTCTCCTAGTACAGTATAAAATTTCCCAGTTGATTTGCTTTTATAAGGAAAGGTTGCATGATGTGCTCCACTGTCATATGAATAATTTCCAAATGAAACTGGATTAGAAGGTGACCCTCCCGCAATCCCATTGCCAACATCTACTAGATAAACACCGTCCCTCCAATTCGATGAATAGGCTATTCCGTTTTCAATCCAAACATCGTGAATTGCCTGACCTTCCTTACCGACTTCAAACATGCCAACTTCTTTGGGCTGAAGAGGATTGTCTATGTTTAATATATAATATCTTTCACCATTACTTAATGCATATATATGGTTATTATCGATAAAGACATTGTGAACACCACCGGTCAAATTCTTGGTGTATTCAGAAATAATTTTTGCATCTCTAGGATTAGTTACATCTATCAGGATAATACCATTTTTTCTATTTGAGGCTCCTTCGCGACTAATAACACAAATTTTACCATCTTGGGAAACTTTTACATCATTTACTGTTCTTGCGTCAACCTGAACGCTATCAATCTTTTTTAAATCTGACGGATTACTTACATCCCAAAAGTATGCTTTACCATCTGCACCCCATGTTCCTGTAACAGCATAATCCCCTCCATCAACTCCTTCAAAAACCCAAAAGTCAGAGGTGTGTTTGTCGTTCACAAGCCCCTCTCCAATACCTATAACCTCACGTTTGACGTTTCTTGGAAAAACATTTATAATATTTGATGAAGTGATGTTTCCAACTCTAGCTGTTACGACATACTTACCTGGGATATCTCCAACAAATCTTCCATCTTCGAGGATTAAACCAGAAGCCAAACTACTTTTATCAAAAGATCTACCTGTAAAGGAATATTCAACAGGCATATCATTAAGTTTATTTCCTTTCTTGTCTAGAGCTATTACACCAAATTTTACTACATCTCCCGTTTTAACATTAGAATTGTCAGAAATTAAATTTAATTCTGAAATCGGGTTTTTTTGAATATATATATCAATTTTATCGGTAACTCCATCGAAATTAGCCTTTATACTCGTATTCCCCTCTTCAAGTGCCAAAATATTGTTTGATGAATCAATTCTAATTTTATCATTACTTGATATTATATTAACTCCAACATTAGCAAAATATCTTTGCGCTTTGTCATAATTCCAATAATCAATAATTCTTTTATTATCAAATTCATCTGTTACTTCAAAAGTTAATTTCACATAATTCCCCACATAAATACTTTTTTGGTCTGTTATAAGTTTTACGTTTTTAATTTTTGGATAATTAACATTAACATTGAAAGTTTTCGTTAAACGATTCCCATTGCTATCAATACATACTGCAACAACTTCATGAGTTCCTGGATCATTAGCTTTAAGCGTTCCTTTCTCTCTGTCAAAAATTATTGATTTGGCTGTACTGAATACTCCTTTTTTGTTAAAATAGATAACTTTCACACACTGTATAGCACTGCCGTCAGAGTTAATTGCTTGTGATTTTGGGTTGAACACTTCCCCTATGTTTAGCGTTAGATTTTCAAGATTAGAAATAATAGATTTATCTTGAGAGAAACAAAAATTTATACACAAAAGGAAAATGGATATTTTTTTATTCATTTAAATTGATTTACTGAAGTATTAATATATAGACTTTAGTCGAGATATCAAATCTATGCTTCAATAACAAATAAAAAATAATTTTTTGTTAAAGGAGTGAAACAGAATTGTAAATAATCTTTTGATATTTTGAATTGTAAATATCTGTTCAATAAATTAGAGGAAAAATAATTCTTTGTATAAAGTATATACTGCAACAGACTTTGTTTATGAAATAAATAAAAACATTTCTAAGACAAAATATACCCTCCAGTTATTTTTGTCTGAGTATGATTTTTTGGCCATTTCCGACACTATTTTAAACTTAACTAATACAGAGATAGATATTACAGTCATAATTTCTGCTTTAACAGAAAAAAAATCTTTGAGAATTGTCAACCTATTTAATAGAATTATCCAGTCAGGTGTTGCAGTGCACTGGAACACGGATAATGATCTTTATGAAAATGATGTTCATTTTGCTATTATTGACAAAAGATTCGCCATACAAAAAAAGTCAGACTACTTTAAAGGTGAAGGGGCAGAGGCGAAAATAATTTTCTTAAGCAACTTATTTGACAGCTTTCGTTTGGAATCAAATGAAATAAAACTTTTAACTGGTGATATTACAATCAAGTTTGAAACGGACAAAACATTTGTACAAAGGAATACCTATGTTAACGTTTCATGGGAGGTTAAAAATGCCCATCGTATTTCAATTAACAATACATATGACGATCTGGAACCAAAAGGTAAAAAGGCTATTTTAATTAACGATGACACTATTCTAAAAATGGAAGCGGAGAACAGAGAACATAAGGTTTCAAAGCAATTGATAATTAAAATTTTACAGAGCTCATCAATAGAATTCACTGTTGAGGCATTCGATTCCATAATTAACGAATATGTTGTCCTTAAAAGCAACAATAAAAGAAATCACAAATATTTTGCTTTTTATAATCAAAAAATAAAAATCTCTTGGGCGAATCAAAATATTGGTAAACTTAGCGAGAAGCTAATTGGAGATCTCCCACTGGAGGGTGAACATGAGTTCTTCTTAAGGCATGAAAGCAAATTCTCTTTTAAATTTGATTCAATTTATGGTTCAAAAAAATATAATTTTTGCATCTCTCCAGTTGAAGAAGAAAAAAAAGAAGAGATGAAAGATGGTGAGGCAAATTCGTTATTAAACAAAATTTTAAGAGTCTTCAAAAAAACATAATTAATTTTTTATTTAGCTATATTTAATTTAATTTTTTGATTAGTTTAATCTATTCTTTAAATAATGGATAAAAAAGGACTAAACTTTTTAGGTAGATTTTTTTTAAAATGTTCTGGTGCAAGTTTTGAGATCATCAATAAATGTCCCGAATTTGAAAGAATTAAATATGCTAGTATAGGTGCAACAATTTTTTTTACTGCACTCTTGGCATTTATTTCTTCTTTTTATGGTTTATCACAAATTTTTGATTCGTATTTACTCATTTTTCCTCTCGCGGTTTTCTGGAGTATTATAATTTTTAACTTGGACAGATATATTGTTCAAAGTCTTCGATCTGGAGATTCTAAATACGAGAGTTTTATAATTTCATTCCCTCGCTTAATACTAGCAATATTGGTGGCAATAATTATTTCTAAACCGCTTGAAGTCAAGCTTTTTGAAGATGAAATTACTGCATATTTAATTCAACAAAAAATCGAAAAAACAGCTGAATTAGAATTAAGATACAAAGAAGAAATGAAGGAACTAAATATTCAGAAATCATCATATCAAAAAACATTTGAAGATAAATTACAATTAAGAGAGAAATATTATAAAGACTACATGTGTGAGTGCAACGGTACCTGTGGCACTGGCGTAAAGGGTAGAGGAATTGAATGTGAAGAAAGAAAAATAAAATATGAATCTTATTCTTCCGAACTAAAAATTGAAAGAGAAAAGACAAATCTAGAAATGCAAAGATTATCTTTAAGAGAGCAAGAAATTTTGAAAAGATCCAATTCTGAAAGGGAAACACTCCAAGCTTCCTTCAATCAGGGTTTTTTCGACAAAATTAGAGCCTTACAGGAAGTAGGGAACTTTGCTTCTTATTTTATTATGATGATATTTATTATGGTTGAAACAGCTCCTTTACTCACAAAATTATCTTCAAAGAAAGGACCTTACGATAACTTGATTATGCAAGCTGAATTTGAATTTGAAACGGACTTCTTAAAAATTAAAGATTTTAATATCAACCAAAGAGAGAAAAATCAAAAGCTAAACAAAATTTCAACAGCACTTGAAATGAAATCTGAGGAAACCGAAATAAAACAAATTATTAGAGAAAAGGCTTTGGCTAGATATGAAGAGATTAGAAATGAGAATAAACCAGATAAAAAAGAGTTGAAGGATGTTTAAAATGCAGTATTCAATTTATTTGGCTTTTGGTGTTTTAATTTTATCATGTGGTTCTTTTAAAAGCCTTTCTGATGAAATTTCAGTCGATGTGAATTTGCCTGCAAACGAGGAAATTTCTAACAGCTTTCTATCAAATGAACCAGTGATCTCCTCATTCGAATCAAACAATGTAAAGAAATTAAACTTACAACAACAAAACAAATTGGACAGCATATATTCAATTTTGATTAGTGAAAAAGAAGTGTTAATCGACTTTGAAGACAGAGAATTATATGACAACTTGATATATGAAAATCTAAATGATACTACTTTTTTAACTAATATTTATATGAAAACCCCTACTGATGGTTCACCAGTAAGTTATCAATATAATGTGTTAAAAGGTGACGAAATTTATTATTCTTTTGAAAATATTGGCAAAAGTAAAATAGAGGAGGTATCCATACTAGAGGGGGACACTTACAGATTTGTAAAACAAAAATTTCCCAAGAAAAGCAAACAATCAGGTAAAATAAGAATTATCAACGATAATCCTTTGACTTTAAATGTTATCAATAACGGATTTTTCAAGAATAAGGGATTATTTGGATCAAATCTTAAAATTAGTCTTAAAAAGGTGTCACCGTTAAATATTAATTACGAAGAGGTATATGATAGCTTACCGTCCGAGCAGATAGTTATAAAGGTTTTGAATGACACAATTTATAACTCAATTTATAATGAATCACTTGTTTTGAAACCCATTCTTGACATCACTGGCAAAAGTGAATTAATAGTACCACTTGACATTGACCCAGAAGGTAAGGAACTTGTTGGATGGGGTTATTGGGTTTCTCTAAATCCCTTTAACACAATTGATTGGTTTAGTAACAAAGATAATGACTTGATTAATTTTGCAAAGCAAGAATTTTTTAATTCTGATGAAAAAATATCTCTTCAAAATTCAGTTAATGATAACATAAAATTAAAAGTTAATAATATTAGTTTAGATGTAAGAACTCCCAACTATTCTGGCAACTATGCCTTATACCAAACAGATAAAAAAATTGATAAACCTCACAGAAGAGCCGAGGTAGTAATACGAAACTTTTCAAATATATATTCTTACAATATCAAGCTAGGACTTGTTTCAGTTTTTTTTAAAGAAAGAGAGGTTTATCAAAAAAGCGAAGTTTATGAAAAAAAGAAATTCATCAAACTATCAATAAATGAATAAGTTTATTAAAGCCCTATATTATATTTTAATTTTAGTTTGTTTCTCTTCCTTAGAGTCATGCACACAACTTAAAAAAATAGATTCTACAATCAGAAAAACATTTGGACAAGTAAACAGGTTTAAAAGGCAACAGAAGTTATATTCTAAAAGACTTGGTTTAGATAATAAGCAGGGTGGTTCAAATCAGAATGATTCTGTTTTTAAAATGAAAAGAAATCCCATTCAACAAAAAAATATGATTAACGAGTATGGATACATTTTTGAGGGTTTAAATGGATATGATCCGGGAGTTGTTGTAAATTTCACCAACAAGGATAGTGTTTCAAATGTCTTCGAAGTACAAGATGAATCTTTTAAAACAATAAAAAAAAATAGAGAGGTGTTTGGCTGGCATCCTTATTGGATGGGTTCGAGCTGGAAACAATATCCTTTCGAATTGCTTTCGACCATTTCATATTTTTCTTACAATATTAACTCAAGAACCGGATTAAGTCAAAATCCAAAACAAATTGAAGACTGGAATAATACCAAATTAATTGATTCGGCAAAAGCAAATAATACAAGAGTTCTTTTAACCGTATCATTACATGGTTCAAAAAATCAAGAACGCTTCTTAGACAATAAGCTTTTATGGAATAATCTTTATGGTGACGTTTCGAAACTAATTTTAAATAGAAATGCTGATGGCGTTGATATAAACTTTGAAGATGTTCCCTCTAGATATAAGAGTGAGTTTGTAAATTTTGTTGAGGGATTTAGCAAATTTTTGTCTACCCAATTTGAAATTAATGAAAAGGAAAGTCCATTTATTTCAATTACCCTTCCCGCTTTTAAAGACAGAGAAAATTATGATATTAAAAAACTTGATTCTTTTGTGAATTTGTTTGTTATAATGGGTTACGACTACAACAGTGTTTCTACACCCGATGCAGTTGCACCACTGCAATCAGAAGGAAATCTAAGCTTACTTAGCACAATTAAATACTATGATGGGAAAAATATGGATTTTGGTAAAACAATATTGGCACTCCCTTATTATGGGGTCCTTTGGGATATTAAACCTCTTAAAGATGACACATTTAATGCTAGTTTAGAAAGAAGAATCACCTACAGCGAAATCAATAAATTGTTTTTAAGTAACAATGAGTTAAATGCAGATGTGGAATTGGACCCAATTTCAATGAGTAAGATTTATCGTGCAGCCTTTGAAGACAACTCGATTAAAGAAATCCATTTTGACGACGCTTTTACTTTATCAAAAAAATATGACTTTGCAATGAGCAATAAGCTCAAAGGAGTAGGTGTTTGGGCCTTGGGTTATGATAATGGGCAAAATGATTTATGGAATTTAATTGAGATTTATTTTTCAACAGATAAAGTTTCTTTTAATGACCCAATAACTCAAGTCAACGGATTTCCAATTCGTTTCGCAAAAAATCTTGTACAAGAAAAGGATATTTTTATAGCAATAATTATCTTTTTTACACTTGCTTTAGTGGTTTCTTTTGTTCTTGTGCTATCTGATTGGAGGGTAAGAGATTCAATAATGCGAAGTAGAATAAACCAACTAATTGTTATATTTATTGGGTTTGTATTATTGATTCCCTTGGTTGTATTTATATCAGAATTATTGGGAAAATTTGGTTTCACTGTAGAATCTAGTTATCAAATTTATATTGGTTTTTTTATAGGTATTTTAGTTTTTTTGATTGCATCAAAAGCAAAATTTGGACAAATTATTCAGAAGCCATAAATTGAGAAAATGAAATCAATCATTCTAAGAGAGTTATTTTGGATTATATTAAGCTTTGTAATATCATTGATATTGGGGTTTATTTTTCTTGAATTGCTTGAATTAACTTCCACGGACAGATCTTTGAAGAGGATAGAAAAAGTTTTTTCTGTGCAATTGTATATAATAGGTTGTATTGTTTCATTCATTTCAATATATATAGTTAGAATAATCTTTGCAGCAATAAGAATGTTTGTTGGTAAATAAGTGAAAAAATGATTCATAATATAATTACATCAATTGCAGCGAAGACAAATCAGTATATAAAAAATAAATTATCAATTGATGAGGATATTGTGATTGTAAGAAGTCTAGTTGACATAAAAGGCAACTTAAGTCAAGGAATTGAAAACAAAATAGTTGTTTTTTTATTAAGCATTGAGGAAGAAAAATTATCAAAAAATGCTACCTCTGGTGGGATTGTCAATAATCCTGCGATTAATCTTAATATCAACATTATGTTTGCATCTTATTTCTCAGATGTAAATTACGTTGAGTCACTAAGACATGTTTCTTTAGTAATTGATTTTTTTCAACGAAACCCTATTTTTAGTTTAGCTAACACCCCAGGCTTACCTATGAATATTCCAAGATTACATGTTGAAATATATAATTTAAATATGCCCGATACGATGAGACTTTGGGGTGCAATTGGCACCAAGTACATACCTTCATGTGCATACAGAATCAAACAGATTATTTTTGATAGTGACACAATTATTGAAGATATTCCTCCTATATTAGGAAAGTAGTTGGAAATAATTATTCTAAGCAGTATGTCTTTTTAGAAAATAACAAATGTGGAACCAATGATTAATCAAATAAAATACACTTCTAATTATAAAAAAATTCTAACTGTAGAAATAATGCATGATTATTTTGAAAATGGTTTGTGCTCTTCGTTTGAAATCAATCCTTCATCAAATACTAGAAATATATTAAAAGACTATGGGATTATTTTTAGAAAAACAATTAATGGATTTGTTCTGATTTCAAATAGAGATGAAAGATTTACTAGTATTTCATTCAATGGCCCAATCCAATTAACTTTTAAGCTAACAAACAATGACCCACTTTTTTTTAATTATACTGATTTAAATTTAGAAGGTGGAACAAATTTTCTTTTTCAAAATAATAATAAAACAAACCTACTTCATCAGAAAGAATATGTTGATAAAACGAGTATGGTAAATAATAATGGTTTCTTGTCTGGCGAAATAAAAATAGAATTAAACTCTAATAATGAATTCTTTGGGGAGGAATCTTCAAAAAAAAATCTAGTTGAAAAAAAATTCAATATTAATTTTAAGTCAAGAGATATAATAATAAGATATAACTTATATAGCAGCAAAGAAGATTTTAATTACTCAAATTTATTCGTAACTGATGATGAAAATACCATAAAGATTTCAAGTATGAACAAAAGAAATTTGTCAAGTGGAAGACAGGTATTTACTATTTCTCAAAAAAAACAAATAAAATCATCCCAGATTTATAAAAAAAGTTTTTTTTTAAAAAAACAAGATAAGTTTTTAAACACATTTTCAATCCAACTTCCCAACCCTGAACCAAAAAACATGTCATTTGACAAAGAAATTAAAAAATTTATCGCGGAGGTGTTTGTTTCGTTGGATTAATTTTTTACATTTAAGTGATAATCAATAAATCAATTAATAAATTAAAAAATTATGGCTTCGAATTTAGCAACCCCCGGAGTATATATTGAAGAGAAAAGTTCATTTGGGACATCAGTTGTCCCAGTAGCTACTGCAATACCAGCATTTGTCGGTTACACTGAGAAGGCTCTTCGTGGAACTAAGTCCTTAACTAATGTTCCCACCAAAATTTCAAATTTTGGAGAATTTGTAGAGTTATTTGGTGGCGCACCAAATACTCTCTTTAGTATATCCCAACCCAATAAATCAAAACCAAAGCCGGCAGCTAAGGAGGGTGATACCCCTGCGGCAAAAGCAGATGCTGCTAAAACTGGGTCTAGTGAATATTCTTTAGAAATGGATATGGACACTCGATACTTAATGTATGATGCAATCAGACTCTATTTTGTTAATGGAGGGTCAGACTGTTATATAGTATCGGTTGGAAGTTACTCTGATAAAATATCTTCAAAAGCTCTTAACGATGTTGCTGTTGGAGGTGGATTAGCAGCTTTAGAAAAATTTACAGAACCCACAATTCTAGTAATTCCTGAAGCCATCCTGCTCACAGAAACTGATTGCTATTCTGTCCAAGCCGCTATGCTCCAGCATTGCGGGTACAAAATGAAAAATCGCTTCGCAGTTTTGGATGTATATAATGGAAATTCAGAAAGAACTTTTGACAATAATGACATAGTTGATAAATTTCGAGAAGGGGTAGGTTCTAATTTTTTGTCTTGGGGTGCTGCTTATTATCCTTCCCTTAATACAACTATCGTAAATTCTTCTGAAATAGATTATACTAGAATCAAAAACCCGAAAGATTTAATAGATGTTTTAAATGCAGAGGTTGACGAAAATCTCGCTTCGGATAACATCTCTGCTGCTCGTGCTCAAGGTATTAAGAGTGAGATTGCAAAGATTAGCACAACAACAGAACCTGATTTAATAAAATCTCTTCAGTCAACTCTAACAGTAATAAGTCCAAAGTTAAATTCTATTTTGGCTGATATGGCTGATGAACTCAATGTTCTTCCTCCAAGTCCAGCAATGGCAGGTGCATATTGTATGGTTGACAACTCGATAAATGTAGCGAAGTCTCCAGCAAATTTGAGCTTAGGATCTGTTATTTCTCCCTCAGTGAATATAAATAACGAAAATCAAGAAGAGTTAAATTTACCTCTTAATGGAAAGGCTATTAATGCAATTAGAAGCTTTACCGGAAAGGGTACGCTTGTCTGGGGAGCAAGAACTTTAGAAGGAAATTCTAAAGATTACAGATATATAAGCGTTAGACGTACAATGACTTATTTAGAACAAAGTATTAAGTTTGCTGCAGAAGCTTACGTGTTTTCTCCCAATAACGCTACAACATGGTCTAGTCTTAGAGCTACAGTTTATAATTTTTTAAACAATCAATGGTCTTCTGGAATCCTAGTTGGGTCAACACCACAAGATGCTTTTGAGATAGAGATAGGTTTAGGATCGACTATGACATCTACGGATATTTTAGATGGTATTCTTAAAATGACTGTTAAGGTTGCTATTGTTAGACCTGCAGAATTTATAGTAATCACATTTGAACAACAGCAACAAAAATCATAAATTAATTTTAAATAATATATTATGGCAACACCAACAGCAGGAACAGGCGCAGAACAAGATCAGTATTGGCCTCTTCCAAAGTTTTATTTTTCAGTTGATATAGGTGATTTTACAGATTTACCTTTCCAAGAAGTCAGTGGACTTGATATAGAAACTGAGGCTATAGAATACAGACACGGCAACAGCCCGGGAATGAGTCCTATAAAGATGCCTGGGATGTTTAAATTTGCAGATGTAACTCTCAAGAAAGGAGTATTTGCAACTGATAATGACTTTTTTGATTTTATTAACTCTATTTCGTTAAATACATATGAAAGAGTAACTGTAGTTATCAAACTTCTTGACGAAAATGGAACGCCAGCAGTTACATGGACGCTATTAAATGCTTTCCCATTAAAGGTTACACCAACGGATATGAATTCTCAATCTTCTGAGGCAGGAATTGAAACAATTGTTTTTGCACACGAAGGTATGACTCAATCTGTAGACTAAAATTAGGATTTAAACATCTTTTCAGAATAGTAGTTAATGTGCTCACTAATAAAAGATATGTTCTTATTAGTGAGCTCACTTTCTTTTGGAAAGATATAATTGCAACCAATAACATCGCAAATAACGCACATATATCCAATATTTGTAATTGTTGTTTTTGACTTTTGACATAATTTTAGTGAGTAATATATATCGTTAGATGCCAAAAAATTTAAAATTATATTTTTATTAATTTTTATTTTCTTTTGAACTAGTTTGATTATTTCTTTTTCTGAATTATCAATCGTAAGAATGACCTTGTGATTAGTATTTCTCAATATCTCTTCAATCAAATTATTGACTTTTTTTATTTCGGACTTTGGATTATTTATTCGAAAATATATAAAAATAAAATTAAGGAATTCCAATTTTTTTTGACCTGAACTTTCCAAAATCCAATTTATAATTTTCTTGGTATTTAAAAGTTTAATCTCTTCCACATTTAAACTTGGTAATTTTATTTGATAAAAATTATCATTATTAATCTGCTTTAAAATGCTTTCTGCTGTTATTTTTTCACGTTCGGAATCATCTGTATCATTTATATTTCTAAATTTCTTTCTGCTGATTTTAATTCTTCTATCGGAATACAGTACCCAGTAACAAAAAAAAGAATATAAACTGTTGTCTAAATTTATAATTAAATTGTATCTAAATTTTTTTCTATTTTTCAATACATCAATAAAATTTGGCATAAAAAAAATTCTATTGAAATCATTTATTTTTAAAAAAACATTTTGATTTATTTCAACTCCTAACTGAATGAGATCAAATTGAATTTTTTTTGGAAGAATAAGATTCTTGATATTATCACATAACATCCTTAAAAGTAAAGACCCCCCTAATTTTGATTTGGCTTTATGTATTAGAAGAACTCTCAATTATTTTTATTTCCCATTCAATTTTTTAATTATCCAATTAATTTATTTTGAAATTTTTTTGAATATAATCTTTTAATTTCCTCAAATGTGTTTTCTAAATTTAAATCCCAAAAAACCAGATTTCCTTTTTTGTCCGCTGTGAAAAAATATTTTTTGTTATTGTATTTAAAAGACTCAATCACATTTCCATTATTCCCCTCTCCAAACATAATACTAACTGGTGTTTTAGCTTTATTGAAATCATCATTATCTATAAAATTAGAGATGGGAATTATAACAATTGCTCCATTATTTGAAATAACATAGACATTGTCTTTATCGTAAAGTAAATCCTTAACTTTACTGTAATTTGCCCGCTTTGACCCTATGTATTTTAATAAGTTATTATTTTGGTATTTATATAAAAATACTGAACCTTCCTTTGTCCCTATGAGAACTGTATCATCATAGAATTCAATATCAATTGCTGTTTCATTATTGAGATTAAGACTAATATTGTCCAATTTTATCTCTTTATTAGTTGTTGTATCAAAAATTATGATATTTCCTTTATTGGTTGCAACATATAAAACGTTGGATTTTTTTGAATTAACCATACTGGTTATAAATTCTTCTGATGAGAGACTTTTTAGATATATATTGCTATAATAGTCTTTTTCTCTTTTTGAAATTTTGGTCATGTCAAGTTTAACCAAGGATTTCTCCAAACTCCCAAAAAGAGCTTTACTATCCTTTAAATATCTTAAAAATCCAAATCCTCTGTAGTACTCCTTTTGGAAAATAGATGCAAGCTGAGCCAGTTTAATTGCCTTTTCTTTTAAGACTTTCCCAGGTCTCCAATTCTTTTTGTGAAATACTCTTTCTTTTCTACCTGAATTTATTTCAATTATCCAAATCGAACTGTTCTCCAGCCCCACTGATATCAAATTTTCACTTAAAAACTCTATGGTGTTTATCGGTGATTTAAATTCTGCAATTTCTATCAAAGGTGATATACCTGAACTGATATTGTTCTCGCTACAGTACAATTTTCTTGACTTTCCTCCAGTTGCTATTTTACCAGAACTTGAAATATTAAGAGCCAGAAGAGGCAATTCATTTTGATTCACTAAATTATTTTTTCGAACGTCTGCATAATGATATTCCCCATTTAATTTTGCTATTAAATTTACTCCTATTTGTCGCAAATTGTCGTCTTCAAAATCCCTATTTAATTGTAAACCCAAAGCTTTTATTCTTTTGTAAAGATCAATTGAAGAAATCGTTATTTCTTCTAGTAAAGGTAAATCATATTCGTTTACTGTGGTATTATTTAGAGTGTACAGTAATGTTGATAATGAGTCTTTTAAATTTATAAATCTTTCTGAATTTGATGCGGATTTAGATTTTTCTTTAGCCAAGCTGATCAATACATTTGCCTTTATGCTGTCTTCTTTAATGCGTAAAAGTTTGTTCTCTAAAATCTTACTCTGTTTCTTATTTTCTTCTTGAAGTGAAATAAGCTTACTTTGTGACAATAACTGTTCTTCAATTAATTCAAGTTTTACTTTTTGATCTGCAGCTCTTTGTAGACTATTAATACTTTCCCTTTCTCTGAGATTCAAAATATCTTTATTTAAAGCTTCAATTTTTTCCTTTTCTTTAATTGCCAAAAATCGCTTTCTATCCATTTCTAAACCAAAAGCTTCTTGCTCACGAACCTCTAGATGTCTTTCCCACCCAATTATAAAAAGAGCAAAAATTATTGCAACAGCTCCCCCAATACGATATTTTCGGAATCTTTTTTTTGTGAACTCTATATCTTTTTTTATCTCCTCTTGTTTTTTTAATTCATCACCGTGCACCCTTTGACTCTCTTTAATAAACTCAACAGTTTTATTAAAGTCTAAATCATATTTTTTCGCCCAACTTTCGTTGATTTGAGAATCGTTTAGCCAAGATGAAGCGAGTTGTAGAGATGTTGAAGTCAATAAACTCTCTTGAGGGTATTTGATTGCTTTGTCATAATTTTCTTCATATGTTGAATAGAATTTTTTCTCCTCTTCAACCCAGTTGTTGAATTCTCTCCATTTGTTGAACAAATTATATTTTAAAGTTATTATGTCATTTGGATTTAAAATTTTTTGATCATTTGGATTTAAGCCTCTCATTTTGCTTTTAAAAATATCAAGAGAGTCGCCAAAAGCATTTTTATATTTTTTAATAAATTCACTAATATCTGGCAGATTTGAATCCGAATAAGTATTTATATAATCAATTTTTTGGTAGTAAAATTTACCTGAAACTTCGTCAACGGAAACCATTGATCTTAGTATTTGTTCAAATAATTTTTTTTCGTAGTCATTTAATGATTCATTGAATACTTCGATTTGATGATTGAAAATATTTTTAAATCCTCCGATCTTATTAATTTTTTCAGTATCCAGGTAGTTTATCTTTTCTTTTATTTCTTGGGCATAATGATTATAGATTCCTTTGAATAAAAATTGCACTCTTGGTAAATAAGAAGGGTTTTCTTTAAGACTTTCTGCGAGATTTTCAATTATCTCAGATGAAAGCTGAACATTTCTTTTATGAAAAGTATCATTTATGATCTCTTGAATTGTATTTTGGGTAATATTGGGAATACTATATTGAGTATAATTTAAAAGTTCTGTGAAACGGTCATAAGAATTTAACTTACTTATAAATTCATTATCAATGGCGATAATGAAGTAAATGGCTGTTTCTTTATACCTGCTTGTTCTATATATGATATTAAACAGAAGGTTGTCGTCTAGTGTAGCATCGAAATCGAAGAATTTTTTAAATTTAAAAAGGTCTTCAATTTGGTCGATTATAATTAATAAATTCCTTTTCTCAAATATTTCCGAATTTTTATAAATTTCAACTAATCCAAGTTCAAGTTTGCTTTCCAGTATTTTTTTATAATTTTCATAGTCTGTTGTCTTTGCTTTTCCACCTAAATAAAGTGCTCCCCTTTCTGATAGGGAATTACTCAGATTTTCTATAGGTGATATACCTGGTCTAAATTTACAAATCGACCATTCTTTTCCTTGTTGTCCAGAAAATCCTTTTTGAATTTTCGGAATTAAACCAGCATCTATTAGTGACGTTTTACCAGAACCGTTATCTCCGGTTATTGTAACTAATTTATACTGTTGTAGGATGCTTAAAGAATCTTCAACTTCCCGTTCTCTTCCAAAAAAAATATTTGATTCGGAACTACGATACGGTCTTAGTCCAGGGAAAGGGCAATAATTATTTTTAAACATTGACATTAATTAAATATAAAGTATTATCCGTTATAATCAAACAATTAAAATGAGGTATTATTTAAATATAACATCAAAATCTTTATTTTTTTTTATTTGTGTACACCTTATATAACAAGCTTTAATTACAAAATTTTTTTTTTATGTTAATTTAATACAATTTGAATTAAATAATTATAAGTTTTCTTTGATTTGAAATTAAAATGATTGAACTTGTAGGATTCAAATCTTTAAAAGATACAATTAAATTTTATGGCCCAAGAAAATGCGTTCTCTCAATTAAGTTCAAATTACCCTGCTCTAGGGTATAGATTTAAAGTCACCTTTAATGGAATTGCAAATAATCAAAGCTATCCTTTTCAATCGGTCTCTATGATTTCTGTATCAAATAAAAGTACTTTAATCACCGACGGAGGAGACCATACTAGGGAGTATAAGTTACCTACAAATAACAAGTATAAGGATGTCAAACTTGTGAGAGGATTGATGGGTGGCAATACACAGTTATTAAAATGGCTTGAAAATTTGGGCGTTGACTCTAGCGGAAGATTAAAAACCATAATCGTTATTGTTGAACTTATGGATGCAAACAGACTTAATCAATTAAATACTATCGAGAAGTGGTCATTGTATGACTGTTTTCCGACCTCCTTCACCCTTGGAGAATTTAATTCCCAGAAGAGTTCAGTTGTTTTAGAGACAGTCACCCTTGCCTACAGCAAATATGAGCGAGAGTCTGTGAGTGGTCAATTAAATTATTATTAAAAATGGTGGAAATACAACAACTAATTGTTAAAGCGAAAATTAATAGTGGTGAACTTGAAGACCAAAATATTGTTCAAACGGTAAATTCTATTATTGAAAATTATCTCAAGTCTAAGGGTGTTGTTAAAGATCTAGAGAAAAAGGAAATAGTGGAAGAATGTATAAAGGAAATTTTAGAAAAAATCGAACACAAATCTAGGTTATGAGTGAAGTATCCAAATTAAAAATAGTTGCTTACAAAGATACTACTTCCTCTAAGAGGATTGGTGAATTTGTGATGCAATTAAACCCAATTGACATTTCTGTGGTTCGTAGTGTTGATCCTCCAAAGGACTCCTCTAATTCAGATGGCAGCCCAGCTTCATCTCAGACTGAAACTTTTCGTCCAGCAAAATATACTTTTAAATTTACCTTAGATAATACCGGAGCAATAAGTCTTAGTCTCCCCAACAAATCTGGCGTTGCAGAATCTGTGAAAATGTTAGAAGAATTAACGGTTGTTCCAAATAATGAAACTCACCAAAACCCTTATGTATATTTATACTGGGGGAATACTTTTCAGGATTCTTATTTTGGGCAGGTTACAGCTTTAAAATATGATTATAATTTTTTTAGTATTTCTGGGACACCATTAAGAGCAGCTATCACTTTAACCATAACTGAGGTCAATGCAGTTATTGACAGAACTTTTCAAAGTCCTGACATAACAAAAATGCCTTTAGTTAAAGACAAAGACAATATTGTAAAACTTAGTTTGGATAGTTACGACGATAAAAAATATTATATAAGAATAGCGGAAGTTAATAATCTAGCTTCTATCCGAGACCTAAAGAAAGGAAGTTCTGTTTTTTTACCACCAATTGAAAAATAAATATGGCGCTCACAACTGAAAAAAAAACACTTGATAGTCTTTACAAAGCTGTATCTTCTCAGATAAAGATAAATGGTCAGTTGCTGGATTCAGATTTTGAAATAAATAAAATTATAACTTTTAAAGAAATAAATAAATTAAGTAGGGCTAGAATTCAGATTTTGGGTGGCGATTACACAAAAAACACTTTTAATGAAAGTGAAAATAAAATATTTGATCCTGGTAATGAAGTTGAAATTAAATTTGGGTATGATCAAAAATTGACTTTGATTTTTGAAGGAATTATTTTAAAACATTCTATTTCAATAAAGGAAGGTTTTATAAAAAAGAAAACTAAGAGTCTGCTTGTAGTTGACTGCGTTGACAAAGCGGTAATGTTAAAAAATAGTTATACTACAAAAGTTTTTAGAGAAAAAACGGATGACCAAATAATCAATAGCTTAATTAATAATATTTCTGGATTATCCTGTAAAATTGACCCTACAAATTATCAACACTCTGTTCTACCAAAATACAATGTTGATGATTGGAACTTTATTTTGCAAAGATCTAAACTTAATGGACTGTTGGTACTTAACTCCAACAATAATGTAGTAATTAAGGATCCTTCTGTTTCAAATATTTCTCCTAAAGTAACTGTTACTAATGGAACAGGAACAATAAATTTTGAAGCACATTTAGATTCTAATAATCAATTTAATTCAATTACATTGGACAGTCAAGACACTTACAACAATGAAACCTTTTCAAAAGTTGGAACTAACCAAAATGGAGTTGTTACTAATGAATTAAATTCTGCGAAAGAGATCAGCAAAAAATCTAGTCCTGATGACTTAGAAATTAATATCCCTTATGATGTAGACAGTAATGAACTAAAAGTATTGGCAGATTCTTTAACCAAAATTTCACGACTCCAAAGGATTTCAGGGAGAGTAAAGTTTAAAGGTGTTTTAGACATCGATTTGGACACAGTCATTTCTTTAAGTGGTTTTGGTAACAGATTTGATGGCAATGTTTATGTATCACACGTATCACATGAAATTGAAGAGGGAAAAATTTTTACTGAAATTGAATTTGGTTTGAGGGAAGACTTTTTTAATCAAAAAGCAATATTTGATAAGAAAAATTTAACAAATAACATATCAGGTTTATACATAGGACAGGTAATTCAAATTGACAATGATCCAGAAAATCAAAATAGAATCAAAGTTCAAATTCCAGCACTCAATGATGTTGGTGATGGGATTTGGGCAAGACTTACGCATTTTTACACAGGTGAGAACAACGGAATTTTCTTCATACCAGAAACAGGAACACAAGTTGTTATTTCATTCATTGCCAATGACTCTCGTAACCCTGTTATTCTAGGTTGTTTATATACAAATTCAAGAAAACCCTACGAGTCAATAAATGAGAACAACAATTTAAAGTGTTTTATGACAAAAAGTAATCTTAAAATTGAATTCAAAGAAGATGAAAAGGAAATTTCAATCTCAACTCCCTCAGGGAATAAAATATTTCTCAACGAAGAAAATAAAGAAATTTCTATTCAAGATCAAAATAATAATTCAATAAAAACCTCATCTTCAGGTATTGATATTCAAAGCGGTAAGAACATTAATATTAGTTCAGGAGGGACTATAAAAATTTCAGCTAAAGGTAAATTTAATATTTCTTCAAATGCAGATGTCGATATAAAAGGTCTTAACATATCTCAAAAAGCTGACGCAAAACTCTCGGCTAATGCAACATCAAATTTGGAATTTAATTCCTCGGGAATAGCTGTTTTAAAGGGTTCAATTGTTCAAATTAATTAAAAATGCCTGCAGCAGCTAGACAAACAGATTTTCACTCTTGCCCGATGCAAACTCCTGGCGTTCCCCCAATTCCACACGTTGGTGGACCAGTTTCTCAAGGGGTCCCCACTGTTCTTATTGGAGGTTTACCAGCAGCGACAGTTGGATCAATGTGTGTTTGTGTTGGTCCACCTGACAGTATTGTAAAGGGATCTTCATCAGTAATGATTGGTGGAATGCCAGCAGCAAGAATGGGAGATTCTACTGCCCACGGAGGATCGGTGGTTTCTGGATTACCAACTGTAATAATTGGCGGATAATTATGGAATCAAAACAAGAAAAATCTTTTTTAGGAATAGGTTGGTCTTTCCCTCCGACATTTAATGTTGAAAGAGGAGACGTAGAGATGACATCAAAAGAGGAAGATATTCGCCAAAGCATACAAATTTATTTTAATACAAAGTTAGGTGAAAGAATCATGAGGCAAGATTTTGGATGTATTATTCATGAAAGATTGTTTGATCGACTTGACAAATCAATTTTAGACGTATTAACTTTTGAGTTAAAACAAAATATTGGAAATATTGAACCAAGGATACAGATAGATGAAATTGAGATTAAACCAATTAAATTGGAGGAGGGCAGAATCGAAATATATTTTCAGTATACTATTATAAGCACAAATGTTAGAGATAACATTGTATTTCCATTTTATTTAAATGAAGGAACTAATATTAAAAGAGATTAAATTTTGAAAGAATTCAAAGAAATATTAGATCCTAAAAATATTTTGGTTGACGACAGGTCAATTTCTGACTACATTATCTTACTTAAAAAACTGTCTAACCTTTATAATTATTACAATAACAAAAATAAAATCAATGGGAGTTTTTCGGGTTTATTAGAAACTGATGAAAGTTTTTTAATATCAGAAATTTCTAAATATCCAATCGGTGAATTTGATAAAGCAAGACTAAATTTAATTGCACGATTTGATCAGTCAGCATCTGAAAAAGTCAAAAGCGATGTTTTTAAAGATTATTTAAAACTCACGGCAAAAATGTTCAATTGTGTTAATGATTGGCATACATCATCAAAAAAAAATAACCTAAATAAGAAAAGTAGCAAGATTGAATCAGCCATAGAAATTGCAATAGAAAGTCGGTTAGCGGAAGCTTTTTATCACTTTCAATTCTATTTAGATTTTTTTAATTCAAAAAAGTTAATTGAGGACTTTGGTGAAATCAATATAGAAAATTTTAATTCAATAATCTGGAATTTTAATTCAAAGGATAAAGTTGAAGAAATTTTTGATTATAGTGATAACGAGGAATTGCTTAACAATTCTCTAAAAAAAATAATTTTAATTTCTTCTGAGGTTTTTGAAACTATATTTAATCTTAAAATTAAATCTAAAAAATTTTTAGATGAATCTTTATATCAAAATAATAATCATAAAGCGCACATAGGCCTTTTGTTTTCTTTTCTAAAACTTTTTCAATATACCCAAATCGATATTAATTCTTTTTCTGAAAAGCATTTGGATTTTTATTATAAGAAAATTTTAAAACAAAAACTCATTTCAACTCAACCAGTGAACACCTATATAACAATTGATATAGAAGAAAATAGTAATGAAATAACCCTGAGTAATGAAAATTTTCTTGTTGCAGGTCAATATTTTGATGGAGCCCCGGTTAGACTGAAAATGTTAGATGATGTAAAGCTAAACAATATAAAAATCTCTGAAATCTTAACTGTTTTTGTAAGCCGAAATCCAATCTTTGATTTTAAATCGAAATATCAATTGGTATCTGCTATCTATTTTAAATCTATTGCTGATTCAATTGATGCAGTAAGCAAATTTAATTCTAATGAAATTACATTTTCAACCTTAGGTAGGGATCAAAACTTTTTGACCTCCTCAGAAATGACAATGAAATTTGCCAAAATTGGATTTTTAATTTCTTCTCCAGTTTTAAAATTAGGATCAAGTAACAGGAAAATAACCATAGACTTGAATTTTACGATCGGATCCATAAGTTATCTCTCTGATTTAATAATTGATATTTCAAATAATACTGATCTAAATGAAGAAGAGGTTTTCTCTAGAATTTTTAATAATGCGTTTGAATTGAGTTATACTTGTGAAGAAGGGTGGTACAATATTCTAAATTATGAGGTTTTAGCTCCGGAAGATTGGACCACGGGGACAATCAGAATAGGGATAAATTTGAACAAACTTGATCCAAGTTTTGTTGGATTTGATGAAGACCTACATAAGTTAAATTTAGATATTAACCATCCCCTGTTAAGAGTTGATCTAAGTCAGAAAAATTTTTACAACTCTTACTCTTTTCTCAGCACACTTGAACTTCAAAAAATTGACATTAAGGTCGAAGTTAGGGATCTTAAAAAGATAAAAATTTTTAGAGAAGGACAATTGGTAGACAATAATTCAGATTTTGATTTATTTGGTCCTCTAGCCAAATATGGTTCAGTTTTTTATTTAGGATGCGAAGAGTTATTTAATAAAAAGGTCTCGGATTTTAGTCTTCAGTGGGAATATTCTAACCTTCCTCCAAAATGTAAAAATATTGCAGATTATTATGCAGCTTATAATCAAAATTTTAAAAATGATAGTTTTAAAGTAAAAATCTCTGCACTTTCAGATTTTAATTTTAATGAAAGCGACAGTGAAGATTTTAATTTTAACCTTTTTCAAGCTAATCAAGTTAATGAACTAATAAATTCGCGTAGAGTTAGCTTTGGTGATTTGACACCTCTAAAAATTAAACCAAACTATCAAATCAATTCAGATTATTTAAATGAATTTTCAAATGATATTGAGACGGGTTTATTTAAGCTCGAGATGACTTCACCTCTTGACGGATTTGGATTTGACCTTTATCCCAAATTATATTCAGACTCAATCGCAAGTCAATTTGACAAAAAAAAGAAAACTGAAAAAGAAAACTTACCAGAATTAAATGAACCATTTGCCCCAAAGATCAATAATCTAAGAATCGACTATAAGGCAAAAACTTCTATAGTTTTTAAAGACTCCGAAAACTTTGAAAATGATTTTTTAGAGGAAAATACTTTTCATCAAATTTCTCCTTTTGGAATTGAAAAAACTTTTTCAAAAGACGGTATTGCTAGCAAAAACTTGTTTCACAATTTTTTCAACGAGGGAGAACTTGTTATTGGACTTGAATCGAAAAAATCTTTCACAGGGCTAAATATACTATTTGAGATTATTAAAAGTGAAAATACTAATTATGAATTCAGCCGAAAGATTGTTTGGTATTACTCTTCATTTGATGGATGGAAAAAAATGGGGAACGACAATATACTTTTCGACCAAACATACAATTTGATGAGGACAGGTATCATTTCTTTCAGATTTCCAGATGATTTTTCTCGTTCAAAAAAAATTTTAAACCCCCAAAAGTACTATTTAAAGGCATGTTCAGAAGATCAAGCAGATCAGTTTAGTCTTATAAAGTCAATAAAAACAAATGCTATTATGGTTAAAGAGGTTTTAGCTCCTAATGCTAAAAATAGGATTGAAAAACTTAAAGCCAATTCTGTTGAAGGATTTGAAAAAAAAATCCATGGGGTTTTGACGGTAAATCAGCCTTTTGATTCAGGTTCTTTCAAAATAAAAGAGCGAAAAATTGACTTTTATCAGAGGGTAAGTGAACTCCTAAGGCATAAAAATAGACCGATAACCAAATGGGATATTGAAAGATTTATTTTAAATCGCTTTGATTGGCTTTCTCATGTCTCGTGTTTCAATTATAATGAAAAAAGTTCTAAAATAAATCTTAAAATACTGTGCTTAAAACGAATTGAAATTTTTCAAAATATAGAAGAGGTAAAACTTAGCGTAGCTGAAATGAATCAAATAAAATCTAATGTCTCTGAATTTTTAGCTCCTTTTTATCAAATTGAGATTGTAAATCCAATTTTTGAAGATTTATGGATTAAATGTAAGTTAAGATTTAGAGATATCCCAATAGGGAAAGGTATTGAAAAATTAAACGTCGACTTACTTGATTTTATTTGTAAATGGAGAAGAGTTGATATTGACACTCCTAAAATTATCGTCAACAGAATAAAAAAATATGATATAATAAAATTTATAAAGGAGAGAAACTACATTGCTTTTGTAACTGGAATTTCAATAATTCACTTTAAACAGAGTGAGGATGGATCCATTTATGCGTATGACTCGGCTGCTGAAAATGAAAATTCTGAGTTCATAGAGTGTGGTTCAAAATGGTCAATTATCGTTCCAAGGGATAATCATAAAATTGAAATTTTATCAAAAGATGAATACCACTCCCCAGAGCCTACAAATTTCAGTGAATTAGGAATAAATAAATCATTCCTTATTGTTAAAAAAAGTGAAGAAAAATTAATTGAAAACAGTTACGTAGAAAAAAACACAAAAGAAAATATTAATAATTTACAATTTGAAATAAAAATCTAAGATATGGCAACCAAGAATCGAGAAACGTTAAAAAATTATTTTAAAAAAGGTGGTTTTGCTACAGAAAAGCAATTCATCGATCTAATTGAATCATCTATGAATGTGATTGACGACGGAATTTCAATGCAACCTAAAACAGGTCTAAAAATAAATCCCTTAGGAGAATCTTCAAAACTAATATCTTTTTTTAAAAAAAATTCACAAAAAGAATCTGAGTTTTCATTAGACATAAATAATGGGGATGAAGGTTTGTCTTTTCATGGCGAAAAAGACAAAACTTTGCTGAAACTAAAAAAAGATGGAAAGATTGGAGTTAATTCAAAAAAACCCTCAACATGATTTTGAGGTCCAAGGTACAATGGGAATTAAAAGTAGGGTAGGGATATTTAAAAAAGGTTCTGTTCCTGCAGATGGTAAATGGCACTACCTATTAACTGATTTAGATGGTATTAGTGCTTTTGAAATTGTTTCGGTAGCTAAAGGTAAAGTTTTGACAGGGCATTACTGTGTTTCGCATGCGATAGCCCTTTCAACTTTTGGAGGTAGATTTTCAAAATCAAAAATTAAAAATACAACTGCGCATTATGGTGGATATAGAGACAAAATAAGGTATAAATGGTCTGGGAAACTTCACGATTACAGCTTAATGGCAAAAACAATAAGGGATTACGGTGAAGATCCAGAAACTAAAGTTCCATTTACCATTGATTATAGTATAACTAGCTTATTGGATATTTAAAAGTGGTAAAGCCAAAATTCATAAAATCAGAAAATTATTCAACAAAGAGTCAACGCTATGACGAACTTTTAAAAGAGGGAATTGAATGGATCCAAAGATTCTCTGGCAACAATTGGACGGATTATAATTATCATGACCCTGGGATAACTTTCCTTGAACAAATTTGTTATGCAATAACTGATTTAGGCTACAAATCTAATTTCCCAATTGAAGACATTTTATTTGTCGGTAGAGATAAATTTGATTTGGAGGATAATAATTTGCTGTATCCTCCACACAAAATTTTACCAAGTGCTCCAAGTACTACAAGTGATTACAGGAAATTAATAGTTGACAGTATTAACAGTGTTCAAAATGCATGGGTTTATCCCGAAAAAGATAATTTACAAAATATAGCAGGATTGTATTCTGTAAAAGTTCAGTTAAAAGATAATTCAGGTAAAAATATAATTGATAAATCAATAAAAGAGGTTTACAATTTGCTGATGCAAAATCGTTCTGTAGGAACTGATTTTATATCTATCACCCCGCTTAGGAAGGATGAAATAAAATTTGAAGCTACAATCACTTTAGACTCTTTTGCTGTTGGTGAAGAAGTATTAGCTCATATATACAAGAATATTGAAGAAAGTATAACCAGTAAGCCAATATTCTATGATTATAACGATATGGAAAAAGATGGATATAAGGTAGAAGATTTGTATGCGGGGCCATTAACGAACAAGGGATTTTTAAATGAATTTGGTTATAATGAGAAAACTAGTGAAATATACATTTCTGAGTTAAAGGAAGTTATTTATAAAGTGGATGGTGTCTTAGAGGTCGATGATTTAGTGTTTTATAAAAACGGTATAAAAGTTTTTGATGATTATATTTCATTCGACAAAGACTCATATCCTAGTCTAGTAAAAATTTTTGATGTTTTTTTTGAAGATGACTTTGACGGATTACGCTTTTTTAGAAATGATTCACTCTATAAAATAGACAAAATTATTTACCAACAGATATATGATTCTTTAGTTGTTGGTGATAAAATTTTTTTCAAACAAAAATTCAAAAGTGACTTAGATGATCGTAAGGGTAGGTTTACTAAAGAGCAATTTGAAAAATACTACTCAATTATGCGCGAAATGCCATCTTTGTACGGTTTGCGCGAAGATGAACTACCTTCTAAGTCCTCTAATCTTAGAAAGGCACAGGTGAATCAACTTAGAGCATTTTTGCTTCTATTTGATCAATTAATGTCCAATCATGTAAGTCAAGTATCAAATATTAGAAACCTCTTTTCGATAGATTCTAATCTTAAAAAAACTCTTTTTAGTGTTGTGCCTTCAGATGTGCCTAATCTTTCAAAAATAATAGG
The DNA here is from genome assembly GCA_902635965.1 of uncultured Bacteroidota bacterium. Lineage (GTDB taxonomy): Bacteria > Bacteroidota > Bacteroidia > Flavobacteriales > Flavobacteriaceae > TMED96. The sequence continues at coordinate 51,241 of CACPQA010000014.1, forward strand.
TAATGACAAAAAATACTACGAACAGTGCCTAAATGAAAGCATTGAAACTGAAAGTCAGTTTTTTGAAAGGAAAAACAAAATTTTAGATCATATGATTGCAAGATTTGGTGAAACATTTGATCATTCTCTCATAGGGAAAATTCATAAACTTTTAAATGAAAACTTAACTGAGAACCAATTAAATCAATATGCATTAGATGCAAAAGTAGATTATGCTAAAAGTTTGAGGGAAATTGGATATAATAGGATAAAAGGTTTTAATTATA
>CACPQA010000015.1 GCA_902635965.1 uncultured Bacteroidota bacterium
TGAGACAGATGATGAGAAAAGTAAAAATTAATGATCCAGGAGACACATTATTTTTAGAAGATCAATTGATTCACAAAGATGACTTTATTAGAGAAAATGATTCTTTATTTGGTAAAAAAATAATTGAGGATATTGGGGATTCAGAAAATCTTAAACTCGGACAGATGATTTCTTCCCGCAAATTAAGAGATGAGAATTCACTTTTGAAAAGGGAGGGTAAAAATATTGTAATTGCGAGAGATGCAAATCCAGCAACGGCCACACCTGAACTTCAGGGAATTACTAGAGCCTCGTTACAAACCAAATCTTTCATCTCAGCAGCTTCTTTTCAAGAAACAACAAAAGTACTAAATGAAGCTGCAGTAAATGGTAAAGAGGATAATTTAGGAGGATTAAAAGAAAATGTAATAGTTGGACACAAAATTCCTGCTGGAACAGGGCTCCGGGAATACAATGATGTAATAGTTGGATCAAAAGATGAGTATACAAGTCTTTTAATAAACAAGGAGGAGGAAAAGGAAGAAAAATATGAAATTTAGTTAAAGTCATTATGACTAAGGAGGACTCAAACAAAAAAAAAATTGATATTGAATTAGATGACACCACAGTCGATGGCGTCTATAGTAACCTAGTTGTTATAAACCATTCCACATCCGAGTTTGTTTTAGATTTTGTGATAATTACACCAGGTGCGCCCAAAGCAAAGGTTAAATCAAGAATTATTTTATCTCCAGAGCATGCAAAAAGGCTAAATTATGCTTTAAACGAGAATATATCAAGATTCGAGCAATCCTCAGGAGAAATAAAAATTAAAGAAAATAAAAACATACCAATAAACTTTGGACCTAAAGGAGAGGCCTAGATTTTTTTTAGTAAATTAATTTTTTCGTGTGGGTTGTTAGATTTAAAGATATAATTGCCAGCTACTAATATTTCCGCCCCATTTTTTACAAGTTCTTTAGCATTTTTGATATTTACACCACCATCCACTTGGATTTCACATTTTGACTTTTTAGTAAGTATCAAATTTTTAAGTTTCTTTACTTTACTAAATGAATTTTCAATAAACTTCTGTCCACTAAAGCCAGGGTTGACACTCATTAAACAAACCAGATCCACGTCCTTTATGATTTCACTTAAATGGTTAACATCTGTATGGGGATTAATTGCTACGCCTGCCATTACCCCCCTAGATTTAATTTCTTCTATGGTTCTATGAAGGTGTTTGCTTGCTTCTAGATGTACCGTTAAGACTTTAGTATTATAATCCAAAAATCTTTCAATATACCTTTCGGGTTTAGATATCATTAAATGTATATCTAAGGGTTTATTTGAAAGAGAGTCAATATAGTCAATCACAGGCATCCCAAAAGATATATTTGGCACATAGTTACCGTCCATTACATCTATATGTATCCAGTCTGCGTTACTGCTATTAAGCATTGAAATATCTTTTGCTAAATTTCCGAAGTCTGCAGATAAAATTGAAGGTGCAACAATACTAGACATTACAAAAAACCAAATTAACCTAAATAAGTTTTTAGTATTTTACTTCTAGATGTATGTTTGAGCCTCCTAATAGCCTTTTCTTTAATTTGTCTTACTCTCTCTCTTGTCAGATCAAATGTTTCCCCAATCTCCTCTAAAGTCATTGCGTGTTGTTCCCCTAGACCAAAATAAAGTCTAACTACGTCTGCTTCTCTAGGTGTAAGTGTTTCTAATGCCCGTTCAATTTCTGTTTTAAGTGATTCATGCAACAAGGACCGATCTGGGTTTGGGGATTCACCGCTATTTAAAACGTCATAAAGGTTAGAGTCTTCTCCTTCAACTAGAGGTGCATCCATTGATACGTGTCTACCAGAGTTTTTAAGTGATTCTTTGACGTCATTAACTGTCATGTCAAGTTCTTTTGCAATTTCTTCAGCAGATGGCTCCCTTTCATGAGCTTGTTCAAGAAAAGCAAAAGTTTTATTTATCTTATTAATTGATCCTATTTTGTTTAGTGGAAGTCTAACAATTCTAGATTGTTCTGCAAGTGCCTGCAATATGGACTGTCTAATCCACCACACGGCATATGAAATAAATTTAAAACCTCTGGTTTCATCAAATCTTTTTGCCGCTTTTATCAATCCTAAGTTACCTTCATTTATTAGATCCGGTAATGTTAAGCCTTGGTTTTGGTATTGTTTTGCTACTGAAACAACAAATCTTAAATTGGCTTTTGTCAAAACTTCGAGGGCAATTTGATCACCATTTTTGATTCTTTGGGCTAATTCAACTTCTTGTTCAGCAGTTATTAAATCAACTTTCCCTATTTCTTGTAAATACTTATCTAACGAAGCTGTTTCTCTGTTAGTTACTTGTTTTGTAATTTTTAATTGTCTCATAAAAACTTAGTTATAATGGTTGTACGAAAAAAAAACTTATTTGTTACATATTTGAAACATAAAATGAAGTTTACTTAATTTGTTTTATCAGATTTGTTAAGAAGAACTTTTCTTGAAACTTTTTGTTTTCTAGTTTTAGGATCTATTCCAAAATATTTTACATCAAAGCTATCCCCTAAATTTATCTCATCTGTAACTTTGTCAATTCTATTCCAAGAAATCTCGGATATATGTAATAAGACTTCATTTCCTGGAACAAATTCAACAACTGCTCCAAAGTCTAGAATTTTTATAACTTTCACATTATATATTTTTCCAACTTCGGGTTTGAAAGTAATATTATCAATTTTTCTTATGGCTGAATCTATTTTTTTTTGATCAACACCCAAGATTTCAATAACACCTTCGTCACCTACTTCCTCAATTACAATAGTTGTTTCTGTTTCTTTTTGCATTTCCTGAATAACTTTTCCTCCTGGCCCAATTACAGCTCCTATATATTCTTGTGGAATCTTTAGAGTTACCATTTTAGGTGCGTGAGCCTTTACGGAACTATTGTGATGAGGTATTGTTTCTGACATATTTTTTAAAATATGTAAACGCCCCTCTTTAGCTTGGTTTAGTGCTTTTACCAATATATCGTAAGACAGGCCTTTTATCTTTATATCCATCTGACACGCAGTTATACCCTCTGTTGTTCCAGTAACTTTAAAATCCATGTCCCCTAGATGATCTTCGTCTCCTAATATATCACTTAAAACAGCAAACCGCTTTCCGTCAGAAATCAACCCCATAGCGATTCCTGATACAGCCCTTTTAATTTTTATACCAGCGTCCATTAAAGCCAATGTTCCTGAACAAACTGTAGCCATAGACGATGATCCATTTGATTCTAAAATTTCACTAACCACCCTAACAGTGTATGGGCAATCTTCAGGTATCATATTTTTTAACGCTCTTTGAGCTAGATTTCCGTGACCTACTTCTCTTCTAGAAGTTCCTCTCAGAGGTCTTGCTTCACCAGTAGAAAAAGGAGGAAAATTATAATGAAGATAAAACCTTTCCTCTCCTTCAAAAGATGGCATATCTATTTGATTTGCTTCTCTTGAAGTCCCTAACGTCACAGTAGCTAGAGACTGCGTTTCTCCTCTTGAAAAGATCGAAGATCCATGAGTAGATGGCAGGTAATCTACTTCGCACCATATGGGCCTAATTTGGTCAGTTTGTCTACCGTCAAGCCTTAAACCCTCGCTTAAAACTAGTTCACGAACTGCTTCTTTTTGAACTTTAGAAAAGTATTTCTTAATCAAATTAATTTTCTCTTCATCTTGTTCGTCTTTTGAAAATTTTTCAATTACTGCATCTTTTAAATCATTAAAAGTTTTTGATCTTTCCTCTTTCTTAGTTCCTTTTTTAGCTATATCATAGCACTTTTTATAAGCTTCCTTAAAAATTTCTTTATAAAACTCTTCATCATTTTCTTCAATTTCATACTCACGTAAATTCTTTTTACCCACTTGTTTAACAAGATTATTCTGGGCTTTAATTTGAATTTTAATCTCATCATGAGCTATTCTAATAGCATCAATCATTTCATTTTCTGAACATTCTTTCATTTCTCCTTCAACCATCATCACGGAATCTTCAGATGCGCCAACAACAATATCTATATCGGATTTTAATAATTGTTCCCTACTAGGATTTACGATGAATTCTTTATCTATTTTTCCTATTCTAACTTCTGATATTGGGCACTCAAAAGGAATATCACTCAACTGTATTGCTGTAGAAGCTGCAAGACCTGCTAGGGCATCTGGCATAACTTCAGGATCATTTGACATAAGTTGGATCATAACCTGCACTTCATTATGATAGTCAGAAGGGAATAAGGGTCTTAACACTCTGTCAACCAATCTCATAGTTAAAATTTCTCCATCACTAGGTCTGGCTTCCCTTTTGAAAAATCCACCAGGATATCTACCTGCTGAAGCAAACTTTTCTCTATAATCAATTGTCAAAGGTAAAAAATCAACCTGCGCTGAACTATAATTTGATACAACTGTACAAAGTAGCATGCACTTTCCCATCTTTACAACAACGGAACCATGAGCTTGTTTTGCTAGTTTTCCAGTTTCTAAAACGATTTTTCTACCATCTTTTAAATGGATTTCTTCTTTATATGTTTTTGGAATCATAATCTTTCATTTTTATACCTTGTGAATGTTGTTAGTAGAGGTACCTAAATGAAATTTAAATTGTTAAATATTATTTTCTTAATTTGAGTTTTTTGATAATAGTTCGATAGCGGTTTATATCCTTGTTTTTTAGATAATCCAAAAGATTTTTTCTTTTACCAACCAACTTCACAAGTGACCTTTCTGTATTAAAATCTTTTGGATTTTTATTTAGGTGATGTGATAGGTGGTTTATTCTGTGCGTAAAAAGAGCTATTTGTCCTTCTGAAGAACCAGTATCTTTTTTGGAAGAGCCATTTTCTCTAAAAATTTCTTCTTTTAATTGTTTGCTCAAATACATTATATATAATTACAAGTTGCAAATATAAATTAAAATTTAATAACTTTTCATATCCTCACAGGCTTATTAAGAATTAAGTCTAAGTACAAATTAACTTTATCTTTTAAGTTTTTTCTATGAGATATAAAATCTAAAAACCCTTTTTCTAATAAAAACTCACTTTTTTGAAAACTTTCAGGTAAATCCTTTCCAGTAGTATCTTTTACAACTCTTGGCCCTGCAAAACCTATCAAAGCTCCGGGCTCTGATATGTTAATGTCCCCAAGCATAGCAAAAGATGCAGTTGTTCCACCAAATGTTGGGTCAGTACACAGTGAAATATAAGGAATTTTAGCTTCTGAAAGACGATTTAAATAACTACTAATTTTTGCCATCTGCATTAATGAAAATGCTCCTTCCATCATTCTAGCTCCTCCTGACTTTGAAATTATTAATAAAGGGGTTTTGTTTTCTATTGCGTAACCAATAGATCTACTTATTTTTTCTCCAACAACAGATCCCATCGATCCACCTATAAATCTAAAATCCATACAAGCTATAACAATCTTTTCACCTTTAGATTTTCCAACTGCTGTTCTGACTGCGTCAGTAAGGCCAGATTTTTTCTTTTCCTCTTTTATCCTCTGACTATACTTTTTAGTATCAGTAAAGTTTAAAAAATCGTATGAAGAGATGGATTTATTAATTTCCTCATATCTAGAATCGTCGAATAGAATTTTAAAATACTCCTCACTTCCTATTCGAACATGGTATTCATCTTCTGGGCTAACAAAAAAATTTTCTTCAAGTTCTTTAGTCTCAATAATTTTTCCGGTGGGAGTTTTATACCAAAGGCCCTTTGGTATGTCCTTTTTTTCCTCTGTTTTCGTTTGAATTCCTTTCTCACTTCTTTTAAACCAACTCATACTTAAATTATTTTATTGATAGTGTATTTATATTATTCAAGTCTTCAAAAGCCTTTTTAAGCCTATTTTTAAATGAAACTTCTCCTTTCCTTAACCAAACTCTAGGATCATAATATTTTTTATTAGGTTTGTCAGTACCCTCTGGATTTCCAATTTGAGATTTAAGATATTCATATTTGTCGTTCATGTAATCTCTAATTGATTCAGTAAATGCGTATTGAAGATCGGTATCTATGTTCATTTTAACCACTCCATAGCTTATAGCTTCAGTAATCTCAGCTCTACTTGATCCTGATCCACCGTGAAAAACAAAGTTGATAGTCTTTTGTGGAACTCCAAATTTCGTTGAAATGAATTCTTGAGATTTTTTTAAAATTTTTGGCGTTAACTTAACGTTACCCGGCCGGTACACTCCGTGCACATTTCCAAATGCCGCTGCAATTGTAAATCTATCGTTGATTTTAATCAAATTTTCATATGCATAGGCAACCTCCTCAGGTTGAGTATATAGTTTGCTAGTTTCCACGTCGGTGTTATCCACACCGTCTTCTTCACCTCCAGTGATACCAAGTTCAATTTCTAATGACATATCAATTTTTTCTAACCTTTGAAGATATTTTTTGCAAGTATCAATATTATCGACTAGAGGTTCGTTTGAAAGATCAATCATATGTGAACTAAATAGTGGTTTACCGTTTTTTAAATAGTATGACTCACTCTCGTTGATTAGGCCATCAACCCATGGTAAAAGTTTTCGTTCACAGTGATCTGTATGTAAAATGACTGTTGCACCGTAGCTGTCTGCTAATTCATGTACGTGTTTTGCTCCGGCTATAGCACCTTTTATAGAAGCAAGTTGGTTGATATTATTTAATCCTTTTCCAGCGTTAAATTGGGAACCTCCGTTTGAAAATTGAATTATAACAGGACTGTTTAATTCCGAAGCAGTTTCCAAAACAGTGTTAATTGAGTTATTTCCAATAACATTTACGGCTGGCATGGCATACATGTTTTTCTTAGCATGGTTGAAAGCATCCTGAACCTCTTTTCCAGTCAAAACGCCTTTTGGTATGAAAGTCGACATTGTTATGATAATTTGGTGATTAAATTTACTTAAATTGAACTAAAACGGAAAGTTAATTCCAACATTAAAAACTGCTTTTTTAAGACTCATTTGTGAAAACCATCTGTCTTCTTTTGTAAGAGAGGGATCGTAAGTTTTAAATCCTGTATCTAGTCTAAATATAAAATAATCAAAATCGTATCGGAGTCCAAGGCCTGAACCTATGGCTAATTCATTAAGATCCCTAAGACCATTGAACACCTGTTCCTTGTCTGATATATTATTTTCAAAATTCCATATATTGCCTGTATCAATGAAAAAAGCACCATTTAATCTTTTAATAATTGGATACCTGTATTCAATATTTAAAGCAATTTTAAAATTTGCTTCATTAAACTCATTAAATCTACTACTAGATCCTGGCCCTAGTTTATAGGCTTGCCATGCTCTATTATCATTTGACCCACCAGCATAATAGGATCTTGTAAATGGAATAAAGTTAGAATTTCCAAATGGAATGGCAATTCCTAAAAAAGTTCTAAAAGCAAACACCCTTTTAAAACCTACAGACCAATGTTTTATGTAGTCAATTTCGCCCTTGAAATATTGAGATGGGGCTAGATTGAAAATTTCTCGGTAACCATTTTCGTTTGGTTTGATTTTTCCAATTTTCATTCCAAAACTCAGTAAATTTCCAACAAATTCAGATTTGAATTTAAATTGTGAAAAGTTTTCATCTAAAATACTTTCTTGATTATTCTTTGAAAACGTAAATGATGAGCCAACTATAAAATTATTCGCTGTAAGTCTATTTTTCCTCTCGTTGATGTTTAAAATATTTGAGTAAATTTCATCACCCGAGCTAATATTAGTATTTAGATTTAAAACATCATTTATAAAATTGTCAGTACCTGAAGGAATTGAAAGGTTTCCATCAGTATTAAAGTAAGCGCTCTCTAAACCAATGATAGTTTTAGAAATATTATTTAAACGTTCATATGAATTTCTATAGACATTAAAGTAATTGTTTGTAGCTCTGTTATCAACATATTCTATATCAACTAATTTTAAGTTTAATGATCTGGTTTTGTTAGACTTCCAATAATACTCAAAATTACCGGTAAAAGTCTGCCTGTCTAGTCCAATATTCTCTTGAACAGATACACCTATCGACATCCTAGTTTTAACATAAAATTTATCAAAATAAATTCTTTTAAAAAACCTTGGTGCTATGGGTCTTGGAACTCTTAATCCAAGATCCAAACCAACCTCGAATAAATTAAAAAAGGATGACTTTTCTTCAGCTACATCTCTCGAGGATCCAACTGAACCTTTAACTCCAAATTCTAATATTTCTGCTCCCCTGAAAATATTTCTACTTATAATAGATGATCCAACAGATACACCGATGTCTTGAATGTTAGAATGAGACAAATCAAAGTCAAAACCTAGTGAAAATTTTTCTTTCGGAACTAAATAAATTTCTGTGTCTAATTTTGTGGAATCTGAATTATTGTCTTTATAGACGATGGAAGGGTATTTAAATATTTGTAGTTCGTTAAAAAAATTATATGTTTTTTTTCTGTCTTCTAACCTGTAAGGATTATTTTTTTTAATAGCTATTCCACTAGTAATAACCCTTGGATTATATTTCAGTTTTCCAACAGAAAAAATTTTCAAACTGTCAACGCTAATAGAATCTGTGAAAATTCCAAAGTTTTGTTCTGGATTGTTAACATAAACGGAAAGAGATTTGATTTTTTTAATCACATAAGGAATATCTAAGAGAACTTCTTGATCTCTAATTTTAGAATTTTTTATTTCCAATAAAATTGGGATCTTTTTATCTATTCCAGAGCTATCTTTAAAGGCTTTAAAACGAATACTTCTTTGCTGAAAATTGTAAATTCCATTATTGCTAAATAAGTTGATCAATCTTTCTCTCTCAAGATTAAGTTTTTCCACCTCAAATGGTTCCCCCTTTTTTATAAGACTCTCACTTTTGTAGGTTCGATATATTGAATCTATATCTTTAGATGATATTATATTTGAAATACTATCGATTAAAAATCTTTCCCCAGTAGTAATTTTGTGTTTTATATTTATCTTTTTGTTTTTTGTTTCGGATACTATTGATTTTGATTTTGAATTATAGTATCCTAGATTATCATAATATTGTTTGAAAAGTTTATTTGTTAAATTGATTTTAATCGAATCATATAAAGACGGAGGCTCGCCAATTTCTTGTAACCAGTTGTTAAATCCAATTTTATATTTTTTTAATTGATATACCTGTTTTGAGGAAATTAATTTTTCTAATTTTAATTTTCTTTTTTTATTTTTATTTAACCATTTATTGAAATCTTCTTCTGGGTTTGAATTACTAAGATTGTAAATCATTAGCTTAAGAGGAAAACCAAGTATTTTTTTATTTACACTTGTCTTTGATAAGATTGTAATTGGGTCCTGTTTTAGCTTTTTTCCATTTAGCTCATAAGTCTGTTTAGTAATTAACTTTTCTTCAACATTTAATTTTTTTGTCACACTGCAACTAGTAATTAGTATTGTGATAAAATTAATTATTGTTATTTTTAATCTAGCTTGACTCAATCCAAATCATTTAGGCAAAAATACATCATTTATGATTACAAATTCAGAGTTAAAATATATCAAAAAGTTAGGAAGAAAGAAGTACAGAAATCGTTATTCACATTTTGTTGTCGAGGGTGAAAAAGTATTTAATGACTTTATTGAATCAAAAATTCCCATATACAAAAGTTATACAACTAAGGGTTCAAAAGGTAAAAAAAATGTCTTGGTGACTGATAATTGTATGAAGCGGATGACGTTCTTGAAAAACCATTCTAATATTTTAGGGATTTTTTCAATTCCTAAGAAAAAAAAACCTCCTTTAAATGAAAAGACATTGGTTTTAGACAATGTATCGGATCCAGGTAATTTGGGTTCTATAATTAGATTATGTGATTGGTTTGGCTTTGATAATATTGTTTGTTCTAAAGAAACCGTTGATTGTTACAATCCAAAAGTAGTTCAATCTTCAATGGGATCTTTGTCTCGTGTTGAAATTTTTTATGAAGATTTAAAATTTTACTTGTCAAAAGTTTCAATCCCTATTTATGGTACTTTTCTAGAAGGTGAATCAATAAATAAAGTAACTTTTCCGAATAAGTTTGTTTTAATTTTTGGAAATGAGTCAAATGGCATTTCAAAGTCAATAAGTAAATTTATAAGTCACAAAGTCACGATTCCTAAAGCTAGAAAATCGATAATTGATAGTTTAAATATAACTAGTGCTTCTGCAATTATAATGAATGAAATTTCAAATCAATTATTCAAAAGTTAAATTGATTGCAAACCCTTGACTTAACAAACTTTTTATGTTTGAAGTCCAGGGACTATTTAAATTATTGTCCTGAATCAATTCATTTTGTAGAGAAAATATTCCCCTAATTGAAGGTGAGAATTTAAAGTAAACCAAGTAAAAGTCAATACCAAAGCCTATTTCATAATTAAAGCTTTGACTAGTTACTCTAAAAACATTACCGTAATTATCATCATTATTTTTCTCATTACTTGATAAATTAAAAGAGGTAGATAATCCAGCCACTAAATATGGCTTGAAATTGTTTATTCTTTTTGCACTAAACTTTACTAGAAGAGGTAAATGTATATACGTTGATTTCACCTCTCTTAAAAAATCTTCTTCATTATTGAGTCCACTTGTAGCCTCAGGATAAATTAAGTCTCTTTGAGTATAATATAGTCCAGGTTCTAATCTAAGATTAAAATATTTATTTAATCTTACGTCACCAATTAAACCTACATTAAATCCAGTATTTTTGGTTAGTTCAATATTAGGTAAATTTAATCCTCTTTTATTATTTGGAAAGTTCCTGTTATTTGGGACGAAATAGTTACTATTGTACTGAATTTGATATCCAAAATTGTTAAATCCAAGGAAATATCCATAGTGGAGGGGCTTTTCATCAAATGTTTGCAAATGCATTATCCTTTCTTTTACGGTATAATATTGACCATAAATAAAGTTGTCACAGATTGTGGTACTTAGTACAAAACAATAAATAAGGTTATAAATTATTTTCAAAGCAGTATGTGGATGCACTTTGGATATTTGAATACATACATAAATAACATAGTTTTGTATCAAATATTGCCTCAGCATACATATATATCAACTGAGCTCTCTTTTAATTTGGTAAAGAGATATTCCACATGCCACTGATACATTAAGAGAATCGATTTCTCCCTTCATAGGGATAGATATTTTTTTATCTACTAGGCTTGAGGTGCTTTTGTTTATTCCTTTGCCTTCAGACCCAAGGATAAGAACTGTTCTATCATTAAACTTTTCATCAAAAATATTCAGACCAGACTTTTCCTCTAGGCCGATGATTTCAAATTTTCTTGATTTTAGTTCATATATAGCGTCATTAAGGTGTTTTACCTTTGATGTTGAAATATAAAAGATTGCCCCAGCTGAGGCCTTTACAGTATCTGGATTTATATTTGCACTATTACTCTCAGGAACAATAATTCCATTCACTCCAGTAGCTAGAGAATTTCTGAAAATTGCTCCAAAATTTCTAACATCAGTTATACCATCTAAAAGAAGATATAATTGTTTTTTCTTTTTAGCATTTTTTTGAAGGAGACTTTCAAATTTCAAGTATTTGATTGGCGATATTAACGCTGCTGCACCCTGGTGATTTTTTTTGGAGATTTTATCTATTTTTTTGTTTGAGGTTAAGATTAACTCTATGTTTTTTTTAAGTGCATGTTTTTCTACCTCTTTAAATAGAAATTGCCTTTTACCTTTCATAAGCCAAATTTTGTGAACCTCTACATCTGCCTTTATAGCCTCAAGCACAGGTCTAATTCCATATATAATAATGTTGTCCATAATTATGCAAAATTAAAAAAGCCACTTTAAAAAGTGGCTTTTAAATTCAAATTAACCGAATTTTTCGATTAATAATTTGTAAAAAGAGTAGTGGGATCAAAAAAGTCAGGTAATGTAGCAGGTATATTTGGATTGGTATCCAATTCACTCTGAGGATACAAATATCTTTGAGGAAAATTCGAAGCACCAACAGCTCCTTGTTTATTTGGAACACCAATCGCATTTCGAGTTCTTCTTAGATCATGAAATGTAACTAACTCTCCCATAAGAGTGATATACTTTTCCTCCAAAATTTGAAGATGAAGATCTGTTCCGGTAGCAACTGAATCAGGAAATCCTGTTGCATCAGAAGAGTATTGAACTCTAAGATCAGACCGTACATTATTTAAATTTTGTCTAGCTCCTGCTTCATCACCTTGCATGAATTTGGATTCAGCTAAAATAAATTGAGTCTCGTGGTAACTAGCAATTGTCATTGGTGCTGTCATACCAAATTTTCCATCACTATTAGTATTCAAAGCAACTTCACCTCCTAAATCAGGAATAAAATAAAAATCATACTGTTCCTTTTGACCAGGAGTAGTAAGTTTTCTAGGAGTAGTTCCGTCTAAAAGATATACTAAATGAGCTTCATTTGCTTTTAAGTAATCCTGTCTTTCATCAATAATAAACTGATAAAATAAATTACGATTCTCTAAAGAAGTACCATGTTGTGTTACAAGGTCATCTGATCTAGAAGAAATACCCTGATTTGCATGAGAAATAGCCGATGCATAATTGCCAGCTAATAAGCTATACCTAGCAGCTAGAGTATGACCAGCTTCAGCCCATGTTCCACCTGACAATCTGTTTCCACCAAATCCAGCTGATATAGAAGTATTTCCAACTTGAGCGATACCTTGCTCAATAAGGGCTATACCACCATTTACAACATCTGCTTGAGCGTCATAAACGGGATTTGGATACTCATTTGGGTTAACTGCTTGAGAAAATGGAACATCTCCGTAAAGAGCTGCCATATCTGCATATAGAGTACCCTGAATGATTTTTGCAATTCCTTTTACTAAATCTCCAGCATTTTCGTCGTTAATAATAAGTTGAGCAGTGTTGATTCCTTGCAAATAGGTGTCGCCCCACATGTCATCATAATTAGATCTATTAGGAGAATAAGTGTTTAGTGTAAGATATTGTCTATCAGCACCAGACATCGTATTGGAAAAAATACCAGCATATCGAGCATTATTACTTCCCATGTGTTGCATAAGTGCTAGTTGTGATTGTCCAATAATTAGGTCAGATGCAGCAACTATAAAATTGTTTGGATCGTCATTTAGATCCTCTGTGTAACTTTCACAGCTTCCCACAACAATTGCAGCGAAGAGTGTTAATATATATTTATTTATTTTCATAATCTTTAAATTAAAATCCAAATCTCAATGTTGTTAAAACTGATCTAGTACCTGGATTAGAAAAATACTCTAAACCTCTACCACGAGATGCACCAGTTAAATTGTTTTCAGGGTCAAATTCTTTAATATTTGACCACGTGAACAAGTTTCTACCTGAAACAGAAAGAGAGAGGTTATCAAGACCTAATCTTTCAATTAAAGATCTGTCAAAGTCATAGCTTAAAGAAATCTCTCTTAATTTAACCCACGAAGCGTCTTCAACGAATTGGCTTGTTACGTCTCCGAACCCTCCACCGTTAGCAGTCCACCATTCGTGATCTACTGCTACTGGACCAGCTCCAAAGTCTTCAATATAACCCCTAAACTGAGCTCCAGCAGGGATTGGATCACCCCATGCATTAAAGATGGTAGATCCAGTATCATTTGTGGTTAGTATATCTGTACTTTCATGAATCCCCCAGAATAACATTACGCTGTATGTACCATTCCAAACATCATTACCTTGAGATGTCTCAAATTGAGTTGTGAAATTAAAGTTTTTGTAACGTAAGGAGGTTCCAAGTCCAGCTCTAAAATCAGGATTAGGATCCCCTGCAATTAGCAGTTCTGGATCTGCCTGCGGAAAACCGTTGGAACCTAAAAGTAAACTACCTGATGAATCTTTAAGAAATTGTCCGTGTCTTTGTATTCCGTAAGGTTCACCTTCTGCAATACCAGATTCAGTACCTGTGAACCCATTTAATCCAAAATATGCAGCACCCTCTAAACTCTCTACAATATTTCTGTTTTGCGTAAAGCTACCATTGACATCAAAGCTCAAATCTTCAGTGTTGAAAAGATTTGCAGAAACATCAATTTCAATACCCTTATTTGTTATTAGAGTAGCATTTTGGAAGGTAGTATTAAAACCTGAGGATGGTGTTATTGGAAGAGCTAATATTCCGTCCTCTGTCTTATTATCATAATAAGTAAAACCTAATGTTAGATTATTATCAAAAAATCTACTATCAAAACCTATCTCAAATTCTTTTTTTCTTTCTTCCTTCAAATCAGGATTACCTCTAGTTGTAGATTGCGTGAATGGATTACCATAAACAGAACCGTCCAATCCATCACCCCAAGAAGAGCCAATACCACCCGGTCCAAGAACTGTAGAGGTAATGTAAGCTGGAGGTGCAACTCCAACTTCACCATAAGAAGCTCTTACTTTTAAAAAGCTTAATGCATCAAAATTAACAAGATCTGTTAGTTTATAACCAATTGAAGCAGAGGGATAGAAAATAACCCCTGCATTTGGCATGGTAGAAAATGTTTCCCCTCTTCCTGTTAACTCTACTAGTAGATTATCGCCAATATCGAAGTTTAAAACACCATAAACACCATTTTGTCTTCTAATCTCACGAAATCCAGAAGGTAGTGAATTTTGAGATGCAGCATTACCTGGATTCAAAAATTCTTGGTCGGGATTAGTAAATACTGCTTCAAATGCACTAAGTCTTCTGTAATCAGATTCAAATTGTTGATAACCGACTGTATAATTGAGTCCAACACTACTAGATAAATCAAATCCACCAGTTAGAAACATATTTAGTTGAGAAAGTTTATTACTGTACCTGTCTTCAACGTACTGTCCATTATTTCCTTCACTAGCTGATCCAGGTGGTCTATAGTCCAACCTATTGTCTTGGTAATAATCAACGCTATACCTAACAGCTAAATTTAAGTTGTCATTAAAATTGTAATTAACTTCAGGTGAAAAAATGAACCTGTTCACATCATTTAAATTCTTCTGCTCTCTCATCGTCCATAGAGGATTATTGTATGAAGGGGCTAAATAATTAAAAGCACCTGTTGCTGTATTAAAGGTTCTATATGATCCTGTATTTCTTCTGTAAGACCTATGGGAATTAGGAGTAACTGTTGTAACTCCATCTACAATTCTATAGTTTGTTCCTTTATATTCTCTGAAGTCAAAGTCGGGGGAATTTCTTAGATATCCTAAGTAAAGTCCACTAAGATTAGAACCTGTTTGTACTCTATTGGAAGTAATATTGGTATAAGAGGAAGATAATTTGAACAGTAATTTGTCAGTAGCTTGTGTTGTGTTATTTAGCTTTAATGAAGTCCTTTCATAATCAGAATTACCCTTCATAATACCATCTTGATTTACATTTGAAATAGAGATATATGTTCTGTTTTTTTCTCCATTGTATGAAAAGCTTACTGAATTATCATAAGTGTAACCGTTTCCAAACACTGCATCTCTATTAATTTGGTTGTAATTAGTTTTATCATTTTTTTGGGCAATATTACCAATTCTTGTACCATCTTGAGTTTCAAACCAACCCCCTGAAAAATCATAAACGTCAGCTCCTCCTGATCTTAAACTCATTTGATCACCAAATGAAAAACCGGTATTTTCAACAAAAACGCCCGTTCCTGGTGCTTCACCAACCCACTGACCCGGAAAACCTTGACCCCATGATCCTTGTTTTTTCCATTCGGCATTTATAGTCTCTACTGAAATTGTCGATTTCGCATTAACACTCCAACCTTTCGGGCTTTCGGAACCTCTTTTTGTATTGATTACTAACACACCGTTAGCTGCACCTGTTCCATAAATAGCCGCAGCGGCAGCACCCTTAATAACAGAAATTGACTCTATATCGTCTGGATTTATGTCGTTAAGTCTAGATTGCTGTACAACTCCTGCAGTGTTACCACCTATGTTATCATTTGATATAATGGCACCGTCCAATATAATAAGAGGTGAAATGTCTCCAAAAATAGTATTTTGACCCCGAATTTGAATGTATGCCCCTGAACCAGGATCACCTGAGTTACGTGTAATGTTTACTCCAGAAGTCTTACCGGACATTCCTTGTAAAACTCCGGTCTCACCCGATCTTTGGACCCCATCAACCTCAATTTTCGTTGTAGAGGTTAAGTCATCGTCCTTTTTCTTTTCTAAACCCAAAGCAGTAAGAACAACTTCCTCCAATTCAGTTCCAGATTCTAATGACACATTTATTGTATCATTACTTCCTACAGTAATTTCCTTTGAAGTGTAACCAACAAAACTAAATACAAGAACCGACCCTTCACTAGTTTCAATAGAGTAATTGCCATCAAAATCGGACGTAACACCATTATTAGTCCCTTTCTCAACAATTGAAGCTCCAGGTAATGGTAGCCCATCACTGTCATTTACGATTCCTGAAACGGTTTTTTGAGCATGTACTATAAGCAATGAAAACAAAATAGACATGCCGGTTAATAAATATTTTTTCATTATTTCGTTAATTTAGGACAGCGAATATACAATAATATTTACGTAATTCTTAACATTTAATTAAGATTTTAAATTTTAAAGCATTGATTATCAGGTGTTATTCAAATCTAATTAAACCGCAAATTCTATTAAAAAACAATAAAATTGGACTTATCTTGAAAGGTAAGGGTTATTAAAAACTTGAAAATCAAAGATTTAATTTTTACCCAACAAAAATTATTACGTCTAATCTATTTTACTTTAACAAAATTTTAGGAATCTAGAAAAAATAATACTAGATTTGCAGGCCTAAATTTTAAAATAAATATGCCAACTATTGCACAATTAGTTAGAAAAGGTAGATTAAGTATTTCTAAAAAAAGCAAATCTGCTGCCCTTGATTCATCTCCTCAAAAAAGGGGTGTTTGCACAAGGGTATACACTACTACACCTAAAAAACCAAATTCTGCAATGCGAAAAGTAGCTAGGGTAAGATTAACTAATGGTAAAGAGGTTAATGCATACATTCCCGGTGAGGGACATAATTTGCAAGAACATTCAATTGTATTAGTTAGAGGTGGAAGAGTTAAAGATCTTCCAGGCGTTCGTTATCACATTGTAAGGGGTGCTTTAGATACTGCTGGTGTCGAAGGACGCCTTCAAAGAAGGTCAAAATATGGAGCAAAAAAACCCAAAAAATGATTTGTTAAATGAGAAAAAAGCAAGCAAAAAAAAGACCTATTTTTCCTGATCCAAAATTCAATGATCAGTTGGTTACGCGTTTTGTAAACAATTTAATGCTTCACGGAAAAAAATCAACTGCGTATAATTTATTTTATGAAGCAATTGAGATTGTTGAAAAAAGAAAACAAAATGAGGAAAAAACAGCTATAGAGATTTGGAAGGATGCATTGTCAAATGTAATGCCTCACGTAGAAGTTCGTAGCAGAAGGATTGGTGGTGCAACGTTTCAAATCCCAATGCAGATAAGACCTGATCGTAAAGTTTCGCTGGCCATAAAATGGTTGATTGGTTTTGCAAGGAAAAGAAATGAAAAGTCAATGCCAGAAAAGTTGGCAAATGAAATTCTTTCTGCGTTTAAAGAGGAAGGTTCAGCTGTTAAGAAAAAAGTTGATACCCACAAAATGGCTGAGGCAAATAAAGCTTTTTCACACTTTAGATTTTAAAATAATGGCTAGAGATTTAAAATATACAAGGAACATAGGAATTGCAGCTCACATTGATGCTGGAAAAACTACAACCACTGAGAGAATTCTCTTCTACACAGGAGTAAGTCACAAAATAGGTGAAGTCCATGACGGAGCAGCAACTATGGATTGGATGGAGCAAGAGCAAGAGAGAGGTATTACCATAACCTCTGCTGCAACAACATGTAATTGGAAGTTCCCTTCAGAACAAGGAAAGGCACAACCCGATTCGAAAGATTACCATTTCAATATCATAGACACTCCAGGACATGTTGATTTCACTGTTGAAGTGAACAGATCACTAAGAGTATTAGACGGACTCGTTTTCCTTTTCTCTGCAGTTGACGGAGTTGAACCTCAGTCAGAAACTAATTGGAGGCTTGCGGATAACTACAATGTTCCTAGAATTGGTTTTGTGAATAAAATGGATAGACAAGGTTCTAATTTTTTAGGTGTTTGTCAACAGGTTAAGGATATGCTTAAGTCTAATGCTGTTCCAATAGTTTTAAACATAGGAGATGAAGAAGATTTTAAAGGAATTGTCGACCTAGTCAAAAATAGAGCTATCGTATGGCACGAAGAAAATTATGGATCTACCTTTGATGTGGTAGACATCCCCAATAATTTAAAGGACGAAGCAGAAAAACTTAGGGGTCAATTAATAGAAGCAGTTGCGGAATATGATGAAAACCTTCTTGAAAAATATTTTGAAGATCCAAATTCTATTTCGGAAGATGAAGTTCATAATGCCTTAAGAGCTGCAACCCAAGAAATGAAAATAATCCCCATGATTTGCGGATCCTCATTCAAAAACAAAGGAGTTCAATTCTTGCTCGATGCCGTGTGTCGATATTTACCATCTCCAGAGGATAAAAAGGCTATCTCTGGTATCGATCCTAATACAGATAAAGAGTCTGTTAGAAAGCCCACTAAAACTGAGCCATTTGCAGCACTAGCATTTAAAATTGCTACTGACCCCTACGTGGGCAGGTTAGCTTTTTTTAGAGCCTATTCAGGAAGATTGGATGCTGGTTCGTATATTTTGAATAATCGTACAGGTAATAAAGAGAGGATTTCAAGGATTTACCAAATGCATTCTAACAAACAGAACTCAATTGACTATATTGAAGCTGGTGACATTGGGGCCGCTGTTGGTTTCAAGGACATTAAAACTGGAGACACTCTTTCTGATGAAAAATCACCTATTATACTTGAGAGCATGGATTTCCCAGACCCGGTAATAGGTATTGCAGTGGAACCCAAAACTAAAGCGGATGTTGATAAACTTGGGATGTCGTTGGCTAAACTTGCTGAAGAAGACCCTACATTTCAGGTCAAAACAGACGAAGCATCAGGACAAACCGTTATTTCTGGAATGGGGGAATTGCACTTAGATATTATTGTTGACCGTTTAAGACGTGAATTTAAAGTAGAAGTCAACCAAGGAAAACCTCAAGTGCAGTATAAAGAAGCTTTAACTGCGATGGCAAACCATCGTGAAGTTTACAAGAAGCAGACTGGAGGTAGGGGAAAGTTTGCCGATATAATATTTACAATAGAACCCGGAGATGAATCTAAAGCAGGTTTGGAATTCGTTAACGAGATTAAAGGGGGGAATGTGCCAAAAGAATATATACCTTCAGTTGAGAAAGGTTTCAGAGATTCAATGTTAAATGGGCCTCTTGCTGGATTTGAAATTGATTCAATGAAGATCACTTTGAAAGACGGATCTTTTCATCCGGTTGATTCAGATTCATTATCATTCGAATTAGCTGCTAAATTAGGTTTCAAAGTTGCTTCCAAGTCAGCAAAAGCGGTTATTATGGAACCCATTATGAAGTTGGAAGTCCTAACACCAGAAGAAAATATGGGAGATATTGTTGGTGATTTGAATAGGAGAAGAGGGCAGGTAAATTCTATGGATGACAGAGCGGGCTCTAAAGTTGTTAAGGCAGAAGTTCCATTATCAGAGATGTTTGGATATGTAACCTCTCTTAGGACTTTATCTTCCGGGAGGGCAACTTCAACTATGGAGTTTTCACATTATTCTGAAACACCCCCAAGCGTATCAGAAACTGTAATTTCAGAAATTAAAGGGCAAAGTGAATAAATTAGATGTATGAGTCAAAAAATAAGAATTAAATTAAAATCCTACGATTACAACTTAGTTGACAAGTCTGCTGAGAAAATTGTCAAGACAGTTAAAACAACTGGGGCAGTAGTAACTGGTCCAATTCCTTTGCCAACACACAGAAAGATATTCACAGTCTTAAGATCTCCACATGTGAATAAAAAGTCGAGGGAACAATTCAAATTAAGCTCTTACAAAAGATTACTGGATATTTATAGTTCTTCATCGAAGACTATAGACGCCCTCATGAAATTAGAATTGCCTAGCGGCGTTGAAGTTGAAATAAAAGTATAAAATGTCTGGTTTAGTAGGAAAAAAAATTGGTATGACTAGTCTGTTCGATGAAAACGGAAAAAATATTCCTTGCACTATAATTGAGGCTGGACCATGCACTGTCACGCAGGTTAAAAACAATGAAAAAGATGGTTACAGGTCTATACAAATATCTTTTGAAGAGAAAAAGAAAAAATTAACCAACAAATCTCTTTTAGGACACTTTGAAAATGCAAAAACTACACCAAAGAAAAAATCTATGGAATTTAAAGGATTTGAAAAAAACTTAAATCTAGGGGATAAAGTTAATGTAGACATTTTTGAAGTGGGAGAATATGTAGACATCTCCAGCATATCAAAAGGAAAAGGTTTTCAAGGAGTCGTTAAACGTCATGGATTTAGGGGTGTTGGACAAGCTACTCATGGACAACATAATAGATTAAGAGCACCAGGGTCAATTGGAGCTGCTTCATACCCAGCTAAAGTTTTTAAAGGGATGAAAATGGCTGGAAGAATGGGTGGAAAAAAGGTAAAGGTCTTAAATCTCAAAATTTTTAAAATTTTACCCCAAAAAAATATATTGATAATTAAAGGAGCTGTACCTGGTCATAATAATTCTTATTTAAAAATAGAAAAATAATGAAGCTCAAAGTGATTGACTTAAAAGGCAAGGATACCGGTAGAAAAGTTTCTCTCCCTACTAAGATATTTGATATTGAACCAAATAATCAAGCAATTTATTTAGACATTAAAGCTCAAATGGCAAATAAAAGACAGGGTACACATAAAACAAAAGAAAGATCTGAGATAACAGGGAGTAACAGAAAAATTAAAAAACAAAAAGGCACAGGATCAGCTAGAGCTGGCTCCATTAAAAATCCTATTTTTAGGGGAGGAGGTAGGATTTTTGGTCCTCAAGTCAGAGACTACTCTCAGAAGTTAAATAAAAAACAAAAAATCCTTGCGAGAAAATCTGCTCTTTCTATCAAGGCTAAGTCAAACTTAATTTTTATAGTTGAAGAGTTTTCTTTTGGGAAGCCAAGCACGAAAGGCATGTACCAATTTTTAAAACAATTAAAAATCGATACAAAAAATTCGCTAGTGATATTTGCGGAGGAAAATAAAAACGTATATTTGTCGTCTCGAAATTTAAAGAAAACTAAAGCTGTAATTGCTTCTGAATTAAATACTTATCTTATAACAAATGCGCACAGTTTGGTCTTTTTTGAAAAATCAATATCTAAACTAGAGAAGCTTTTAATTTGAGCCTATGAATATTTTAAAAAAACCTGTTGTTTCCGAAAAAGCTACTTCTTTGAATGAATTGGCAAATTGTGCATCTTTTATTGTTGACTCAAGAGCTAATAAGATTCAAATCAAAAAAGCAGTAGAAAATTCATATAATGTTACTGTGTTAAAAGTAAGAACGATGATATACGGCCCCAGTAGAAAAACTAAGTATACCAAAACAGGTATCCAAAAAAGTAAAAGTGTATCTCTGAAAAAAGCTATTGTTAAGTTAGCTGAAGATGATAATATAGATTTTTATTCAAACGTATAATTATTCCTCATGCCAGTAAAAAAACTTAAACCCATATCAAATGCACAGAGATTTAGAGTTGTAAACGGCTTTGATGTGATCACAACTTCTAAACCTGAAAAGACTTTACTGTTGCCAAATAAAAGAACTGGTGGAAGAAATAACAAAGGAAGAATGACGGTAAGGCATGTTGGTGGAGGTCATAAAAAAAAATATAGGATTATTGATTTCAAAAGAGATAAGTACGATACACCAGGTGAAATAGTTACAATCGAATATGATCCAAACAGATCCTCATTTATTGCACTGATTAAATATCCAGACGGAGAAAAAAGATATATTGTAGCGCAATCTGGTCTAAAAGTTGGGCAAAAAGTAACTTCAGGAATAGATGAAGTTAGTCCTGATATAGGTAATGCCATGCCGTTGTCTGTCATACCCCTTGGGACAATAATTTCTTGTTTGGAACTTGTACCTGGAAAAGGGGCAAATATAGCTAGAAGTGCCGGATCTTTTGCTCAACTCATGGCTAGGGAAGACAAATATGCAACAGTTAAACTACCATCTGGTGAAACCCGCCTGATTTTGTCTAAATGTTTTGCTACTATAGGATCCGTATCTAACTCAGATCATCAATTGGTAGTTTCCGGAAAAGCGGGAAGATCTAGATGGTTAGGAAGAAGACCTAGAACAAGACCTGTGGCCATGAATCCGGTAGATCATCCCATGGGAGGTGGAGAAGGTAGAGCCTCGGGTGGGCATCCTAGAAACAAAAATGGTGTTCCTGCGAAAGGTTTTAAAACTCGTTCTAGAACTAAAAAGAGTAACAAATTTATTGTAGAAAGGAAAAAGAAATAAATTATGCCAAGATCATTAAAAAAAGGACCGTATGTTAAAAACAGTTTAGAAAAAAAGATTTCTGTGAATGTTGAATCTGGTAAAAAAGAAGTAATTAAAACTTGGTCTAGAGCCTCATTAATCACACCTGATTTTGTAGGGCAAACTATTGGAGTTCATAATGGAAGACAGTTTATTCCGGTATATATAACTGAAAATATGGTTGGACACAAACTGGGAGAATTTTCACCAACTAGATCTTTTAGAGGTCACACAGGAGGCAAAAAATAAATTAGTAAATGGGAACTAGAAAACGAAACAAGGCAAGTATTTTAAAGGATAAGAAAAAAAAGCTATCTATAGCTAAGTTGAGAAACTGTCCTATATCACCCAGAAAAATGAGACTAATAGCAGACCTACTTCGTGGAAAAGAGATAGGTCATGCTTTGAATATTTTAAAATTCAATCCCAAACATTCGGCTAAATATTTAGAAAAACTTCTTCTTTCTGCGATATCCAACTGGCAGTCTAAAAATGAGGATAAAAGTATCGAAAGTTCTAACATTTTTGTTAACGAAATTCGAGTCGATGGAGGAAGAATGATTAAGAGACTTAGACCTGCTCCTCAAGGTCGTGCACACAGAATAAGAAAGAGGTCGAATCATGTTACAGTGATTCTTGAATCAAATAATGAAATGAAATAAAATGGGACAAAAAACAAATCCAATAGGTAATCGTTTAGGTATAATTAGAGGTTGGGATTCTAATTGGTACGGAGGGAACAACTATGGTGAAAAATTAGCTGAAGATGATAAGATAAGAAAATACATTTTTGTCAGACTTAACAAGGCTAGTGTTTCTAATGTGATAATCGAAAGAACTTTAAAAATAATTACAATCACAATAACAACTGCTAGACCTGGAATTATAATTGGAAAGGCTGGTCAAGAAGTCGATAAGCTAAAAGAAGAGATAAAAAAAATAACTGGGAAAGAAGTTCAAATTAACATTTTTGAAATTAAAAGGCCAGAATTGGATGCTAAACTTGTGGGTGCCAGCATTGCGAGACAGATTGAAGCTAGAATATCCTACAGAAGAGCTATTAAAATGGCAATTGCCGCAGCTATGAGGATGAACTCGGAGGGTATAAAAGTTCAAATATCAGGGAGGTTGAATGGTGCTGAAATGGCTAGATCAGAGTCATATAAAGAAGGAAGAATACCCCTTTCAACGTTTAGGGCTGACATTGATTATGCTATTCAAGAAGCACACACAACATATGGAAGAATTGGGATCAAAGTTTGGATAATGAAAGGGGAAGTATACGGTAAACGTGAGCTTTCTCCGTTAGTGGGAATGAGTAAAAAAAACAATCAACTAAATAAGGGATTTAGTCAAAGGAAAAAAGTTACAAATTAAGAAATGTTACAACCAAAAAAAACAAAATTCCGAAAAGCTCAAAAGGGGAGAATGAAAGGCCTTTCACAGAGAGGACACAGGCTTTCGAGTGGTATGTTTGGAATAAAATCATTGAACTCTAAATTTATAACATCTAGGCAAATTGAAGCTGCTAGAATTGCTGCCACAAGATATATGAAACGTGAAGGACAGCTTTGGATTAAAATCTTCCCGGACAAACCTATAACTAAAAAGCCTCTCGAAGTTAGAATGGGAAAAGGTAAAGGGGCTCCTGAATATTTTGTTGCCGTTGTGCGACCCGGAAGAATCCTTTTTGAAGTTGCAGGTGTAAGTTTAACAATTGCTAAAGAAGCCTTGAGACTAGCTGCCCAAAAGCTTCCTGTTAAAACTAAATTTATAATAGCTAACGATTATTTGAAAGAAAATTAATATGCGACAGAAAGAAATATCAAATTTAAATCTTAAAGACATAGATGCTAAAGTT
Organism: uncultured Bacteroidota bacterium; assembly: GCA_902635965.1. Taxonomy (GTDB): domain Bacteria; phylum Bacteroidota; class Bacteroidia; order Flavobacteriales; family Flavobacteriaceae; genus TMED96. The sequence continues at coordinate 24,405 of CACPQA010000015.1, forward strand.
AATGAACTAAATGAAAAATTATTTGCTTTAAAGATGTCTAGCTACGTTTCAGAACTGGAAAACCCAGTCCAAATTAGAAATACAAGAAGAACAATAGCAAGACTAAAGACTGCAAAAACTAAATTAAGTAAAAATTTAATTAGTTAATATGGGAGATAGAAATTTAAGAAAGGAGAGAGTGGGTGTAGTAACTAGCGACAAAATGCAGAATTCAATTGTTGTTTCTGAGGTTAGACGTGTTAAACATCCTAAATACGGAAAATTTGTTTTAAAAACTAAAAAATATATCGCCCATGACCAAAAAAATGATTGTAAAATAGGTGATAAAGTCCGAATAATGGAAGTTAAGCCAATGAGTAAAACTAAATCATGGAGATTAATGCAAATTATTGAAAGAGCAAAATAAATGTTACATCAAGAATCAAGATTAAAGGTTGCGGACAATACTGGTGCGAAAGAAGTACTGACGATAAGGGTTTTAGGAGGTACAAAAAAAAGATATGCCTCCATTGGAGACAAGATTGTCGTCACAATTAAAGAGTCTACTCCTTCTGGTACAATGAAAAAGGGCCAAGTAACTAAAGCAGTTGTGGTTAGAACGGTTAAAGAAATTAGAAGACAAGACGGATCATATATTCGATTCGACGATAACGCGTGCGTTTTGCTTAATCCTTCCGGTGAGATGATTGGAACTAGGGTTTTTGGTCCAGTAGCAAGAGAATTAAGAGAGAAAAAATTTATGAAAATTGTATCATTAGCCCCAGAAGTCTTATAGGTTATGAGAAAGTTTAAAATAAAAGTTGGAGATTATGTCAAAGTAATTGCAGGTTCTAATAAGGGCTTGGAGGGTAAAGTGGTTAGTATTATTAAAAAGAGGGAAAGATTGATTATTGAGGGTCTTAATATGGTTAAAAAACACATCAAACCAAATTCCAAAAACCCCCAAGGTGGTATTGAAGAAAAAGAGTCTCCAATTCATATTTCTAATGTGTCCCTATTAGATGGCACCACCAGTAAAGGAAGTGCATCAACTGAAAAAAAAACTAAAATAATTGAAAAAAGTAAAAAGAAATGACAATTAATTATGTTCCTAGGTTAAAGAATGAATTTCAAAAAAATGTTTCTAAATCGTTGATGGAAGAATTTAGTTATAAAAATACAATGCAGATTCCTAGTGTTAAAAAAGTAATTTTAAGCAGGGGTGTTGGAGCTGCTGTTGCGGATAAAAAACTGGTGGACCAAGCAGTAGAAGAGCTTACTTTAATATCAGGGCAGAAAGCTGTTCCAACTCTTTCAAAAAAAGATGTGGCTTCTTTCAAGTTAAGAAAAGGTATGCCCATAGGCGCTAAAGTAACACTCAGAGGTGATAAAATGTTTGAATTCTTAGATAGACTTATTACAGTAGCGTTACCAAGGGTTAGAGATTTTCATGGAATTAAATCAAGTGGTTTTGATGGCAGAGGTAATTATACTTTAGGAATAACTGAACAAATCATTTTTCCAGAAATAGATATAGATAAAGTGAATAAAATTTCAGGTATGGATATTACATTTGTGACTTCTGCTTCGACTGATAACGAGGCTAAGTCATTGTTAAGTTTAATGGGATTACCTTTCAAAAAAAATTAATATGGCAAAAGAGTCGATGAAAGCTCGGGAAGTTAAGCGGGCAAAGATTGTAAAAAAATATGAGTTAAAAAGAAAAGCATTGAAAGAGCAAAAAGATTATCAGGCTCTACAAAAGTTACCAAGAAATGCTTCTCCCGTTAGGTTACATAATCGTTGTAAACTAACAGGAAGACCTAAAGGTTATATAAGACAATTTGGTTTATCAAGAGTAACTTTTAGGGAAATGGCTAATAAAGGTTTGATTCCTGGTTTAACTAAAGCGAGTTGGTAAAAATTATATTATGAATACAGACACAATAGCAGATTATTTAACCAGAATTAGGAACGCATGTCTTGCAAAACACAAGATTGTTGAAATTCCTGCTTCCAATACAAAAAAAGAAATCACAAAGATTTTATATGATCAAGGATTTATTTTGAGCTATAAATTTATGGATACATCTAACAAACAAGGAAAAATCAAAATAGCTCTGAAATACGACAATATTACCGGTGAGTCAATAATTAAAAAGATAAACCGTATTTCTACTCCAGGACTTAGAAAATATTCTAACTCTAAGAGTTTACCAAGAATTTTAAATGGTTTAGGTATTTCCATCATTTCAACTTCAAAAGGGTTAATGACAGGAAAAGAGGCAAAGAAAAAAAATATCGGTGGTGAGGTTATTTGTTATTTATATTAAATTTTAATTATGTCTAGAATAGGAAACAGTCCGATTAAAGTACCAGAAGGTGTAAATATAAATCTTCAAGACAAAAAGATTATTGTAAGTGGAAAATTAGGGTCACTTGAACAGGATTTTAAAGATGTGAATATCAACATCGAAAAAAACATAATAACTTTAAGTAGGAATTCAGAAGCAAATGATATTAAATCTAAACATGGTTTATACAGATCTTTAATATCCAATATGGTCAAGGGTGTTAGCTCTGGCTTTACTAAGGAGCTTGAACTTGTTGGTGTTGGTTATCGTGCTGCTGTTCAGGGTCAAAGATTAGATCTTTCGTTAGGTTTTTCACATAATATTTTATTTGAAATTGCACCCGAAATAAAAATTGAGACAACCTCTGAAAAAGGTAAAAATCCAACAATCAAATTAACCTCCCACGACAAGCAATTATTAGGATTTGTCGCAGCGAAAATTAGATCTTTTAGAAAACCAGAACCATATAAAGGTAAAGGTATAAGATTCTTAGGAGAACAAGTTAGAAGGAAAGCAGGTAAATCAGCATAAATTGTCAGTATGAAAAAAACGAAAATTAAAAGAAGAGCAAAAATTAGACTTAAGTTAAAGAAGACAATTAGAGGTAACAGTGTGATGCCTAGGTTGTCTATTTTTAGAAGCAATAAAAGTATTTACGCTCAAATCATTGACGATGAGAAAGGAAATACTTTAGTATCAGCTTCATCTAATATCAAAGGTTTTGATAAATTTGAAAATAAAAATAAGGCTGCTCTTGAGGTAGGAAAAATAGTCGCAGAAAAGGCCTTAAAAAAGGGTATTAATTTGGTAAAGTTCGATCGTGGCGGATATTTGTATCATGGTAGGGTAAAATCATTAGCCGAGGGGGCCAGAGAAGGAGGTCTTAAATTCTAAAATTATGTATAAAAATTATAAAAGTATTGAATTCGTAAAGCCTGGAGGCCTTGATCTAAAAGATAGGCTGGTTGGGGTCCAGAGAGTTACTAAGGTCACCAAAGGAGGAAGAGCCTTCGGTTTTTCTGCTATAGTTGTTGTTGGAGATGAGGATGGTATTGTAGGTCACGGTTTAGGTAAATCTAAGGAAGTATCAGAAGCAATATCTAAAGCTGTGGAAGATGCAAAAAAGAATTTAATTAGAATTTCTATTAAAAAAGGTACAATACCCCATGAACAAAATGGAAAATTTGGTGGAGCCAGAGTTTTCATGAAACCAGCTTCTGAAGGTACTGGTGTTATTGCAGGAGGAGCAGTTAGGGCGGTACTTGAGTCAGTTGGAGTTCAAAATGTGCTTTCTAAATCACAGGGTTCCTCAAATCCTCACAACGTAGTAAAAGCAACTTTTGATGCTTTATTAAACTTAAGAAGTCCAGAGAAAATAGCAAAGCAAAGAGGAATTTCAGTAGATAAATTGTTTAATGATTAGCATAATGGAAAAAATAAAAATTAGACAAATTAAGAGTAGCATTAAAAACCTAAAAAAACAAAAATTAACCCTTGCTGCGCTAGGGTTAAGAGGAATTGGCAAGGAAGTGGTTCATAAAAAAACTCCCAATATCAAGGGAATGATAGAAAAGGTTAAACATTTAGTAGAAGTCACTAAAATATAATTAAATGAATTTAGAAAGCATAACACCAATAAAGGGTTCGAACAAAAAAGCTTCCAAAAGAATAGGCCGAGGGCAAGGTTCTGGAAAAGGGGGTACGTCTACACGAGGTCATAAAGGTGCTAAATCTAGGTCCGGTTATTCAAGAAAAATTGGATTTGAAGGAGGACAAATGCCTTTACAAAGAAGAATCCCAAAATTTGGCTTTAAAAATTTCAACAGGGTTGATTACCAAGTAATAAATCTTGAAAAGATACAAGAACTTATCACCAACAAAAAAATTAAAGATAAACTAGACATCGAAAAAATCTATTCTTTGGGATTAGTTAAGAAAAACAGTTTAATCAAAATTTTAGGAAAGGGTAAAATTTTATCACCTGTGAAAATTACAGTTCACAAGATTTCAAACAAAGCACAAAAGGATATTGAATCTGTTGGCGGAGAAGTAAATTTAATTTCAAAAAATGGGTAAATTCTTTCAAACACTTATTAATATCTATAAAATTGAAGAACTAAGAATTAGAATTGGTGTTACTTTATCTATTTTGCTTGTTTATAGAGTAGGAGCTCAAATAACACTCCCTGGTATAGATGCACTTCAACTTGCTGAACTAGGAAATAGAACTGGAGGAGGAGGTCTTCTTGGGGTATTAAATATGTTCACAGGAGGAGCATTTGCAAATGCTTCAGTTTTCGCTTTAGGTATTATGCCTTATATATCTGCATCAATTGTTGTTCAACTCATGGGTGTCGCCCTTCCATATTTACAGAAACTTCAAAAAGAGGGTGAAAGTGGCAGAAAAACTCTAAATCAAATTACAAGGTGGTTGACAATTGCAATATGTGTTGTTCAGGCTCCTGCATATCTTTATGGTTTAAGTGCATTAGGAGTACCAGATTCAGCATTTATATTAGGAAAAGGTTTTTCTTTCATGGTTCCATCAGTTATTATCTTAGTTACTGGAACAATATTTGCTATGTGGCTTGGAGAAAAAATTACTGATAAAGGCATTGGAAATGGGATATCTTTACTGATAATGGTAGGTATAATAGCTACATTACCTATGTCTTTCGCTCAGGAGGTTGTTTCAAGAGTTTCAGAAAATAATGGTGGACTAATACTTATTTTAATTGAAATGATACTTTGGATAATAATTATTTTACTATCGATCCTCCTTGTTTTGGCAGTTAGACAAATACCAGTTCAGTATGCTAGAAGAACTCAAACGGGCAATAGTAACCAAAACATATTTGGAAGAAGACAATATATTCCATTAAAATTGAATGCCTCTGGGGTTATGCCCATCATCTTTGCTCAAGCTATAATGTTTGCCCCCTCTTACTTAGGTAGGTTAATAGGAAATAATGAAGTAGGTCAATGGATCCAAGTAAACTTCTCAGATATTTTTGGGTTATGGTACAATATTGTTTTTGGACTACTTATAATTATTTTCACTTTTTTTTACACTGCCATTACTGTCCCTACAAATAAGATGTCGGATGATTTAAAAAGGAGCGGTGGCTTTGTTCCTGGGATAAGACCAGGCAACGAAACAAGTGAGTTTTTGGATAATGTTATGTCACAAATTACATTCCCAGGGTCATTATTCTTGGCGGCTTTAGCTGTTTTTCCAGCTATTGTTGTTAAACTGATGGGAATGCAACAAGGATGGGCCCTATTTTATGGAGGCACCTCCCTATTAATAATGGTTGGAGTAGCAATTGATACAATTCAACAAGTTAATTCTTACCTATTAAATCGTCACTATGATGGACTAATGAAAACCAGTAGAAATAGAAAAATTACAATTTAATATGCCAAAACAAGAAGCAATTGAACAAGAAGGAAAGATAATTGAGGCTCTGTCTAATGCTATGTTTAGAGTTGAGTTGGATAACGGACATGTTGTAACTGCTCACATATCTGGTAAAATGAGACTTCATTACATCAAGCTCTTGCCAGGTGACAAGGTAAAACTCGAAATGAGCCCATATGATTTATCTAAAGCAAGAATAACTTTTAGATTTTAATTAATAATTATGAAAGTAAAAACATCAGTAAAAAAAAGAAGTTCAGACTGCAAAATCGTTAGAAGAAAGGGCAGGTTATATATAATTAACAAAAAAAACCCAAGGTTTAAACAAAGACAAGGATAATATGGCAAGAATATCAGGTGTGGACATACCGAAATCAAAGAGAGGTGCGATAGCACTAACATACATATATGGAGTTGGTAGAAATCGGGCTTCTAGAATATTAAATGAAGCTGAAGTTGATTTGAATAAAAAAGTTTCAGATTGGACAGACGCTGAGATCAAGTCAGTAATCCTAGCGATTTCAAAATATAAAGTGGAAGGGGAATTAAGATCAGAAAATCAACTTAACATAAAAAGGTTGATGGATATCGGTTCTTATAGAGGAATAAGGCACCGGAATGGACTTCCTCTTAGAGGACAAAAAACAAAAAATAATTCTCGTACAAGAAAAGGAAAGAGAAAGACAATTGCTAATAAAAAGAAGGCTACTAAATAATATAATATGGCTAAATCTACAAATAAAAAAAGAAAAGTATCCGTAGAACCTGTTGGCGAAGCTTACATTAATGCTTCATTTAATAACATCATCATTTCAATCACCAATCTTAAGGGAGAAGTGATTTCTTGGTCATCTGCTGGAAAGATGGGTTTTAGAGGCTCCAAAAAAAATACTCCTTATGCAGCGCAAGTTGCAGCTGAGGATTGTTCCAAAAAAGCCCAAGATCTAGGTTTAAGACAAGTCAAAGTTTATGTTAAAGGTCCTGGTAATGGAAGAGAATCAGCCATTAGAACTATACACAATAGTGGAATTGAAGTAACTGAAATTGTGGATGTAACTCCTCTTCCCCATAATGGATGTCGACCTCCCAAAAGAAGAAGAGTATAATAAAAAAAATAAAATGGCTAGATATATAGGACCTAAATCAAAAATTGCTAGAAAATTTGGAGAACCAGTTTTTGGTTCTGACAAATCTTTCGAAAAAAGAAACTATCCTCCCGGACAACACGGTAACAACAAGCGTAGAGGAAAAAAATCAGAGTACTCAATTCAGTTGATGGAAAAACAAAAAGCAAAATACACATATGGTATTTTGGAAAAACAATTTAGGATAATTTTTAACAAGGCATCACGGAGCAAAGGGGTCACAGGCGAGGTTTTACTTCAGTTATGTGAGTCTAGGTTGGATAACATTGTTTATAGACTTGGAATATCACCTTCAAGAAGTGGTGCAAGACAACTAGTTTCTCATGGACATATAGTTGTTAACGATAAGGTAGTTAACATCCCTTCCTTTCATGTAAAGCCTGGTGACAAAGTAGGAGTGCGATTAAAATCAAAGTCCATTTACTCAATCCAAGAATCTCTTCAAAAAAATTCTTCAGTCTATGAATGGCTTACTTGGGATGAAACTAATTTGATAGGGACACTAGTAAGTATTCCAGAACGAATTCAAATCCCTGAAAATATCAAAGAACAACTAATAGTAGAGCTTTACTCTAAATAATAACTAATATAATATCACAAATATGGCAATATTAAATTTTCAGAAACCAGACAAAGTAATTATGATTGACTCCTCAGAATTTGAAGGTAAATTTGAGTTTCGTCCCTTAGAACCCGGTTATGGACTGACGGTTGGTAATGCACTGAGAAGAGTGTTACTTTCGTCGTTAGAAGGATTTGCGATAACCTCTGTTAAAATCGAAAACATAGATCATGAATTTTCTACTATCCCAGGGATAGTAGAAGATGTTACTGAAATAATTTTGAACATTAAGCAAATTAGATTTAAAAGGCAAATAGAAGATCTTGAAAATGAAAATGTTAAAATTTCGATTGGAGGGCAAGATCAATTCAAAGCAGGAGACATTCAAAAGTTTATATCTGGTTTTCAAGTTTTAAATTCAGATTTGGTTATTTGTAATTTAGAAAAAGGTGTTCAATTGAATATGGAATTTACAATTGAAAAGGGTCGTGGATATGTAACTGCTGAAGAAAATAAAAAAATTGACTCTGAGTTAGGAATTATTACAATTGATTCAGTTTTCACGCCAGTAAAAAATGTAAAATATAGTATAGAAAACTATCGTGTTGAACAAAAAACTGACTACGAAAAATTGATTTTCGAAATTAACACAGACGGGTCAATTCATCCCAAAGATGCTTTGACTGAAGCTGCCAAAACTCTAATCCATCACTTTTTATTGTTTTCAGATGAAAGGATTACTCTTGAAGCTGACGAAATTGCTCAAGCTGAAACCTACGATGAGGAATCTTTGCACATGAGGCAGCTCCTAAAAACGAAATTGATAGATATGGATTTGTCAGTTAGGGCTCTAAATTGTCTTAAGGCCGCAGAAGTTGAAACCCTTGGAGACTTAGTATCCTACAATAAAAATGACTTAATGAAATTTAGAAACTTTGGGAAAAAATCATTAACAGAATTAGAGGAATTAGTTGTTCTTAAGGGATTATCTTTTGGAATGAATTTATCAAAATATAAACTAGACAAAGATTAAAAATTTCTAAATGAGGCATAGAAATAAAAAGATAAAGTTAGGTAGAAAAAAAGCTCATAGAAGCTCAACGCTTGCTAATTTAGCTTGTTCATTAATTGAGCACAAACGAATAAACACAACTTTAACAAAAGCAAAGGCTCTTAGAAGGTTTATAGAGCCGTTAATCACAAAAACAAAAGAAGACTCAACTCACAATAGGAGAATAGTTTTTAGATATTTGAGAAACAAAGAATCTGTTAGTGTTTTATTTAGGTCTATATCTAACAAAATTGGAGATAGACCTGGTGGATACACAAGGATTATTAAGCTAGGAAGAAGGATGGGTGACAATGCTGATATGGCCATGATTGAATTCGTAGACTTCAATGAGTTATACACCAAATTAGATAAACCGAAGAAATCTACTAGAAGAGGAAGAAGTAAATCAAAACAAAAAAATGAGGAAATTTCGGATGTTGATGCTAAGTCCCCTGAAGTTGAATCAAATGACAATAATAAAAATATTACCTTAAAAAAAGAAAATAAAAAAACATCAGATAAAGAAAACAAATATGTTGATGATAAAGAGGTTAAAAAGTCTTCTAATAAAAAGGATAGTAAAACATCAGAAAAAGAAAATCAATAATTAATTTTTTTGAATGTTCAAAAAACCCAAAAATAAATATTAATGAACAGCCATAATGGCCTAGATTGTTAATAATTCCGTTAAATATCGAACTATAAATATTTCATGTTTTATCTTTTTTATATTTCTTTGTATTTGAAATTATGAGTTACATTGAAAGGCCAAAAGCTATAGTTTTACTTGAAGACGGAACTGTTTTTTTTGGGAAGTCCGTTGGGATATCTGGCACATCGTTTGGTGAAATTTGCTTTAATACGGGCATGACCGGATACCAAGAGATTTTTACAGATCCTTCGTATTATGGTCAAATAATGGTAACTACAAATGCTCATATCGGTAATTATGGGATACATAATTTTGATAATCAGTCAGATTCAATTAAGATCGCTGGATTGATTTGCAAAAATTTTAGCTTTAATTTTAGTAGGTATGGGCAAACAAAAGATTTGTTTAGTTTCTTTAAAAATCAAAATAAGCTCGTTATTTCGAATATAGATACTCGAGCTCTAGTTAAATATATCAGAGAAAATGGGGCTATGAATGCTTTAATAACAACTGAGTTGAATAAGATAGACAAATTAAAAGAGGATCTTAAAAAAATTCCCTCAATGAAAGGAATGGAGCTAGTTTCGAAGGTTTCGACAAAAAAACCTTATTTTTTTGGTGATCCTAATTCAAAATTCAAAGTCGCTGCAATAGATTTAGGAATAAAAAATAGTATTTTAAAGAATTTAGCGAAACAAGATATATATGTAAAGGTTTTTCCTTTCAATTATAATTTTAATGAAATCGAAAAATGGAAACCAAATGGATATTTTTTGTCTAATGGTCCAGGAGATCCCGAACCTCTTAATATAGTTAAAGAACTTGCCAAAAAAATCTTAGAAAAAAATTATCCCCTGTTCGGTATTTGCTTGGGCCACCAAATTATTGCATTGGCCAACGGTATTCCAACCTTTAAAATGTTTAATGGACACAGAGGAATAAACAATCCTGTGATCAATCATGAAACAGGCAAAGGGGAAATAACGTCTCAAAATCATGGCTTTGCAGTTGATAGAAAAGCATTAGAATCAAACAACAATATGATTATAACACATTCACATCTAAATGATAATACTGTAGCAGGATTAAAAATAAAACGCAAAAAATGTTTCTCTGTTCAATATCATCCTGAAGCAGCCCCAGGACCGAACGATGCACATTATCTCTTCGTAAATTTTAAAAAAATGTTAGCTAACTAGTATTTAAATGGGTAAAATAAAAAGTGTTACTGCAAGACAAATTTTTGATTCTAGAGGTAATCCTACAGTAGAGGTTGATTTATTAACTGATGAAGGTGGATTTGGAAGAGCTGCAGTTCCATCGGGTGCCTCAACTGGACAGCACGAGGCAGTTGAACTCAGGGATAATAATGAGAAATTTTCAGGTAAAGGAGTAATGAGTGCGGTATATAATGTGAACAAAAAAATCGCGAAAAGTGTTATCGGAAAAAATGTTCATCATCAAAAAGAAATAGATTTCCTAATGATTAACTTAGATGGGACTTCGAACAAATCCAATCTTGGAGCAAACGCAATACTTGGAGTTTCTCTTGCAGTAGCAAAAGCTGCAGCTGATGAAAAAAAAATCCCACTTTATCAGTATTTAGGGGGAGAAGAAGCCAATATTTTACCTGTACCTATGATGAACATAATTAATGGCGGTTCACATTCAGACTCTCCTATTGCTTTTCAAGAGTTCATGATTATGCCTATTGCTGGAGAATCTTTTTCCAAATCTTTTCATATGGGTGTTGAAGTTTTTCATAGTTTAAAAAAAATATTAAATAAAAGAAAATTAAGTACTGCAGTCGGTGACGAAGGTGGCTTTGCTCCAAAATTAAAAGGAACTGAAGATGCAATTGAAACTATTTTATCATCAATCGAAATGGCAGGTTATGAGCCTGGAAAGGAAATTATGCTTGCTTTGGATTGTGCATCGTCTGAATTTTATAAAAATGGAATATATGATTACTCTATTTTTGAAGGTATTGGTGGTAAAAAAAGAAATTCTAATGAACAGGTTAATTATCTAGAAAATCTAACGCAAAAGTACCCAATTTTATCGATTGAAGATGGCATGGATGAGAATGATTGGGACGGATGGGAGGCGTTAACAAAAAAAATTGGTGATAAAGTTCAATTAGTTGGAGATGATTTATTTGTAACAAATGTAAAGAGACTCTCAAAAGGAATTAGTAAGTCTATAGCGAATTCAATATTGATCAAAGTTAATCAAATTGGAACTCTAACGGAAACCCTAGAAGCTGTACAGATGGCCCATAAAGCAGGGTATACAGCTGTTATGTCTCATAGATCAGGTGAAACTTCTGATTCGACTATAGCTGACTTAGCTGTTGCAATGAAAACCTGTCAAATTAAAACTGGATCCGCATCAAGAAGCGATAGAATGTCTAAATACAACCAATTGCTCAGAATAGAGGAGAGACTTTCTGATAAATCGACTTATCTTCAAAAAAAATCATTTAATATTAATTTTTAGATATAGATTAATATTTGAATTAATTTCAATTATAGCTTTATTTTCAATAAATTTACCTACTTAGGTTTTAATTATGAGTAATAGTGTTAAGATTATTTTTGGAGATAAATCTTATGATTTCCCGCTTGTTAGGGGTTCTAAAAATGAATGCGCAATAAATATTGATGCACTTAGGTCACAAACTGGATTAATAACTATTGACCCTGGTTACAAAAATTCAGGATCATGTCTCAGTGAAATTACTTATTTGAACGGAGAAAAAGGTGAATTAAGTTATAGAGGTTATTCTATTGAAGATTTAACGCATAGCGCAGGATTTCTGGAGGTCTCCTATTTACTTATATTTGGTTTTTTACCAACAAAAAGTCAATTAGAAAAATTTCAAATTGACATACACAAAGAATCTTTGGTGGATGAAGATTTGAAAGTTATTTTAAAAAGTTTTCCTAGGAGTGCTCATCCGATGGGAGCTCTAGCCTCCTTGACTTCCGCATTAACTGCATTTGATCCCGATTCTGTAGATGTTGAATCAGAGGATGAAATATATTCTGCAGTAGTTAACCTTATGGCCAAATTACCTATTTTGTGTGCTTGGACTTACAGAAAGGTTAAGGGTTTACCATTAAATTATGCAGATAGATCTCTAACATTTGAAGATAATATTGCCCAAATGTTTTTTCGTCATCCAACTGAAAAATATAAACCAAACAAAATTGTCAATAATGCATTAAACAAACTTTTAATTTTGCATGCCGACCACGAACAAAATTGCTCAACTTCAACTGTCCGAATTGTGGGTTCCTCCCATGCAGGTTTATTTGCATCTGTATCTGCGGGAATTTCTGCGCTTTGGGGCCCACTTCATGGTGGTGCTAATCAGGCTGTAATTGAGATGTTGGAGAAAATAAAAAATGATGGTGGTGACATAGAAAAGTATATCCTAAAGGCAAAAGATAAAAATGATCCTTTTAGATTAATGGGTTTTGGACACAGAGTTTACAAAAATTTTGATCCTCGTGCAAAGATAATTAAAAGGGCTGCTGACGAAGTTTTAAATGATCTTGGTTTAAAAGATCCAGTTCTAGAAATAGCAAAATCATTGGAAAAATTAGCTTTGACTGACGAATATTTTATAAAAAGAAAATTATATCCTAATGTAGATTTTTATTCAGGAATAATATACCGTGCATTAGGAATACCGACACAAATGTTTACAGTGATGTTTGCACTTGGCAGATTGCCTGGGTGGATTGCCCAATGGTGGGAAATGAGAAAAAATAATGAACCCATTGGCCGTCCAAGACAAATTTTCACAGGTAAAACAGATTTAAAATTTGTTCCTATTAATAGGAGATGATTTTTTTACCGAGAGATTCCTTAACATTCCTCTGAAAATAAAATAATGGAACGGACTCAAAACATACCAATATATTCTTCCCCATAGTCCCTTAGGTCTAAAGGTGGCAGTTTGAAAAATACTATCTTTTACTATTTTAAATTCTAACCAAGCCTCTCCGGGTAATTTCATTTCTGCGAATAGTAACAATCTCATATTTTTTCTGTCAGCCAATAATACTCTCCAAAAATCAAGTGAATCTCCAGTAAATATTTTATCATTATGCGTTCTTCCTCTTCTCAAACCTACTCCTCCAGATAGTTGATCAAGATATCCTCTTATTTTCCATAAAAAGTTTGCATAGTACCAACCAGTGTCTCCTCCAATTTTCCACAATGACTCCAAAGTTTTTTCAATGTCTATGTTTCTTTCAATTTTTTTATCTTGCAGGATTCCAAATCTAGGAACTTGTATATATTCTTTCAGTTCGTTTCTTATTAGTCCACTAACCAAACTGTCTTTCCAACTGCTAACTACGCTGTTTTGTTCAATTTTTATGAAAGCCATTTTTATGGCTTCATCATAACTGTATAGTTTCACATCAAGTATTTCTTGGAGTTTGTTATCTTCAACTAAGACCTCTGACTTCATACTTTTAACCAAATTTACAGCTAGAGGGTATGAAGTAGAGGTTACAAAATAAAGCCAATATGAAGATAATCTTGGAGTCATTATTGGAAGGGTAATAATCAGCTTTTTTAAACCCCTATTTTTAGCATATCCATAAAGCATTTCTTTATAAGTTAAAATACTTAATCCGCCAATGTCAAAAGCTTTTCCGATACACTTTGGATGTAATAAAACTCCTGTCAAAAATTCAATAACGTTTCTTATAGCTATCGGTTGGGATTTTGTTTTAACCCATTTTGGAGTTATCATTATTGGTAGTTTTTCACATAAATCTCTTATGATTTCAAATGATGCACTTCCAGATCCAACAATTATCCCTGCTCTTAGAACGGTTAATTTGATTTGATTTTTTCGAAGAATCTTTTCTACATTTTTCCTTGATTCTAAATGTTTAGAAAGATTTTTATTGTTAATAATTCCACTTAAAAAAATTATTTGCTTAGCATTAGTTCCCTTAATTAAAAAATTGAAGTTTTTTGCACAATCAATTTCCATTTTTGAAAAGCTATCTATTTTTGAAGACATTGAATGAATTAAATAGTATACTACATCTATTTCTTTTGGAATAGAATTTTTTTTTGCACAATTGAGAAAATCAATTGTGATAACCTTGACTTTTTTTAGGAGATCTGGATTTAAGGATAATCTTTCAGGGTTTCTTACCGCGCAATAAACTTTATGCCCATTTTCAACCAATTTTGGTATGAGGCGCATTCCTATATAACCATTTGCTCCTGTAACTAAAATATTTAATAATTTTTTATTCATTTTCAATCATGAAAATAATTATTTTAATATAATTTTTTTCTGTGTTTGAATTTATTCTTTATAGCTATCTTTAAAAAAATAAATAAATGAAATTTTATTCACAACAATTTTCTCCTTTTTTAAAAGAGTTTTTTAGAGATAATTATAGTGTTGAGATTGATAGTTTTGACTTTGTTAAGACAAAAGATGGTTTTAACGGTGATATTACTATGTTAGTTTTTCCACTTCAAAATAAAGTAGATAATGATTTAGAATCTCTCTCAAATGAGATAGGTTCTTTTTTAGTAGATAAGGTTAATTGGGTATTCGATTTTAATGTCGTCAAAGGATTTCTCAATTTAAACATCCTTGATATTTTTTATGCTAATTTTCTTAAAGATATGAATGAAAACCCAAATTACGGGCATAAACCTATAGCTAGAGATAAAGGTATTACTCTTGTTGAGTTTTCATCACCAAATACTAACAAACCACTACACCTAGGTCATATTAGAAATAATCTATTAGGTGATTCAATAACCAGAATTTTAAATGCTAACGGATACAAAACTATTAAAACTCAAATAATTAATGATAGAGGTATACATATTTGTAAATCAATGATTTCGTGGTTAAAATTTGCTAAGGGTACAACTCCAAAATCAAAAGGTATTAAGCCCGATAAATTTGTTGGTAATTTTTATGTATTGTTTGAGAAAGAGTATCAAAAACAAATAAAAAATCTCATTAGCAGAGGTTACAAAAAAGATGAAGCTGAAAGAAAAGCACCTATTTTTTTGGAGGCTAAAGAAATGCTTCAAAAATGGGAGTCTGGAGATGAAAAAACAATCAAATTATGGAAAAGGATGAATTCATGGGTTTATACAGGTTTTGACAAAACCTATAAGTCCCTGGGAATTAAATTTGATAAAAATTATTATGAGAGCGACACATATCTTAAAGGAAAAAAAATCGTCGAAAAAGGGATATCATTGGATGTTTTTTATAAAAAGCAGGACGATTCGATATGTATTGATTTGACTGAAGATGGTCTTGATGAAAAAGTACTGATAAGGTCAGACGGTACTTCGGTTTATATGACACAAGATATTGGCACAGCCATGCAAAGGTTTGAGGATTTTCCTGAAATGAAAGGGATGATTTATACTGTTGGTAATGAGCAAGAATACCACTTTAAGACCTTATTTTTAATTCTAAAAAAGTTGAGAATTAAATGGACTAACATGTTATACCATCTAAGTTATGGCATGGTAGATTTACCTGACGGTAAAATGAAAAGTAGGGAAGGAAATGTAGTCGATGCAGACGATTTAATGTCAAAAATGAAAATCACCGCAAAGCAAATATCAAGTAAACTTGGAAGGCTTGAAGGATATTCAAAAAGCGAAAAAAATGATCTTCACGAAAAAATTAGTCTTGGGGCTCTAAAGTATTATATTTTGAAGGTTGATCCTAAAAAGACCATACTTTTTGATCCGGAAAGATCTATCGATTTTAATGGAAATACAGGTCCTTTTATTCAGTATACTTTTGCTAGAATACAGTCAATTTTGAAAAGCAATAATGTCGATTCAAACGTCAAGTTACCCATAAAACTTGACCCAAAAGAAATCTCGATTATTAAACAACTTATTCTTTATCCAGATATTATTGAGCAATCTTTAAAAAGTCTTAGCCCAGCAATTATTTCAAATTACATTTACGAACTTGTAAAAAGATTCAATTCTTTTTATCAAAATATTACAATTTTAGGTACGAAAAATGTTGTCAAAAAGAATTTTAGGTTAATGTTATTAAAAAATGTAGCAAAAAATTTGAATAACTCTTGTGGTTTATTGGGTATAAAGTTACCTCAAAAGATGTAATAAAAAAACCGCCAATTTGGCGGTTTTTTATTAAAATTAGATGGTAGTTATTTAGATTGAACTGCCAGGTTATAAACAACCAATCCGAAACCGATTTTATTAATAGCATCACCTACATTGTAGATAACATCCATTTCAAGACCGCCAAATATACCACTGTACCAGCCTTCAGTACCTGCCATGTATCCAATTGGATAGATAGCCCACCCAATTAATACAAATTTACATAACATGTTATGAGCTGATAATGTAGCTCCACCAGCAGATGTAGCTAATTTTTTAGCTTCTCCCATCCATATATCATATACTATAACAAAATATGCTATACCAGAAACTAGCCCCCAAGCAGCAGGACCTACACCTGTTGTGTATACTGCCTCACCTAAGTACCCAGCCACTAACATTACAACTGACAACATGATCATTCTCCACATTAACTTGGTTGTCGCTCCAGCTGCTTTCAAAATTAAATAAAACTCTACACACATTAGTGGAACAGTGAGAATCCAATCAACATATCGGAAGAAAGTAGGTGAAGTTTGATTTGAAATCCAATATTCACGCATGTACCAGTAATGTACAGCTGCTATAAAAGTTATCAATCCAGAAACCAGAATTGATGTTTTCCATTTGCTATCGTGAGAGTTCATTGACAGGAAGAAAAACGCTGATGCAGCCATCATTGCCATGCAACCTACAAAAAATGTGAACCCTACGTAATCGCTATTGTCCACTGCAGGGACCATAGCAAATAAACTTAAAAATTTTTCCATATTAGAATTAATTATTTGTTTTTGTTTAGGTAAATTTAGAAAAAATTAAACTTACTCATAATTTTTATCAAAAAAATTTTGAATTAAAAATAAATTTCTTGTTAGCAAAATTACAAAAATACAGAATCCATCTTTTTTCAACACTAATTTTTTTGTTAGCAAATATTTTTTTAAGTGCTGTAAATCAATCTGTTATATCTTTTATTCTGATTCTTACATTTGGTTTGATTCACGGTGCTAATGATATTCAATTAATTCAAAAAAAAACACTTAACTATAATGTTAAATTCTTTATTTATTCAATTTTATTGTACGTTTCCATTGTTATTTTAGGAATTTTAATTTTCTTTTACATTCCTAAATTTGGACTTATTTTCTTTGTTCTCTTTAGTTCTTTTCATTTTGGTGAGCAGCATTTGGGAATTCACACTGTAGACACAAAAAATATAATTATTAGAGGTTTGTTGTATACTTCTTATGGTTCTTTAATTTTAGGTCTTTTGTTTTCCCTTCAATGGCTTGAAACTCATGTCATTATTTATGAAATTTCAAGTTTATTTATTTCTAAAAAGTTTATGGAGTACTATTTCTATTTGAGTTTTTCAATTTTTTTTACAATTTCTATACTCTACAATAGTTTGAGAAAAATTTTAATGATTGAAACCATCCTAATAATTTTTTTAGGATTTTTCTTCTCTAGGGCTTCATTGCTTTTATCTTTTTCTATTTATTTTGTTTTTTGGCATAGTATTCCATCGATCTTAGATCAGTTAAATTTTTTATATAATAAAGATAATTCTAGAAAAATGAAGTACTTTTTTTCATCATTGCCTTATTGGATTATATCTCTCCTGGGTCTTTTTGCTTTTTACTTTTATTTCCACGCAAAACCTGAGACGTTTCTACCTCTATTTTTTTCCTTTCTGGCGGCTATTACTTTTCCTCACACAATTGTTATGGGATGGCTCAAAATGTATAAACCAGAAGTAAGAAATAAAAATAATTAAATGAATATTTATAAATTTAAAATTAAAAAACTAAATGTTTGATAATTTAAGTTCAAAGCTGGAAAGAGCCTTTAAAGTTTTAAAAGGACAAGGTAAAATATCAGAAATAAATGTTGCTGAAACAATAAAAGAAATTAGAAGGGCTCTATTAGATGCAGATGTTAATTTCAAAATCGCCAAGGATTTTACCAACAGAGTAAAAGATAAAGCTATTGGAAGAGATGTTTTAAACAGTATAAATCCAGGACAATTGATGACGAAGATTGTAAAAGATGAGCTCACTGATCTTATGGGTAAAAAAACTGTCGGACTTAATTTAACTAATAAACCATCAATAATTTTAATGTCTGGTCTTCAAGGTTCAGGAAAAACTACTTTAACAGGTAAACTTGCCCATTTTTTGAAAAATAAAAAAAATAAAAAACCTTATCTAGTTGCATGTGACATACACAGACCTGCCGCAGTTGATCAACTTGAGGTTCTATCTAATGATTTAGATGTACCCTTATATAGCAAGAGAGATGAAAGAAATCCAGTTAAAATCGCTCTAGAAGGAATAAAACAGGCAAAAAAAGAAAATTGTGATGTAATATTAATTGACACAGCTGGTAGATTAGCAATTGACAATGAAATGATGGAAGAAATATCCAATTTACATTCAAAAGTCAAACCTAATGAAACCCTCTTTGTTGTTGATTCAATGACTGGACAAGACGCAGTAAATACAGCTAAGGCATTTAATGATATTTTAAACTTTGATGGAGTAGTTTTAACCAAATTGGATGGTGATTCAAGAGGGGGTGCAGCATTATCAATTAGAACCGTTGTTGATAAACCAATAAAATTCATTGGCACAGGAGAAAAAATGGATGCACTAGATATTTTTCATCCCGATAGGATGGCTGATCGTATATTAGGTATGGGTGATGTTGTCTCCTTGGTTGAGAGGGCTCAACAACAGTTCGATGACGATCAAGCAAGAAGAATTAGTAAAAAAATCGCTAAAAATCAATTTGGCTTTGATGACTTTTTAACCCAAATAGAGCAGATTAAAAAAATGGGAAACATAAAGGATTTAATGGGAATGATACCAGGTGTGAGCAGTAAAATCAAAGACATAGATGTTGATAATGATTCTTTCAAACATATAGAAGCAATGATTAAATCAATGACTTTTGAGGAAAGAAAAAACCCAAACTTGATGAATCAAAGTAGAAAAACCCGTATTGCACTTGGTTCAGGACAAGACATAAGTGATGTTAATAAAATGATTAAACAATTTACCCAAATGAGTAAAATGATGAAAATGATGCAAGGAGGAAAAGGAAAAAACATGATGAACATGATGCAAAATTTTGGAAAGTAAGATGATTCTGCTAGATGGTAAAAAAATCTCAGAAGAGATCAAAAATGAAATTAAATTTTCAGTAGAAAAATTAATTGTTAATAGACAAAGACCTCCCCATTTAGCTGCCATATTAGTAGGTGAGGATGGTGCTAGTTTAACTTACATAGGGAGTAAAATTCGTTCTTGTGATCAAGTTGGTTTTAAATCTTCTCTTTTTCGTTATAGTTCAGATATTTCTGAAATCGATTTAATTAAAAAAATTAATGATTTGAATTTAGATAGTGAAATTGATGGATTTATTGTCCAATTACCTCTTCCAAGTCATATTGACGAACACAGAGTTTTATTATCTATTAATCCAAAGAAAGATGTTGACGGTTTTCACCCTACTAATTTTGGTAAAATGGCCCTAGGCTTGAAAAGTTTTGTACCTGCTACCCCATACGGGATAATGAAATTGATCGAAAAATATGATATCCAAACTGAGGGTAAAAGTTGTCTTGTTGTTGGAAGAAGTAATATTGTTGGAAGGCCCATAAGTATTTTGATGAGTCTTAGAGGGAAGTATGCAAACTCAACAGTAACAATAGCTCACAGTAAAAGTAAAAACTTACTTGAACTTACATCAAAAGCAGATATTGTTATTATGGCCTTAGGCATACCAGAATTTTTGAAGTCTGACATGATACAAAAAGGTTCTACCGTAATTGACGTTGGAATAACAAGAGTAGAAGATAAATCTAAAAAAAATGGTTATACAATAAAAGGCGATGTGGACTTTAAAAGTGTTTCTAAGAAAGCTAAATATCTTACCCCTGTTCCCGGAGGAGTTGGACCTATGACTATTGCCATGCTTTTACAAAACACCTTAGATGCTAGACTTTTAAATTCGTCTTAGGGTTTTCAATGGCATTATAAATTCTAAGAATTAAATATGCGAAACAAACCCCTGTTAGGATCAAAATCATTGTCAAATATCCGGTAGATGAAAAAGATAGTCTAATTAAAATTGTTGAAATTATAAATCCAGTGTTTCTGATTAATTTACTGTACTCCTCGGTATATCTAAAAGAAATCAACAATATAATGACATCAGCTAAAATTAAAAGAGTAAAAAATTT
>CACPQA010000016.1 GCA_902635965.1 uncultured Bacteroidota bacterium
GATGTTTGATGATCCTGATTTTGTTATAACTGAACCTGTATCCAATAGACCTGGTGCAATTAGATATGTAAGTAGTAATCCTTTAGTTGCTGATATTGTAGGAAATAAAATTGTAATTAAAGGTCCTGGAACCTGCATAATTACTGCAATACAAGATGGAACTAGAAAATATACTCAAGGAATAGCTTCATCTGTTTTTACAGTTAGTGATCGAGATGATGATGGCGATGGGGTAGGAGACAGTATAGACAACTGCCCCGATGTTGCCAATCCAGACCAGCTCGACACTGACTTTGATGGAATAGGGGATGCTTGTGACGAAGATATAGATGGAGACGGATTTTTAAATACTGAGGAAGAAGAATGTGGCTCTGATCCAGAAGATATAAACAGTATACCAGAGGATAGGGATGGTGATGGAATATGTGATGGCAAAGACATCTGTCCTGATGACCCGAATCCAAACCAGCTCGATGTGGACTTAGATGGGGTAGGTGACGCCTGTGATAACTGCGTCGAAGACTCGAATCCAGATCAGGAGGATATGGATCTAGATGGAGAAGGAGACGCCTGTGACAAAGATATAGACGGTGACGGTTTTTTAAATACTGAGGAAGAAGTATGCGGTTCTGATCCAAGAGATATAAACAGCATGCCAGAGGATGGAGATGGTGATGGAATATGCGACGGCAAAGACAACTGTCCTTCTGTTGCGAATCCAGACCAGGAGGACATGGACCTAAATGGAGAGGGTGACGTTTGTGACGATGATATAGACGGGGACAGTTGGTCGAACGAAGTGGAAGAAAAATGTGGTACCGATCCAAGGGATCCAAATAGTTATCCAAAAGACAGAGATGGAGACGGTATTGCCAGTTGTGAGGACTCAGATGATGGCGAAATTTATGTATCACCACTTCTAACACCTGGTGTTAATGGTCCAGAGGCTACATGGCAAGTAAAACATATAGAACAGTACGGCACCTCATCGGTTAAAGTATACAACCGAAACGGACAGCTGGTATTTAGTAAAAGAAATTACCAAAATGATTGGGCAGGGACTTATCAAGAGACGGGAGAACTGTTACCTGCAGGATCGTATTACTATCTAGTAGAAGTACAAGAGACAGGTAAGGTTAAAAAAGGATGGTTGTATTTGACTTATTAAACTAATTCACTAAAGTCTTTAACCTTTCCTATAAGACTATATTCAAGATTTTTCTCTTTTGTATTTGTGTAACCATTAACAAACACAAAATCAAATTTATATTCACTGGCTGTAAAATTGTCATATTTGCTATCTCCAAAGAAAATAGTATCCCCTTCAAGTTGTATTTCTTTCAGGTGCTGGATTTTTGATTTTGGCCCTCCTCCCAAATAGAATATGTAATTATTTAGATTTTTGTTACTAACTAAAATTTTCACCTCCTCTTCATCAGCCCCGGTTAGAATAAATATTTTTTTTGAATTATGATATTTCACAATGAATTCTTTAACACCCTTTACAAGCTGACATTTAGGAAGAGTCGAAAGATTTAACTCATAGTATTCCTTTAAAACTTTATTTAAAACAAATTCATCTTTAATAAATTTACCTAGCTTGACATTTCTTGAGACACCGGAATTTTTAGAAAAATAATCATATGTAAGGATAGATAATTCTTGATTTAGGTTTTCATCTAAAACAAGTTTCATATTTAATTTTCTCTGACTATTTGCATCAAGTATGACCCCGTCAAAGTCTAAAATTATATTTTTATATATAGATAAATCTATCATTTGAGGCAATACAAAAATATGAATACTTTTAAATTGAATCTTTGGTCATCTGTCCTTCCATGGGGTAAAAGAGTAGTTCATGACTTATAATTCCATCACAAATATTTACAAAATAAAGATTGCTGTTGTTGTTATCCTCTATTTGACTATAGGATTTATTTTTTATTAGAATATTAGTGGTCTCTGGAATAGTATTGCTATGACCAACAATTAAAACTTTTTTACCCTTGTTTTCTTCCAAGAAGCTTTCGTAGGTTATTTCCTTTGGTCTATATAATTCAATTTTTACCTTTTTTTCTTCAGATGTTGGAATAACAGTAGATATTGTTCTTTTGGTATCTGTAGATAATATCTTGTCAATTTCAATTTTTCGAAATATTTCGGACCATTTTTCGGCTCTCAAAAGACCACGTTTGTTTAGTAATGGATCCTCTTCGTTTATATTAGTCCTAACTTTTTCGGCATGTCTGATAAGATAAACGCTTGTGCATTTGTCATTGTCAAACCTGTCGCATGATATCAAGCTCATAAATAAAATGAGCTTAAATATTTTTTTTAGAGTTACGACTTGGTAATACTCAAAGTTGAACCCATTACGTTTGTTTCGTAACATTCTAATACGTCATCTGTTGAACCAGGAGTTGTACAATCTGAGGGGTAGGAGTTATTGTGACTAGAACAGACAAATCTTTCTTGGTTGCTATTATATGACCAAGCATTTCTTGTGCCTTGATGAGGGCAACTATTCGTAAATGCTCTGTAGTTAGTGTCACTGAGCTTAAGTATTAACATATTTTGTTGTGTAAAATTCATCCACCCTCTGGATTGAAGGATACTAAAAGAAGGATCGTCTAAATCAATTGAAACAACATTGCCTTGAACTGTTACTCCTGTAATAGCTGAATCTGAACTTCCACTATATCCATCGTCGTCATCTCCCTTTGAACAAGCTTCAATCAAAGTTACACCGAACATAGCTAGAGCTACTTGAGGGCAAACGTTTTCTAAAAATTCTCTCCTTTTATATCTATTATTCATAATTAAAATTTATTGAGTCTCAGTTTTTAACAATTCTCTTATTATTTCACATTCTTCATCTGTCCATTCAATGTAATCAACACCTGTAAAAAAATCCTCCACTTCTCTTTGAAACAAAGTATATTCTACAGAACGAACGTTCGGTGCCATAAGACCCCCACCGTCGTGAGAAGCATTAAATACATCGTGTCCAAATTCATGATACATTAGAAAAAGTTGCTCCCCTAAGGTTAGGTTTCTAAAGACAGTTTCATCAACTTGTATTTTTACATAATCATGGCATGAGCCCAAGGCTCTGGCCGCTGTTCCTCCAGCTAAGTCTGCCTCAGATACAAATTCAACATCCGTTATGTTTGACAAATCCTTACCATACAAAGCGGCTGACTCTACAAAAATATCCCAAAATGTGGGTAAATTCTTAGCATTCGCTTTGCTATAAATTGGATCATTGTCATAATCAGGAACGACACTTTCTTCTTGTAGATAACCCTTTAGTTCTTCCTCTCCATCACCACTAGAACAGTTTATTAATAAAAATATAGAAAAGACAACTATAAAAGCCTTAAAAAAAATATTCGTCATATCTGCAAAAGTAAAAAAAATAAAAAAAAGCATCCTCAGGTAAGGATGCTTATTCAAATAGTACTATAATATAATCAAATAGCTCCCTTAACAGTTTTAATTATTCTACCTGCAATTTTATAAGGATCTCCATTTGAAGCAGGTCGTCTGTCTTCTAACCAACCTTTCCATCCATTCTCAACAGTCATAATAGGAATTCGAATTGATGCACCTCTATCAGAAACACCGTAACTAAATTCAGTAATTGATTGAGTTTCATGCTCACCTGTAAGACGCTGATCGTTGTCTGCACCGTAAACATCAATATGTTCTTTAACAACTGGCCTGAAAGCTTCACATATTTTTTCGTATGTTTTTTGATCTCCGCATGTTCTTAAAGTTGAGTTTGAAAAATTAGCGTGCATCCCAGATCCGTTCCAGTCTGTTGCTCCTAGCGGTTTTGGATGGTATTCGATTGCCAAACCGTAACTTTCAGCAGTTCTCTCAAGTAAATATCTTGCGACCCACATTTCATCCCCAGCTTGTTTAGCTCCTTTTGCAAATGTCTGGAATTCCCATTGTCCAGCTGCAACTTCTGCATTGGTTCCCTCTACATTGATTCCTGCTTCCAAACAAATATCTAAATGCTCATCCATAACATCTCTTCCGAAAGTATTTTTACCACCCACAGAACAATAAAACTGGCCTTGAGGGGTTTGATCTTTTGGGAATCCGAGTGGCAAATTTGTTTCAGGATCCCATAAAAAATATTCTTGTTCAAAACCAAACCAGAAATCATTATCGTCATCATCAATTGTTGCTCTTCCATTTGATTCATGCGGTGAACCGTCTGCATTTAAAACCTCAGTCATTACAAGGAAAGCGTTTTTCCTAACAGGATCTGGATATACTGCAACAGGTTTAAGCAAACAGTCTGAAGATCCACCTTCGGCTTGTTGTGTAGAACTACCATCAAATGACCACATTGGACAGTCACTTAATTTTCCACCAAATTTTTCAACTATTTTTGTTTTACTTCTTAGATTAGCGGTTGGTTTATAACCATCTAACCATATATATTCTAATTTTGTTTTACTCATAAGATTCGATTTAGAATTTCAAATGTATAATTTTGATTTTCAAGTTATTGTTAATAATCCTTTTAGATATTAACACTGTAAATGATTTATGAATTTTTTAAAAATTATTAAACATTATTAAAATTATACCAAAAAAAACTATTGATTTTTGTGTTAATCTTAAAAAAAAAATCAAAAAAAATACTATACATTTAATTAAAAGTCTGATAAAAAAATAATGACAAAAGATAGATATGATTCTAGGGGAGTTTCAGCTGATAAAAAAGATGTTCATGATTCCATAAAAAAAATTGACAGGGGTTTATTTCCGAATGCATTTTGTAAAATAGTTCCTGACTATATTTCAAATAATAAAGATTACTGTCTTGTGATGCATTCAGATGGGGCTGGAACAAAATCTTCACTAGCATATGCTTATTGGAGGGAAACAGGAAATTTAGATGTTTGGAAAGGTATTGCTCAAGATGCTTTAGTAATGAATATAGACGATTTATTGTGTGTGGGAGCTACTGATAACATAATGTATTCCTCTACTATTGGTAGAAATAAAAAATTAATATCAGGTGATGTAATTTCGTCTATAATAAATGGAACGGAGGAGCTTATAAATGAGTTTAAAGAGTATGGGGTCAATATTTATAGTACTGGGGGAGAAACTGCAGACGTTGGGGATCTCGTAAGAACTATTATTGTAGACTCGACAGTTATAGCTAGATTAAAAAAAACCGAAGTGATTGATAACGCCAATATCTGTGATGGAAATGTCATTGTTGGCCTTGCCTCTTTTGGAAAAAGTATATATGAAAAAAAATACAATAGTGGTATTGGTAGCAATGGTCTAACTTCAGCCAGACACGATGTTTTTCATTCATTTATTGGGGAAAAATATCCCGAAACATATGATAACAACATTTCTAAAAATCTTATATACTCTGGAAGTAAGAAGCTTCTTGACAAAATAGAAGGTCTTCCATTAGACATAGGAAGTTTAGTTTTGTCACCCACTAGAACTTATTCACCTGTTGTAAAAAAGATTTTTTCTGAAATTGGTAGATCTAAAATTAATGGTATGATTCATTGCACTGGGGGTGGTCAAACTAAAATATTACACTTTATAGACAAACTGCGCGTGATAAAAGATAATTTATTTCCAACTCCTCCAATATTTAAGCTAATTCAAAATGAGTCGAAAACTAAATGGAAAGAAATGTACAAGGTTTTCAATATGGGTCATAGATTAGAAATATACACGAATGAACACAATGCCAGTAAAATAATAGATATTGCATTGTCTTTTAATATAGAGGCTCAAATTATTGGGAGAGTTGAAAAGGCAAGACAAAAATCTCTTCTAATACAGTCTCCGTGGGGAAATTTTGACTATTAATTTTTTTTAAATTGAAAAAAACATTCATTTTAACATTTTTTATTTTTCTTGGTCTAAACGGACAGGAGGATAAAGTTTTATTAGAGACACTTTTTGACAAAGAGGAAATTGAAGAAAGTGAAAAATTGCTGCCCGAAAGAATGGTATTTACGCAATCTCTTTTATGGGGTAAAAATGGATTTTTTAGAAAAACTGGGATATCAAATTTAAATAAAGAGCAGAGAGTTAAAGAATTAAAAGTTAGAAAAGTAATGTTAAAATCACACCAAATCATCGGTTACTTAACCCTTGCAGGGATGATTACCCAAGGTATATTAGGTGGCAAATTATACAACAATTGGGAACGAAACCTTTATAATACCCATAAAACTTTGGGTAATATTGTTACAGCATCTTATTTTACTGGTGCGGGTTTATCTCTATTTGCTCCACCTCCTTTGGTCAATAGAAAAGTCGAAGGATTTAATTCAATAAAAGCACACAAGATTTTAGCAACTATTCACTTTTCAGGTATGCTTGCCACTAACTATTTTTCAAAAAAAAACACAGATTTTCACAAATATTCAGCCTATACAACTTTTGCCAGCTATTTTGCTGCTGTTGTAGTTTTTAAATTTAAGTAAATGAAACAATTTCTATTATTTTTATTTTTTATAGTTACAAATCAAGTTTATTCCCAGTCAGTTAAGTGGTCTTTAAGTACAGATGAATCGTTTATAAGCTATGATGGCAAACATTTTCTTCATAGTTGGTCTGGTAAAAATGAAAAGATAAGAGGTGTTATTATTGAAAACACTGAAGAAAAAAAATTTAAAGAAATAGCCATTGCTATGCTTGTAAAAGATTTCGATAGTGGAAATGGTAACAGAGATTCAAATATGTTAGAGCTTTTGGAAACTATAAATTTCCCAAAAATAGAATACTATTCTGATAATATTTCACTAGATAAGGATAAAACTTCATTTTCGGGTAACCTAAATTTCCATGGTATATCAAGAAATTTAAATATAAATTCTACAATAAAAATGACTGCTGAAAAAATAGTTTTAAGTGGAGAATTTAAAGTATCCCTTTTGGACCACAACGTTAAATTGCCAACTTTTATGATGAGAAGTATTGAAAAAGATGTTTTGATTAAATATCAATTACTTTTCAATAAAATTGATAATTAGAATTTATAAGTAAATTTGCAAGTGTCCAATATAAATTAAATGCTCGAAAAATTTGATGTTATAAAAAAAAGATTTGAGGAAGTATCGGATTTAATATCTAACCCTGAAACTGTTTCTGATAGGAAAAAATACATTGACCTAAGCAAGGAATACAAGGAGTTAAGTAAAATAATTGAAAAGTTTAAGATCTATGAAACTACTTTATTAAATGAGTCAGAGGCATTAGATTTAATGAAAGATGAATCGGATCCCGAAATTCAGGAAATGGCTAGAAAACAACTCGAGGAGTCACGCAACTCAATACCAAAGCTAGAAGATGAATTAAAGTTTCTTCTCATACCCAAAGATCCAGATGATTCTAAAAATGTTGTTGTTGAAATAAGAGCTGGGACTGGAGGAGATGAGGCCAGTATTTTTGCGGGTGATTTATTCAGAATGTACACAAAATATTGTTTAGATAAAGGATGGTCTACAAGCACTGTTGATATTAGTGAAGGTACCGCTGGAGGATTTAAGGAGATCATATTTGAAATTGCTGGTGAGGACGTTTATAGTTTTTTGAAATTTGAGTCTGGCGTGCATAGAGTGCAGCGTGTGCCCCAAACTGAAACTCAAGGAAGGGTTCATACTTCAGCCGCAACAGTAATGGTCCTTCCAGAAGCAGAGGAATTTGACATAAAAATAGATATGAATGAAGTTAGAGTTGATTATTTCTGTTCTTCCGGACCTGGTGGGCAGTCGGTAAATACAACGTATTCTGCAGTTCGATTAACTCATGAGCCAACAGGTATAATTGCTCAATGCCAAGATCAAAAGTCTCAACACAAGAATAAAGAAAAGGCACTCAAAGTTTTAAGATCTAGACTTTATGAATTAGAATTGTCTAAAAAAATGGAAGCTGATTCTGAAAAAAGGAATAGTCTGGTTTCATCAGGGGATAGATCAGCTAAAATTAGAACATACAATTATCCACAAGGAAGAGTCACTGACCATAGGATAGGACTTACTCTTTATGATTTGCAAAATATAGTCAATGGGAGTATAGATAGACTTATTGAAGAATTAAAACTTTACCAAAATACAGAAAAACTCAAAAAAGCTGGAGAAGTTTTTAAAACATGAAAATAAGCGATCTAATTGAGCAAATTAAATTAAAAAAATCATACCTGTGTGTCGGTATAGACCCCGACTTTGATAAGATTCCAGAGCATATTAAAAACGAAGATGATCCACTTTATTTTTTCTCAAAATCAATAATTGATTCAACCATAAAATTTTCTGTAGCATTAAAATTTAATATCGCTTTTTTTGAGGCATATGGTGTGGATGGAATTTCATCCTTAGAAAGATTAATTAAATATGTTAATAAAAAGTATCCTAAGGTGTTTACAATCGCGGATGCTAAAAGAGGCGATATAGGAAACTCTTCAAGTAGGTATGCCAAAGCATATTTTGAAAAATTCGGTTTTGATTCAATAACAGTGTCACCCTATATGGGAAAAGATTCAATAGAACCTTTTGTAAGTTTTAAGGATCGTTATGCAATTATTTTAGCCCTTACTTCTAATTCAGGTTCACAAGATTTTCAATTAATCACTTCGGGGCGGAAAAAAGTTTACGAGCGAGTAATAATTGAGTCAAGAAAATGGAATGGAAGCGAAAATATGATGTATGTAATCGGTGCTACAAAATCTGAACATCTTGCTAATATTCGACAGATAATTCCAGATTCCTTCCTTCTTATTCCAGGTGTAGGAAAACAGGGAGGGAGTCTAAAAGAAGTTTCATTTTTTGGAATGAATAATAAAATTGGAATTTTGGTCAACTCCTCAAGATCTATTATTTATGCGTCAAAAAAAGAAGATTTTGCTGAAAGGGCAGGTTATGAAGCAAGTAAACTTCGAGATGAAATGGAATTGATTCTAAAAGAAAAAAAAATTATATAAAAAAATACCCTCCAGCAAACATGATTTTTGGAGGGTATTAAACTTAACTTTCTATAAAATCTTTTATAAAAAGGGTCTACTCTAGTTTTTATTGGTGCTAAAATCAGCATATGCATCCATTGAATGCTCGGAAATATCTAAACCTTTAAGTTCCTCTTCTTCGCTAACTCTAATACCAACTATTGTTTTTATAGCTAATATAATAATGCCTGCGCAAACAACGCTAAATGCCCCAATAACTCCTACACCGATTAGTTGATTGATAAATTGATCGACACTGGCCATAGCACCGAATATACCAACGGCAAGTGTACCCCATATTCCGCAAATTAAATGTACAGCAATTGCACCAACAGGATCATCTAACTTAAGCTTGTCTATAAGAGATACGCCAAGTGGCAGAATTATACCTGCAATAATTCCAATTAAAGTTGCATCCATTGGACTCATTTGATCGGCCCCAGCAGTAATACCTACCAAACCTCCTAAAACTCCGTTCATAAACATAGTCAAATCATATGTTTTGTAAAGGATATTTGAAAAAATAGCAGCAGAAACACCCCCTGCAGCTGCAGCAATACAAGTTGTAACTAGAGTAAGAGATGTTAATTCGGGATCAGCCGAAAGAACAGAACCACCGTTAAAACCAAACCAACCTAACCAAAGAATTAAAACCCCTGCGGCTGAAAGTGGAAGATTGTGTCCGGGAATCGCTCTTGGTTTTCCATCTTCACCAAATTTACCTATTCTAGCACCTAAAAAATATACCACTACAAGTGCTCCCCATCCGCCTACGGAATGAACAAGTGTTGAACCGGCAAAATCATAGAATCCAAGGGCATCTAAAAATCCTCCTCCCCATTTCCAAGATCCTATAATGGGATAGACCAACCCAACATAAAAAATTGTAAATAACATAAATGCATTAAGTTTTATTCTCTCTGCTACTGCTCCTGAAACAATTGTAGCTGCAGTGGCTGCAAACATACCTTGAAATAGAAAGTCTGTCCACCAAGTATATCCACCATCTGCATATCCAGGTGTCATACCTCCTTCTGGAGCACCAATTCCAAAACCTGCAAATTTAAAAAAGCCTGCAGAACCTTCTTCAAAACCAGGATACATTAAATTGAACCCCCCTATCATATATAATAGAAGACCAATTGTAATTACAAAAAAGTTTTTGAATAATATATTAACTGTATTTTTTTGCCTTGTTAGTCCAATTTCTAAAAAAGAGAAACCTAAGTGCATAAAAAATACTAAACCAGTACAGATCATCATCCATACATTATTTGCTGTAAATAAAGCTGTATTTTCCATTTTTTTAATTTAAAGTTTTACCACCACGTTCCCCAGTTCTAATCCTTACTGCATCTTCAATTGGGAGAACAAATATTTTACCATCTCCAATTTTATCTGTTGCTCCAGATTTTACAATTGCATTGATGGTTTTTTCCACATAATCGTCGTTTACAACAATTGATAAAAAACGTCTTTGTATATCAGATGTAGAATAACTTATTCCTCTGTATACTTGCCCTTGTTTTTCATTTCCTATTCCAGTTACATCCCAATAACTAAAAAAGTTTACATCTACTTCATGAAGGGCATCTCTTACTTCAGAAAATTTAGATTTTCTAATGATTGCTTCAATTTTTTTCATAATATTTTAATTTATGGTCGAAGCTAACATTATACATTGGCATATCAATATTTTGAAATAATAAAATATTAACTAATTCAAAGATTATTGTTGATAAACTGTTATGATTATTCAAATAAATTAAATAAAACCCCCCCAAAGCAAAACAAAATGAATGCAAAGGAGGGGAAACCAAACAATTAATCAAACACTAAAATGCATAAATAGCCGCTAGAATAAATGAGGCTAAATTATCTGTTGTTCCAGTTAAAGATTTTTGATAGAATTCTGCTGACCCAGAGTCAACCCTAATTTCAGGTTTTATTGTTAAATTACCAGATGTGTAACTTCCTGTAATTGTAAAAGATGTATTATCTTGATCAGTACCACCTACACCATCTAAAATACCAGTATCATCATTAAATATCTCTCCTCTTAAACCTATTGAAAACGTTTCGCTCAATGCCAATTGTGGATAAAGAGCCACTCCTGAAAATTTTCCAGCACCGTCTATATCAGCCGATGTTGCATTTATTCCTAGAAAAAACGAATCACTTAAATCAAAACCACCTGTAAAGTCAATTTGTGTGTAACCATCACCAGCTAACAAATTTATATATTGTCCAGATATACCTAGCTGTGCTCCAAACATATAAGAATCAAACGGTTCAAGAGATCCGTTACTTGAGGGTGAATCAAATGTATCTGCAAGGCTATCAAAATTACCTTCAGTGAAATCAGTTTGATTCATTACCCCTAACATCAGTGAAGTTTTTTCGCTTAAGGTGAAATCTGCTTTTATACCAGTATGGGAGAAAGGGCCATAGGAAAACATGTAAGATGTTGAATAGTTAAAATTTGCAGTTGGCGAAATAACTTCATATCCTAGGAAAGTATTCCAGTTTCCTAAGGTAAGAGTGAAATTATCACTAACATTCAAATAGGCATACAATTGATTTACAATATTCGAGGATCCATTGGAGGCAAAAACAGCGTCCGTACCTCTTGGACCGTAGACTAAATCAGCAACAAACCCAGATTTCTCCCCTTCATAGGAAAGGACAATATTTGCCATACCAAGTGCGAAACCTGGCAGATTAGCAAAAGATGTACCTGGAGCATAATCAGCACTCCTAAAGTAAGTATCTATTGATCCCGCAACAGAAAAGGTTGGTTTTTCCTCTGTCTCTTCTTCTTGAGCACTTAGGGCAAAACAAGTTATAAATGAGACAAAATATGTTATAAATTTTAAATTTTTCATGTTTATATAGTTTTTAATTAATTATTTTTTTTTGTTTTGTTTAATCCAGGCTTCGAATCCACCACCTTCAAATCCACCTATTCCGTGTTCTTCTTCGTCAAGACCATTGATTTCAACTTCTTCTGAAACTCTCAAGCCGATCGTAGATTTTAAAATACCAAATCCAATCAGTGCTGTTATCGTAGCCCAAGCGCCGTAAGCCAAAACCCCTATTGCCTGTATACCAAATTGTGATGCTCCGCCACCATTAAATAATCCTATTCCAGCGTCACCGTCTACACCCCATAATCCAATCACTAGGGTACCCCATGCACCGGCGATCCCGTGGGCAGAAGCAGCACCAACAGCATCATCAATTTTTAAGACTTTATCAATAAATTCAATCGAAAAAACTACAATTATTCCACCTATTAATCCAGCCATAAAGCCTCCCCCAAATGTCATGTTACCGCAGCCGGCCGTAATTGATACAAGGCCTGCGATAGCACCATTTAATGTCATTCCTAGGTTTGGTTTTCCATCTTTAATCCAGGTTGTAGCCATTGCACCTACAGCTCCAGCAGCAGCGGCAATATTTGTAACCATTACAACAGCAGAAGCAGCAGCAGAATCGTCTCCACCCCATGCAAGTTGAGAACCGCCATTGAATCCAAACCATCCTAACCATAATATAAAAACACCTAGTGCACCTAATAGAAGGTTGTGTCCAGGAATAACATTTGACTTTCCATCAACGTATTTCCCAAGTCTTGGTCCTACCATCCAAGCACCAACAAGTGCAGCCCAACCACCAACTGAATGGACGATTGAAGATCCAGCAAAATCAATAAAGCCTAAGTTAGCTAACCATCCGTCACCGTTCCACTGCCATCCACCAGATATTGGGTATATAAGTGCAGTTAAAAAAACTGTAAAGAAAACGTAGGTTGTATATTTTGTCCTTCCTGCTATTGCACCAGAAACAATCGTTGCAGCTGTTGCACAAAAAACAGTTTGGAAGAAAACATCATGAGCCCCATCGCCAGGATTAAAAAAGATATCAGATGTAGCAATATAACCATTGGAAGCTCCATACATTAATCCATAGCCAATGATCCAATATGAAATAGTTCCGACTGAAATATCGAGAATATTTTTCATCGATATATTTACTGCATTCTTCGATCTTGTAAAACCTGATTCTACAAGAGTAAAGCCAGCTTGCATAAAAAACACTAATATACCAGACAGCAAAATCCAAAGGATAGTGAAATCTGCATTAGCATCTAAAGCAATAAAATTTAGAAATAAAAAGTTGTTCATTTTGTTTATGTTTTAGTTGTTAAAACCGTAAAACTATTAAACAAAAAAAACGAAGTTAAATAATTAAAAAATTTTTATTAAGAATTATGAAGTACGTAATTTCTGTACAATGAAATTTTAGACATACTTAAATTTATATCATCAAAATTGAGAATTATTTAAAAAAACTGAGATTATCTAAAAATTAAAAAACCAAGAGCTATAGAAATAAATCCTAAAAAAAAATTTATACTAAAATAAGGTATAATGTTTTGATAATTTTCGTTTTTCAACATTTCAAAAATATCCAGCATAAACGTTGAAAATGTCGTCAAGCCTCCACAAAATCCAACAGAAATAAATAAAAATATATCTTTTTTTGGGATATCATTTCTATCATAATAAGCAATTAATAAACCAATAATAAAACATCCAACCAAATTGGATATAGAAGTTCCTATCGGGAAAGAAATTAAATTTTTGTTGGAGTATTTTGTGACTATGAATCTAAATAAACTACCAATTCCTCCACCAAAGAAAACCAAAATTATAGATTTTAAGTCCAAGTTTGTGATAATTGATTAAATCAAAATTAGTCTATTAAAAAATACTTGATACAAAATAATACAAAGAAAAACAAAATGAAGGCGAGCAAAATTTTATAACTATCTCTGTAAAATAAATTAATAGTTTTTCTATCCCGTTTATAAGAAAAATAAATAATTACTGTAAATGAAATAAAAAAAAATAAAGCGAAAACAATTTGACCTGCAGTAAACATTGATTATTTTACAATTTAATTCCGAAACTAATAAATATTTTCATGATAAAAAAAGAGTTAGAATCAGTAAAGTTATTTCACAAAAAGTTTAATATAGATTATTTGAATGAGCCTAAGGCAAATATACCAGATAAAATCAAAGAGTTAAGATTCAAATTAATGGAGGAAGAAAATTTAGAATATTTAAAAGCTACTAAAGAAAATGATATTGTTGAAATTGCAGACGCTCTAGGAGACATGCTTTATATTCTTTGTGGTACTATAATAAGTCATGGTCTTCAAAATAAAATTGAAGAAATTTTTCAAGAAATTCAAAACTCCAATATGAGTAAACTTGGTGATAATGGAAAGCCAATTTATAGAGATGATGGCAAAGTTTTAAAAGGTCCTAATTATTTTAAACCTGATATCAGAAAAATACTTAAACTTTAATTGCACTAACTTCTGACCTCCAACCATAGGGATCCGGGGTTAAATTATATTGAATTTTTGTTATGATGGACTTTAAAGTTGCAGCATAACTATTTTCAATTTTTTTTAGATTGTAATTTTTTCCTTTATATCCAAAGCTTGAAATTTCACTAACTAGAACAGCAGTTCCAGAACCAAAAATTTCATTAAGTATTCCTTTTGAATGGGCTTCAATGACCTCATCAATAGAAATATGCCTCACCTCAACATTAATATTGTTATCTTCTGCGATCTTGATAATACTTTTTCTGGTTATGCCGTCAAGAATTGTATCCGTAGTTGGTGCTGTAATTAGAGTATTGTCTATTCGAAAAAAGATATTCATTGTCCCAGCTTCTTCTAATAGTTTATGATTTTTTGAATCAGTCCATATAATTTGATCATAACCTTGTCTTTGAGCCAAACTTGTTGGATAAAATTGTGATCCATAATTACCAGCAGCTTTTGCATATCCAACTCCACCACTAGCTGCTCTTGAATATTTCTCAGCCACTAAAACTTTAATTGAGCCTGTGTAATAGCTTTGCACAGGGGACAAAATAATCATAAATTTATATTTATTTGACGGAGCGGCTGCTATACAATGTTCACTTCCAAAAATAAATGGCCTTATGTACACAGAATTTCCAATTCCAGGTTTTACCCAACCCTTATCAAGTGTTAATAACTCATTCAAAGCGGACAAAAAAATGTTTTCTCCAAGTTCAGGCATAGCCAATCTTTCAGATGAAATCGTTATCCTTTTATAATTCTCGGTAGGTCTAAAAAGCCAAACTTTTCCTAAGTCGTCTTTGTAAGCCTTCATGCCTTCAAAAACAGCTTGTCCGTAATGTAAAACATTTGCAGAAGGTTCTATCTCTATCGGCTTGTAAGGAATAATCCTTGGATCATCCCATTTTCCATCTTCGTAATCACAAACAAACATATGATCTGTAAAAATTTCTCCAAATTTTAAATTATTAAAATCTGTGCTTTCTAATCTCGAAGTGGAAGTTTTTTCTATTCGCATATAAACTAATAAAAACTAATTTAGTACTAAATTTAATATTTATACCAACAAATTTACATTTTGAAAGTTATTTAGTGAAAAATTTTAAAAAATTGATTTGTATTACCAATGATGGGAGTTCTACTATCTTTTTACCTGACTTTAATGAGTATTACCATTCTAAATACGGAGCTGTCAGTGAATCTGCACACGTTTTCATAAAAAATGGATTCTACTTTTGGAAGAAAGAAAATCCAAATAAGAAGTACTGTAACATATTTGAAGTCGGATTTGGTACAGGTTTAAATGCATTTTTAACTTATAATGAATCCAAATTAATATTAGACACAAAATTAATGTATACCTCAGTAGAACCCTACCCCCTAAAATTATCTGAAATTCATCAATTGAATTATAGCAAAAAATTGGACGATAATGATAAGATTTTTAATTTTATTCATGATTCAAAATGGAATTCTCCAGTTCAATTATCCAAAAATTTCACATTGACTAAAAACATTACAACCCTACAAAATTTTAATATTGAAATGAATCAGGACATAATTTATTTTGATCCGTTTTGTTATAGAGTTCAGCCAGAAATGTGGTCCAAAAAAATAATAAATCAAATAGTCAATTCAATGAGTAAATACTCTGTTTTTGTAACCTTTTCGTCTATGAATATTTTATTTGATTTACTCAAAGATTTAAAATTAAATGTTGAAAAAATACCTGGACCTAATAAAAAGAAAAAAATGATAAGAGCTATTAAAAATTAATGAACATAAATTTTAAAAATTAAAAATGAAATTTTTGATAACCGGTGGAACTGGAAATATTGGCTCATTTCTTATAGATAAAATTTTATCTAAAGGTTTTAAAGTAAACTATCTATCGCGTGATCAAAGAAAGATTAAAAAATCATGGAATCTTAATGGATTCATCTGGAATCCTGATAAACAAACAATTGATCAGAAATGTTTTGATGGTGTTACTCATATTGTTCATTTATCTGGAGAAAGTATATCTAAAAGATGGACCAACAAAAGAAAAAAAAGAATTTTATGTAGTAGATTGTTGACCACCAAACTTTTGTTCAAATTTTTATCTAAATACGGAAGTTCATCAAAAATAGAGCATATAGTCTGTGCTTCTGCTATAGGAATTTATGAATCTTCGTATGACAAAATTTATGATGAGGAATCAATTTGCGAAGGAAAAACATTTTTACAACAAGTTGTCATTAAATGGGAAAATGAAATTAAAAATTTTAATAAAATTGGAATAAATATTACAATTTTTAGAATAGGTCTGGTTTTAGGCAAGAAGGGTGGAATTTTAAAAACACTTCAAATTCCAACAAAATTTAATATATCGGCTCCTATTGGCAATGGTAATCAATATCAGTCATGGATTCATGAATATGATTTGTCTAACATGATAATGGAGTCAGTATCTAATAAATGGTATGGTATTTATAATGCTGTAAGTCCAAATCCAGTCAAACAAAAAACCTTTATAAAACTCTACGCAAAATCATTAAAAAAACTTTCATTACCAATACCCATTCCAAAGTTGATTATTAGACTAATTTTTGGAGAAATGAGCGCATTAATTTTTAATAGTCAATACGTTAGTTCTAAAAAAATTATCAAATCTGGTTATATTTTTAGTTTTCCAAAAATAGAAGAAGCATTTTTAGATTTAGTGGAAGATAGTAGATGACAATTTGACAATTTTTATAATTTGGCAAAAAATTTGATTATTTAAAAGAAAAATAAAGTGGTAAAAAAAACTGTTAACAAAAAATCAACTTCCAAAACAGCTAATTCTAAATTTGTAAATCAAATTAATGACTTAAAAAAGCAACTTAAGGATGAAGAAGATAAATATTTGAGGCTATTTGCTGAATTTGAAAATTATAAAAAAAGAACTACCAAGGAAAGAATTGATCTGTATAAAACAGCTGGAAAGGAGGTAATTGGAAGTCTTTTACCAGTGTTAGATGATTTTTCAAGAGCAATTAATGAATCAAAAAAAATGAAAAATCCAGGAGATTTTGTTGGCTTAGAGTTAATTTTTAACAAATTCAACGATATTTTAAAAACAAATGGTTTACTGGAATTAGATGTAAATAAAGGTGATTCTTTCGATCCTGAGCTTCATGAGGCTATATCACAGATAAAATCAAAAAAGAAAGATTCTGGAAATATAATTGATATTGTTGAGAAAGGTTATAAGCTTGGAGATAAAATTATTCGTTATCCTAAAGTAGTAGTTGGTCAATAATATTAATATGAAAGAAGATTATTACGATATTTTAGGTGTTTCTAAATCTGCTTCTGATTCCGAAATAAAGAAAGCATATAGAAAAAAAGCAATACAGTACCACCCAGATAAAAATCCAGGTGATAGTGAGGCTGAGTTGAACTTTAAAAAAGCAGCTGAGGCCTATGAGGTCTTAAGCGATCCTGATAAAAAAGCAAGATATGATCAGTTTGGTCATCAAGCATTTGAAGGTGGTCAGGGTTTTGGCTCATCTGGTATGAATATGGAAGATATTTTCAGTCAGTTTGGTGACATTTTCGGAAGTGCTTTTGGTGGTGGTTTTGAAGGATTCGGTGGAAGTGGTAGAGGAGTATCCAAAGGCGCAAATTTAAGGATCAGAGTGAAATTAACACTCCAAGAGATTTTCAACGGAGTTGATAAAAAAGTGAAGGTTAAAAGAAAGATTAAAGCTGATGGTTTAAATTTTACAAATTGCATTAAATGCGGAGGAAGTGGCCAAAGTGTGAGAATAGCAAATACGATTTTGGGTAGAATGCAAACAACAACTACATGTCCTAATTGCAATGGGATAGGCCAGGTAATTAAAGATAGACCTAAAGGAAGTGATTCAAATGGAATGGTTTATTCTGAAGAAACGGTTAGCATTAAAATTCCCGCCGGAGTTGAAGAAGGCATGCAGTTAAAAGTATCGGGTAAAGGAAATGAATCCTTAGGCAACGGAATAGCAGGTGACTTGATTGTTCTAATTGAAGAATTAGTTCATGATAAATTTATTAGAGATGGTAGTCACTTACATTTTGATTTGTATGTGTCATTTTCCGAGGCTACATTGGGTTGTTCTAAAGAGGTGCAGCTTGTGGAGGGTAAGGTTAGAATTAAACTTGAATCTGGGATTCAATCTGGCAAAACTCTCCGCCTAAGAGGTAAAGGTTTGCCAGATTTAAATTCTTACGGCAAGGGAGATCTTCTGGTTCATATTAATGTATGGACACCTCAGACTTTGAACAGAGAGCAAAAGCAGTTTTTTCAAAAAATGGATGGAGATGAAAACTTTGTGCCAAGACCTGAAAAGTCTGACAAATCATTCTTTGAAAAGGTAAAAGATATGTTTTCTTAAAATTCATTTATGAAAAAAATTCTGATTATTGAGGATGAGGAACCAATTAGAAGAGTTTTGAAAAGAATCCTATCTGATGAATGCCCTGACTATAAAATTTTTGAGGCAATTGATGGGAACGATGCAATTGAAAAGCTTTCAAAAGATAAATTCGACCTCGCTGTGTGCGATATTAAAATGCCTAAAAAAGACGGTCTAGATGTTCTCAAATTTGCCACGAAAAAGGATTTTACAACACCTTTTATAATGTTAACAGGCCATGGAAACGTAGAAACTGCTGTTGATGCTATGAAAATAGGAGCATTTGATTTCATTGAAAAACCTCCAGATTTAAATAGATTACTTATTTCTGTTAGAAATGCTTTTAAAATAAAAAATCTACAAAGTGAGAATAGTAGACTTAAAAAAAGACTCATCAAAAAGCACGAAATGATTGGTAGTTCCACCAAATTTAAAACAGTTTTAAAATTAATTGATAAGGTTGCTCCAACCAATGCAAGAGTTTTAATTACAGGAGAAAATGGAACAGGAAAAGAAATGGTTGCACAGCAAATCCATTTTAAGAGCCTTAGATGCGAAAAACCCCTCGTAGAGGTAAATTGCGCTGCTATACCATCTGAATTAATTGAAAGTGAATTGTTTGGTCACGTGAAAGGATCCTTTACATCAGCAATTAAAGACAGGGTTGGAAAATTTGAATTGGCCAATGGTGGTTCACTTTTTTTGGATGAAATCGGTGATTTAAGCCTTAAAGCTCAGGCAAAAGTTTTAAGAGCTTTACAAGAAGGCAAAATTCAGAAAGTAGGTAGTGAAAAAGAAATTGAAGTAGATGTTAGAATTATTGCTGCTACCAACAAGAATATAAAAAAGTTAATTGAATCAAATGATTTTAGAGAAGATCTCTTCCATAGACTTGCAGTAATTGAAATAAAAATTCCAACTTTATCCGAAAGGAAGTCAGATATAAAAATTTTGTGTAATTATTTTATTAAACAAGTATCCAATGAGCAAGGTTTGTCAGAAAAGAAAATTAGTAATGAAGCAATAAGTGCTTTAGAAAATTACCCATGGAGTGGAAACATACGTGAATTAAGAAATGTTATAGAGAGATTAATGATTCTCGGTGAAAATCCAATATCTGTCGAAAATATAAAAATGTATGCTCCTAAATAAAAAAAAAATTTATACAATTTTTTTTCTAATTTTTTCAAAAATTTTAGTAGCGCAATCTGTAGTTGAAAATAACATACAGGTTCTATTTCAAAAGTCATTGACTGAGGGTAAAAGTTACGAGTGGCTCGATCATTTATCAAATAAAATTGGTGGGAGATTATCGGGTTCCTTAAATTTACAAAGAGCAATTGAGTGGTCAAAAAGCGAGCTTGAGAACCTAGGTTTAGACAAAGTGTATTTGCAACCTGTAATGGTACCGAAATGGATTCGCGGGACATTTGAATATGCGAATATCGAATCGAGCCCTGGTAACACAATTAATGTTCCTGTTTGTGCTCTAGGAGGTTCTATTTCAACCCCGTTAGGAGGACTAAGAGCAAAGGTAATTGAAGTTAAGTCATTTGATGAACTATCAAAAAGGAAAAACGAAGTGAATGGAAAAATTGTTTTTTTTAATAGACCAATGCGTTCAGATTTTGTAAATACTTTCGACGCTTATTCTGATGCGGTTGATCAGAGGACACAAGGAGCTGAAATTGCATCTAAATTGGGTGCTGTCGGTGTTATTGTTCGTTCATTAAATTTAAAACTAGACGATCAGCCTCATACAGGTACTATGAGCTACGGAAATTTACCATTGACTAAAAGAATTCCAGCTGCATCAATAAGTACAAATGGAGCAGAGCTACTTAGCTCGATGCTTTCTTTAAATAAAAATCTTAAATTTTATTTAAAACAAAATTGTAAAAATTTGCCTGATGTAAAATCGTTTAATGTAATCGGAGAAATCAAGGGGAGTAAGTACCCAGACGAAATTATGGTTGTTGGGGCCCATCTTGATTCTTGGGACCTCGGAGATGGTGCCCATGATGATGGAGCTGGAGTAGTACAATCAATGGAAGTTGCTCGGTTATTGAAAAAAATTAATTACAAACCAAAAAGAACATTACGAATAGTACTTTTTATAAATGAAGAAAATGGACAAAGGGGGGCTGCTAAATATAATGAAGAATCAAAAATTAAAAAAGAAAATCATGTCTTTGCTATAGAATCTGATACAGGAGGATTTTCTCCAAGTGGGTTTAGTATCGATTCAAATGAGGAAAAGTTTAAAATTATTGAAAAATGGAGTATTTATTTTAAACCTTACCTTATCCACCACTTTGAGAAGGGTAGAAGTGGTGCTGATATTTCTTTTTTAAAAAATAAAAATAATGTTTTAGTTGGTTTTAGAACAGATTCACAAAGATATTTTGAGTATCACCATTCAGAAAATGATGTTTTTTCCTCAATTAACAAAAGAGAACTAGAGCTTGGTGCCGCAAGTATTGCATCTTTGGTTTATCTAGTAGATTATTTTAAACTCTGATTTTGGTCAAATTATTCGATTACACTAGAGAATTTAAATACAACTTAGCATTATCTTTTCCTGTTACCCTAGGGCTTTTAGGGCATACTATTGTTCAGTTGATAGATAATATAATGGTAGGTAAATTAGGGACTAGTGAACTAGCGGCTGTGTCTTTGGGTAATAGTTTTATTCTTATTGCTATGTCTATTGGAATTGGATTTTCTACTGCATTAACTCCGCTGGTGTCTGAGTCAATTGGAAAGAAAAATAGGCATGAAAAAGATTTTCTAAATCACGGATTAATAGTGTGCTTACTTTTAGGATTATTATTGTTTTTTAGCGTACACAATTTAAAAGATTATCTCTTTATTATGGGACAACCTTCAAATGTTGTTTTTTTGGCTTACCCTTACATAAAGTGGGTTTCAATATCTTTAATTCCGCTTATTACGTTTCAAGCTTTTAAACAATTCACAGATGGTTTATCAATGACTCTTCCTGCTATGTACGCTACATTTTTTTCAAATCTTATTAATATTATTTTAAATTATATTTTGATTTTTGGAAAATTTGGTTTTCCCTCATTGGGAATTGAAGGAGCTGCTATAGGAACTCTAATAGCAAGATTTTCGTCTTTGATATTTATTATTTTTTATTTTTATTATACAAGAAATTTAAGAGATTACTTATCTACCATTTCGCGAATAAATTTCAACTTTAAAGTGCTTAAAAAAATAATTTTTTTAGGTTTTCCCTCTGCACTTCAAATGTTTTTTGAAGTTTTTTTCTTCATAGCGGCCATATGGATGTCTGGATTGCTGGGAAAAAATGAACAAGCTTCAAATCAAATTGCATTAAACCTTTCATCGATGACATTTATGGTTGCTATGGGTTTTTCAGTTGTAGCTATGATAAGGGTAGGCGAAATGTATGGAAAAAGAGATATTATAAATTTAAAAAGAATCGCATATTCTTTATTTCTTATCATATTACTATTTGATATATTTTTTTGCTTGATTTTCTTGCTTTTCAATGAGTATCTCCCATGGATTTATTTAAGTAAAACTGTCGATAAATCAATGTCAGATGTGTTTCAGGTAATTGAGATTTCTTCAAAACTTATCCTGATATCAGGTGTATTTCAGATTTTTGATGGATTACAATCAGTTGTTTTAGGTGCATTAAGAGGCATCCAAGACGTGTTTATTCCAACGATATTAATTTTCATTGCTTATATAATAGTTGGTTTACCTGTATCATATTATCTAGGACTTAATACTCATCTTGGAGTTGTTGGGATTTGGATTGGTTTATTGGTCGGTTTAGTGTCATCATCATTTTTTTTACTTTTAAGGTTCAGTTATGATTTAAATCTTATTTATAACAAAAGGTAATTTGTACTGTATGATTGAAGAAATTATAGATTTTGATAAGGTTATTTTTTTATATCTAAACTCTTTAGGTTCCAAAAGTTTTGATTTTTTTTGGTTGTTAATAACTAATAAATATTTAAACTTTATTTTTTATTTTTCACTTTTGTTTGCTGTATTTAAAAAATACGGTACAGACAAAGCATTAAATATTTTTTTATTAGCATTAATTTTAATTCTTGTAGTTGATCAAACCACAAACCTATCAAAATTTTTTTTTGGGAGACTTAGACCTTGTTATGACGAACAAATATCATTGTTGTCAAGATTAGTCCCTAGTTACTGTGGTGGCAAATTTAGTTTTTTCTCTGCCCATGCGTCAAACTCCTTTGCTCTTGCTACTTTTTTCTCTTTTATTTTTAAAAAATTAAAAATTTTGAGGTTTTTAATTATGTTTTTAGCATTAATAATAGCGTATAGCCGAATTTACATAGGAGTGCACTACCCATTGGATGTTGTAATTGGAGCACTGTTTGGAGTGTTTTTTTCAATCACATATATCTATTTTATAAACAAATATTTTAAAAATAGATTATTTAATTTTTAAAAGATTCTTTTAATAACTCAGGATATAATTTTTTAAATCGGTTTATCCTTGGAATAGAAACATTTTTAACATATAAATCATTAGGGTTTAATCTTTCATAATTTTGGTGATACTCCTCAGCATAGTAAAAAACTTCAAATGGCAAAATTTGTGTAACGATTTTCTTTTCGAAAATCTTGTTTTTCTCTAAAAGTTGTATGTAGTCTTGAATAAGTTTTTTTTCTTGCTCTTCTTGATAAAAAACAATCGACCTGTATTGTTCACCTCGATCTGGACCTTGCCTATTTAATGTAGTTGGGTCGTGAGATCCAAAGAAGACCTGTAATAAAGTTCCATACCCAATTTCTTCGACATTATAAAGAACTTCCACCGCTTCAGCATGACCAGTTCTTCCAGTTCCA
This sequence comes from uncultured Bacteroidota bacterium, assembly GCA_902635965.1. Taxonomy (GTDB): domain Bacteria; phylum Bacteroidota; class Bacteroidia; order Flavobacteriales; family Flavobacteriaceae; genus TMED96. Next base: position 23,719 of record CACPQA010000016.1, read on the forward strand.
ATTTGGTTATATGTCGGATTTTTTAGATAACCCCCTGAATACCCAGAATATACTTCATAAACCCCCTTGACACTCTCAAATACTGCTTCTACACACCAAAAACATCCTGAAGCAAAATACGCTTTTTTTAAATTTTTATAGGTACTAGCTGGTGGTTGCCACACAGGATTTTCATTGTCTTTTAATTGTCCTAAAGACATGCAAGAATTGAACAAAATTGCTAGAATAATATATCTCATAATTTAAAATGATTAAATTTTAACTGTTAAGTGTAAATTTAATAAGCTCGTCCGCAAATCTATCCCAAGAATACTTTTTTTTATTTTTTTTTATATTTCTAATGTAGTTATAATTATTTTCTTTGTCTAAAACAATGTTAATTGCATTCGCTAAATCTTCGGGTGTATTATTAAATACAACCCCTGATTTATCATCTTTAACAAATGATGTTAAACCCTCCAAATTAGATACAACAATTGGTTTATCAAACAAATAGGATAAAGAAATTACCCCACTTTGTGAAGCTGTTTTGTATGGTAAGATTACAGCTTTTGATTTTAGAAAATAATTTATGATTTCTTCATTTCCAACGAATTTGTCAACAATACTAACTCTTTCCTTTAGATTCAACTCTTTTATCAAGTTTAAATATTTCTCCTTGTTATCGTAAAACTCACCAACTATTAATAATTTAAAATTATGATTATATTTTAAGGAATTTATTAAGATTTCCAGTCCTTTATATTTTCTAACTAGACCAAAAAATAAAACTAAATCAGATTCAGATCTAGAATAATTTTTTGATTCAAAAAATTTAAATTTATTTTTACTAGGAATAGGGTGGAAACCTATTAAAATTTTCTTTTCAATTGTTTTTTTTATTTGTCCGGCAACGGATTGCGAAAATGTTACTATCATATCCATTGAATTTCCAAAAAGCATGTTAAGTTTTTTGTCCCATATTTTTGGTTCGTGATGTTCCCAATTATCAATCAATCCAACAGTTTTAATAGATCGATCCAGTTTACTTTTTATATAACACCAACAGAGGCTTATAAGTGGTGTCCAATATCTAAAAACCACTACTCTTGGCTTGACGGCATTTATTCTTTTTGCAACAAATTTCCAATTAAAAAAATTGTAAGCATGAATGAATCTCTTTGAACCAAACTCATTTTCTTGGTTTTTGGTTTCATCAAATTGACTCCTACCCGGGAAAAGTATTTTTGGATAAAGCTTTGTAAAAGTCCAAACTTCTACTTTAAATTGTTTAGATGAAAGTTCTTCAGCTAGATAATTTTGTGTTTCGGCGATCCCGCCTCTAAATGGTTTTGCTGGGCCTAAAAGAAGGTAATCAAGCTTTTTTTCTTGCATTTCTCTCAAACCATTTTACTTTCCTTTGGGATATAGTTTGAAACTGTTAGTGTAAGAAATATTGAAAACATGAAATAAAAATTGAATAAGTAGAAGTTGAAATTTTCAATTTCAATTATGTTGTTTATAAAGAATGTTCCCAACATCAGTCTTAAGAACTCTATGTACGAAGCCCAACTATAACCGTCCATAATAGATGTAAATCCAAAAATAGTAGTTAAAATAAAAAAGGAATAAAATATCTTTAAATTGCTCTCTAATTCATCATACCCAATTAATAAAAACCACAATGCAGTGTTAATGAATATAAAATGAAATAGAGCATAAAAAATGTGAATATTTTTATATTCAATTTTGTATTTCTTTTGATTATAGACATCGATTATTTTATCTCTTTTGATTTTAGTTTCAACGTCATCAGGTCTCCATCCAGTTGGCATAAACCAAATTTTAATTTTATTTATTAATTTTTTAGTATGCAATGCATCGATAATTAAATACCATAAATGCTGAAAGTTTATGATAAATGGGTTCCATGTATTTACAGGTTTCAATGTGCCATATACACATGGGATATTTTCGAGTTCTTCCTGAAAAGTTCCAAATAACCTATCCCAAATACAAAAAATTGCAGAAAGGTTTTTATCTATATATTCCTTATTGATCGCGTGGTGTACTCTATGTTGAGATGGAGTAACAAGAATGTATTCTAAAAGTCCTAATTTACCTATATGTTTTGTATGATACCAAAATTGACCAAATAAATGAAGTGGAGCTAGTAATGAAATTACCTTATGTGGTACTCCAAAAATTGCAGCTGGAATTAAAAAAATTGCACCATAACCTAGTAAATTAGAAATACTTTGTCTTAGAGCGCATGCTAAATTAAATTCTTGGCTACTATGATGAATCACGTGTTGATTCCAAAAAAAATTAATTGAGTGATTAAGCCTGTGGTTCCAGTAACTTGCAAAATCCAAACACAAGAAAGCAATAATATATAAAACTATACTTTCATTTAAATCAATGATTGAAATTGAATTTTTTATGAATGGATAAGAGATTATAATGATTCCAATTCCAAGAAGATCCTTTAATAAGTTTGTGATACCAGAGCTTAAACTTGAAAGAGTATCCATAAAGCTATAGTAGTGTTTTTTTGAAATTAACCCATAAAGAATTTCTAATAAAACAAGAAAGAAAAAAATAGGAATAGCTATGGTTAAAACATTTGCGTAAGTACTCATTTATATTTTAAATTTTAATTTTTTCAATTAATACCCACTCCCCACTTTTAATTAATGGAATTGCCATTTTAAATTTAATTATTTTATCATCACCATTCTTAACATTTTGTATTTTAACTTTTTCGTTTCTACCAATTTTAGGCATTTCCCTAACAACTGTCTCAACTTTTTGGTTATTACCGGCACTCGAACCTATGGCTCTTTGTTTAGCTGCTAACTCCTCTGAATTTAAAACTTCATCTTTTGATGTTTTTAATTTGTTGGTAATTTTGGATTTTTTTGCTTCCTGAATAGATGGATTTTGACTAGGAATATTTCCTTTTAGAAGGAAAGAAATTATATCTCTGTTAAGAGAACTAGTCATATTTTTAAATAACTCAAAAGATTCAAACTTATAAATTAAAAGTGGATCTTTTTGTTCATGAACAGCTAACTGAACGGATTGTTTCAATTCATCCATTTTTCTTAGATGATTTTTCCAAGATTCGTCCAAAATTGCAAGGCTTATATTCCTTTCAAAATCATCTATAAGCTGTTTACCATTTGATTTGTAAGCTTTTTCGAGGTTAGTTACAACATTCAAGGTCTTATTTCCATCTGAAAATGGAACCACAATTTTTTCAAATTTGTTTCTTGGGTCTTCATAAACATTTTTAATTACAGGAAATGATAGAGAAGCGTTTATTTCACCTTTTGTTTTATAAATATTATAGATTTCTTTAAATGTCTTTTCAATCAATAATTTTTCATCACTGTTTTCAAATTCTTCCAAGCTTATTGGTGGTGAGACAGAAAAAATACTTATTACATTATATTCGTAATTTTTATAATCTTTACTTGATATACTTTGAGTGACAATCTCATCACAGGTATCATATAATAAATTAGCAATGTCCAGTTTTAGTCTATTTCCTTGAAGAGCATTTTTTCTTCTTCTGTAAATTACTTCTCTTTGAGAATTCATTACATCATCATATTCCAAAAGTCTTTTTCTTATTCCAAAATTATTTTCTTCTACCTTTTTTTGAGCTCTTTCAATAGACTTTGTCATCATGGAATGTTGTATTACTTCCCCTTCCTCAAGTCCCATTCTGTCCATTACTTTTGCCACTCTGTCCGATCCAAATAAACGCATCAAATTGTCTTCAAGTGAAACATAAAATTGAGAACTACCTGCGTCTCCTTGTCGTCCAGATCTTCCTCTTAACTGTCTATCTACTCTTCTTGAGTCATGTCTTTCAGTTCCAATTATTGCTAAACCACCTGCGCTCTTTACCTTTTCTGATAGTTTTATATCTGTTCCTCTTCCCGCCATATTTGTAGCGATTGTCACTATACCACTTTGTCCAGCTTCTGCAATAATTTCAGCTTCTTTTTTGTGAAGTTTAGCATTTAATACATTATGTTTTATTTTACGTATGTTGAGCATTTTGCTTAATAATTCAGAAATTTCAACTGAGGTGGTACCTAGTAAAACAGGTCGTCCATTTTTAGAAAGTTCACTAACTTCATTTATAACAGCATTATATTTTTCCCTCTTTGTTTTGTAAATTAAATCATTTTCATCTTTCCTTGCAATTGGTCTATTCGTTGGGATCTCAATAACATCCAATTTATAAATTTCCCAAAACTCTCCAGATTCAGTAATAGCAGTTCCAGTCATTCCAGAAAGCTTATTATACATTCTGAAATAATTTTGTAATGTTACAGTTGCGAACGTTTGGGTAGCAGACTCGATTTTGACATTTTCTTTAGCTTCAATTGCTTGATGTAGACCATCAGAATATCTTCTTCCATCCATAATTCTACCGGTTTGTTCGTCTACTATTAAAACCTTGTTGTCCATAACTACATACTCAGTATCTTTTTCAAATAAAGTGTATGCTTTGAAAAGCTGATTCATCGTATGAATTCTTTCACTCTTTATAGAATAGTCTTGAAATAATTTATTCTTTTTTTCTGCTTCATCTTCAGGTTCAAGCCTTAGATTTTCAATTCTTGCAATTTCAGTTCCAATGTCAGGAAGTATGAAAAAATTTTTATCTTCTACACTCTCAGACAAACTTTCAACCCCTTTTTCAGTTAACTCTATCGAATTATTTTTTTCGTCAATAACAAAATATAGTTCTGAGTCAATTATATGCATTTCCCTATTGTTATCTTGCATATAGAAGTTTTCTGTTTTTTGTAATAGAAGCTTGATTCCATCTTCACTTAAAAACTTAATTAGTGCTTTATTTTTAGGTAGTCCACGAAAGACTCTATACAAAAGTTTTCCTCCTTCATCATTATCTCCATTTGAAATTTTATTTTTAGCTTCTGCAAGTACATTTGTAAGCATTTTTCTTTGATAATTATACAAATCGTATACTTTAGGTTTTAATTTATCAAATTCATGTCTTTCTCCTTCAGGGACTGGACCTGAAATTATTAAAGGTGTTCTAGCATCATCAATTAAAACAGAATCTACCTCGTCTACAATAGCAAAATTGTGAATCCTTTGAACTATATCATCTGGAGAATGAGACATATTGTCCCTTAGGTAATCAAATCCAAATTCATTATTGGTCCCGTATGTCACATCAGCTCTATAAGCGTTCTTCCTTTCTTTACTGTTAGGTTTGTGTTTGTCAATACAGTCAACTGATAGCCCATGAAACTCAAAAATTGGTGCCATCCACGCACTATCTCTTTTCGCTAGGTAGTCATTAACAGTAACAAGATGAACACCTTTACCAGCTAACGCATTTAAATAGATTGGAAGGGTTGCTGCAAGGGTCTTACCTTCTCCAGTTTGCATTTCAGATATTTTTCCTTGATGTAATGCAATGCCTCCAATTAGTTGAACATCATAATGAATCATATCCCATTTTATTTGCTTACCAGCCGCATCCCATTCGTTTGACCAAATTGTTTTATTGTCAATAATATTCACATAATTTTTTTCTTGTGAAAGAGTTCTATCGTATTCTGAAGTGGTTACTTCAATTTTCGTGGAATTATAGAATCTTCTACAAGTTTCTTTAACTACAGCAAATGCTTCAGGCAGAAGTTGGTCTAGAGTCTTATTTGTTTTTTCGTAGATTAACTTTTCTAGTTCATCAATTTTGGTATATAAATTTTGAGTTTTAATTATATCTTGAGAATTTGATATATCAATTCTGATTTTTTTAACTTCAATGTTAAATTTCTGTGTTTCAGATTTAATTTTCTCTTTAAAATAATTTGTTCGATGCCTTAGTTCATCGTTCGATAATTTTTCTAAATCTGAACCAATCGCTTTAATTTCACTTACTATGGGTAAAATTGATTTTAAATCTTTCTTGGTTTTATCACCCACAAAGACTTTTAAAATAGTATTGAATAGACCCATAATATCTTCAATTTAAAAACAAATTTAAATAAAATCTTTTCTGGCAATATGAAATTATAAACTAATATTCGTCTTCATTCCACAGGTAGTCCTCATCAGAGGGGAAGTCTGGCCAAATTTCCTCAATAGATTCATAAACGTCTCCTTCGTCTTCCATTGACTGAAGATTTTCAACAACCTCTAAAGGGGCGCCCGTTCTTATTGAAAAATCAATTAACTCGTCTTTGGTGGCAGGCCAAGGAGCATCACTTAAATAAGAAGCTAATTCTAGTGTCCAATACATGAGTTATTTTTTTTGCAAAAATAATTGTTACATTAAGAAAAACAAGAAAAATATTGTTTTTCATTCTGAGTTCCATTTTAACTCACTGATATCTAAAGTTTTAGAAAAAAATCTTGCAAGTGTGAATAGATAATCTGATAATCTATTCATGAATAATAATATTTCTTTATTTAAATTTTCTTTTTCATTCAATACAGTAATGTTTATCTCAGCCCTTCTGCATACGCACCTAGTAACATGTGTAAATGAGATCAATTTATTGCCTCCTGGAATTATAAAATTTTGAAGTGGGTCTAACTTACTTGTCATTCTATCAATAGCCTTCTCCAAAAACTGAGTATCTTTTTTATCAATATTGGGAATGTTATTATAATTTTTATCATTTGATAGTTGACTAGCAATTGCCATGAGTTTGTTTTGAATTAAAAAAATTTCATCTTTATAATCCTTTGGAGAGTAGTCTCTTATAAGTCCCATGAAAGAATTTAATTCATCAATTGATCCGTATGCAACTATTCTCTTATTATGCTTATCTACTCTTTTGCCCGATAATAAGCTGGTTTTTCCGTTATCTCCGGTTCTAGTATATATTTTCATTTATTTCTTTATTAAAAAGTTTTTGAATAAAAAAAGAATGCTTAATATAAACATTAATAGTGCTATCCTTGCAATATAATCCCCATATTTTGCATAAAAAGTAATTTTGTTTTCTAACCCAATATTTTGAACCAAAACACCATTTCTGTTGTACTCAATTTTTTCAATAATTTTTCCATTTTTGTCAATAAATGAGGATATTCCAGTGTTTGCACTTCTAGCAATAGCTCTTCGGTTTTCAATAGCTCTTAATTTTGAATAGCTTAACAACTGACGGTGACCTTCTGTATCGCCCCACCAAGCGTCATTTGATATTATTACAAGCAGTTGTGCTCCATTTCTAACATATTCTGTAACAAATGATCCATATATGGACTCATAACATATGATTGGAGCTACAATAATGTTATCTTTTGAATTGAAGTTGGTTCTATAATTTTGAATGCCCCTAGTTGCAATAGTGCCGCCAAAATCTAATAAAAGTTCACCGATTATTGGTTCCAAAAGTTTCTTATAGGGCATAAATTCAACTCCCACCACAAGTTTAGATTTATGATAGAATTGGGATTCATTGCCATTGCTAAACTGAAAAGCAGAGTTGTATATGTCCACCCAACGTCCGTCCGAAATTCTGTTTGATGTATTTGTTGGAGGATTTTTACTTTCAGGATAAATTTTGTAAGACTGAGCTCCCACAACTAGATTTAAATTTTTGTATTGATTTAAAAATTTATCTATCCTTGACTTTAATTTAGAATTATTGATGAAATTCAAATCAATTCCTAATCCACTATCGAAGTAGCCCTCGGGCAAAATTAAATATCTTGTATTTTGACTTATGTAGTCCTTACTCTGATTTTTGATTAATTCAAAAAGTTCTTCATTGCTTTTTTTGTATTTATTATAATAAGGATCAATATTAGGTTGTAATATCGCTATTTCTATTTCTTTCTTTGATTGTGAATTAAGTTTGTGTATAAATTGAGAGAGTAAAATAGGTATAAATACTATAAAAAATAATGTTAATATTTTTAATATAATTTCTTTTCTTTTAAGCACACTTATTTTACTTACAAAAAAATTAAAAATGAAAAGATTGACAACTATAATCCACAAAGTTCCTCCAAAAACTCCTGTGTATTCATACCATTGAATGAAATAAATACTTTCTGAAAAGACATTACCTAAATTAAGCCAAGGCCATGAAAAATCCCAGTTTAGGTGAAACTTTTCAAATGATATCCACATACTTCCCAGTAAAATTTGACTTGCTGATTTTGGAATTAAATTCAACGATACCCTAAAAATAACCATTATGAAAGAGTAGAATGAACTATTAACTAAAATTGCAAACAAAGCACCAAATTCTGTAGACTTGTATATCCACCAAGTAGTAATTAGATTCCATAAAAAAAAACTTATATAAGAGACAAAAAAAGTTTTTACATTTTTAAACTTTTTATTACTATCATTAATCCTTCTAATAGCTAATAAGAGAGGAACAAGACTAAAAAAAATCAAAATAGATTGACCCTTTGTTGGCCAAGAAAATCCAAGTAAGAGACCACTTAAAATTGAAGGTATTAAAAGTTTTTTCAAGTAAAAGTTATATTTTGAATCAAAAATATGGAATTAAATAGTAATGATTACACTAGAATTTTAATAATGAAAAATTGTACATTGTTGATTGAATGAAAAAAAATATTCCTCACTTTTTCACATCATTAAATTTAACTTGCGGATGTATAGCCATTTTATCATTGTCAAATGACAACTATAATGCTTCAGTTATTTTTTGTCTTCTTGCCTTTTTATTTGATTATGCAGATGGTTTCTTTGCTCGTTTACTAAAAAAGGAAAGTACTTTTGGTAAAGAACTGGACTCTTTTTCAGACTTTGTTACTAGTGGTGTAGTTCCTGGTTTGGTGATGTACAAATTACTTGTTAAATCTGGATTAACAGAAAAACACATATTCTCTGATTTATTGAACATCAGTATTAATTTTTCACCCTCATCTTTAACTGGTTTTTTTATAACTATCGCAACAGCATTTAGATTGGCCAAATTCAACTTAATGAAAACTGAAACTAGACACTTCTTAGGACTTCCAGCCCCAGCTAATTGTATGATGATAATCGGACTTCCTTTTGTATTTGAATTTTTTGGGGAGAAATATTTAAATTATAATTTGTTAATTATAGTCACGCTTATTTCTGTTTATATGTTAAATTCCAAAATAAAACTAATTTCACTAAAAAATGTAAATGGCTATATCGTTTCATCCCTCTTTTTTCTAATCGGTACATTGATATTAACTACAAATTTTGGGATTTTAACTATAATTATTTGTTTGTATGTATTATTTAGTCTGATCTACTTTCAATTTAGGAGCCAGCTTTTTTCCTGAGTTCAAAATTTTTTCCTAAATATACTTTCCTAACCATTTCATCTTTTGCTAATTCTTCTGGTTTTCCTTCTTTCAAAATTTTGCCCTCAAACATTAGATAAGTTTTGTCGGTTATAGCTAGTGTTTCCTGAACGTTATGATCAGTTATTAAGACTCCTATATTTCTATTTTTTAAATGAGAAACAATTTTTTGTATATCCTCGACGGCAATCGGATCAACTCCAGCAAAGGGTTCATCCAAGAGAATAAATTTAGGGTTTGATGCAAGCGCCCTGGCTATTTCAGTTCTTCTTCTTTCACCACCTGAAAGAAGATCACCACGATTTTTTCTTATGCTCATTAATCCAAACTCCTCAAGTAGACTATCCATTTTGTTTATTTGCTGTTTCTTAGATAATTGAGATAATTGTAATATACTTAAAATATTATCTTCGACAGTTAATTTCCTAAAAACAGATGGATCCTGTGAGAGATATCCAATTCCATTTTGTGCTCTTTTATACATTGGATATTTTGTTATTTCCTTATCCTCAAGAAAAATTTTTCCAGAATCAGGTCTTACCAAACCAACTATCATGTAAAATGAAGTAGATTTACCAGCTCCGTTTGGACCTAGAAGACCAATTATTTGCCCCTGTTTTACTTCTAAAGAAACATTATCAACTGCCTTCTTAGATCTAAAAGATTTAACTATGTTTTGTGCTTTTAAAATCATTTTAATTTTTCGGTTTCTTTTTTCACAATCAATTTAGAAATTAAAATACTTATTTCATATAAAATTAATACTGGGATTGTTACAATTATTTGACTTGTTATATCAGGTGGTGTGATTATTGCGGAAATACTTAAAACAATTACAATCGCAAATTTTCTATTTCTTCTTAGAAAATTTGGGGTTACTAGACCTATCCGAGTTAGGAAAAAAATTAAAATAGGTAGTTCGAAAATAAAACCAGACGATAGTACGGAAGCCCTTAGTAAACCAATATAGCTATTTAAATCGAAATCATTAAAAACTTCTTTGCTAATTGTATAGTTGCTTAAAAAATTTACCGAAAGAGGAGTAACAACATAATATCCGAAGAGTACGCCTATGAAAAAAAGAAATGAGGCTACAAAAATAAATCCTTTTGCATTTTTTTTCTCATAATCATGTAATCCCGGTTTAATAAATCTCCATAATTCAAATAAAACATAAGGAAAGGATAAAATAAATCCAGCTGTAATTGAGGTCCATATATGAGCTGAAAATTGCCCTGAGACTGTTCTACTTTGAACCCTAAAAGGAAGCTCCTGTATACAAAGGATTTCTGAAATTTTACAAAAAAATTTATATGTTGCAAAATTTGATTTCTTAGGGCCGAATATTACATATTCAAATATAAAATCCTTTGCTAAAAAGGCAATTAACCCTGTTAAAAGAACTGCGAAAAAAGATCTAATTATGTGCCACCTTAAAATCTCAAGATGTTCTAAAAATGACATTTCGTTATCTTCTGTCACTACTAATCAAAATTTTTTATGATATCCAGCACATGCACTATACCGCTGCAGTTATTACTTTTGTCAATCAACACCATATGATTTATTGATTTACTTTTAATTTCTTTTGAAGCATTTTCAGCTAACATGTCTTCATCAAATAAGATAGGGTTTTTACTCATAATATCCTTAGCTCTTAAATTGAAAATATCCATGTTCTCGTCAAGCATTCTTCTAATATCACCATCAGTTATAATTCCTAATAATTTATTTTTTTTTGTAACTAATGTTATTCCCAACCTATTTGAAGTGATTTCTTTAATCACGTCATTTATTTTTGATTTTTCTTTCACTTTAGGAATTGGATTGTTAGAAGCTAAATCTTTCAGTGTCAAATTTAATTTTTTTCCTAAGGACCCACCAGGATGGTGACTAGCAAAATCTTCTGTTTTAAAACCTCTAAGTTCAAGTAAGGAAACCGCTAATGCATCTCCTAAAGCCATTTGAGATGTAGTACTTGAGGTAGGAGCAAGGTTATTAGGGCAGGCTTCTTGTTTTACAAAACATGGTAAAACATAATTTGAATTTTTTGCCAAGTAGCTTTTTGTATTTCCAGTTATACAAATGATAATATTTCTCCTTTTTTTTAAATGAGGTATTAAATCTTTAATTTCACTCGATGAACCACTATTTGATATTATAATTACCAGGTCGTCGGGTTTTACCAAACCTAAATCGCCATGCATAGCATCTGCGGCATGAAGAAAAACTGATGAAGTTCCTGTTGAGTTTAATGTGGATGAAATCTTCATAGAAATAATTGCGCTTTTTCCAATCCCAGTAATTATAACTTTTCCATTAGATTTTAAAATAAGATTTACAACTTCTTCAAACTGCTTATTAAGTTGACTGACAATCCCTTTCAAAGAATTCGATTCTTTAATTAAAACTCTTTTGGCAATATTTAAAATTTTACTTTGTTTATTCAATTATTAAAGTTTTGTAAGAAATTTAAACACTAAATATTATATTTAATAAATACAAATTTAAAATTTGATTCATAAAATTTAATGCATTTTGAACATTTAAATTTAGAACTAAAGAGGTATTTTGGATTTACCTCCTTTAAAGGTCACCAAGAAGACATCATAAAAAACCTTTTAAAAGGCAAAAATTCGTTTGTAGTAATGCCTACAGGTGCAGGCAAATCTATGTGTTATCAGTTACCTTCTTTAATATTAGATGGAACTTCAATTGTAGTCTCACCACTTATAGCTTTGATGAAAAATCAAGTTGATTTTTTACGTGGAAATTCTTTAAAAGACAGCGTCGCGCACGTCATTAACTCAACTTTAACAAAAACGGAAATTACGAGAGTAGAAAAAGATGTTCTTTCCAATGAAACCAAAATTCTTTTTGTTGCCCCTGAATCACTAGTAAAAAAAAACTTAATAAACCTTTTAAAATCTATTAAAATATCCTTTTTAGCTGTTGATGAAGCCCACTGTATTTCGGAGTGGGGTCATGATTTTAGACCTGAATACAGAAATATTAGAAAAGCTATAGATAAAATAAATCATAAGATTCCTATAATAGCATTAACAGCAACAGCAACCCCAAAAGTTCAAAAAGACATTCTTAAAAATTTAAAAATTAAAGATGCAAAAATTTTTAAGGCTTCCTTCAATAGACCAAACTTATATTATGAAGTTAGAACAAAAACAAAAAATGTAATAATCGATATTGTGAAATTCGTAAAAAAAAATAAATCAAAATCCGGTATCATTTACTGTTTGTCAAGAAAGAAGGTTGAAGAGCTTTCAAAAATTTTAAATGTCAATGATATCAATGCTGTACCTTATCACGCTGGTTTAGATGCTAAAACTCGTGCTTTTAATCAGGATTTATTTTTAAAGGAGGATTGTAATATTGTAGTTGCAACAATTGCTTTCGGTATGGGTATAGATAAACCTGACGTAAGATTCGTTATTCATCATGATATCCCAAAGAGCCTAGAAAGTTACTATCAAGAAACTGGTAGGGCTGGAAGAGATGGTGGTGAGGGTCATTGTTTAGCTTTTTATTCCTATAAAGATGTAGAAAAATTAGAAAAATTTTTATCAAAAAAAACAGTATCCGAGAGGGAACTTGGAACTGCATTATTGAATGAAATGGTTTCATATGCAGAAACCTCAATATCAAGGAGAAAATTTATTTTACACTATTTTGGAGAGGTTTTTAATGTAGAGGATGATTTGAAAAAAATGGATGACAATCTTCGCTTTCCTAAAAGGGAGATTGATGCATCTAAAGACCTATTTCTTCTTTTAAAAGTCATAAAAAAAACAAATCAAAACCTAAAAACTAATGAATTGGTTAAATTAATTGTTGGTGAAAGTAATTCAATAATTAATGCTCATGGATTACAAAATTCTACTCTTTTTGGAAAAGGCTCAAATTACGATAAATCATTTTGGAATTCTCTAATAAGTCAGGCTTCGATTTCAGGATATATTAAAAAAAATATCGAAAACTATGGTTTGATAAAATTGAATGAAAAAGGGATACAATATTTAAAAAAACAAACTCATTTTAGTATTTATCTCGATAAGAAAAAGGATGATATTGATGAAAGCATTTCAAAGTCAACAATTAATGACGATAAATTAAGAAATATTTTACTTGAATTAAGAAAGAAAGTTGCTGATAAAAATAAAATCCCACCATACACAGTTTTTCAAGATGCTTCAATTAACGATATGACATTAAAGTACCCCTTAAATCAAGAAGAAATGAAAAATATACATGGAGTAGGTGAGGGCAAGGCTAAAAAATATGGTACCGAATTTATTGAGGTAATTGAAAGTTATGTAAACAAAAACAACATAATTAGAAATGAAGAATATACTGTCAAAACCACTGGGTTAAAGTCATCTCTTAAGCTTTATCTAATCCAATCTATTGATAGACAATTGCCTTTAACTGATATTGCTTTTGCTAAAGGTATGTCTATGGATGCCCTTATTTCAGTGGCTGAAACAATAGTTTATTCAGGTACCAAACTCAATATAGATTATTGGCTTGACGAAATCTTCGATGAGGATCAACAAAAAGACCTACATAATTATTTTTTAGATTCTGAAACCGACAATATAAATCAGGCTTTAGATGAATTCGAAGGAGAATTTGATGAAGATGAATTACGACTGTATCGCTTGAAATTTTTGAGTGAAGTGGCCAATTAATTTAAATGTCGTAATTTAACAAAATGGAAGATGGTATTTACGCTAAAATTCTTACAGAAAAAGGTGAAATTCTAATTTTTTTAGAATATAAGCTTACCCCAATAACAGTCTCAAATTTCGTAGGCTTGTCGTCAGGAACTTTGTCTGATTATTCAAATCAAAAAAATGCCAGATTCTATGACAACTTAATTTTCCATAGGGTAATACCTGACTTTATGATTCAGGGAGGATGTCCTAATGGTAATGGTATGGGAGGTCCAGGATACAATTTTAAAGACGAATTTCACCCGAATTTAAAACACGACAAACCTGGAATTTTGTCAATGGCTAATGCAGGGCCAGACACTAATGGAAGTCAATTTTTTATTACTCATCTTCCAACTCCATGGCTCGATGGTAAACATTCAGTTTTTGGAAATGTAATAGAGGGACAGCCTATTGTGGATTCAGTTTCAAATGGAGATAAAATTCATAAAATAGAGATTATAAGAATAGGAAATGATGCTGAAAAATTTGATGAGGTAAAAGTTTTTGAGTCAGGTTTGAGTTAAATGACTATTCGTATTTAGGTTCGTTTCCTTTAATCCATTTTATATTACAACCCATACTTGGATATTGTAAAAAATTTGACTTATAGTCATTTTTCAACATCATATCGACTGCGTGTTTTAAATCCTCTCCAGTAATTTCGATCCCGTTGTTTGGTCTTGATTTATCGTATCGTCCGCGATAAAATAATTTATGATTTTTATCAAATAATAAAAACTCAGGAGTGCACAAAGCATGATAATAGTGAGCAACCTTTTGACTTTCATCAAAAAAATATGGAAAAGAAATTTTCTTTTCTTTAGTCAATAAATTCATCTTATTTGGTGAATCCTGCGGATAATTTAAAATATCATTACTTGAGATAGCTATTGTTAAAATGTTATTTTCTTTAAGCTTTTTACAAAATCCAATGACGTGGTCTAGAAGATGAACAACGTATGGGCAATGATTACACATAAATATTATAAGAGTCCCATTACTCCCATAGTAATTTGAAAGATTTTCTTGAATATCTTTTGTGGTATTCAATAATTTAAAATTTTTTAATTTTAAATTATCTCTACTAATGCTAGATGCGGTTAAGACCATAATTATTTAACTTGTTTGGTTTAATTCATTAAATGAGAATAAAAAATCATATTTGCTAAAATATGTTGTGTTCCAATCCAATATCCTCTAAAATTGGTATTATCTGTCATAATTATGATCTTGCCATCACCCATTGGGTCAATTTTGAAAGGAACAGTATTGGACAATGATTCCAAATTTTCTTTAGATATATAACCACTTATCAGTGGATTTTTGTCATATACTATCGGGTTGTTAAAACTATCATCGTCAGGCTTTAAAAAAATATCAGTATTTCTAAATAAAGCGATTGAATTATTTTCTATTCCAAAATTAATAGGGTGAGTTCTATCTAAATTGGCTTTAAAAATTGCTCCAGAAATTGATTGAGCTCTTTTAAAATTATTTTTATTTATAAAGTTTATATTTTCAGCGACTAATTCTTTCTCAATAAAGTCAATTTCAATTAATTTATTTTCCTTGGCCCATGTAATTGCATCTCTGTATAGAATTAATGTACCGCCACTTTTAACCCAAGATTTAATTTTATTAATGGTAACTTCACTTAAATATCCACTAAAACTAGGAAAAATGAAATGTGTAAATTTTTCTAAATTCAATCTTTCTAAAATTCTGTTATCGATTTTTGTTATGGGAATATTATACTGTGTATCCATTATGTACCATATTTCGCCGGCATCATAGCTTCTTACTCCGTCTCCAACTAATAAACCTATTTTAGGTTTTTTAATAGTTTTAAAATTTCTTGAACCTAGATCAATTCCTTGCTGAGAAACTCCTGTATTGGTTTCATAAATGTTTAATTCGGATTCAATTGAAACTTCTGTAAGGAGTTTATAAATATCATTTGAATTTAAATTTTGATTATGAACTGGAACCATTATGGTTCCATAATCAAACAATTTGTCATTAATTTTAAACTTTTTCATTGAAACTTTAGCTCTCAATCCTTTGTCAAGTATTTGATAGAGAGCTTTTGGATAAAAGTAACCGTGAGATTCAAAGATATAAGCATAATCAGCCTTTTTTAAATTTTTTGTGATAATTTTTTTTTCACCCTCTATAACATTTCCAATCAAATTCATGTCACTAATTTTTTCATAATTTACATCGAAAGCTAGTGGAATAGTCCATGATGATACATCGTAGAATGTACTGTCTTTAAATTTCTTTTGCGTATTGAAGATTGCTTGAATTACTCTAAATTTTTCTTGGTCCAGCGGAACTATAAAGCTGTTATCAATTGAAAATTTTTTTCCATTTAATGTCACATCTTTTTTTAAATTATGAATTTTGATATTGTGATGCTTAAGAATATCTACAAGCTTGTATGTTGATGAAATGTCTTTTTGATTTCCAAATAAAATGGCTTTCTTCTTATTTTTTCTCGCTTCTAGTCTTGACTTAGTGAAAAATTCTATTTGATACTCCAATAGTTCATCTTTTAAGTAATTTGCCGCCTTTAATGTAGAAATAGCAGTTTTAAATTGATTTCTAATTGAAAACGGAAATGTCAATAATCCATTCTCAGTATTTTGGCTATATCCCCTTGAACTAGCTTGTTCAAACAAAATTCCTATACCACCATTAATATCTGGATACGCCGAGCCCTTACTTAAAAAAAAATCGTCATAGTCTTCTCTTGAATAATATAAAGACCCAATTTCATCTAATTCCTTAGCATGAAATTTTGATATCTTATATGTTAGATTTTGATTTTTTTTAGAAATTAATGGATTGACACTTGATGAAATTCCTGGTTGAAAGAAAAATGTTTGGTCTTTTCCCATTTCGTGGTGATCGGTTAAAATGTTTGGCATCCACTTGTTAAATGACAAAATCCTCGCTTTTGACTCATTTAACTGAACTGTCAACCAATCCCTATTTAAATCAAACCAATAATGATTGGTTCTTCCTCCTGGCCAAATTTCGTTATACTCTCTATCATAAGAATCTGGATTTTTGACATGAGATCTTTGTGAATTTACCCATTGTGCAAATCTTTGTAAACCATCAGGATTTAAACTTGGATCTATTAAAATGACTAAGTTATCTAATATTTCCAAAATTTTTTCGTTTTTTGATGAGGCTAAATAGTACGCTAATAATACAGCAGCATTTGAACCACTTGCTTCATTTCCGTGAACAGAAAAACCTTGATAAACAATTGCGGGCATTTTTTTTAAATTTTTTTCTGATACATTTTTATTCGAAATGTTAATATGACTTTTTCTTATTTCATCCAGCTTTGAGTGGTTCTTTTCGCTTGTAATTGTAAGTAAAATAAGAGGTCTATTTTCATAAGTATAACCTCTGTTTTCAATTTTAACTTTATTTGATGACTTTGAAAGCTTAGTCAAGTAATCAATCAATTTATCATGATTTAAATGCCAATCACCTATATCAAAACCTAAAATTTCACTTGGTGTGGGGATATCATCATTGAACTTTTCTTCCTGAGGCAGAAAATAAGTTATATCTTCTTGTG
>CACPQA010000017.1 GCA_902635965.1 uncultured Bacteroidota bacterium
TTGGTTGCACTCCCGCCAAGGCTTAAAATTATTTCTGAACATCCATTTTTAATTGCATGATTAATTGATAATCCTGTACCATATGTAGAAGTAAGACCTGGATTTCTGTTTTTTTTATCTATCAATGATAAACCAGACGCTTGTGACAATTCAACCCAAGCCGTTTTTGAATTTTTAAATTTAAAATATTTGCTTATCATTTGATTCCCAATAGCGTTTTCAGTTTTATGTTCAACAGCCTCCCCATCACAGTTTTTTTTTAAAAACTCGATGGATCCCTCTCCACCATCAGAAATTGGAATTTTTTCTATGTTATGATTAGGGTTTATTTTATTTATTCCATCCGCTATTGAATTAGCCACTTTACTTGCAGGTAAACACTCCTTAAATGAATCGGGTGCGATTAAAATATTCATTTTTTTTCTTTAATGTGTTTGATTATTTGGCTGGCATGGATTCTAGAGTTTTCTATAAACCATTTATTAGTTTGATATCCTCCGCAAATTACTCCAGCTAGGTAAACACCTTTGACGTTAGACTCCATTGTATCTGTGTTGTATAGAGGACTAAAGTCTTTATCCTTATTAAATTTTATTCCAACTGATTTTAAAAGCTTGAAATTTGGCTGGTATCCTGTCATAGCTAAAACAAAATCGTTTTTTATTCTAATTTTTTTATTTCTGTTTTTTATAATCACGTATTTTTCTTGAATCTCAACAATCTCAGAGTTAAATAGTGCCTTAATAGCCCCCTCTTTTATTCGATTTTCAATATCTGGCTTAGACCAATATTTTACATTTTCTCTAATCTTGTTTTCTCTAACTATCATCGTAACACTTTTAGCACCTTTTCTAAATGTTTCTAGTGCTGCGTCTACAGCCGAATTAGCTGCTCCTACAATTGCTATGTCCATTCCAAAATAAGGGTGTGGCTCAGAGTAATAGTGGGATACCTTTGGTAAGGTTTCACCCACGATATTCAGAGGGAAGGGTATATCATAAAAACCTGTTGCGATTATGATGTTTTTTGATTTATAATTTGACTTATCTGTTCTTAAAATAAAAGTTTCGGATTGAAAATTTATTTTTTTAACAGTCTCGTATAAATTAACTTGTAAATTCCATGACATGCAAACCCTTCTATAATATTCCAACGCTTCGGGACGTGTTGGCTTTGGGTTTTGTGAAATAAACGGAACTTCTCCTATCTCAAGCTTATCTGATGTAGAAAAAAAAGTCATGTTTTGAGGATAATTATAAATAGAATTTACCAACACCCCCTTTTCAAGAATCAAACTCGTCAATTTATTCCTCTTAGCTTCAATACTACATGCTAAGCCGATAGGGCCAGCACCAATTATTATAACATCAAACATCTTATAAATATATGTATTTATAAAGCTTTTGTGTTATGCATTTTATACTATAGATTAAAGCTATAGCAATAAAAAAAATAATATTAAACTATTATAGTAATAGATAATATTTCTAAAAAAAAAAAATAAAAAAAACATTTTTTGACACAATAATAATAAAAAACTATTATTAACGGTGTTTTATAATTAAAAACTGTCTTAAAAATAAAAGTAAAATTACAATGAGAGTAATTAGAAAGCCTATGACTATGTTAAAAAAATAAACTGAAATTAAAAATACAATTGCCCACCATAAAGGAAAAATTAAAATACCTACTAAATATTTTACAGAAAGATGAAAAACTCTCTCATCAAATTTCTTTAATATGATATTAATTAGCTTTAAAGGGATTAAATTAAATATAGAAAAAAATCTAAATGCTATTTTTTCAATGACTGTTTTAGAGCTATTGTTTTTAAGTTTATTATCCTTTAGGGAAATTTTCCTTTTAAGTACTTTAAATTCAGTTTTGGTACTTTTAAAATTGATCAAATCTTTTTGGATATTGTATTCTCTAGTGTGGTCCGGTAACCAGAGACACTTTTTCATTTCATTTTCTAGTTTTAATCTGACCTTATTAAGGGCTTTAACAGGTTTTTTTTCATAAAGATTGATGAATTCATTTAGTTTAATTGCATCGCCATATACAATTGTACAATTATGATATGGGTGAATGTGGCTTCCATAGTTTATCCCAACTGGTTGGAGATAAATTTTTGTTTTTGGAAATTTTTTTAAACTTTCTAACCCAATTCTTGAACTCCCTTTAGAAATTGGCAATAAGTAATATTCATCATGATGTTTTCCTTCTGAAAAAACCATTATGTGTTTTTTAGTTTTCAAAAGGTCATAGCACTTCTCAAAGGTTTTGTTATTAAGATGTAATTTTTCATAACCATCTCTAATTCTATAAACAGGTAATGTTTGCATTGCATCTAAAATCCATAAAAAAGGTTTTCTAAATACATCACTTCTTGTTAATGAATACAATCTTTTACCACAGGTCGATCCTACAAGCAA
Organism: uncultured Bacteroidota bacterium; assembly: GCA_902635965.1. Lineage (GTDB taxonomy): Bacteria > Bacteroidota > Bacteroidia > Flavobacteriales > Flavobacteriaceae > TMED96. The sequence continues at coordinate 2,436 of CACPQA010000017.1, forward strand.
AGGGTCCAGTAAGGCAGACTGGTGGTTTGGGGAAAAAATTATTGCACCATCTTTTGGTATTTTCCCCTTACCGAGTATAGTAAGTTTTTTAAAAAAAAAATTGTTGTAAAATGTTAATATGAATCTTATAAAATTATAAAACCTTTTTTTCACTTTTTTTTTACTTTTAAACAAATCAAACTTCTTTTAAAATTAATTTTAATAAAACTTTAAAAAACTATAACATTATATTCTTTTTATAAGCTTAAAAGTTATATTTGCTCAAAAGTTAATTAAAAAAATAGCAATGACTAAAATTAAGGGGAAAATCTCACAAATTCTTGGACCTGTAGTTGACGTGATTTTTGAAAATGAAGAAAATTATTTACCAAATATCTATGAAAGTCTTGAAGTAAATACATCAAATGGAAAACTAATATTAGAAGTTCAGTCTCACATAGGTGAAAATACCATAAGAGCTATTTCAATGGACTCAACCGATGGTTTAAGTAGAGGTAAAGAAGTAAACCCCACAGGGAGTCCAATTCAAATGCCGATTGGAGAAGATGTATACGGTAGATTATTCAATGTTATCGGTGATCCTATCGATGGCTTAGGTAGTCTAGAAAAGTCAGGGAAAAGAGGGTTACCTATCCATAGAAAAGCACCGAGTTTTGATCAATTGTCAACTTCAACAGAAGTTTTATTTACTGGTATTAAAGTTATTGATTTAATTGAACCATATGCAAAAGGTGGTAAAATAGGCTTATTTGGAGGAGCAGGAGTTGGTAAAACAGTTTTAATTCAGGAATTAATCAACAATATAGCAAAAGGGCACGGTGGTCTTTCAGTTTTTGCAGGAGTTGGTGAAAGAACAAGAGAGGGTAACGATCTTTTGAGAGAAATGTTAGAATCAGGAATAATTGACTATGGAAAGGAATTTATGGAGTCCATGGAGAATGGGGGATGGGATTTATCTAAAGTAGATAAAGGAGCTATGAAAAAATCGAAAGCCAGCTTCGTTTTTGGACAAATGAATGAGCCACCAGGGGCAAGGGCAAGGGTAGCTCTTTCAGGTTTGACCTTGGCTGAATATTTTCGTGATGGTGCCGGAGACGGAAAAGGTAAAGATGTTTTATTCTTTGTTGATAATATCTTCAGATTTACTCAAGCTGGTTCCGAAGTTTCTGCTCTTTTAGGAAGGATGCCGTCAGCAGTAGGTTATCAACCCACACTAGCTACTGAAATGGGTGCTATGCAGGAAAGGATTACTTCAACCAAAACTGGTTCAATTACTTCAGTCCAAGCAGTATATGTACCAGCAGATGATCTAACTGATCCTGCTCCTGCAACCACTTTTGCACATTTAGACGCTACTACAGTTCTTTCAAGAAAAATTGCTGAGTTAGGTATCTATCCAGCTGTAGATCCACTTGATTCGACCTCTAGAATTCTAACACCTGAGATTATTGGTGATGATCATTACAATTGTGCTCAAAGAGTAAAGGAATTATTACAAAGATATAAGGAGCTTCAAGATATAATTGCAATATTAGGAATGGAGGAGTTGTCAGAAGAAGATAAATTAGCAGTATCTAGAGCAAGAAGAGTACAGCGATTTTTGTCTCAACCCTTTCATGTAGCGGAGCAATTTACAGGTATTCCCGGTGTTTTGGTTGATATCAAAGAAACTATTAAAGGTTTCAATATGATTATGGATGGAGAATTAGACCATCTCCCTGAAGCTGCTTTTAATTTAAAAGGATCAATAGAGGAAGCTATAGAGGCAGGGGAAAAAATGTTAGCCAAAAGTTAGTATGTTGATTGAGATTTATTCAATTGATTGTAAATTATTGTCTGGGGAAATTGATTCAGCGATTTTCCCTGGTTCAGATGGTTCTTTTCAAGTTCTCAACAATCACGCGCCCATAGTTTCAACTCTCACAAAAGGAAAAATTGAAATTCAAGGTGAAATTTCATTTCATGCTGAGGATTCCAGTGGTAAATACAATATAAATAAAGAAAAAAAAGCGACTTCTTTACAAATTGAATCAGGATTAGTTGAGTTGAAAAAAAACTCAATTAAAGTTTTAATAGATTAAAGTCTATTTTTTGTTGTTTCTAACAAATATTTATTAATTAAATCAAATTCCCAACCTCTCCCATGAAGTGCTCTGCAAAAACTTCTTCTTCTTGAATTTAAATCCAATTTTGATCTATTCTCCCATTCTTTTTTTGCTATTTTATAAAAAATAGAAGTGTACTCTTTTTCTGGTATTTTTTTTAAAGCGTAGTTGATTATTTTTTTTTCAATGGACTTAGACTTTAGGTTATATCTAATTTTAATTTTCCCCCAACTATTATTTCTCAATTTTCCAATTGCATACTCTTTGCTAAACCGATTATCGTCGAAATATTTTCTTTCGTAAAGTTGATAAAGTATCAATTCTTTCATTTTGTCTGGTACTCCTAAGCTAACCATTTTCCTCACTATATCAGATTTACATCTTTCCTGATATTCGCAATACCTCTCAACTTTTCTTAAAAATTCGGTAAATTTCTCTTTCTCTGTCATAAATAAATAAAAAATGCGATACCATTATGGCACCGCATTTTTATCAAATTCTTAAAGATCTGTTTTTTCCGTCTATAAATTTATATTGTAAGTATCGATAGGCATCCCTAGGGATTACTTTAATTCTCTTTTTAAACTTTATCCACCATTTAAACTTTATTGAAGTAATACCTTGGTTCAAGTAAGCAGCAACAAAAGGATGTACGTGTAAGTAAATCTTTTTCTTTTTGTGCTTAGGATTATTTAATATAATATTTAAATCTGATTTTATCTTATCAATCAAAACTATAGGCGCTTCTACCTCGTTACTTTGATTAGGATTAGGTTCCAATGTTTTTATATTAAGTTCTGGTCTAACCCTTTGTCTAGTTACTTGTATAAGTCCGAATTTAGATGGAGGAAGAATTTTATGTTTTGTTCTATCCTTACTCATTTCATCTTTCAAGTGAGTGAAAAGTTTTTTTCTATTTTCACTTGATGACAAATCAATAAAATCAATAACAATTATTCCACCCATGTCTCTTAATCTAAGTTGTCTTGCAATTTCCGTAGCAGATATCATATTTACCTCAAAAGCAGTATCTTCCTGACTTTTTTCCTTGTTAGATCTATTTCCGCTATTTACATCAATTACATGTAGTGCCTCGGTATGTTCTATAACCAGATAGGCACCTTTTTTCATGGAAACAGTTTTTCCAAATGAAGTCTTAATTTGCCTTTCAATCCCAAATTTTTCAAAAATTGGGACTGAATCTTTATAGTGACTCACTATATTGCTTTTCTTTGGAGCAATAGAATCTAAATATTCTTTAACTTCTTGCAAAAGCATTTTATCATCTACATAAATGCCTTTAAAGGAGTCATCAAAAATATCTCTTAATATAGACGAGGTTCTATTTATTTCACTTAAAACCATGTATGGACATTTATTAATGTTCCGAATACTTTTACAAAGTTTTATCCACCTATTGACTAAATTTTGTAGATCAGAATCTAATTCAGCAACTTTTTTTTCTTTAGCAACTGTTCTCACAATAACACCAAAATTTTTGGGCTTAATGCTATTAACCAGTCTTTTAAGACGAGTTCTTTCATCTCTACTTTCAATTTTTTGAGATATTGAAACTCTATCTGAAAATGGAATTAACACCATATATCTCCCTGCTAGAGAAATTTCACATGATATTCGTGGTCCTTTTGTAGAAATTGGTTCTTTTATTATTTGGACCAAAATAAATTGATTGGGTTTAAGTAAATCTACAACTTTTCCATCTTTTTCAATATCACTTTCCAGCTCAAAATTATTAAGCATATAGTTTTTAATCTTACCTGAATTTACAAGTTTTACATACTTTAAAAGAGATAGAAGCTGGGGTCCTAAGTCGTGATAGTGAAGAAATCCATTTTTTTCGTGGCCGATATTTACAAAAGCTGCGTTAAGTCCAGAAATTGGCTTTCTTACTCTTGCAAAGAATATATCACCTACAGAAAACTTATTATTATCTGTTTCTTTGTTAAGTTCAATTAATTTTCCTTCATTTAATAAGGCAAAATCAACAGCTGAAGAATTTGATCGTATTATCAATTCTTTATTCACATCGATTATTTTTAGGACGCGTTAACGTCGATTAAACAAAATTTTATTTTTACGTATCTGGCAATAATTACCAAACTTTCAAAGAACGGTCAAGTTTAGAGTGTTTTTAACACTATTTCTTTTTATGTCGATTAGCTCTTCTTCTTTTCTTTCTTTTGTGAGTTGCTACCTTGTGTCTCTTTCTTTTCTTACCACTTGGCATATCAAGTATTTCTATAATGTTACCTTTGATTTAACTGCATTTATAAAAACCTTAGAAGGCTTAAATGCGGGAATATTATGCTCCGGAATAATAACAGCAGTATTTTTAGAAATGTTTCTGCCTGTTTTCTTTGCACGTTTTTTAATTATGAAACTACCAAACCCTCTTAAATAAACATTATTGCCACCCTCGAGCGAATCTTTTATTTCTTCCATAAACTTTTCGATAGTAATTTGAACATCGCTTTTATCAATCCCTAATTTATCTGAAATATTAGAAACAATTTCTGCTTTAGTCATCTGTTTAGATTTATGGTTAATTAATTTTTCTGTTGGCAAATATAAAAATAATAATCACAATGAGTGATTTTGTACAAATATTATTATTTATTGTAATAGAGTATATTTTAATATGAACTTTTCTTCTAAATTGTTTAATTGGTATCAAAAAAATAAAAGGGAGCTGCCTTGGAGAGAAACTAAGGACCCTTACAAAATTTGGATTTCAGAAGTTATACTTCAACAAACAAGAGTAAAACAAGGTATACCTTATTATATTAAATTCTTGAATGAATATCCTTCTTTAAACAAGTTATCTTTAGCAAGTGAAGAAGAAATTTTGCTTTTATGGCAGGGATTAGGTTATTATAGAAGGGCAATATATCTTTTAGAATCAGCTAAAAAAATTGTTAAAACAAATAATGGAAATTTTCCAAATACTTTCGATGATATTTTAAAAATAAAAGGAGTTGGAGATTATACGGCCAGCGCCATATCGTCTATATGTTTCGGCGAGAAGGAAGTTGTTGTAGATGGCAATGTGTTTAGGTTTATGTCGAGACTGCTTGGATTAAAGAGGGATATAAAGTTAAAGTCAAACCTTCTTTTTTTTAAAAATACATTAAAATTATTAATTGAGGATTTAAATCCAGGGGACTTTAATCAAGCTTTGATGGAATTTGGAGCTTTACAATGTATCCCCAATAAACCCCCTTGTCAATCTTGTATTTTCAAATCAGAATGTAAAGCTTACTTAATGAAGGATGTAAAATCTTACCCTCAAAAAAAAGTTAAGATTCAAAAAAAACAGAGACACCTGAATTATATCGTTATGTTGAGTAATAAAAAGCTGATTTTTAAAAAAAGAGTTGAATCTGACATTTGGAAAAATCTTTATGAGTTTCCTTTGGTTGAGGGTAAATGTTCAGAGTTAAATCAAATAGTAAATAAAAAAGAATTCATCGATTTAAATAACAAACTGACCTCCCCTCCCAAATTCTTAAAATTAGTTAATGTCAAACATCTTCTCAGTCACCAAACATTAAACATTAAATTTTGGGTTTTTACCTCAGAGGGTTCTTTCAATAACTTGCGTTCTTTTAAAGAAATTTTAAGTTTACCCAAACCGATTGTAATCTCAGACTTTATTGATAAACACTTAAAGTCATAATAGTATTTATTATATTTGATTTAAAATAAAATCTATGAGTGGTTCTTTAAATAAAGTCATGCTAATTGGAAATCTTGGAGATGATGTAAAAATCCATCATTTTGAAGGAGGAGGATCTATAGGTAGATTCCCCTTAGCAACAAATGAATCTTACACGAAAAAGGATACAGGAGAAAAAATTACAGAAACGGAATGGCATAATATAGTTGTAAGAAACAAAGTGGCAGAGATTTGCTTAAAGTATCTCAGTAAAGGAGACAGAATTTACGTGGAGGGTAAAATAAAAAATCGAAAATGGAAGGCTGATGATGGAAGCGATAGATACACAACAGAAATCAATGTTGATCAATTTACATTTTTGACAACTAAAAAGAATTCAGAATCTCAAAATCCCATAAATGAAGACTCAAATCTCAACGATCAAGATTTACCTTTTTAAACCAACTTATAATACACTAAAACAAGCTTGCTTACCACAATAATTTTAATTCAATCCATCATACTAATTTTTTTATTGTTTTGTTCTGCCATTGTCTCTGGAGCAGAAGTAGCTTTTTTTTCAATTTCTACAACTCAATTAGATTCAATAAATAATATTTATCCCAAAGAAAAGAGTCTAATTGAAAAACTACTGAAAACGCCTAAAAGACTTTTGGCTACAATACTAGTAGCAAATAATTTTATAAATATTGCTTTGGTCCTTTTGTTTTCAAATGTAAGCCAATCATATTTGATAAAAATTGATAACCACATTTTAAGCCTTCTTATTGAGGTGGTTATAATATCACTTGTTATTTTAATTTTTGGTGAAATTTTGCCTAAAATATTTGCTAATAGAAATAATTTACTATTTGCTAGGCATACTGCATCTTTAATATACAGAATAGATAAATTCTTGTTATTCATTCTGACTATTCCAATGAGCTTTACAACGAACTTAATTGAAAAAAAGTTTGGCCAAAAAGGAGGTAAATTCTCTGTTGATGAGTTATCAAAAGCTTTAGAATTAACTAAACAAAATGACACAACTGAAGAAGAGGAAAAGATACTTAGAGGCATAGTAAATTTCGGAAATATCGAGCTAAGTCAAGTGATGTGTCCAAGAGTTGATATTTTTTCATTATCATCAGACCTGTCTTTAGAAAAAGTTTTACCGAAATTAATAGAAAATGGGTTTTCTCGGATACCGGTATTCGAAAATCAACTTGATAATATAATTGGAATTTTATATGTTAAAGATCTTTTACCAAATATAAAAAACAAGAAATTTAATTGGATTTCTATTTTAAGACCAGCTTATTTTGTTCCTGAAAACAAAAAATTAGACGATTTGTTCAAAGAATTCAAACTTAAGAAAATGCACATCGCTATGGTAGTTGATGAGTATGGAGGAACATCAGGATTAGTTACTTTAGAGGATTTAATTGAAGAAATTGTCGGTGATATTTCTGATGAATTTGATTACGAGGATGTAGAGTATTCCAAAATAGACAACAACACATACTTATTTAATGCAAAAGTTAGCCTTAATGATTTTTACAGGATATCCCAAATTTCGACCATTAAAAATTTTGAAAAAAGTAGAGGTGAAGCTGAGACTTTGGGTGGATTCTTGACTGAAATCTCACAAAGACTCCCAAGGGTAAGAGAAAATATATCGTTCGAAAAAATACAATTTACAATCGAATCAGTTGACAAAAAAAGAATTAAAAGAGTAAAAGTTAGACTCTCATGAAAAAAACTCTATTGCAAATTCTATTAATTAGTTTGATCATTTCTTGCACAGGAAAGCCTATGAAACCGAAACCAAAGTCAATGCTAAATCTCAAATATTCTGATCCGAGTTATATTGTAAAAAAATCAAAATGTCCATATTCCACAAAAATTAACCGTTCTACCACTTTTGTCACTTTAGATAAATGTGATGATAGAATAATATATCCAAACTTAAATGGAACTATATATTTAGCATATAGAAAAATTGACAATAATTTTGATTCATTACTTTCTGATGCTTACAGTATGCCACTAAAACATAAAAGGAAAGCTGTTAGCATACCTGAAAAGATTTTTGTGAATAGAAAAAACAAAACTTATGGATCTATATTTAAGATAGTAGGAAATGCTGCTTCTCAGATTCAGTTCTTTTTAACAGATAGCTTGAATCATTTTATTTTTGGCACTTTATATTTTTACAAAAAACCCAATTATGACTCGATGCTACCAGCTATAAATTATGTAGGTAATGACATATCAAAATTAATGGAGTCTCTAAAGTGGACTGATTAAGATTTTGATGATAATATTAAATTATTTGTTTGAGAGCTTTTGTTAACCTTTTCCCTTTGTGGGTAATTCTTTTTTCGTCAATAGCTTTATTAAGACCGGCATTATTTACTTGGTTCAGTGGCAATTTAATTAGTTTTGGATTAGGAATAATTATGCTTGGAATGGGCTTAACACTTAAAGTTAACGATTTTAAAATTTTGTATAAAAACCCAAAATGGATTACTACCGGAGTATTAATTCAATTCTCAGTTATGCCTTTTTTGGGCTGGATAATTTCTAAAATATTTGAGTTGCCTGATTTCTTTGCTGTTGGATTGATTTTGGTTTCATGTTGCCCAGGAGGTACAGCATCTAATGTAATAGCCTACCTGTCAAATTTAAATGTTGCCTTTTCTGTTAGTATGACTTTTATTTCAACTGTTGCAGGAGTTATTTTAACTCCTCTTTTGATAACAAATTTATCTGGCGAATTAATAGATGTTGATATAATAGATCTTTTATTAAGTACTACAAAGGTCGTGTTATTACCAGTTTTTTTAGGTGTTGTTGTAAGTAAATATTTTCCATCGTTTACAAAAAGGATGATAATTTATTCTCCGTCTGTTTCAGTTTTATTTATAGTCTTAATTGTAGCAAGTATTATTGGTGAAGGTAAAGAAATCATTATCCAGTCAGCGATAAATCTTATAATTTCTGTTATGACTTTACATCTTTTAGGATTTATACTTGGATACATCATAAGTTTTATTTTTTTAAGAGATAAAAAATTATCGAAAGCAATTTGTATAGAAATTGGCATGCAAAATTCTGGACTAGGGGTTGTCCTCGCAAAAGAAAATTATGTTAACCCAACAACAGCTATTCCCTCCGCGATGTCAAGTTTGGTTCATTCTATATACGGGAGTATATTTGTTTCAATTTTTAAAGAAGATAAATTAGACAATGACATCAAATAAAGTTGTAATTGTTGCAGCCAAAAGAACACCAATTGGTACTTTTATGGGATCTTTATCCAAAGTCCCTACCGCCTTAATAGGTTCTAAGTCGATTGAGGCTGCTATAAAATCTATTTCTTTAAATCCCGAACTTATTGATGAAGTCTACTTTGGGAATGTGCTTCAAGCTGGTGTTGGACAAGCTCCGGCAAGGCAAGCCGCAATCTTTGCTGGTATCTCAGAACATGTCCCTTGCACTACAATCAACAAGGTCTGCTCATCGGGGATGAAGAGTATTTCAATTGCTGCGCAATCAATAGCCCTCGGTGAAAATGATATTGTTGTTGCAGGTGGGATGGAAAATATGAGTATGTCTCCTCACTATTTAAATTTTAGAAAGGGTGTGAAATTTGGGGAGACAAGATTAAAAGATGCTATGGAAATAGATGGCTTAATAGACCCCTTTCATAATAAATTAATGGGTGCATATGCTGAGGATACAGCAAAAAAATATCGAATCTCAAGAGAGGAACAGGACATATATTGTGAAGAGTCTTATTTAAAAAGTCAAAATGCTTGGGATAAAGGATCATTCAATAATGAAGTTTGTGAAGTAAAAATTAAGGATTCAAAAGGGGATGAAATTATTTTTAAAAAAGATGAGGAATGCTTTAATGTGAATTTTGACAATATAAAAAATTTAAAATCGGCTTTTTCAAAAGGTGGGACTGTCACGGCGGCTAATTCTTCGACAATAAATGATGGTTCTGCAGCACTAATACTGATGTCAGAAAAAAAAGCAAAACACTTGAATTTAAATCCTTTAGTCGAAATTATTTCTTATGCTGATGCTGCTAATGACCCCAGATGGTTCACTACAGCTCCATCTAAAGTTTTACCCATTGCGTTACAAAGGGCAAATTTAGATTTATCTCAAATTGATTTAATTGAAATTAATGAAGCTTTTTCTGTTGTTGCATTGGCAAATTTAAAAATCTTGGGAATAAATCCCGATATTGTAAATGTAAACGGAGGAGCAGTCTCTTTAGGTCATCCATTAGGATGTTCAGGAGCAAGAATTGTTGTAACTTTAATACATGCTTTAAATCAAAAAAGGTTAAAAAGGGGAGCAGCGATAATTTGTAATGGAGGAGGAGGGGCCTCTGCAATTGTAATTGAAATTATAAAAAATCATGATTAAAAACTTGTTTGCCCTGATATTTTTAGTTCAATTTTCTTTTGCCCAAGAAGTTAGCTTTGAAAATTTTGTAAAAAAACATCAATTAAAAGTAAACTCTGATATTGCATTTAAAACACTCAAAAATCAAGCTGACGAACTTAATTTAAGCTTTGAATCTCAGCAATGGCCAGTTGAAATATTAAAATATATTATTAAAGAAACAAGAGAAAATCCTATTTTGTCTTCAAAGATATCTGTTCAATTTATAATCGAACATTCTAATAAATCAAAACTAATAAGAATATCTGTTCCCATAGGAGAAAAATATATTCAAGCTTTTAAGTCCGAAGTTGGATTTAGAGATAATTATGTCCAATTTCTTACCGACACGTATGAATTCATAATGGAAAGGTTATGATTTACAGTATTCTTCTCCAATACTAAAATTATTGTAAACATCTCGGCTTACTTCACCACTACTCCTATTGTCGGGGATATAATATATAGTTTGATTTATATCTACCCCACCAAATTGATTAAAGTCATCAGAATCAAATACAAAATAGTATCGATCTTCAACAATTACTTTATCAATTATTACGCCACACTTATCATCCTTTTTGCATGAAATTAATGAAAATATTAAAAATAATATTTTATAGAACTTATTTTTATGCACGTTCAGCTGTTAATTTACGATATAAATAATTCATCTCAGAGGCAATTTTTTCAGAAGTTTTTTTGTACCTGGTTTTTTCAATTCTTGTCTTATCGTATTTTTTTGGATCTTCATATTGAAGAGAAAATTGAATTTCTGCCCCTTCAATTAAAGGACAATTATTCTCTGCATCAGAACAGGTCATAATTGCGGCAAATTCATTTTTTGGATTTTCAAAATCAAGATATAATTTTGAAAAATAATTACCAAGATTAAAATTTTTAAACTTTATGGAATAAATTGGATTACTTGAATCTTCAAAACTAATATTGAAACCATAGTCTTTTATGACACTTATCACGCTTTTGTTCACTTTAGTTTGAACAGTACCCCCTGAAAAAACTTCACATTTAACATTATAATAATTATAAAAAAAAGTTGCCCAAAATTGACAAAATTGGCTTCTCCTTGAATTATGAGTACATATAAAGTTCAGCTTTGGAACTTTATTTTCAGATATTTTTTTACATATATAATTTACAATTTCGTTTAACACAAAAGCTCTATTGTCTGCAACTTCCATTTTAAGTATCTCGTCAATTGTTTTTAGATCGGTTAGCATTTTTGAATGTTGTTTCAAATTAAATTCTTCATTAAAATATAATAATAAATAATATTGTAGATTAACATAAGTTTAATTATTGGTAAATTATTTTAAAATGAAACAAATCGCTATTGTAGGAGCAGGAACAATGGGTTTAGGAATTGCACACATTATGGCTCAATATGAACTAAAGGTAAGTTTAATTGATTTAAGTGAAGAAATATTAATTGAATCAAAAAAAATAATATCTACTAATATTGATAGGCAAATAAGAAAAGGAGTTATCAAGGATGAACAAAAAAAATATATATTATCTAACATATTATTCACAAAAGAACTCAAGGAATCTGTTGAAAATGCAGACCTAATTATTGAAGCTGTTCATGAAAATTTTGAACTGAAAAAAAAAATAATTAGAGATTTAGATTCAATGTGTAAAGGTGATGTTATAATTTCATCCAATACATCGTCATTATCTATATCAAGTCTTGCAGATAAAACTCTTTATCCAGAGAGGATTATAGGTATGCATTTTATGAATCCAGTTCCAGTTATGCCTTTGGTGGAAATAGTTGTTGGCAGTACTACAAGTGAAAAAACTATTGATCAAACTAAATCTTTAGCTACAAAAATCAATAAAATTCCTTTGGTGGTCAAGGATTCACCTGGTTTTGTTTCAAATAGGATTTTACTTCCAATGATAAATGAAGCAATTGAAACATTATCACAAGGTGTTGCAGACGTTTATAGTATTGATCAAATAATGAAATTAGGAATGGGTCATCCTATGGGTCCTTTAAGACTGGCTGATTTAATAGGATTGGATGTTTGCTTATCGGTTCTGAAAGTTTTGGAAAATGGATTTGGAGACAAAAAATACTCACCAAATCAACTGCTGGTTAGGATGGTTGAAAAAGGTAACTTAGGATACAAGACTAAAAGGGGTTTTTACGGGTACGATAAAGATGTAAAAAACCCATATCCAATCAAATTTTATATATAATTGACCAAAAAATTTTATTATGCAAGAATAATACTTAATTTTAAAGTGTTATTTAAAATTGTTTAAAAGTATGAAGATTTTGGTATGTATTAGTAGTGTTCCTGATACAACATCAAGAATTAATTTTATTGATAATGAAACTGAATTTGATAGGTCAGGAGTGCAGTACGTAATTAATCCTAATGATGAATTCGGTTTAACTAGAGCAATCTGGTTAAAAGAAAAGGAAAGTTGTGAAGTGCATGTTATTTGTGTTGGAGGAATTGATACGGATCCTATACTCAGAAAAGCTCTTGCTATTGGCGCAGATCAGGCTTTCAGGGTTGATACAAAACCAATGGACGCCAATCAGGTCGCAAAAGAAATTTCTGATTTGGTAAAGGAAAAAGAATATAATCTAATTATTGCTGGAAGGGAATCTATCGATTATAACGGAGGAATGGTTCCAGGAATGATAGCAACTTTGATTAATGCGAATTATGTCAGTAATTGTGTAAGCTTAGATGTAGACCAGTCAAATTTCAAAGCTATTAGAGAAACAGATGGGGGTAAGGAAGAAATATCAGGGTCTCTACCTCTGGTGATAGGTAGTCAAAAAGGACTTGTTGAAGAAAGTGATTTAATAATTCCTAACATGAGAGGCATTATGATGTCCAGAAAAAAGCCATTAACAATTATTCAGGCTAAATTTAAAACCCATCAAACAAAAACAGTTAAATACCAGAAACTTCCACCTAAAAGTGAAGTTAAACTTGTTAAACCGGAAAAAATAAATGATCTGATAGATTTATTACATAATGAAGCAAAAGTAATTTAGTATGGCAATTATAGTTTATCTGGAAACTGAAAATGGAAGTTTCAAAAAAAGTGCTTTAGAGGTTTCTTCATATGGTAGGAAACTGGCTGATGAAAAAAAAACCAATTTATGTGGAATTACATTTAATTCCTCAGATCCATTTAAAATTGAAAAATATGGAGTCGAAAAACTCATAAATATTAAAACTGATCATGTGTTTGATGCAAAAATATATGCCGATCTACTTTGTAAAAATTTTAGGGATCTTGGAGGAACAATTTTTATAACCGGATCTAGTGCAGATTCCCGATTTATTTTTCCTATAATATCAATCTTATTAGATGCTAGTTATGCCACTAATGTTGTTGAATTTCCGTCTAGTATTTCCCCTTTAGTTTTAAAAAGAAGTGTTTTTACAAACAAGGCATTCGTATTTACAGAACTTAAAAATAAACATAAAATTATAGGTATTTTAAATAATTCATTCGGGATTTTTGAAAGTGAAAGAAAACTTGAAGTGAAAGATTATATTTCTGAAAGTCTAGATTCAAATGTTCAAGTGGAATCAATAAAAGAGGATGGAGAAAAAATTTCTATAGCTGATGCCGAAATTGTAGTTTCAGGTGGCAGGGGCTTAAAAGGTCCAGAAAACTGGAACTTAGTTGAAGATCTAGCAAAAACACTAGGAGCCGCTACGGCTTGTTCAAAGCCTGTTTCTGACATGGGGTGGAGACCACATAGCGAGCATGTAGGTCAAACAGGTAAACCTGTGGCATCAAATTTATATATTGCGATTGGGGTATCTGGTGCAATTCAACATCTTGCTGGGATAAATGCTTCAAAGTGTAAGGTTGTCATAAATAATGACCCTGAAGCACCTTTTTTTAAAGCGGCTGACTATGGAGTTGTTGGCGATGCTTTTGATGTAGTTCCCAAATTAATTGAAGGTTTAAAAAAATTTAAATCTAGATAAAAATTATGTCAGGGATATAACTATTCTTAAAGTATAATCAATTCAATAAAAATTTAAATATTATATATTTGCAATTAACCAATTGCAATCAATGAAAAAAATATTTTTATCATTTTCATTTAGCATATTATTTTTATCGATCCTCACGGGTCAAAAAACGATTACGGGTGTCGTAGTGGATGAAATTGGCATTCCACTGCCTGGTGCCTCAGTGGTCGAAGTTGGAACTACTAATGGTGTGAGCACAGATTTTGATGGAAATTATACAATTAGTGTAGATGAAAATTCTAGTTTAGAATTTAGTTTTGTCGGATACGGATCTATTACAATTCTTGTAGGGGAACAAGATAAAATAGATGTAACACTTAATCCCTCAAATGAGTTAGCTGAAGTTGTTGTAGTTGGGTATGGTTCTCAAAAAAAGGTAACTTTAACTGACAACGTTGCAAGAGTAACGTCGGAGGATTTAAGCGATGTCCCAACACCAAACCTGTTTAATGCTATCACAGGAAGAGTGGCGGGTGTACAGATTAATCAGACTAACGGTAAAGTCGAGGCTGGATTAAATTTTCGAATAAGAGGACAATCTAGTATAAGTGCGGGCTCTGACCCTTTGTATGTTCTTGACGGTGTGCCATTAATTAATGATGATGAGTCAAGCAATGGCGCTCCTACCAACCCTCTGATTACTTTAAACCCATCTGAAATTGAGTCTATAGATATACTTAAAGACGCCTCGGCTGCTTCAATTTATGGATCTAGAGGGGCAAATGGTGTGGTCATTATAACAACAAAAAAAGGAAGATCTGGTGAAACGAGCTTTAACATTAATTTTTCAAATGGTTTTAGTTCTCCAGCTAAAACAAGAGAATGGATGAATGCAGATGAATATGTAGAAATTTTCACTGAGGCTGCTGAAAATGGTCTTGCATACGGTGGTTGGCCAGGTAATGGAGCCGCCTACGCAGAAGCAAGGTTTGACAGGTATTCTGATTATACATGGCAAGAAGGTGCCTATGATACAGATTGGGAAAAAATTGCTTTGGTAGACGGGCATACAAGAGACGCTGATATTTCTATGTCTGGGGGAAGTGAAAAAACAAACTATTTTTTTTCAGTATCCTATAACGATACAAAAGGTATTGTTAGAGGTAATGAATTAACAAAAATTAATGCCAGAACAAATGTTAGTCATAATTTTTCAGATAAGTTTTCATTGTCAATGAATCTTGGTTTTAATCGATCAAAAATAGATAGAATTGCAAATGATAATGCCTTTGTAACTCCTCTTCAAGCTATTGCTCAGGCTCCAATATCACCAGCTTTTCTTGACGGGGAACCTTTTTCTAATACTGTATATGCAAATTTTTTACTAGAAGACAAATATGGTTTCTTCACTACTATTATTAGGAGAGCAACTGGGAAAATTTCAGGGGATTATCAAATTATCCCTAATTTGAAATTTACTTCAAGCTTTGCATTCGATTCGTATGCTCAAACTGAAGATCAGTTTAGAGGTAGTAAAACACCTTTTCAGTCTACAAATGGAGAGGGTACTGCCACTAATGTCCAAACAGAAAATTATATTTTTTCAAATTATCTAACCTATGACAAAAATTTTGGTGAAGATCACACTTTAAATGCTGTTTTAGGGACTGAATACAATGAGAGCAATCGACGTTTTACAAGTGTTCAAGGAGAACAGTTTCCAACAGATGATTTTCAAACTTTATCTAGTGCTGCAGAAATAACTTCTGGAAGCGGAAGTACAACGGCTTACAGTTTTGTTTCATACTTTTCAAGATTGACTTATTCTTTTAAAAATAAATATCTGTTGAAGTTAGGACTTCGTTATGACGGATCATCTCGATTTGGGAAAAACGCCCAGTATGGTACATTCCCATCATTTTCTGCTGGATGGATTCTATCTGAGGAAGATTTTCTTGCAGATAATGGAGTAATTAATTTTCTGAAATTCAGAGCTAGCTGGGGACAAGTTGGGAATGCTGAAATTGGGAATTTTGCATCACGAGGTCTATTCGGCGGGGTTTCATATAATCAACGGCCGGGAATTGCTCCAATTCAGGCCGAAAATGCCCAGCTTTCATGGGAAAGTTCAGCGCAAACAGATATTTCGTTACAATTTGGAATTCTGGAAAACAAAATTTCAGGAGAAATAACGTATTATAATAAAGATACTGATAACCTTCTTTTTGACCAACCTCTACCACTTTCTTCTGGTGCGTCAAGCATAACAAAAAATATAGGTAGACTTAAGAACTCAGGTTTTGAATTCCTATTGGATACAAAAAATATTGTCAAGGAAGATTTTAACTGGAAGACAAGTTTTAACGTTGGAATTAATACTAGCGAGGTAGTCACTTTACCGGGAGGCAATGATGTTATTAATTCTAGAAATATTCTTAGGGAAGGTGAACCGCTTTATTCTTTTTACTTACCTGAGTACGCTGGTGTTGATTCTCAAAATGGAGATGCTCTTTATTATTTAAATACTGATGAAAACGGCACATTAAATAAATCTACTACCAACGAATACACTGATGCCAAAAGGATAGTCGCTGGAAACCCACTGCCTGAATTCATTTTTGGTCTCACAAACACTTTAAACTATAAAAATTTTGATTTCACTTTTATTTTCCAGGGAGAGTTTGGAGCCAGCATATACAATTCTGCTGGTAGATTTCAGTCAGCAAATGGCGATTGGTTTGATAATCAAACAAAAGATCAATTAAACAGATGGCAAAATCCTGGGGACGAGACAGATGTTCCTCAGGCAAGACTTGGATGGTCAAATGGAACTGGACATTCAACAAGATATCTTGAAGATGGTGATTTTATCAGATTACGTAACCTCACTGTTGGATATAATTTTCCAGAAAAAATTAATGAAAGATTGAATTTAAAAAATGGCAGGGTCTATTTGTCAGGATTTAATCTTTTAACCTTTACAAATTATTCTGGATATGATCCAGAATCTAGAACAGATGCTGGTGGAATTGGACAAGTATTTTACTCAGCTCCAGCAGCAAGGACAATATCAATTGGTATAAACTTAGGTTTTTAAATTATGAGAAAAATAAAAGAAATTTTAAAAATAACCATTTGTTTGACCTTATTTTCTTGCGATCAAAAGTTGGATATTGAACCAGCACAAAGCATATCAGTAGACAAAGCTCTTTCGGAAGAAAATACTATAAAAAATATATTAATTGGTACTTATGAAGAAGCTGGTCAAAGTGCATCATTTGGTGGGCGAAATCACGTTATATCTGATTTGCTCGGTGCCTCCGATCAGATATCGTGGGAGGGAACATTTTTAGAGCCAAGACAAATTTTTACAAAAAATATTTTAGTTGATAATTCTTTTGTTGAGGGTTTATGGCAAAATTCATACGAAGTTATAAATCAGGCAAACTTGGTTATAGATAATATAACTGTTATAAATCAAAACAGTGAAAGCAATAGAGTTGAAGGCGAGGCCAAGTTTCTAAGGGGGCTTGCCTATTTTGATCTTGTAAGACATTTTGGAGGAGTACCTTTACGAACAGAGGGGATCGTGGATTACAGCTCTGATCTCAACATACAAAGGAGTTCTGAAGAAGAAATCTATAATCAAATTATTTCAGATTTAAATGACTCATACAACTTACTACCTCCGTCAAATGATTTTTTTGCTGATAAATATGCTGCAAAAGCTTTACTTGCAAGAGTATATCTTCAACGTTCAGAGTATAGCAATGCTTTAGATGCAGCTCATGATGTAATTGTAAATAGTGGTCACGAGTTAGCCGATACTTTCGCTGGTGCATTTAACAATGACATTGATGGAGTTGAAGATATCTTTGCATTTCAAGTTACTAGTCAAGGAGGAACAAACCAATGTATTATATTTTATGCTTCTCAGTCAAATGGAGGAAGGCAGGGTGATATTACTTTACAACCTGCATACTTTGAACTATTTGGAGATGATTTAAATGATGCGAGATATTCTTTCAACTATGTTAGCCCTGATAATGGAGGAACTCTTACTTCAAAATTCACAAATCAGTATGGTAATGTACCTGTTCTTAGAATGGCGGAGATGCACCTTATTAGAGCTGAATCAAATTTTAGACTTTCCAGTTCTAAAGGTATGACACCCCTTTCTGAGTTAAATACTTTAAGAGCTAGATCTAATGCTAAACCTTTATCAGATCTTAGTATTGACACAATTTTTAATGAAAGGCAGCTTGAGCTTGCCTTTGAAGGTCACCTTATACATGATCACAAAAGACTTGATAAAAATGTTGGAAACCTACAATCTAATGATCCAAAATTATTACTGCCCATTCCACAAAGTGAAATGGACAGCAATTCAGAAATGACTCAAAATCCTGGGTATTAAAAAACCCTCTATATAGAGGGTCTCTTTAACTTAATATTGCCTTTATAATTTGGTGCTTAATTCTTCCATAAAAGTCATTCTTTGGGTAGTTCTACTATACATCTCCAAGGCTCTATTGTAGGTTCGTGAATCTTTACGATACGCTCCCCACCCAAACATTTCATTGTAAAGTTCTTGTAGCGATTTATCTGTTCCTTCAAATTCTCCAAGCTTTCCAAATTCATTAAATCCTTGACAGATCACAAATTCACTTGTGTTACCACCTGATAAAACCTTGAAAACTCCTGTGATGCCAGTATAATTATATTTTTCCCTCACCATTTTCATTCTTTGTAAGAAATTGTATACGTCTTGGTTATGCCCAGGTTTGATGAATCTTCTTAAAACATACATATGTTTGAAAGTAGTTTCGGGATTCCAGTTGTGGGAAACTTCAACCAACCTTTCCCAAACTTTCCATCCTTCTTGACTCTCAATATACTGAGAAACATTTTCTCTCCAATATTTTTGCTGTTTACCATTTGGATTTTGATTGTTCATAAAATCCCAGTCTTTATATCCAACAACTCTTTGATATTGACCTTGTTTTTCACCATCTCTGTACTGAAAAGTAAAAATAGCGTTTTCAGCAGTTTTATTAAACATTCTCGTTTTTTTTGCAGCTGCTTGCTCAAATTTTTCAGACATTCCTTTTTTTACTTTTAAATCGTAGGACATCCATATTTCCTGTGCTTGTATGTGTAAAATAGATAGAACAAACAAACAAATTGATAAAATAGTTTTTTTCATTTTAAATTGATTTATAGTTAATAATAATTAAATTAAAAAAACAAATTGAATATTTTACCACCATACAATTTTTTATTTACCTTCAAGAAGAAATAATGATCTCTAGATTTGAAAACTAAACCATCTTTTAAGGACATAGTTGAAGCAAAAAACAGAATTAGCAAGTTTATTGTTGACACACCAATTATTTCGTCTTCAATATTAAATGATTGGTTAGGTCATAAAATATATTTCAAGGCAGACAGTTTTCAAAAAATTGGAGCATTTAAGTCTAGAGGAGCCAGTAATGCTATTTCATGGCTTGTAGAAGAGGATAAAAAACCAAAAAAAATAGTTGCAAACAGTTCTGGTAATCATGCTCAAGCTGTCGCGTGGGCCTCACGTCAATTTGGAATACCATCAACTATTTTTATGCCTGAATATGCATCCAAAATTAAAATTCAAGCAACTTTATCGTACGGTGCTGAAGTTGTACTTTCGCCTACCAGAGATGAATCTGATGCTAAAGTAATTAATGAGTCAAGAGATGAAGATGTCTATTGGTTACCACCTTTTAACAACAAGCAAGTAATTGCTGGACAGGGTACAGCGACTCTTGAGGCACTTGAAAAACTAAAGTTTGTAGATGCAGTTTTTGCACCTTGTGGCGGTGGTGGACTTTTATCTGGAGCTCTTATTACAGCTAGACAACTTTGTCCTTCTGCAAAAGTAATTGGTGCAGAACCTTTAAATGCAAACGACGCTGTTCAGTCCGTTAGATTGAATTCAATTCAAAGACTAAAAGGAATTCCTGATACAATAGCTGACGGGGCTATGACAATGGCGATAGGTGATATAACGTTTGAATTTTTAAAAAAATTAGACGAATTCTACGAGGTTGAAGAAGATAAAATTATTTATTGGACACAGTGGTTAAATCATATGCTCAAAATTCAAATAGAACCTACTTGTGCAATGACAATGGAGGCGGCTTTTAAATGGTTAAAAAAACAATCAAAAAAAAAAGAAATTCTTATTATTCTATCTGGAGGCAATGTAGATGATAAGACAAGAAGGAAAATTTGGAAACAAAATTACCTTAACACTATGCCAAAAGATCTTTAAGTATTTTTTTATGGTGAAACAGAATTAATTAATTCTTTGTTTTTTTCAAGCCTCTCATTTAATTCTTTTAATCTCAAGTGAGCATCGTTTCCAACTTCTTGATCAGATCTAGATAACATACTATATAAATAGTTATATTGTGCAACTAACATTGGCTGCATGTAAGTCCCTTCTTTGGTTGTTATATCTTCTTGAGCTTTTAAGACTAAACTTTTCTCCTTCTTGTTCAATTTTTTTTCCGAAAGTATTTGTTCAATTTTATTTTCCAAATTCTTAGCCTCTGAAATCTTCTCAACAACTTTAAGCTGAAATAATTCTAAATTTCTAAGATCCTGATTTGAAACAGATAATTTTGGATCCTTACTAATAATAAATTCTGTCACTAACTTTTTTTCACCCAAAGACAAAACAGCTTTATAGTTTCCAGGACAAACAAGAGGTCCATTTTTAAAAGATTTATTCTCATCTTTATCCCATGATCCTCGGTGCCTCATATCCCACCTAAATCTGTTTAAACCAGACTGAATTTTCAAGCTTTTTGAAGTAATAGATTCATATTGACTCAATTCCATATTATAAGATGTGTCGGTTATATCTTCACCCGATGAATTTGAAAACGAATTTATTAGATTATTGTCTTTGTCATAAAATGAGAGATTTATATTCTCGTATGCATCACTTTCTAGATAATAATCCAAAACCACACTAGATTGAGGGTAAAAATTATTTGAATTCCTTGATGCTCTATACCTATATCTGAAAGTTTCTGAAGGTTTAACTAGATAGGGTTTATCAACTTCATAATCGTGGTGTAAAAAATTAATTCTATCTAAGATCCAAAATGATCTACCCATAGTTGAAAGAACAATATCATCTCTATGAACTTTAAGGTCAGTTATGGGAGTAATTGGAAGATTTTGTTGAAATGACTCCCAGTTTTCTCCTCCATTCCTTGAAATAAATATTCCAAACTCAGTACCAGCATATAATAATCCTTTTTTGTTTGGATCTTCTCTAACCACTCTTACCGGAAAGTCTGATGGAATACCATTTGTTATTAATTTCCAGGTCTCCCCATAGTTGGTTGTTTTATATATGTAAGGGGACCAGTCTCCAAGCTGATATCTCAAAACAGTCACAAACGCAGTACTCTGTTCGTGTTTTGATGGTTCAACAGAATCTACTCTACCTCCTTTTTTTAAACTCTTTGGCGTAACATTTTTCCAACTTTCACCACCATCTCTTGTAATATGAATTAGTCCATCATTGGATCCAACCCAAATCTGCCCTTTTTCAATGTTAGATTCTCTAATAGAATAAATAGTGCTATAGAATTCTTCTCCGGTCACATCTCTTGTAATTGGCGAACCTGAAATTACTTGCTTACTTGGATCAAACTCAGTGAGGTCGGGGGAAATTTTTTCCCATGTAATTCCTTGGTCTACAGTTTTGTGAACAAACTGGGAACCATGATAAATAACCTTTTCATCGTGAGGTGAAATATGAATTGGTGAGACTCTTTGGAATCTAAACTTAAGATCTTTTGGGTTGTGTCCATACATATTAGCCGCTCCAACATAAAACTGCTTTTCTTGTCCTGTTTCTTTGTTGTAAACTCCAAATTTTCCTTTGCAATTTGAATAAACTATATTTGGGTTTATTGGATTTGGAACAGCAGGTCCTGTTTCACAGCCTCCAGTTTGCATGATCCAAGCATTAGGTCCTGCTTGCATTGGATATGGGGGAAGACTGGGGACTGAAATAGTAGTTGAATTATCTTGTTGACCACCATAGAGCCAGTATGGATACTGATTATCAACTTCAACTTGGTAAATTTCTGCTGTTGGTTGGTTAAATTGAGTGGTCCAACTTTTACCACCATTAAAAGTGATATTAGCACCTCCATCGTTAGACTGTATCCATATGTTGGTATTGTTAGGGTTAATCCAGATGTCATGATTGTCACCATGAGGAGTTCTCATTATTTTCCAAGTTTTACCTGCATCATTGGACATCATAAATCTATTTGCATTGGAAAAAATAATATCTGCATTTTTTGGATCGGCCTCTAGGTTACAATAATAAAAAGGTCTATTAACCAGTTCTTTTCTGTAGCTCATGGCTGAAAAGGTTTTTCCTCTATCGTATGATGCGTAAACTCCACCTTGACCATTTTCAGCCTCAATTAAAGCATAAACTCTTTTAGGGTCGGCAGCAGTTGTTGCAAGATCTATTTTACCAATTAATCCTTTAGGAAGTCCTTTTTTTAATTTTTGCCAAGTTTTACCTGCATCTAAAGATTTGTAAATGCCCCCTTCCTCTGACCCGCTAATTATCGTCCATGGTTTTCTCTCTCCTCTCCAAGAGGCTGCATATATTATATTTGGATTATCGGGTGAGATTTCAATATCAACAATACCTATTTTGTTAGAAATAAAAAGAATGTTTTCCCATGTTTTTCCTCCATCTAAAGATTTATATAATCCCCTTTCTTCATTTGGTTGGAAGGGTTGCCCTATAGCAGCAACATAGACTATGTCTGGATTTTCTGGATGCGTTTCTACAGCACCAATCTGTCCTACATTTTGAAGACCAATATGCATCCATGATTTCCCAGCGTCAGTAGATTTATAAATTCCTTTACCTACAATTACATTGGATCGAATGCCGTCAGAGCCAGTACCAACGTAAATTATAGATGGTTTTTTTTGATAAACTCTGATTGCTCCTATTGACGGTGATTTAAAGAAACCATCGCTTATATTATTCCAATTCAAACCAGCATCTGTTGATTTCCACAAACCTCCGCCAGTTGTACCCATGTAAAATGTAAATTGATTATTATTTACACCACAAACTGAGGTTACCCTACCACCCCTAGTGGGACCTACATTTCTGTATTTTAGTTCTTTGAAATCAGGAATAGATTTGTTTTTATTTAAAGATTTTTGTCCTTGAAGATTGAAATATGAAAAAGAAAATATTAGAAGGCTTAGCTTAAAAATATTGATTATCATGGGTTTAATGGTTTAAATTATTAATCTAATTATCTTAAAGTTAAGTTTTTATATAAAATTTACATTTTAATTAAATAATTAATTCTTATTTAACTATAAACTTTTGAAGATGCACAGGGAAAATCACTTTTGTGTCGGGTGAAACTTCTCTTACTTTGTTTCGGAAAGGGACTAATTTATTTTCAATACTAACTTCTTGAGAAAAACTGTAAGGCATTCTGAAGTTATCCCAGTGAGTCGGAATTACTATTCTAGGGAAACCAGTTACAGTTAACAATCTTTCATCATATTTATACATGTTAAATCTAGAAAGATTAACTCCAGCTAATAATATATCTGGGTCAAGACCTTCAATTTCTCTTTCGATAAAGTTCATAGACCCCATGGTCAAAACTTTTTGATTATTTATCCTTAGCATAAACATTAATGATCCCCCTTCAATAAATTGATTTATCCTCAAGGGTGCCACAACTTCTCCAGCTTTGTAAGTTTCTGAACTGAAGTAATGTTTATCTGCTAATGCAGAGTGTATTCCAGGGATTACACGAACAGAGAATCCATCAAATTGATAATCTTCTCCTCCTTTTACAGTGTAAAGTTTATCTTTTTTTACCCCGTAGGCTTCCAATATAGAAATAGTTGTTTCTGTTCCAATAATTTTGGCACCTGTTAATTTTGCAATAAAAGGGACATCAGCAAGATGATCAAAATGAGAGTGATGAATAAAAATAAAATCCGCTTTTTGAATAATTCTTTTAATTAATATTGTATCCGATTCGTATATGTCTGTCCTTTTAAAACTTTTTCTTTTGTCTTTAGTGTCTGTATCAGAATTTTTGTTATCCGAAGGAAGTTTTATTGAGGACTCACCTAATTTTATTCTCGAAATATATGGGTCAAGTAAAACTGTAGTTTTGCCATCCGTAATTTCAAAACCAGCCGTTCCAAAATATCTAAATTCTAGTGGGCCTTTCACACCTTGCGATAAAACATTAAAGTGAAACCCCATCAAAAAAAACAAAATTAATTTTTTCATCAAGGCTATCTTTTTTTATTTATGTAATAATAGTTCAAATCATCCGAATTACTTTCAATTATGTCCAAAAAAGAGTCACCATTTATGTCAAAGGCTTTAATATCATAGGTGTTAAAATTTTCTTTTTTAATTGATTCTTTTTTCCATCCCTTTTTTCCTAGATTGAAAAAAACTGAGTTAGGACTTTTTGAGTTCCCTACCACTATATCGAGGTCTCCATCATTGTCAAAATCTCCAATATCAAGAGAGTAAGATAAATCATTTCCTTTATCAAATTGATCGGATGTATTGTAGTTCAAACTTTTATTGCCGTAAAAAATTGTGTTAGGAGCATTGATATTAGCACAAACAATGTCATAAAAACTATCATTATTTATATCGGCAACTTCAACTGCTCTAGTATTTTCATTTTCACTTCCAAAAGCAATTTTTTTATTGAAATTTAATTTACCATCATTTAAATAAATAAAGTTTTGTTGGCTATCTCTATTTGCTAAAACTAAATCAATATCTCCATCAAAGTCTATATCAATTGCCTCAACATCGATTGTTGAATCTGATTTTGAACCAAAAAATAAAACTTGATCGAAATACCCATTTCCATCATTTAAACATATTTCATTTACATGACCTCTATTTGTAATGAGAATATCTAAATCATTATCTTGGTCGATGTCTGACAACACAATGTTTCTTGTTGGTGAGTTCATGCTTCCAAAATTTCCTTTAAATTTAAAATTCCCTAAACCATCATTTTCAAAAATTTTGTTTGGAGCTCTATCGTTTCCAACAGCTATATCTAGATCCCCATCGTTATCAAAATCACCTAATTCTGTTGAATAACTGGTACTACTCAAGGTGCCCAAATTCTTTGAAACTGTAAAAATACCACTACCGTTATTGAAGAAAACCTGATTCTGTGCCGGCCAGTGTCTTCCGTTTGCAACAACGATATCTATATCTCTGTCACCATCAATATCTCCTAAATCCAAGGAGGCTGTTTTTAGCTTTAAATCACCAAGTACCAAACGATTACTTGATTGGAAACTACTTTCAGTTTTATTTGACTGAGAAGCACATTCAAAAATGAAAATTAGAAAAAAGAAAATTTTTAAAATCTGTTTAGTTCTGTTCAACATGTTAATCATAAAAAAATTAAATAAATTCATTTTCATTATGTTAAATTAAGAAGACATCTGTTATTCAATTTAGTCATATATTTATCAAATATGTATAGATATTCATTTATAATTTTTGTGTTGATTTTTTTTAATTGTTCTGACAATAAAAACAAATTTTCAACTAGTAAAAAATATGTCAACGATATCTCAGAAAAAGTTGAAATTTTCAGGGATAATTGGGGTATTAATCATATATACGCGGAGAATCAAAACGATTTATTTTTCGCTCAAGGTTATGCCGCAGCGAAAGATCGCTTGTTTCAATTTGAGATATGGCGAAGACAAGCATTGGGTAATTTATCAGAAATCTTGGGATCTAAAGAACTTGACAGAGACATTGGAGTTAGATTATTTAAGTTTAGAGGGAACATAGATGATGAATTAAATCATTATCACCCTCAAGGTAAACAAATTATCGAGTCTTTTGTAAATGGGATTAATGCTTATATTGACGAGATTCTAAAAACTCCAAAAAAGCTTCCATTACCATTTAAAATGTTGGGGATAAAACCTCAAAAATGGACTCCAGAGGTCGTGATATCTAGACATCAGGGATTATTAGGGAATATTGGACAGGAGCTTCAAATTGGCAGAGCAGTTGCAATTCTTGGCGAAAAAAAAGTTAAGGAACTTTTATGGTTTCACCCTAAAGAGCCTAAAATAGAACTAGACAAAAAAATAAATAAACAGTTATTATTTGAAAACATATTAAAGCCATATTTTGATTTTAGAAAAGATGTTAAGTTTGAAAAAGAAGACCTGGTTGAAAGATATCAAAATAAAGAATTATTGGGAATTGCTAATTTCATAAATGATAAAGCTGAAGATTCTCTACAAATAGGGAGCAACAACTGGGTTGTTAGTGGTTCAAAAACCAAAGATAAAAATACGTACATGGCAAACGACCCTCACAGGAAGGTTGCGGTACCCTCCCTTAGATACATGGCTCATTTGATTGCTCCAGGATGGAACGTTATAGGAGGAGGTGAGCCTGAAATTCCTGGGATATCAATAGGACACAATGAATACGGAGCTTGGGGACTAACCGTTTTTAGAACAGACGGTGAGGATTTATATCAATACAAATTAAACCCTAAAGATCCGTCTAAATATTGGCACAAAGGTAAGTGGTTAAAATTTAAAGTTATTGAAGAGGAGATTCCAGTAAAAGGAGAAAGTCCAAAAAAAATTGAATTGAATTATTCAATTCATGGCCCAGTTACATATATAAATAAAGAAAAATCTGTTGCGTTTGGGGTTCGATGTGCATGGCTTGAAATTGGAGGATCTCCATATCTGGCCTCTCTAAGAATGGATCAATCGAAAACATGGGAGGAATTTAGAGAAGCTTGTAATTATAGTAATATCCCAGGGGAAAACATGATATGGGCAGATAAAAATGGGAATATAGGTTGGCAATCAGTAGGGATCGCCCCAATAAGAAGAAACTTTAGTGGATTAGTACCTGTACCCGGTGATGGGAGTTATGAATGGGACGGATATTTACCTATTATTGAGAAGCCACATATAAAAAATCCAGCTAATGGATTTTTTGCAACTGCAAATCAAAATGTAATTCCAACCGATTACAAAAAATGGGATGCAATCGGATTTTCATGGTCTGACCCTTACCGAGGAGAAAGAGTAAATCAAGTTTTGTCTGAAAATGATTCTCTAACGATGAAAGATATGATAAATCTGCAGGTAGATGTTACTTCACTACCAGCTAAAAAACTGATTCCATATTTAGATAATATTTATTTAAATGTTGAGCAAAGAGAATTAAGAAACATATTAAAAAATTGGGACTATAAACTAACTCCTTACTCCGTTGAGGCATCTATTTATGTGTTTTGGGAAAATAAAATTAAAGAAGAAGCTACAAATACTTTTGTTCCAAAAAAAGCCAGACCATATTTGAGGAGCATCCAACTTAAAAGAATAATTGATATCCTCGCCAATCCCACCGAAGTTTTCTTTGGTAAAAACCCTATTAAGGCAAGAAATAAATTTATTAAAAAAACATTTGAAGAAGCCGTAATGGATTTAAAAAATATGGCTGGAAATGAAACTTTGAATTGGGAATATGGTCAAAAAGACTTAAAACATATAACCCTTACTCATGCTTTAGGTTTAGTTTCTAACAGTAATTATTCTGATAGTTTAAACCTTGGACCTCTTCCAAGAGGAGGTAATGGATACACGCCTAATTCTACAGGTAACAATTTAAATCAATCTAGTGGAGCTACCTTTAGAATAATAACTAATACTGGGGACTGGGATAAGGCTGTGGGGACCAATTCACCTGGGCAGTCGGGTGACCCTAGTAGTCCATTTTATAAAAATTTATTCAAATCTTGGGCTCAAGATGAATACTTTCCTCTTTATTATTCTAAGGATAAAGTTTTGACCTCAACTTATAAAAAAACCGTTCTTTTACCAGGGTCAAACTAAAGTGTGATGGATTCCAACATTAAATCAAAGATTTTAGTTGACGCTGTAATCACATGGGTTGATGGATCAGATAAAGGTTTAATCAAAAAAAAGGCAAAGTACTTAAAAAGTGAAAAAGAAAGTAAAATCCAAAATGTAAAAACTAGGTACAACCAAGTAGGAGAGATCGAATTCGTAATAAAGTCCATAATCAAATTTGCTCCATTTATTAATAATATTTTTATTGTAACTGATGCCCAAAGTCCCAAGATAATTGATGAGTCAAATAGTTGGAGAAAGGAGTACAGAGATAAATTAAAAGTGATAGATCATAAAGTAATTTTTAGAGATTTTATTGAATTTCTTCCAACATTTAATAGTACAACTATTGAAACAATGCTGCATTGCATTCCAAATTTGTCAGAACATTTTATTTATTTCAATGATGATATGTTTTTAATTAAGCCAACAAAGATTTCGGATTGGTTTAAAGATGGGACACCAATTGTCTCTGGTAAATGGAAAAAACTCCCCCAAAAAATTTGGTATTACCAATTGAAATATTTGTTGTTCCCTTGGACTTTAAAAAGGGCTGGTTTTAAATATTCTCAGGCTCATTCAGCACAAATAGCGGGATTTAAAGAAAAATATTTTCTCACCCATCACAAACCAAGACCGCTTTTGAAGTCTCACTTTTTTAATTACTTATCAAAGGGGAAAAAAGATTTAATAGATCAAATAAAATATAGATTTAGAAATTATAAACAATATTATTCTTATTCTTTAGTTTGGCACAAGGCCATAAATAACCAATCTATTATTCTAAAAGAAAAAAATGATTTATTGGAAATACATCGCCCACATAAAATAGGATTTAAAAAAGTCATTTCACTTTTAAATAAAAATGAATCTGACAATTCGGTTTTTGCACTAAACATTCAAAGTTTAGATCTTGTAAATGCTAGTGATTTAAAAATTATTTTGGATTGGTTAAAAACTAAAACCAAAATTAATTTGAAATGATGACTTTTTCTAACGCCTTAAATGCACTTGACAAATTTTCAGTTATATCAGATGCGATCAGAGAATTAACATGTGATTTTTTTTCAGCTATATCAGCTGACAAACCGTGAAGGAAAACTCCAGAAATCATTGCATTGAACGGTGTATAATTTTGAGCTAAAAGCCCTGTTACAATACCTGTTAAAACATCTCCTGAACCTCCAGTAGCCAAACCAGAGTTTCCAGAGGTATTTATATACAGATTCCCCTTTGAATCAGTCATTGTTGTATAGGGACCTTTTAAAACAATATTTAATCCATATTTTTTACTAATTCTCCTTTGCAGCATTATCTTTTCATTTGAGTTTTCAAAGTTTCCAGCAAACCTTTTGAATTCTCCAATATGAGGAGTTAAAATAGTCTCTTTTGGTAATTTTTCAAATAAATCTTTATCCTTTGATAAAATATTTAAACCATCAGCATCAACTACAATTGGATAATGCACCTCACCAATTATCTTTTTAAAAATTTCAATTACTTGTTTCGAGATTCCAAGACCTGGTCCAATTCCAATCACTTTGTATTTTTTTATTTCTGCACTAATGGAATATTGGTCTTTAATGATAATATCAGATGTCATTGCCTCGGGGAGCGATTTGTAAATAAATTTTTTCGTTTTTTCATCACATAAAAAAGTGAGTAATCCAGCCCCACTTCTAAACAAAGACTTCCCACATAATATAGAGGCTCCATATTTACCCTCACTTCCTGCAAATAAAAGGGCATGCCCAAAGTTGCCTTTGTGTACTACTTTTTCCCTAGGCTTATATATTTTGGCAATCATGTTTATATCAATTAATTCACCAACTCCCTCCATACATTTGTATTCAGAATTATCTAAACCAATATCCAAGATTTCTACATTTTTAATTTTGTCTAAGTATTCACTGAAAAAAAAAGTAAGTTTTGGAGCATGAAAGGTTAAAACCATATCTGGGATGATATGATTTGATGAGAAATATGTATCTGCTGAAATACCAGATGGAGTGTCAATTGAAATTATTTTTTTTTTAAGTGAATTAACAATATTTATAAGCTTTAAATACTTGCCAGTGACTTCTCTGTTAAGGCCTACGCCAAAAATACAGTCAATAATCACACCTGAAAAATCAATTAATCTTAAGTTATCAAAATCTATTTTTTCCAAATTTACCCCAATACTTTTTGCATATTTGAATTGATGATTGAATTCAGGAGATCCAACTTCATTCGTATAGTATACCTGAACCTTATAATTCTTCGTCATCAATTTACAGGAAAGTAAGATTCCATCTGCTCCATTATTTCCATTTCCACAAATAATTGAAAATTTTTGATTTTTTTTATAATTATTTAGTATCCACTTTTCGACTGCTAGAACTGCATCAGACATTAAATCAAGTGGTGTTATATTTTTATTTTCTGTTGTTTTGCTATCGAGTTTTTTGATTTCAGAATAGCTTAAAAGTTTAGTCATAGCATTCAATTTTTAATACAGAAGATGAACCTTTTCTTTATTTCTCCAGCCGCTTTGAGAAGAGTATTTAGTAAAAAATATTTTTAAATCACTTTGTGATGCATAATCTACAAAGTAAATTTTTTTGTCTGCCTGAGATTGGTATTTTACGAAAAACCATTTACCCTCGTTTTTAATAGCCTGGGATTGATATTTAACTTTAAAAACATTAAGGTCTGCTTGAGAAGAGTATCTGGTTACAAATACTTTAATATCTGCCTGAGAGGCATATTT
>CACPQA010000018.1 GCA_902635965.1 uncultured Bacteroidota bacterium
TTTAAAAGCTAGAGTTGATGGAGAGATAATAAATCTCACTGTTGGGATGAAGCTTGATAGATACAAGACTCACGATATTGACTTGCTTATCGATCGCTTTAAATTAACCAATTTAGAAGATAAAATTAAACGACTAGATGAATCTCTTAAGACAGCAATGTATTATGGAGACGAAACTATTATTATATTAAGCGAAAAAGAAAAGAAAGTTAATTATTACAGTAAAAAATTAATGTGTCCAGAAAGTGGTATTTCTTATCCTAGTCCTGAACCAAATACTTTCTCTTTTAATTCTCCCAAAGGAATGTGCAATGAATGTAAAGGACTTGGCTATAAACTTGAAATCCATAATGAAAAAGTGATCCCAGACACCTCAAATTCTATAGCAATGGGAGGAATTATACCTCTTGGGGAAAAAAAGAATTCATGGGTGTTTAAACAACTTGATAGTATCTCCAAAAAATATGGGTTTTCACTTGACCAACCAATTAAAGATATACCAGACAATGCAATGAAAATAATTTTGAAGGGTGGGAAAGAATCATTCAAAATTGAATCCAAATCTCTAGGTTTGACCAGAAATTATTTTATTGATTTTGAAGGAATTGAAAATTTTATTTTAAATCAATACGATCAAAACGAGTCCACAAAAATTAAAAGATGGGCAAAGGGATTTATGGAAGAAAAAGTTTGCACTTGTTGCAAAGGCTCAAGAATAAGTCTAGTTGCAAATAATTTTTACATCGCTGGTAAGTCAATTTCTGAGATATCTAGCTTAGAATTGAATGAACTATCAATCTGGTTAGAAAACTTAAAGACTTTATTAAATGATACTGAAATAAAAATTGCTTCTGAATTGATAAAGGAACTGCAAAACAGAGTTGGTTTTCTTTTAGATGTAGGTTTGAATTATTTAACCTTAAATAGGTCTTCAAAATCTCTATCTGGTGGTGAATCGCAAAGGATTAGACTTGCTACTCAAATTGGATCAAAATTAGTTGGTGTATTGTATATTCTTGACGAACCTAGTATTGGTTTACATCAAAAAGACAATAACATGCTAATAGAATCATTAATTAAATTAAAAGATCTCGGTAATACTGTCATAGTAGTTGAACACGATAAAGAAATGATAGAAAGTGCCGATTACATTATTGATCTTGGTCCTTCAGCTGGTGTCAACGGAGGAGAAATCGTGGCTCAGGGTAGTTTAAAAGAAATAGTAAATATGAATACCTTGACATCGAAATACTTGAACAAAAACTTAAATATTGAAATTCCAAAACAAAGACGAAATGGTTCTGGCAAAAAAATATCTTTAGAAGGTTGTACTGGAAATAATTTGAAAGGGATTAACCTCAATATTCCTTTGTCAACAATGACAGGAATTACAGGAGTATCTGGTAGTGGAAAATCAAGTTTAATCAATGAAACCCTGTATCCTATTTTAAATAAATATTTTTTTAATTCTGTTCAAATACCCCTATCCTACTCTAAGATTAAAGGTTTAAAACACATAGATAAAGTGATTGACATAAATCAAGATCCAATAGGTAGAACTCCAAGAAGTAATCCCGCTACTTATACAGGGGTTTATAGCGAAATAAGACTTTTGTTTTCCAAAACCCAAGAATCTTTAGTGAGAGGATATCTTCCAGGAAGGTTTAGTTTTAATGTTGTAGGAGGTAGATGTGAGACTTGTGCTGGCGGAGGAACTAAAATAATTGAAATGAATTTTTTACCAGACGTCCATGTAAATTGTGAAACTTGCTTGGGTAAAAGATTCAATAGAGAAACATTAGAAATAAAATATAAAGGTAAATCAATCTCAGACATACTGTCAATGACTATCTCCGAAGGTTGCATTTTTTTTAAAAATATTCCTAAAATTTTTACAAAATTGAAAACAATTGAACAAGTTGGTCTGGGATATATCAATATTGGTCAATCTTCAACAACTCTTTCCGGAGGTGAAGCCCAGAGAGTTAAACTAGCTAGTGAGTTATCAAAAAGAGATACTGGGAATACTTTGTATATACTAGATGAACCAACAACAGGGCTTCATTTTGAAGATATTAGAATATTATTAAATGTATTGAATAAATTAGTTGATAAGGGTAATACAGTTATCGTAATTGAGCACAATTTAGATGTCATAAAACAAGTTGATTATTTAATTGATCTAGGTCCTGGAGGTGGAAGAAATGGAGGAAAAATTATAGCTGAAGGCACACCCGAGGAAATTGCCAAAAATGACAAAAGCTTAACCGGAAAGTTTTTGAAAAAAGAACTCAAGACCCTTCAACTAAAACAAAATATAGCCTAATAATATATTAATTCAGCTTTTATGTCATTTGACAATAAATTAATTTTTAAAATATTAATCCTTATTCTCAATATTTTTGTAATAAAAACCTCTTTTTCACAAAATTTTATTGATTACTCAATAGATGCATCCCTACTAACAGAAACTGATCAAATAATTGTAAAACAAAGGATCAGCTTTTCGAATCAAGATAATTCATTAGACAAAATTTATCTTAATGATTGGGCAAATTCATATAGTTCATCTAAAAGTCCTTTAGCAGATCGTTTAGTTGAGGAGTATACAAGAAGTTTTTATTTATCTTCAAAATCAAAACGAGGATATAGTTTAATATCAAATATTTATGTCAACGGCGAAAAGGCTAATTGGAAAAGGAGTCGAAAAAAAATCGACATTATAGAGTTAGTTTTTGATAAGCCCTTGAAAAAAAAGTTAGTTGAAATTGACTTATCATACATTGTAAAATTACCTTCTTCGAAATTTACGGGTTACGGAAAAATTAAAAAAGACAAATATTTTATAGAAAATTTTTTTATAACTCTATCAAAATTTGATGACTATAAACAAATTTCATACAGTAATCTAGATCTTGAAGAAGTCCCAATAAATTCATCAAATTTTAATATTAAACTCAGGATAGATAAAGATTTGAATGTATTTTCTTCACTTGATTTAAAAAATTATAAAAAAGAAAATACAGAGGTAACATATTCATTCGAATCAAATAAAATAAAACAGGTAATTTTTTTGATCGGTAACGATGAATTGAATCTTATGGAATTTAATTTAGATGAAAAGTTGATTAATATTAACATTGATTTAAAGGATTTTAAATTAGAATCACAAAAAAGTAGTTTAAAAAAAATACTTCAATTTATAGATTCAATACAGCCAATAGATCAACCATCTAAAATTTTAATCACAAACGAAAAGTACTCCAAAAGACCATTTTATGGATTGTCTATAATGCCAACTTTTCTAAACTCATTTAGTAAAGTCTTTGAGTATGAAATTAAAGTACTGAGTGTTTATTTACAATTTTTGATTAAAGAAAACTTTAATCTTGATTCGAGAAAAGATTACTGGTTTGAATCTGGATTATATTATTATTTAATGTTAAAATATTTAAAAAATAATTATCCAAATCGATTAATATTAGATGAAATATTTAAACAACCTATACTTCGTTTTTTTTTAAAAAGATATAAATTAGGAAAACTTGGTACAGATGATTTATTTTTAAATTTTCACGAATTTATGGTTAGAAGAAATTTGCACCAAGAAATTACTCTTCCAAAAAACGAACTTACGCGTTATAATGAACAAATTGGTAATCCAAGCCAGACAGCTCTCCTCTTTGAATATTTGCTTGATTCCTTTGAATTGGATATGACGGAATTTTTATTTGATGTTAAAAATGAAAATCTCACTGGTCAGAAATTATTTCAGAAATTTGAATTTTTTTTTAACACATCAAGTCTCGCCAACTTCGATCAATATTTAAATAAACGGACTTCAATTGATTTATTTTATGAAAAGTTTATTTCCCATGGAGATAGCATTGAATTTGTGATAAATGAAAAAAATAATATTCAAATACCATTTAGCGTAGGTTTTATAAATAAGGATAAGAAAACGGATGTAGTAGATTTTGATTCAAATTCAATTGGGAAAAGATTAGTTTATAAAAACAGAGACTACGAGTATTTAGAAATTAATCCAAAGAGATATTTACCCGAATTTAATAGAAATAATAATGTAAAACGTATTAAATCTGAAGGATTTAAAAAACTTAAATTTTCTTTTGTAAAGGATATAGAGGATCCTTTTACAAATCAAATTTTTTATAATCCAAGATTAAATTTTAATGCATATGAAGGGGTTTTAATTGGAACAAGACTAAATAATAAGACAATCAAATCAAGGCCTTTCATTTTCGTTGCTGAACCATTTTACTCAACTAAGGAAAAGTCTTTTGTTGGTTCTTTTAGTGGGATATTCTCTAAATATGTTGAAAACTCAAATTATTTTTTAAAAACTTTTTCATTTTCTTCTTCAACTTATCATTATGATGAAAGTTTAAGGTATCGATCATTATCCGCATCTTACAGTATTTTTAAAAGAAATAAGAATTTAAGGGATAACATTAAGCAGGCTTTGGTTTTTTCCCTACAATATGTAAATAGAGAGAAAAATACATTTCAAAACCTTTCCCCAGATTATAATGTTGCATCTATTAATTATATATTCTCTAATAAAGGAGCCTTAAACTATTTTACTTTAAGTGCAAAATCAGAATTTTCATCCAAATTTGGAAAAATTCACTTCACAACTAATTACAGGCATTTAACAAAATCAGGAAGTCAAATATCTTTAAGAGTATTTGCTGGTAAATTTTTCTGGAAAAATACCACTACAACCTTTTTTGATTTTGCACTTGACAGACCAACAGATTACTTATTTCAATACCAATATTTGGGCAGATCAGAACAATCTGGTATTTACAGTCAACAATTTATTTTTGCAGAAGGTGGTTTTAAATCTAAATTTATTGACCCCTTTTCTGATGACTTAATGATTTCAATCAACGCTGGAGTTGGCCTTTGGAAGTGGCTTGAAGGATATTTAGATTTTGGCCTAATTAAAAATAAAACTGAAACCCCTAGATTCCTCTATGATTCCGGTTTAAGAATAAATATTTTACCTGATTATTTGGAACTATTTTTTCCTATATATAATTCTAATGGATTCCAATTGACAGATAATTCAAATCCCTATTCAGAAAAAATTAGATTTTTATTAACTGTTCAACCAAAAACACTTACAAAACTTTTCACACGAAAGTGGTTTTAGAACTATAAGAGTAATTTTTGTAAATTGAAATTATAAATATGTTCAAAACAGACTCAAATACCAACACAAATAGCGAGATAAATTTTTATGACTTTAAAGAAAAAATTTTAAATGACTACAAACTTGCAGTATTAAGCCGTGAGTGTAGCTTATTGGGAAGAAAAGAAGTTTTAACTGGGAAAGCGAAATTTGGTGTTTTTGGAGATGGTAAAGAATTACCGCAGGTTGTATTGAATCATTTTTTTAAAGAAGGTGACTTTAGAGCTGGATATTACCGAGATCAAACTATTTTGATGGGGCAAAACTTATTAAGTCCAAAACAATTCTTTTCAGCCCTTTATGCATGTCCAGACATTGAAGAAGAGCCTATGTCAGGAGGCAGACAAATGGGTGCTCATTTCTCAACTCCAAGTATTAATGACCGCGGTGAATGGCTAGATTTGACTGCACAGTATAATCATAGTTCTGATATATCACCAACAGCAGGACAGATACCTAGATCAATTGGATTAGCTTTAGCTTCAAAACTTTATAGAAATCTAGACAGTGAGATAAAAAATAAATTTACTAAAAAAGGAAATGAAATATGTTGGGCAACCATCGGAAATGCATCAACAAGTCAGGGTATTTTTTTTGAAGCAATGAATGCAGCCGCTGTAATCCAAATTCCCTTAATTATGAATGTTTGGGATGATGGTTATGGCATATCTGTTGATAATAAAATTCAAACAGTAAAATCAAGTATATCAGAAGCTCTTTCTGGTTTTGGAGCCACTAATAATGATAAGCCTCTTAAAATTTTTAGAGTTAATGGTTGGGATTACACTGCGATGATTAGGGTTTACAGTGAAGCAGAAAAAATTGCAAGAAATAACCATACACCTGTACTAATCCATATTGATGAATTGACTCAACCATTAGGTCATTCAACTTCAGGATCACATCAAAGATATAAGTCAGTAGAGAGATTAAAATGGGAGAAAGATTTTGATTGTAATGTAAAATTTAAACAATGGATTATTGAAAATAATTTAGGAACTAATGAAGAACTTTATGAAATAGAAAAATTATGCAAAAACATTGTCAAGGAGTCTAGGATTGATGCTTGGGAATCATACCAAAAACCAATTAGAGATTTAAATTTCGAACTAATTGGAATCCTAAATAAGATAATTGATACTTCCAACAATGATGTTAATCTTAAAATATGGGTTGATAGAATAAAAAATAAAAAAGAATTGTTATACCGTGATTTACTTCAAATAGGAAGAAAAACTTTGAGAAAGTTCAGTAAAAATCCTAATCAAGATTTGGTTGTATTGAAAAATTGGATTTTAAATTTAAATAATCAACTCGGACCTAAGTTTAATTCTCATCTATATAGTCAAACAAAATTTAGATCTAAAAATATTGATTCTGTTTTACCGAAGTATAATAATTCTCCTTTAGTAGACGCAAGAATAATAATTAGAGACAATTTTAAAGCTTTAATGGATAGAAACAATAAAATTCTTCTTTTTGGAGAAGATGTCGGTAAAATTGGAGATGTTAATAAGGGCGCAGAAGGACTTCAGAAAGATTTTGGAGAAAATCGTGTTTTTGACACTGGAATTAGAGAGACAACGATTATCGGCAAAGGTATTGGTTTAGCTTTAAGGGGATTTAGACCTATTGCCGAAATTCAGTATATTGACTATGTACTCTACTGTCTCCAAACTCTCAGTGACGATTTGGCCACCTATTTATATAGGACTGTTGGGAAACAATCTGTACCATTGATAATTCGCACAAGAGGTCATAGACTAGAAGGAATATGGCATAGTGGATCACCTATGGGAGGACTATTAAATTTTTTAAGAGGTATTAATTTAATTGTGCCAAGAAACATGACTAAGGCAGCTGGATTCTATAATTCAATAATTCAAACGGATGAGCCTGCTTTAATTGTTGAACCATTAAATGGGTATCGAGTTAAAGAGAAACTGCCTATAAATCTAGGTGAATATTGCTATGAATTAGGTAAAATTGAGGTCTTAAAAAGCGGTAAAGATATATCAATAGTATCATATGGATCAACTTTAAATTTAATAATTGATTCAGTTTCGGAATTAAATGAATTAGGAATTGATGTTGAAATAATTGATATCCAAACACTAATCCCATTTGACACAAGCAATGATATTTTGTTAAGTATAAAGAAGACAAATAGAATTATTATTGTAGATGAGGATGTTCCTGGAGGGGCGTCAGCATACATATTACAAAAGCTGATAGACGAGCAAGGAATTTTTAATCATTTGGATAGTCCTCCAAAAACACTCACGGCAAAGGATCACAGACCACCATATGGTTCAGATGGGGACTATTTTTCTAAACCCTCAGTAGATGACATAGTTGAGTCAATTTATCAAATAATGAACGAATCAAATCCTAAAAAATATCCTCTTATCTAGCTTCAAATAATATTAATATCAATCAATAGATCTAGCATCAATTCTTTTTCATTAATTCTACTTTTGTTAACACCCTTGCTCTTTAGATCAGTTTGACTTAATAAATGAATTATTTTAATTGATTTTTCAATTGAAAAATTATTTGCAGCTGTTTGGTAATCTTTTAAGAAATAGGGATGTATACCAAGATTATTTGGATTAATTCTAAAATTTTTACTATGCATAAGAATCAATTTTCTAAAAAAATTATGTAAAACAGACAAAGTTAGTTGTATTGAATTTTTATTTGAATTTTGGAACATTTGATTTATAATAAAAATAGATTTATCAAATTTTTTTTCACCTATCGATTTTTGAAGTTCAAAATTATTATACTCTTTACTAAAACCAATATATTTCTCAATTTCATTTATTGTAATTAGGTTTCCGTCTGAATAAAGTGATAACTTTTCTAATGCTTTTTCTATCAATTCAAGATTTAATCCAATGTTTGAAGAAATGAGCATAATTGACTTTGGATCGAGTTTCAAATTTAATTTCTTAGCTTCTAGCCCTATCCACTTGTAGACATCACTTTCATATAATGTCTCAAGTTCTATAAGCTTTGAATATTTTTTAATAGACTTAAATAATTTGCTCCTTGTATCCAACCTTTTGTTGACATAACATACAACTAAAATAGTTTGACTTAGATAATTTTCTAGATAAGGCGTCAGAAGTTCAATATCTTTATTTAAATACTGAGCGTCTTTGACAATTACTAGTTGTTTTTGTCCAAACATGGGATAACTTTTAACTGTTTCCAATATTTCAGTTATAGAAGTTTCTTTCCCATAGAGCAATCTCAAATCAAATTCTCTATTGTTTCTGTCAATTAATTTTTCTTCTAATTTTTTACAAATTAGATTTATAAAATAAAGTTGGCTTCCTACCAGAAAATAATTATTTTCAATATTGCCCTCGGATATAGATCTTAAAATCGATTGTATTTCTTTCAAAATAAAAAAATGTTGAAATTTACATATATGGAAAAACTTAACTTCAAAAGTTACAAGCTTAAAATTAAAAATAAAGAAAATAAGCTATATGTATTTGATGAAATAAGAAAAAAAAATATCTTGTTAACACCCGAGGAGTGGGTAAGACAAAATTGTGTAAAATTTCTAATTAATGAAAAAAAATATCCAAAAAGTTTAATTTCAATAGAAAAAAAATTATCAATTAATTCTTTAATCAAAAGATATGATATAGTTGTATTTAACTCAGATGGACAAATAACGATAATTGTAGAGTGCAAATCTCCAAAAGTAAAAATTTCACAAAAGACATTTGACCAAATTTCAATATATAATTTAGCCTTCAAAAGCAAATATTTCATGATTACAAATGGAATAAGTCACTATTTTTGTGAACTAGACCATTCAAATAACAGACTTTTTTTTCTTAAAGAATTACCAATTTATCAATACAAATAATGAAATTATCGATAGTAATACTTAATTGGAATGGTAGATTGTTATTGAAAAAATTTTTACCAAAAATTATTTTATATACACCTAAAACTCCAATCTACGTTGTTGACAATTCATCTAAAGATGATTCTATTGAATTTATTAAAAAAGAATATAAAAATGTACGTATAATCAAATTACCAAAAAATACTGGATATGCAAAAGCTTATAATTACGCCCTAAAAAAAATCCACTCAGATGTGTATTGCCTAATTAATAACGATGTAATGGTTACTAAAAATTGGACATCACCAATCATGTCATATTTTGAGAAGAGAAAGGTTGACATAGCTCAACCATTAATATTAGATTTTAACAACAAAAAGAGGTTTGAATATGCCGGAGCTGGAGGAGGTTATATTGATAAATTTGGATATCCTTTTTGCAGGGGAAGAATTTTTAATAAAATAGAATATAATAAAGGTCAATATAATAATTCAGTAAATATTTTTTGGGCTTCTGGAGCTTGTATGTTTGTGAATCAGAAATCTTGGTTATCTCTTGGTGGATTTGACGAGGACTTTTTTATGCATCAAGAAGAAATAGATTTTTGTTGGAGAGCAAAAAATATAAATAAAGTTGTAATGTGTATTTCAAAATCTAAGGTGTATCATATAGGTTCTGGATCTAACCTATCTTCACATGATAAAATTTATTTTAATCACAGGAACTCACTTTTAACTCTAGTAAAAAATATTAATAGAAAAAACTTGCCTTTTGTTTTAGTTGTGAGAACATTTTTCGAACTAATATCAATTTTTTTCTACTTATTTAAAGGCAAAACGATAAGATCATTGATGATCATTAAAAGTTATTTTAATTTTGTTTTGTTGTTTTCTAAATTCTACAGGAAAAGACAGAATGGTTCTTCAATTAAATATTATAAAAGGGTTTCTATAGTGTTTGATTACTTTATACTTAATAAAAATAAATTTTCTGATTTTTAGTTGTATCTAATTAAAATCTTTATAATTTTAAAAAAAAAAAAAAATGAATCCAAAAAGTATTCTTTCGATTATAATCGCATTATCAATATTTTCTTGTGTCCCTGCTAAGAAATATTCTGAATTAGAGTCCCTCCAAAAAACCACTAATGATTTATTAAATTCAACGACTGTTAAATTAAATTTATCGGAAGAGGAAAAAAAAGCGGCTTTAGATAACGTTTCCTCTCTACAAAAGCAACTATCGTTTTTGAGATCAAATAATCAAGAATTAATTAATAACCTTGGCAATCTTACAACACTATCCCAAAAAGGTGCTGAAAATTTGGAAAAGTCTCTTGAAAGCCTTAAAGAAAAGGATACAAGGATAAAAACTCTTAGAGATGCTGTCACTAGAAAAGATTCCGTAACATTAGCACTCGTAACAAGTTTGAAAGGAGTTCTTGGAAATATTGCGGATGAAGATATCGAAATTAATGTTGAAAAGGGAGTTGTTTATGTTTCAATATCTGACAAATTACTTTTTGCAAGTGGTAGTTATACAGTTACTTCAAGGGCTAAGGAAGTTCTTGGGAAGGTTGCAAAAGTAATAAATGACAAACCAGAAATTGAATTTATGGTCGAAGGCCACACAGATAATGTCCCAATTAATATTGATGGAATTGCAGATAACTGGGATTTATCTGTTAAACGTGCTGTTTCTATAGTAAGAATTCTTCAAAAGGATTTTGGAGTTGCCCCTGAAAGGATGACAGCTGCCGGAAGAAGTCAGTATATCCCTATCTCAGACAATAATTCACCATCTGGGAGAGCAAAAAATAGAAGAACAAGAATTGTAGTTTTACCAAAATTAGATCAATTTTATGATTTAATTAATAAGGGGATGGAAGAGGCTGCAGCCCTAAATTAAAAAATTTTATCTTTTCTAAATAGAATCTACGATTTCTAGTTTAGCGTATTTAAGAAGTAATTTTTTTTCTCCTCTTTTATAAAAATAAATTTTTGCTCTTGTATCATGTTTTT
Source organism: uncultured Bacteroidota bacterium (assembly GCA_902635965.1). Lineage (GTDB taxonomy): Bacteria > Bacteroidota > Bacteroidia > Flavobacteriales > Flavobacteriaceae > TMED96. Next base: position 11,111 of record CACPQA010000018.1, read on the forward strand.
CACCTTCAATAGATTTAATTACCCCCTTTCCAAAAATGGGATGCTTAACTATAGAATTTATTTTAAATCTTTTGATTTTTGATATCCGGCTATTATCCATTTCGTCATGAATAATTTTAGAATTGTCTAGCTTTCTAAATTTATTTTTTATAGAGTTGAAATGGAATTTATCAGTTTTATGTGTTAACATATCTTCATTAGCATAACTACCATTATCAAATTTAACAAAAGATGAATCTATTTCATCTAAAAACCTACTCTCCTCAGACTCAATTATTTTACCCCATCTGTATCTGTTATTTGTAAATGTTAAAGTAGCTCTTTTTTCCGCTCTTGTAAGTGCAACATAAAATAATCTTCTTTCTTCCTCTAATCCCTCTCTGGAATCTAGACTCATAGATGACGGAAATAAATTTTCTTCCATACCAATTATACAAACGTATGGAAACTCTAACCCTTTAGATAAATGAACAGTCATGAGAGATACAGAGTCAATCTCTGAACTTTCTTGAACTTCAAAGTCAGTAGCCATAGCCACTTCCTCCAAAAAATTACCTAATAAAAAAGGTTCATTTAATTTGTTCTTTTCATCCACAAAATTTTTTATTCCATTCAATAATTCCTCAATGTTCTGTATTCGGTTGATACCCTCTGCAGTTCCTTCATTTTCATAAAACTTAACAATGCCAATTCTTTTCGTAATTTGACTTGCTAATTCAAAAGCATCATAATTTTTAATCATTGTTTTGAAACCTTCGATCATATTAACAAAGTCAAATATTTTGCTCTTCGTACCGCTATTAATTTTAAGAAAATTTATTTTCTCAACTATCACATCATAAATTGACAATTCATATGTTTTGGAAGCAACGATAAGTTTATCAATTGTTGTATTTCCAATACCTCTAGGTGGAAAGTTTATAATTCTTTTTAAGCTTTCTTCATCATTAGAGTTAATAGTTAATCTTAGGTATGCAAGAATGTCTTTTATTTCCTTTCTTTGGTAAAAAGAAACACCCCCATAAATTTTATATGGTATATTGTTTTTTCTAAATGATTCCTCAATAATTCTAGATTGGGCATTTGTTCTATATAAAATTGCAAATGAACTGTATTTTGATTTTTTTTCGTTAACAGTATCTAAAATGCTTTTTGCAACATACTTGCCTTCGTCATTATCACTAAAACATTTTTTTATTATCACTTTTTCTCCTTCTTCATTGTTTGTCCAAATTGTTTTTTCCAATTTGAATTTGTTATGATTAATTAGAGAATTTGCAGCATTAACAATGTTTTTTGTAGAACGATAATTTTGCTCTAATTTAAAAACTTCAACTTCTTCATAATCTTTTTGGAAATGTAAAATATTGTTAATGTTTGCGCCCCTAAAAGAGTAAATACTTTGTGAATCGTCACCTACTACACATATATTATGGTATTTATCTGCTAGCATCTTCACAATTAAATATTGTGAATGATTTGTGTCTTGGTACTCATCAACCAAAATATATCTAAATCTATCTTGATATTTTGCCAATATTTCGGGGAACTTGTTTAATAGTTCATTTGTATTAACTAAAAGATCATCAAAATCCATAGAGTTAGACTTGAAACATCTTTTTGTATACTCTAAGTATATTTTGCCAAATAGTGGTCTTTTGGCAATTTCATCGTATTCTTTAAGTTCAAAATCTGATTCATATGATTCTACTGTAATTAAATTGTTTTTGAGGGTTGAAATACGATTTCTAATTTGCTTTGGCTTATAGGAGTCTTTGCTGAGTCCCATTTCTTTGACTATACTTGAAATTAGTCGATCACTATCTTGGGTGTCATAAATTGTAAATGAGGATGTGTAACCTAATTTGTCTGCTTCAATTCTTAAAATTTTTGCAAAAACGGAATGAAAAGTTCCCATCCATATGTTTCTTGATTCACTTTCATTGACTAATTCCCCTACCCTTTTTTTCATCTCTTTTGCAGCTTTATTGGTAAAAGTCAATGATAAAATTGAAAAGGGATCAATACCCTGTGAAATCAAGTATGCAATTCTAAAAGTCAGTACCCGTGTTTTACCTGATCCTGCTCCAGCAACAATAATTATGGGGCCGTCGATCTTTAATGCTGCCTTTTTTTGTGAGTCATTTAAAGAATTGATATTTGATGTTAAAAGATCTTCCAATTTATCTAAAGAATTTATGTTTTTATTAGAAATTAATATACAACACAAAACTTTTAAATTAATAACAATAAAAGGAAAATGTATTTTAAATAACTAATTTTCAACTTATATTAAAATTATTAATCCTCTTATAGAAATTGAAAATGGATATTTTTGAAAAACCAATTGAATTTTTGAAGGGTATTGGTCCTGGTAGAGCTAAAATCCTCGACAAAGAATTAAATATTAGGACCTTTCGAGACTTACTTTTTTTCTTCCCATACAGATATGTTGACAGATCTAAATTCCATTTGATAAATGATCTTAATGAATCAAATATTGATGTTCAAATAAAAGGTAAATTTTTAGATACAAATATTATCCAACAAAAAAAAAGTAAACGTCTTTCTGCGATTTTTAGTGATGGGAGTTCTAACATTGAATTGATTTGGTTTAAAGGATTTAAATGGATAAAAGAAAATATTGATTTAAACTCTGAATACGTAGTTTATGGAAAAATAAATTGGTTTGACAACAGACCTACTTTACCGCACCCAGAGATAACAAAAGTTAATAATTATAACATCAAGAATATTAGTGGTATATATCCTATTTATTCATCTACTGAAAAAACTCTAAGATACGGTATAAGTCAAAAAATCATTCGAGAGGCAATGCATAATTTAATGGGTATTTTAAAAAATGAATTAAACGAATCTTTATCAAATAAAATTATTTCAGAATTAAAGTTAAAATCACTAAAAGAATCCTTCTCTAATATACATTTTCCAAAAAGTGATCTCGATTTGACAAAAGCAAGGTTTAGATTAAAATTTGAGGAATTATTTTTTATTCAGATCCAACTTTTAAAGAGATATAGAGATGATAAAATGAAAATTAAAGGTTATGAATTCACTAAAGTAGGAGAATTTTTTAATACATTTTACAAAAATTACTTACCCTTTGATCTTACGAATGATCAAAAAAAAGTTATAAAAGAAATACGCAAGGATCTTGGAACTGGGAGTCAAATGAATCGTCTGTTGCAGGGCGATGTTGGATCTGGTAAAACTATTGTAGCCCTATTGTCGATGCTCATTGCCTTAGACAACAAATTTCAAGCATGTTTTATGGCTCCAACTGAAATATTGGCATTTCAACATTATGATAATTTAAAATCCATCCTTAAGAATATGCAAATTCAAGTTGAAATTCTAACAGGTTCAACAAAATCATCAATTCGAAAAGGTATTCACGAAAAATTATTAAAAGGTGAGATTGATATTCTAGTAGGGACTCATAGTCTTATCGAAGATAAAGTTCTATTCAAAAATCTTGGATTTGTAATTATTGACGAACAGCATAGATTTGGAGTCGCGCAGAGGGCAAAATTATGGTACAAAAATAATTTTCCCCCTCATGTTTTGGTTATGACAGCTACACCAATTCCAAGGACACTCGCTATGAGTATATATGGGGACTTGGACTTTTCTATTATTCGCGAACTTCCGCCTGGAAGAAAACAAATAAAAACTTTCCTGATGGGAGAAAATAACCGTTTAAGACTTTTTAAATTTTTAAAAGAACAAATTGAACTAGGAAAACAAATTTTTATTGTTTATCCCCTTATTGAAGAATCTCAAAAAATGGATTACAAAGACTTAATGGATGGCTATGAAAGTATTTGTAGGGAGTTCCCATTACCAAAATACAGAATAAGTGTAATGCATGGGAAAATGAAAACAGAAGATAAGGATTATGAAATGAAAAGATTTTTAGAAGGCAAAACACAAATTATGGTTTCAACAACAGTTATTGAAGTAGGAGTTAATATTCCTAATGCTAATGTTATGGTTATAGAGAGTGCAGAAAGATTTGGTCTTTCACAATTGCATCAACTCCGTGGAAGAGTTGGAAGAGGTACTGAACAAAGTTTTTGTATACTTATGAAAGGAAAAAAAATATCGAATGATGCTAGATTAAGACTTGAAACAATGACTAAAACTTCAGACGGCTTTGAAATAGCTGAAGTAGATTTAAAATTAAGAGGTCCTGGGGATATAGCTGGGACTCAGCAAAGTGGACTTATCAAATTAAAAATTGCTGATTTAGTTAAAGATCAAGAAATACTTAAATTGGCTAGGAAATATGCTAAAATTTTGATAGATACTGACCCTAAGCTAAATCACGATGAAAATAAAAATATCAAATTAGAATTAAGTAAAATTACGTCTAATAAAAAGATATGGAATCTTATAAGTTAAATCTTGATGTGTATATTAGTAGGATAATAATTTAGAATGAAAATTTCCTATAATTTATTAAAAGAAATTATTAGCGTAGACCTTCCATTAGAGGAACAATTAAATTCTTTAACATCAACAGGCCTTGAAATAGAAGGAAACGTTATTTATGAATCAATACTTGGTTCACTTGAAGGAGTAATAGTAGGAAAAGTTTTAAAATGTTTTAAACACCCAAATGCTGACAGACTAAAAATTACTGAAGTAGATGTTGGTGTAAAAAGTACTTTACAAATAATTTGTGGAGCTCCCAATGTTAAAGAAGGTATTAAAGTTCCGGTTGCATTAATTGGAACAAATCTTTACAATGAAAAAAATGAAAGTTTTAAGATCTTAAAGTCAAAAATAAGAGGAGAAATCAGTGAGGGCATGATATGCTCTGAAAAAGAACTTCAACTTGGGGAATCTCATGAAGGAATAATGATTCTTGATGAAATCCATCCTATAGGGAAAAAATGTTCAGAAATCTTTGAAATTTACAATGACAATATAATTGAAATTGGATTAACACCAAATAGATCAGATGCAATGAGTCATTTGGGAGTAGCACGTGATCTTAAAGCTTGGTGCATTTCAAATAACATTAATTATAGTTTCAAAATTCCCAAAGTAAAAGAATACAAACTAGGGAGTAATTCAAGTTTTAAGTTAAATGTAGAAAATTTTGAAACATGCCCTTATTATTCAGGAGCATTGATTTCAAATATCAATGTCAAACCTTCTCCAAAGTGGATGCAAAATTATTTAAAGACTATTGGAATTATACCTAAAAATAATATAGTTGACATAACTAACTATGTAATGCATGAACTTGGTCAGCCACTCCATGCTTTTGATTTTTCAAAGATTGAAGAGGAAATTATTGTTAAAACTCTCCCAGAAAATACAAAATTTACAACTCTAGATGGAGAAGTAAGAAAATTATCCCATGAGGATTTAATGATTTGTGATGTATCTAAACCATTATGTATAGCTGGAATTTATGGTGGATTAGATTCTGGTATCTCTGAAAAAACAAAAAAGATATTTTTAGAATGTGCCTTATTTGATCCAATATCTATTAGAAAATCATCCAAAAGACATGGATTACAGACTGATGCCTCTTTTAGATATGAGAGGGGCGTAGATCCAGATATGGTAAATTATTCCCTCTGTAGAGCAATAGATTTAATTTTAGATTTAGCTGATGGTAGGATAGACGGTAATATTTTAAAAATTGAAGAAGGAAAAAGACATTTAAAAAAAATTCATTTACGATATAATAAAATATTTTCAATAGCTGGTTTTAAAATTCCAGACTTTAAAATCGATAAAATTCTTGAATCTTTGGATATTAAAATCATTTCAAAAAATAAAAATGAATTAAATATTGAAGTTCCAAATTATAAACACGACGTAACAAGAGAAATTGACGTTATTGAAGAAATATTGAGAATTTATGGATATAACAACATTCCATCTTTATCTGATTCTAAGACCCATTACCCTGAAAAAAGTATTAAATCACATGAATCCCTTAAGAATACAATTATTAATCAATTAATTGGCCTGGGCTTTAATGAGGTTGTTAATAATTCAATAATATCACCTACTTATAACAATTTTAATAAAGAAATTGATCAGTCAAAATTAGTCAACATATTAAATCCTATTGGAACAGAGATATCACAGATGCGAAACAGTTTGTTATTTGGTTTGTTAGAAAATATTTCATTTAATCTTAAAAGACAAGAACAAAAAATTAAAATTTTTGAGACAGGTAGCATTTATTTGTATGATAAAGAGAGATTTTTTGAAAATAAAAATCTTTCACTTTCACTAGCTGGTGATTTTTATAACAAAAATTGGATTTACAAAAAACCTTCTGATATCTTTTTTAAAATAAAAGGGATTGTAAACAGCATACTAATCAAGCTCGGTTTTGATAAATTTGAAGAGATAGTATTAAATAAAAATATGTTTGAAAAAGCTATTCAGTTTCGACTAGGTGGAAATTTGATTGCTTCTGCGGGAACAATCAATATTAAAACGAGAAATCACTTTGATATTGATCAGGAGGTTGCTTATGCCGAGATAGAACTAAACACGATATTTGATTTTTACTCAAGTAAAAAATTCAGAGTCTCTCCCGTACCACAGTTTCCATTCTCTAAAAGAGATTATGCGATAATGATTGACAACCATATTGATTTTAAATCGATAAAAGAAAAATCCTTTAAAATAGACAAGAAATTATTATATAAAGTAGACCTGTTCGATGTTTATAAAGGGAAAGAATTAGCAAAAAACAAAAAATCTTACGGGATTAGTTTTTATTTCTACAATGCTGAAAGAACTATTACAGATTCAGAGATTAACGTCATATGTAATAAATTAGAAAAAATGTTTATCGATAGTTTTGGAGCTGAATTAAGGTAAATTGATAAAACTATAAGAATTAATGATTAATGTGTTTTTAATTAAAAAAAAAATAAATTAAATTTGTTTAGCTGATGAGTTATGATAAGAAAGACAAATATATTAAGGGAACTTTCTAATGTTAATCCTTTAATCAATGAAGAAACAAATTTTCAAACTATTTTAGAATTAGTTTCTTCCAAATCGGAAAACAACAATAATTTTGACTTTGATAAACTCGATAAGGACAGAATTTTTCATTTAGATTCTATAAAAAAAACCTGCATTGACTTTAGATTACGTTTTTTAGATCACAAATATTTTAAAAATTCACTACCAAAAGAGGCTTTTTCTGAAATATCTAAATTAGAATCAACTCACAACACTGTACTATCCAATTTTAAGATTATGGCTCCCTCTAAACTATTTAGACTTAAAAATACGGATGATCCTCTTTTATTTGTTCCTCTCGGTAATAGTTATTTCTATTTAGTGCATAAATGGGGAAATGATTTACATCCTCTCAGAAAACTATTTATGTGGCCGCTCAAAAACTTATGGAATATGATAATTTTTTTGCTCTTTATCTCTTTATTCTTAACATATATTACACCAACTTCTATATTTAGTAAAGTTGAGAGTTGGTCTGTTTTTTGGATGATTTATTTTTTTATGTTTAAAGCAATTGCTTCCATAGTTATTTTTTATGCTTTTGCTTTAGGTAAAAATTTTAACAAAGCGATTTGGAATAGTAAGTATAATAAATCATTATAATGGATTCAGACTATTTATGTGTTTTCTACGGAAATCATGTAGATACTTTGAATATAATTTCTTCCCTTAATAATATAAATATAAGCCCAGTAGTTGAAAACGAATCAGAATCAGCTCGACTAGCTGGTTTTTGTACATTTGACGACAAAAAAAAAATATATGTTCATAGAGATGAATATGCATTGGCACAAGAGCTTATAAAATCCTTATTGTAATACTTTATACAATTTTACAAGTATATATTAAATTCTTATATTGCCTGAATGAATAATGAATTTTCTTCCCTTGACACCGTCGTTTTTGCTTTGTATGCCTTATTAATCTTATGTGTTGGTCTCTGGGTATCTAGAAATAAAAAAGGAGAAACTAAGAGCGCAGAAGATTATTTTTTGGCTAGCAAATCGCTTCCATGGTGGGCGATTGGAGCCTCACTTATTGCTGCAAACATTTCAGCTGAACAATTTATTGGAATGTCTGGTTCGGGTTTTGCTTTAGGTCTTGCAATCGCATCCTACGAATGGATGGCAGCGATCACACTGTTGGTTGTCGGGAAATATTTCTTACCCATTTTTATTGAAAAAAAACTTTACACTATTCCCGAATTCATTGAAAAAAGATATAGTACAAACTTAAAAACAATCCTCGCAGTCTTTTGGATAGCTCTTTTTATTTTTGTAAATCTAACAACAGTTCTCTATTTAGGTGGAAAAGCCTTAGACACAATCATTGGAAGTGGTGATGGCTCAATTATATTTATTTGCATTGTTTGTCTTGGTTTTTTCGCTGCTGCTTACTCTTTATGGGGGGGATTAGCAGCTGTTGCATGGACAGATGTAATACAAGTGATACTTTTAATTTTTGGAGGCTTAATGATGACTTATTTTGCACTAACAAATGTCACTGATTCTGGAAGCTTTATTGAAGGGTTGAAATTTATTTATGAAAAAGTTCCTGAAAGATTTACAATGATATTATCGAAAGGTGAAATTATTACTCCAAACGGTAGAGATGCTTGGAATGATCTCCCCGGTATCGCAGTCCTTATTGGAGGAATGTGGGTAGCAAATCTTTATTATTGGGGATTTAATCAATACATTATACAAAGGACCCTTGCATCTAAAAGTCTTGAAGAAGGTCAAAAAGGAATAGCATTTGCTGCTTTTTTGAAATTAATCATACCAATCATTGTTGTACTACCAGGCATGATTGCGTATGTTATGAATTTAGACGAATCAGGAAATTTAACAAAGCAATCCGTTGATGCAGGATTTATCGGAATAAACGGAAATATAATAAATGATAATGCCGCACCTTGGCTAATTAAAAATTTTATACCAGTGGGAATAAAAGGTCTTATTTTGGCGGCTTTATCTGCCGCAATAGTTTCTTCACTTGCTTCAATGTTAAACTCAACTTCAACAATTTTTACTATGGATATTTATAAATCTTTAATTAATAAAAAAGCAGATGACAACACTATGGTAAAGGTAGGGAGGCTATCAGTTCTTGTGTCTTTAATAATAGCTATGGTTATAGCTCCTCAATTAGGAAGTCTTGGTCAAGTATTTCAGTTTATCCAGGAATATACTGGAGTTGTGAGTCCCGGAATATTAGCTGTTTTTATAATGGGATTATTCTACAAAAAGGCAACTAACAACGCAGCTATATGGAGTGTTATATTATCGATTCCCATAGCAATGTTCTTTAAAGTTGCACCAAATGGCTGGTCAACTTTACCTATATTCGTTAATATTCCATTTATGCACCAAATGATGGCAACTTGTATTGGCACAATGGTTATCATCTATTTTATTAGCTATATTGAAGGAAACGAAGATGATCCAAAGAGAATAATAATAACAAATAAACTTTTTCGAACATCTAGCCAATTTAATTTATCTGCAATTTCAATTCTTTTAATTACTACTTTCTTATATGCTTTTTTCTGGTAGAGTTAATTATAGAATTTTGCTCTAATTTCTTTTAGACTCAAATCTTTCATGTAATCATCAAATTTTAGAAGTCGATCGATTGCTCCTTTAGGTGTCAATTCAATTACTCTGTCACCAACTGTTTGTGCAAAAGTGTTATCGTGTGTACTAAGCAAAACTGTCCCATTAAAGTTTTTTAGCCCATTGTTAAAAGCAGTGATTGACTCTAAGTCAAGATGATTTGTAGGTTCATCAATGATTAAAATATTTGACTTACTCATCATCATTTTTGATAACATGCATCTTACTTTTTCTCCACCTGAGAGAACACTTACCTTTTTAAGTGCATCATCCCCACTAAATACCATTTTTCCTAAAAAGCCTCGAATAAATAATTCCTTTTTTTCTTCATCATCTTCAGTAAATTGTCTTAGCCAATCAATTAAGTTTAAATCAGATTTAAAATAAGTTGAATTATCAATCGGTAAATACGATTTTTTTGTAGTTATACCCCACTCAAATTTACCCTCAAAATCTTTTTCTTCATCATTGATTATTTCAAAAAATTTAGTAACTGCTCTTTTATCTTTTGAGAAAAAAATCACTTTTTCACCTTTAACTAGATTAAATGTTATATTGTTAAATAAAAACTCTCCCTCAAGACTATATTTAAGATCTTTAATATTTAAAATTTGATTGCCAGCTTCTCTTTCTTGCTTAAAAATAATCGCAGGATATCTTCTAGATGAGGGTTTTATTTCTTCTATATTTAATTTTTCTATCATTTTCTTTCTAGAGGTTGCCTGTTTTGACTTAGCCACATTTGCAGAAAATCTTGAAATAAATTCTTCTAATTCTTTTTTCCTTTCTTCGGCCTTTTTATTTTGCTGTTGCCTTTGTCTTAAGGCTAGCTGACTTGATTCATACCAAAATGAATAATTTCCAGAATAATGATTTATTTTTCCAAAATCGATATCGGATATGTGAGTACATACTGCATCTAAAAAATGTCTATCATGTGAAACTACTATCACTGTATTTTCAAAATTAGCAATAAAGTTTTCTAACCAGATTATTGTCTCATAATCTAGATCATTTGTCGGTTCATCCATAATTAGAACATCAGGGTTTCCAAAAAGTGCTTGTGCTAAAAGAACTTTCACTTTAATAAGACCCTCAGATTCATGCATAAATTTTGAATGCAAAGACTCATTTACTCCAAGATTAGACAAAAGGTTTGCGGCATCACTCTCTGCATTCCAACCTCCTTTTTCTTCATATATCGCTTGAAGCTCCCCTACTCTTTCTCCATCTTTATCACTGAAGTCTGATTTAGAGTAAATGTTTTCCATTTCATACTTGATTTCGTAAAGTATCTTGTTCCCTCTTAATACTGTATCAATTATTGTATATTCATTGTGAGAATTGTGATCTTGTTCAAGAACAGATAATCGTTTACCTGGATCTAAAGAAATATTTCCATTGTTTGCTTCCATTTTACCAGATAAAATTTTAAGAAAAGTAGATTTCCCAGATCCATTAGCACCAATAATCCCATAGCAATTACCAGGTGTGAATTTAATGTTTACGTTGTCAAAGAGGATTTTTTTGCCAAATTGGACCGATAAATTAGTAGCAGAAAGCAATTTATATTTTTTTAGTGATGCAAAATTACATAATTTGTAATGCATATCACAATTGTTATTTAAATTTCAAAATGATTAATCATTTTTTCAAATCTTTATTCTGGATTTTTATTTTATGTTTATTTATTAGTTGTAAAAAAAATGAAGTCAAATCTAAAAAAGCATATTTTAGAGGCGAAATAATTAACCCATCTTCTGACTACGTTTTGTTATATAGTGGTAACAAGATTATTGATACTTTAAATCTATCTGTCGATAAACGTTTTTTAAAAAAATTTGACTCCATTAATTATGGTTTATTTAAGATTGAACACCTTCCTGAAAATCAAATGATCATTATTGAATCTGGTGATTCTATTTTGGCAAGGGCAAATATGTCTGACTTTAATGGCTCTTTGTTTTTTAGTGGAAAAGGAGCTGCAAAAAACAACTTCCTAATGGAGACATATCTTAATCTTCAAAATGAAATTTCATTTTTATCCTCTAAATATTCTCTAAACGGTAAAAGCTTCAATAAAATTATTGATTCATTATATCTGGAGAAGTATACTGTCTGGAAAAATCTAATTGATAAAAATAATTTTTCAAATTTTACTAAAAAAATAACCAAAGCTTCTTTTAAATATCCCTACGCAAATAGAAAAGCCAGATATGCTTTGATAAGAGGAAATTCAAAAAATATAAAAAATGACAGTTCATACTTTAGTTATAGAGATAAATTAAGTTATAACGAAGAAGAATTATCATTTTTCGAACCATATATAAGCTATTTAATGAGTTACTTGAGTCTTGAAGCACTAGAAAAGGGCCAAACTTTTTATAAAGCAAAAAATAATACAGACTTTAATATCAAGAGGATTGAAGCTATAAAGAAAAGAATTAACAATGTTAAATTAAAAAATATACTTGCAAGAGCAGTTGCATTTGAAGAAATAATGAATTCTAATAATCAAAATTCACATGAGAAATTTTTGGAGTCATATTCTTCAATTAATCCTAATCAAGAATATTATAATGAAATAAAAGCTCTAAACAATTCTTTGAAGCAGATGGAAAGGGGGAGACCTTTACCAATTGTGATGCTTGAAAACAATAAAGGTCAAGTAATCACAAGTAATAAGGCTTTAATGGGTCAAAAAACTGTTCTATATTTTTGGTCTCAAACTCAAATGAATCATTTTAAAAGAAATGAAGAAAGAGCAAAACTATATAAAGAGAAATTTCCAAACTATAGATTTGTTGGGATTTCAATCCAGCCTTATAATCAACTTGTAAGAAATTATCAGGAAATTATGAATATCAATGTTAATAACCAATTAGCACTAGTTAATTACCAGACTACCACAAGTGAATGGGTTATTAATCTTTTGAACAAAGGAATTATTTTAGATAAAAACTGTGTAATCCTTGAAGGATTTGGGAATTTTGGTTACGAAAAAAGTTTTGAAAATCTTTTAAAAAAACATTACAAGATAAATTAATGTCATATTGTTTAGACGTAAATAGAGGAAAATTGAAATGTCATCATAAATACTATCATGACAATATTTATGGTTTCCCTTGTAAAAATGACAATGAAATCTTTGGAAGACTAGTTTTGGAAATAAATCAAGCTGGATTATCATGGGACACTATTTTGAAAAAAGAAAAAACTATTAAAAAAGCATATAAAAATTATTCATTTAATGAAATTGCAAAATTCGACGAATATGATATAAAAAAGATTCTTAATAATAAGGGAACTATAAGAATGAGAAGAAAAGTGATAGCGATAATATATAATGCTAAAAAGGTTGTCTCTATAACCGAAAAACATAATAGCTTCAAAAGCTATTTAGATAAACACCACGCACTCAACTTATCTGGATGGGTATCACTTTTTAAGAATGAATTCAAATTTGTAGGAAATGAGGTATGCAAAGAGTTCTTAACTTCAACAGGGTATTTAAAAGGTGCTCACAAAAAATCGTGTCCTATTTATAAAAAAGTAGTAAAAGAAAAACCAATGTGGAATTACTAGAAATTACCTTTTTTGTGATCATCCAAAAACTTTTTAAGACCACTATCAGTAAGAGGATGATTTAGTAGTCCTACAATAGAAGATAACGGTGCAGTAACAACATCTGACCCGATTTTTGCACAATCAATAATATGCATATTATGTCTTATTGAAGCTGAAAGAATTTCCGTTTTAAAATTAAAATTATCAAAAATTTGACGGATTTCTGATATTAAAGATAAACCATCAGATGATATATCATCTAATCTACCAATAAAAGGAGAAACGTAATTTGCTCCAGATTTAGCAGCAAGTAATGCTTGACCAGGAGAGAATATTAAAGTACAATTTGTTTTGATATTATTATTTGAAAAATATTTTAAAGCCCTTACTCCATTTTTAGTCATAGGAATCTTAACAACGATTTGATCACTTATTTTAGATAAACGATTACCCTCTTCAACCATACCGTCAAATTCAGTAGAGATAACCTCAGCGGATACGTCTCCGTCAACTATTTCACATATTTTTTTATAGTGACTAATAATGTTAGAATCACCAGTTATTCCTTCTTTTGCCATCAAGCTTGGATTGGTAGTAACACCATCTAGAATCCCTAAGTTTTGAGCTTCAGTTATCTGCTCAAGATTGGCTGTATCGATAAAAAATTTCATATTTAACTATATTTTGTAATGGTTCATTAACAATTTTTGATATAATTTTTCAGGTAATATCTTTTTTAAAGATATACTAAACTTTTGTAAAAAATGACCTACTATATAATGAATTCCTGGGTTTTTTCTTTTTATAATTTTAAGTACCAACTCTGCGACTTCTATTGGATCTCTTGATTGTTCATCCATGTTATGTTTAACTGTTT
>CACPQA010000019.1 GCA_902635965.1 uncultured Bacteroidota bacterium
GATTTTGAGAGATCTATAAGTGATGTTGAGTCTAAGGTTATAAAATGGCGACACCATATTCATCAAAACCCTGAACTTTCAAATAGAGAATTTAAAACCGCAGAGTTGGTTGCAAGTCATTTAACAAGTTTAGGTATAAAAGTAACAACTGGAGTAGCTCATACCGGTGTGGTTGGAATTTTGAAAGGCAATAAACCAGGTAAAGTTGTTGCTCTGAGGGCCGACATGGATGCTCTGCCAGTAACAGAAAGAAATAGTCTACCTTACAAATCTAATGTTGTTTCTGAATACAATGGAAAAAAAACTGGAGTTATGCATGCATGTGGTCACGATACTCATGTCGCAATTTTGATGGGAGTTGCTGAAGTTTTATCAGAAAATAGAAACTTCTCTGGAACTGTTAAATTTATTTTTCAACCTGCAGAGGAAGGTTATCCAGAAGGAGAAACAGGTGGTGCTTCTTTAATGGTGGAAGAAGGAGTGTTAAAAAACCCAGACGTGGATGCAATTTTTGGATTACATATTAGTTCTGGTCTTCATGTTGGAAAAATTGAATACAAACCAGGAGGAGCTATGGCCTCTTCTCAAAGGTTTGTAATTGATGTGATAGGAAAACAGTCCCATGGATCATCTCCATGGATGGGAGTTGATCCAATTGTTGTTTCTGCACAAATAATAAACGGTTTGCAAACTATCATAAGTAGAAATAGCGAATTGACCAAAGAAGGTGCGGTAGTTTCAGTAGGTTCAATCCATTCTGGAATAAGATTTAATATTATCCCAGAAAGTGCTCAAATGATAGGAACAATTAGAACACTAGATAAAGGAATGAAAGAATTAATTAATAAACGAATGTCAGAACTAGTTGAAAACATCTCCACGGCTTATGGTGCTTCTGCAAAGTTAAAAATTACAGAAGGAGCAGCCATAACCTACAATGATCCTGTTTTAACGGAAAAAATGCTTCCTACTTTAAGGAGAGTAGCTGGTGAAAAAAATGTCATTTTGTCAAAAGCACAAACCGGGGCTGAGGATTTCTCTTATTTTCAAGAAAAAGTACCAGGTTTATACATTTTCCTAGGAGGAACTCCTACATCAGTTCCAGAAAAAGACGCACCTTCTCATCACACACCAGACTTTTACGTTGATGATAGCGCATTAATTCTCGGAGTGAAGACGATGAGTAACTTAGCACTGGATTTTTTGAAAAATTAGAGAATCACTAATTTCGTCTTTTTAGAATTTTAATAGAGTTTAAATTTATTGTTTTGTATTTTTAAATATGGTTAGAAAAATTGTTTTAATTCTTTTATTTTTTATATACTCAATTGAAAAATCTCACTCCCAAGATTATTTTCCTGAAAATGCTGGTGTGAAAACATCTAATCAACCCTACAACGTTTTTGTTAATGCCTCGATAATAGTTTCTCCAGATAAAAAAATAGAAAAAGGAATTTTAATTGAAAGAGATGGTTTTATTGTTGAAGTAGGAAAGAATATTGAAATACCAAAAAATTCAATTATACATGATAAAACAGGACAATATATTTACCCTTCTTTTATTGACTTGTATTCAAATTTTGGAATAAAAAAAGCAGAAAGATCCTCAAGCATAGGACGAAGTTCGCAGTACAATCCTAACAGAAAAGGATTTTATTGGAATGATCACATTTTAAGCGACTACAACTCTATTAATGACTACAGTTATAATCATGTCAAATCAAAAAAATTAAGAGAAGCTGGATTTGGAATCGTTAATATTCATCGCGAAAATGGAATTCATAGAGGAACAGGTTCATTGATTGCTCTTAGTGACAGGCATACAGATAACTATAGAATTATTAAAAGTAAGTCAACAGAATTTTATTCTTTTAAAAAAAGTATAAATTCTGCACAGTCTTACCCTACCTCTGTTATGGGTGCTATGGCTCTTTTAAGACAGTTTTTTTTCGATATCAAATGGTATGAGCAAAAAAAATCCAATTCCAAGGATATCTCAATCGAAGCAGCCATTCAAAACAAAAATCTACCTAAAATTTTTGATAGCGGCGGAAGACTTAATTTAATGCGAGCACTTAAAATTGCAAGTGAGACAAATCAGAGATTTGTTGTAGTTGGTTCTGGACTTGAATATTTAGATCACAAGAGAATTAAATCATACGGTAACACTATCGTTGTCCCTGTTAATTTTCCCAAACCTTATGATGTATCTGATTCTGAATTGAATGAAAAACTCTCTTTAAAACACTTAAAAGAATGGAATCAGGCTCCATCTAATCTATCTGTTTTAGAAAAAAATGGAGTTGATTTTGCCATAACCTCCAAGGGTCATGAAAATGGTTCTGATTTTATTCAAAATGTAAAAAAAGCGGTAGCTTACGGTTTATCTGAAAAAACAGCACTGATGTCGCTTACAAAAATTCCTGCAAAGGTTCTTAAAATGAACCAAAAAATAGGTGAATTAAAAAAAGGATTTTATGCGAATTTTCTTGTTACATCCGGACCTATTTTCAAAGAAGAAAGTGTTATTTACGAAAATTGGGTTATTGGAAAGCAATATGTATTAACCCCAAATGATGTAGTTTTGAATTTGGATATTTCAGATGAAGATTTATTAGAATATTTAGAAAAGGCAGAAAGTGCTGGATATTCAATTGAAGAGTTAAAAAAAATTGCC
Source organism: uncultured Bacteroidota bacterium (assembly GCA_902635965.1). Taxonomy (GTDB): domain Bacteria; phylum Bacteroidota; class Bacteroidia; order Flavobacteriales; family Flavobacteriaceae; genus TMED96. Next base: position 2,678 of record CACPQA010000019.1, read on the forward strand.
AAATTTAATGGATTATCTACTGGGGAAATAAAAATACTAGGGGATAGACTTTCTAATGCAAAAAAAGAACTTGAATTAAAAGATGAAGTTCTTAATAAAATTGAACCAAAGAAAAAATTTCCGGTTTTACCCGTTACTTTTCCAAACACAGCCTATGGTTTTAAAGAATTGCCAAAATATTCAAACATAGTTTTTAAGAACGTGACAGCTTGGACAAATGAAGAGGAAGGAATTTTGAAAAATATAGATGTTTTAATCACAAATGGAAAAATAAAAAAAATCAACAAAAATATAGAAACCCCAAAAACCCATTTTGAAATAGATTGTACCGGTAAGCATTTGACAGCGGGCATAATTGATGAACATTCACATATTGCCGCTTCCTCAATAAACGAAGCTGGTCAAAACTCATCCGCAGAGGTATCCATTGAAGATGTGATTGAACCTAATGACATGTCAATTTTTAGAAGTTTAGCTGGTGGGGTAACTACAGCCCAAATTTTACATGGTTCTGCAAATCCTATTGGAGGCCGCTCCGCTATTATTAAACTCAGGTGGGGGGAATCTGATGAAAAAATGATTTTCAAAAACTCAGATAAATTTATAAAGTTTGCTCTGGGTGAAAATGTAAAACAATCCAACTGGGGGAGTTATTCTAGGTTTCCTCAAACTAGAATGGGAGTAGAGCAAGTTTTTGTTGATTACTTTAATAGGGCATTAGAATACGGTGAAAAATGGAAAAATTATAACTCTCTTTCGAAAAAAGAGAAGACATTTAAAGAAAAGCCTAGGAAAGACATTGAGATGGACGTTTTATTAGAAATTTTAAATGGGAAAAGATTTATTACGTGCCATTCATATGTTCAAAGTGAGATTAATATGCTAATGAAAGTTGCTGAAAATTTTGGTATTCGTATTAATACATTCACTCATATTTTAGAAGGATACAAATTGGCAGAAAAGATGTTTCATCATGGAGTTGGTGGTTCAACCTTTTCAGATTGGTGGGCTTATAAATATGAAGTTATTGATGCGATACCTTATAATGGACCAATTATGACTGAAGCAGGAGTTGTAGTTGCTTATAATTCAGATTCATCGGAGGTTATTAGAAGACTAAATCAAGAGGCTGCTAAAGCAGTGAAATATGGTGGCTTAAGTGAGGAGGAGGCTTGGAAGTATGTTACATTAAATCCAGCAAAGCTATTACACATAGATGACAGAGTTGGGAGTTTAAAAGTAGGTAAAGATGCTGATTTAGTCTTATGGTCAGACAACCCACTGTCGATTTATGCTAGTGCTGAAAAAACTTTTATAGATGGAAAGATATATTATGATAGTAGCAAAATTCCATCAATTATAGAGGAAATAAAAAATGAAAAAAATAAAATTATTAATCAAATGATGTTGGCAACTAATGGAGGTCAGAAGCTACAACCAGTTGTCTCTAACTCAAATAAAGAGTTTACTTGTGAAACAGTAGACAAATAAAAATGAAGAAAACATTTATCCTTTTTTTTATTTCTCAATTCCTGGTTATTGGACAACAAACTCCAGGTACTGTTCAGCATGAAAGTATATTAATAGAAAACGCTGTCATTCACATAGGAGATGGTTCAATTATTGAAAAAGGCTATGTTGGATTTCAGGATGGAAAAATTAAATATGTCGGAGAAACTAAACCTAAAAATAAATATGAAAAATCAATTAATACAAATGGATCTCATCTTTATCCAGGACTTATTGCATTAAATTCAACTTTGGGGTTGGCTGAAATTGACGCGGTTAGGGCAACTAGAGATTATGATGAAATAGGTTTTTTTTTACCACACATTAGTTCATCCATAGCTTACAATGCAGAGTCCAAGGTAGTAGAGAGTATGAGAATGAACGGTGTTCTCATCGCGCAAACAACACCAAGGGGAGGCGTTATAAGTGGAAAATCTTCTGTAATGCAGCTTGACGCATGGAATTGGGAAGATGCCCTAATTTTAAAAAATGTCGGCATACATTTAAATTGGCCTTCACCATACACATCTAAAAAATTTAGTTCTGGAGAAAGAACTATCGAAAAAAATAAAAATTACATTAAGAAGGTAAAAGAAATAAAAGATTTTTTTACAAGCTCAAAGTCTTATTTACCAAATCCAAATCCAATAAATCTTGAATACGAGGCAATGAGAAATTTGTTTAATGGCGATGAAACAATTTTTCTTCATGCAAATTCATCTAAACAAATCAAAGATGGAATAGTTTTTTTAAGTTCCCTCAAAATTAAAAATATTGTATTGGTAGGAGGAATATATAGTTTTAAACAGATAGATTTATTAATTAAAAATAAAATTCCTGTAGTACTAAAGCATCCACACAATTTACCTTCTTTGATTGATGAAGATCCAAAAATTAGATTTCGAAATGCAAAAAAACTAATTGACTCAAAACTCTTAGTCTCAATAGATGTGACTGGAGATATGGAAAGGATGAATTCTAGAAACCTTCCCTTCTACGCGGGAAGCTTTTCGGCATATGGCGTGGAAAAAGAAAGTGCTTTAAGTATGATAACTCTAAATGCAGCTAAAATTTTAGGAATTAGTAAAAATTATGGTTCAATAAAAGTAGACAAAAGTGCTACATTTTTTATTTCAAAAGGAGATGCCCTTGATATGCGGACAAATATATTAGATTACGCTTTTATAGATGGTAGGGAAGTGTCCATGGAAAGTCATCAAACCAAACTATGGCAACGATACCTGCAAAAAATTAGGAATAGTAAGAAGAATTAAAAGGTTAGTAACTTGAACAAAGTTGATGAATTGTTTTTGAGTTTTCTTAAGGATGCATTTAAAGCGGTTATTAATTCACCTGATTCACTTTCCGTTGACGAAATTCGCTCTTTATCATCAAAAAAAATTCAAAAAGCTTTCTCTAAAGTTAAATATGAAATTCATGGTTCTGAAAATTTACCAAGTAAAGGAAATTTAATATTTATTTACAATCATTTAAATAATCATCCGTTATATTCAGTAGCAGATAACTTCCAGATAACATTAGATAGCCATTTTATTAGTTCAATGATTGTTGATAGATATTACAACAATCCAGGAATCAGAGTTTCAAGACTTTCATTACCCAATGAGAAATTTCATAAAGATTACTACGATAAGCTTGATTATATTAGGGTTTATGCTAAAAATTTTATTCCAAAAAATATAACTGATACCGAGGTAATAAATACAAATAAAAATTTTTATAAAAAGGCATCACAACATTTAAAAAAAGGAAATTGTCTAGTGCTAAGTCCTGAGGGAGCATCTTATTCAACTGATGAGTCCCCGGGTGTTTTTAAAAAAGGTTTATTTAAACTCCTTTCCAATTTAACTATTCCCACTATTCTAGTTCCTATTGTAACTCTAAATTTTGATAAACTTGCATCAAAATCTATTTTTAAATGTGAGATAAAAAAGCCAATTACTTATAAAAATACCCTCACAAAAAATCATATAGAAATTGAAAGCCACAAGCTAAATAAAAAATATAAATCATGGGTCAATAAAATGAAACTCTACGATAACGACTTTTCTGTTGAAATAAAAAAACTTTTATCCAAAGTAGAAGACAACAAAAGTGTGGTTAGTCCAATAATTTTTTATGGTAGTTCAACAATCAGATTATGGAAATCTTTAGATGATGACTTTAAAAATATGAACGTAATTAATCTCGGGTTTGGTGGAGCCTATGTTGATTCATTATCAAAAAATTTTGATCTTCTTATAAATTTTCTAAATCCTAAAGCAATTGTGATTTATTTGGGAGGTAATGATCTTAACTTAAATTTGAGCCCCAAGGAAATAATTTTTAAAATCAAAAAGTTTATAGAAAAAATTATTACAAAATACCCTAATGCAAATATTGGATATATTTCAATCAAGCCATCTATTGAAAGGAAAAATAAACTATTAGATATTAAAGAAATAAATAAGGGAATTAAACTTCTTTCGAAGAGCTTACCTAATTTAATTTATATAAATATTTATGATAGGCTTTTGGATAAAGGAAAAGTTACATCTAAATTCCTTCTACAAGATGGTCTGCATTTAAATAAAGAGGGATACAGAATTTTGACAAATACTGTTAGAGAAAAAATAGTCTAGATATTTATTTTGGTCTAGCGTATTTTAATCTTTTTACAGTCTCAGGAAGTGCGTACGCATCTAAACCATTTATAGTTATGATATCACCTTTTGAAAGGTCCACCCATCCATCATTTTGTAATAGACCTTTTCTTATGAAAATAATTTCAATAGATGCTACTATCATTGAACAGCCGTTTTCTTTTATGTAATATTCGTCAACATATTTACATCCTAGTTGAACTGCAGAATCTTTTACAAAGGGGGCTCCCCAGTTTTCTTTGTATTCTGGTTGGAAATTGGTTTTGTCGAATTCGGATATATTCTCATCATATTTAGCACTAGTGTGATGAGCATCGTCGATTTTTTCCTTGCTTATATGATTGACGGTAAAAACTTTCTTCTCCTTGATATTCTTGTATGTATTTCGAGGCACAACATTTGGTCTTACAAATAAACTTAAAAGAGCGGGATTACTTCCCAAATGAGTTATTGAACTAAAAATTGCAAGATTCTCAGCTCCCTTATTAGATATAGACCCAATTAAATTTGCAGATTTATATCCAGTTATACTATTAACTAAATTTATCCTGTAAATTTTGTTTAAGGAATCTAAATTTTCTGAACTAAAAAAATCCAATTAAATTAATTTGTATTTAAAATTTTTTTTGAAGAAAAATATATAAAGATTGAGCATAGAAGCATTAAAACAGAGGGAAAGTATTTAATTGCAGGATCGGAAATTTTAAAATGAAAATAAATAGCGCCAATCATTAAAATTGACATTAATAGTGACGAATAAATAGAAATTTTTGTTTTTAAAAGTCCAATTATCAAGCCAATGCTAGCAACAATTTTCAAGAAACCTACTAGGTACATTATGTTTGTATTTAGACCATATTCAGCAAACTCTTCAATCATGTTAATGGCGTCACCCCCTCTGTAAGGAGTTTCTTTGTTAAATCGAAATAACCAAACATTAGTGACTAAAATTGAAACAAAAAATGAAACAACTACATACAAGAATCTAAGCATATAATAATAATTTTTTTATATAAAAATAATGTATGTTATTAATATTTACTATAATAAAAACTCAAAAATTATAAAAAAAAAATAATATTGCATAATGATTAAAAATTTATCATATAATTCTAAAAAAAATAGAACAATATTATCAGAAATTGTAGGCAGGCCTTTTTCATTTATTGAAAGAATAAGATTGAATGGGATAGGTTCAGGCAAATTAATAATTATTGATGCATCAGAGGAAATTGTAGAATTACTTAGATTAGACAATAATATTAACTATTGCAATATTGAATTAAGAACAAATGGGATAATAATAAGGTTTAGATCCCTATTGGAAACTTATGGTTTAATAATTCCATTCTATAAACTAGTTATTTACAAAGGAGAATCAAAGATCTACTCATTTTATAAAGATAAATATTATATAAAATTTATGGCTGACAATAAAAAAACATCCCTTTTTGTAAAAAAAATAGTAGGGTTAAAAATTAAGTTTCAAAATAAAGTAGGATTTAATTAATCTATAATATTTATTTTTGGATTTAATTGAGTAATTGGTTTTTTTTAAATAGTGTAATTATAAAAGTCTACATATTTAATATAGCTAAAAATACCTCTAGGGAATTTTTTCACAATGTAAATTAGAGTATGGAAAATTCTTACGGTCTAACAGATTTGTTAACTTTAAAAAGGATAGATGCTTTTACCTTCATTGGCAAAAATTATAAAACTTTTTGGAAAAGAGTTTATGGAGGCCAAGTTTTGGCTCAATCTTTACATGCTGCGAATCAAACTGTTCAAAGCGATAGGTATGTCCACTCCCTTCATGGGTATTTTATTTTGGCTGGTGATATAGAAGTTCCAATTGAGTTTAAAGTTGAAAATTTAAGAGATGGTAAAAGTTTTAATACTAGAAGAGTAACAGCATTTCAAAAGGGGAAGGCAATATTTGTACTTAGTGCTTCATTTCAAATCGATGAAAAAGGATTAAGTCAATATGAAAAGTCGCCAGCATCGTATAACCCTGATAATCTTGTATCAGATGCTGAGCTACTAAAAAAAACAAAAGTGATTCCTGAACAAATAAAAAATTATTTATTGTCCCGTCATCCCTTCGCATTTGAATTTAGGCCAGAAATTGATTACGATAAATCTATTGATTACAAAAGCACTAGAAACATATGGTTTAAATTGAAGGATAATACAAAGCTTACTAGAAATCAACAATACGAATTTTTAGCGTATGCAGTTGATTATGACCTACTTATAATGTCTGTGATAAGTCATTTTCATAATAAATACAATGATCCTGTGCAAACAGCTAGTTTAGACCATGCCATGTGGTTTCACAGAAAATTTGATGTTAATCAATGGCTTATGTATTCAATGAAAAGTCCAAATATTTCCGGTTCTAAATGTCTGGGCACCGGCTACATATATGACAGAGCAGGATTATTGGTGGCCACCGTGGTACAGGAAGGTTTAGCTAGAATTTTAAATTAATTAATTGAATAAGAGATTGTCACAATCTGAAAAATCAATTGAGTGTTCATGACACAAGTTAATTTTTAGAACCAATCACAACCAAATTTTACTCTAAAAATTTATATAAAAAAAAATAATTAAATATGAAGCAATAATTAGAAAATTTTATAAATTTGCACCTCTTATACAATATCAAATCCTTAAAATATGGCTAAAGAAAATTTTGATCGGTCAAAACCCCACTTAAATATTGGTACAATTGGCCACGTAGATCACGGCAAAACCACCCTAACTGCTGCTATTACAAAAGTATTAGCAGATGCAGGTTTATCTGAAGCACAAAGCTTTGATCAAATAGATAATGCACCTGAGGAAAAAGAACGTGGAATAACAATAAATACATCACATGTAGAATATCAAACTGAGAATAGACATTATGCTCATGTTGACTGTCCAGGTCACGCAGATTATGTTAAAAACATGGTTACTGGTGCTGCTCAAATGGATGGTGCTATTTTAGTAGTTGCGGCTACCGATGGGCCTATGCCACAAACAAGAGAACATATTCTTCTTGGAAGGCAAGTTGGAGTTCCAAGGATAGTTGTCTTTTTAAACAAAGCCGACATGGTTGATGACGAAGAACTTTTAGAACTAGTAGAGATGGAAGTTAGAGAACTTTTATCTTTTTATGAATATGACGGAGATAACACTCCTGTAATTTTGGGCTCAGCTCTTGGCGCACTCAATGGGGAACAAAAGTGGGTTGAAACTGTCACTAAATTAATGTCTGAAGTTGACAATTGGATTGAACTTCCCAAAAGAGATATTGATAAAGATTTTTTAATGCCTGTTGAAGATGTTTTCTCAATTACTGGTCGTGGGACTGTAGCGACAGGAAGGATAGAAACTGGAGTTGCTAATACTGGTGATGAAATTGATATTATTGGGATGGGAGCAGAGAAACTGAAATCCACAATCACTGGTGTTGAAATGTTTAGAAAAATATTAGATCGCGGAGAAGCTGGCGATAATACAGGTATTCTTTTAAGAGGAATTGAAAAAACTGATATTAAAAGAGGGATGGTTCTTTGTAAGCCAGGTTCTGTAAAGCCTCATTCCAAGTTTAAAGCAGAAGTTTATATTTTGAAAAAAGAGGAGGGTGGAAGACATACTCCTTTTCATAACAACTATAGACCTCAGTTTTATGTTAGGACAACAGATGTAACTGGTAATATTAATCTTCCTAGCGGGGTTGAAATGGTAATGCCGGGAGATAATGTGTCAATTTCTGTAGATCTCATATCACCGATAGCTCTAAACGTAGGTCTTAGATTTGCAATTAGAGAAGGAGGAAGAACTGTTGGTGCTGGACAAGTTACAGAATTGCTTGACTAGTTCTTTTAAAGTTTATTTTTTAATTGTGTTTTATTTTTGAGCACTTAATTTAAGATTTAAACGGGTTTAGCTCAGTTGGTAGAGCACTGGTCTCCAAAACCAGGTGTCGGGAGTTCGAGTCTCTCAACCCGTGCATAAAAAATGATGACTATTATTAATTACATAAAAAATTCTTACGAAGAACTAAAGAACAACGTATCTTGGACTCCAAGAGCTGAATTACAAAATCTTGTGTTAATTGTATTAGTTTTTTCTCTTTTATTTTCTGTAGCTATTTGGGGAGCTGACACAATATTGTCAAGAGTTGTTAAAATATATCTAAACATTATTAATGGTTAATTGGGATGGCAGAAGTTGAAAACAAAAAATGGTACGTGGTACGAGCTGTTAGTGGACAGGAATCGAAAATTAAGGATTACATAACCTCGGAAATAAGTAGGTTAGGCTACGATAGTCACCTTGAAGATATTCTTGTACCAACTGAAAAAGTTATTCAATTCAGGAATGGCAAAAAGATTAACAAGGAAAAGGTTTATTATCCAGGATACATTATGATTAAAGCTGATCTTTCAGGGGAGGTACCACATGTTATAAAGTCCGTCACCAACGTAATTGGGTTTTTGGGTGAAACTAAAGGTGGTGATCCCATACCTCTTCGGCCCTCTGAAGTTAATAGATTACTTGGTAAAGTTGATGAGCTTGAATTAACAAAAGAACATATTTCAATTCCCTATGTTATAGGAGAAAACATTAAGGTTGTTGATGGACCATTTAATGGCTTCACAGGTTCTATTGAAAACGTTAATGAGGAGAAAAGAAAGTTACAAGTCATGGTGAAAATATTTGGAAGAAAGACCCCATTAGAATTAAGTTATATGCAAGTAGAAAAAATTTAAATAAATTAAATGGCTAAAGAAGTTAACAAAATTTTGAAATTACAAATTAGAGGTGGGTCTGCAAATCCATCGCCCCCAGTTGGACCTGCTCTAGGAGCCGCTGGTTTAAATATAATGGATTTCTGCAAGCAGTTTAATGCTAGGACTCAAGACAAACAAGGAAAAATATTACCTGTCGAAATTTCAGTATACGTAGACAAGTCATTTGATTTTAAAATCAAAACTTCACCTGCAGCGGTGCAACTTCTAGAAGCTGCTAAGATCAAGAAAGGTTCATCTGAACCAAATAGAGATAAGGTTGCATCCGTATCATGGGATCAAATAAAAAAAATAGCAGAAGATAAAATGGTGGACCTAAATTCATTTCAAGTTCAATCAGCAATGAAAATGATTGCAGGAACTGCTAGGTCAATGGGTTTAAATGTAACTGGTAATTTTCCAAATAAAAATTAAACAATGGTCAAAATATCTAAAAAAAGAAAAGCAATTATAACTAAACTAAACTCATCTAAAAAGTATTCTCTGCAGGATGCTGCTTCTTTAATTAAAGACATTTCGACAACCAAGTTCGACGCATCTGTGGATCTTTCTGTCAGATTAGGTGTAGATCCCAAAAAAGCAAACGAAATGGTAAGGGGGGTTGTAACTCTTCCTAATGGAACCGGAAAAAACATAAAAGTGCTTGCCTTAGTTACCCCTGACAAAGAGAATGAAGCTAAGGAGGCAGGAGCAGATTATATAGGTCTTGAAGAGTTTATAACAAAGATCAAAGGAGGTTGGACAGATATTGACGTTATAGTTACAGTACCTAGTGTTATGGCAAAACTTGGACCACTTGGAAAAATTTTAGGCCCTAGAGGTTTAATGCCAAATCCTAAGACAGGAACTGTAACTATGGATATAAAAAAAGCTATTCTAGATGTAAAGGGAGGTAAGATTGATTTTAAAGTCGAAAAGGCTGGTATAATTCATGCTGCCATTGGTAAAGTTTCTTTTGATTCAAAGAAAATATTTGAGAATGCTGAAGAATTGCTGAAAGCTATTGTCAAATTAAAGCCATCTTCCACAAAGGGGAATTATATTAAGACCATTTTTATGTCTTCTACTATGAGTCCTTCCATTTCAATTGATTACAAATTTTAATGTTAATTATGAATAAAGAAGAGAAGCTTAACGAAATCAAAACACTCACCAAAGATCTGTGTGAGGCTTCTAATTTCTATTTAACAGATATTGCTGGATTAGATTCCCAGTCAACTCTTGACCTTAGAAGAGCTTGTTTTGAGTCAAATATTCGTATTTCTGTCGTTAAGAATACTCTTCTCAAAAAAGCCATGGAGGATAGTGGAAAGGAATTTGGTGACTTAAAGAATATACTTAAAGGGAATACCTCAGTTATGTTTTCTAACCAAGGTAATACCCCTGCTAAAGTGATTAAAAAATTCAGAAAGAGTTTAGATAAACCAGTTTTAAAAGGAGCTTTCATCGACGAGTCTATATATATAGGTGATGACAAAATTGATGTTCTCGCTGATTTGAAATCAAAAGAAGAACTAATTGGTGAAATAATTTCTTTACTATCATCTCCAATTAATAATATTTTATCTACCTTAAAATCAGGCAGTAACAAAATAGCAGGTATAATTAAAAAATTATCAGAAAAATAAATTTAATAAGTAAAAACAAATAAATAAATAACAAATAAATACATGGTCATGGCAGATTTAAAAGATTTCGCAGATAAATTAGTCGGTTTAACCGTTAAAGAAGTAAATGAACTAGCAAACATATTAAAAGAAGAGCATGGAATTGAGCCAGCTGCTGCTACTGCGGTAGCTGTACCATCAGCAGGCTCCCCTGAAGGAAACTCCTCAACAGAGGAAAAAACCGAGTTTAATGTTGTTTTAAAAGCAGCTGGAGGCTCAAAATTAGCGGTTGTTAAATTAGTTAAAGAATTAACAGGTTTAGGTTTAAAAGAAGCTAAGGATTTAGTTGATAACGCTCCTTCTCCAATAAAAGAGGGTGTATCTAAAGATGAGGCTGAAGGCATGAAAAAATCTCTTGAAGAATCTGGAGCAGAAGTAGAGTTGTCTTAATTTTAAATAAAGTATAATTTTTGGTCTTTTCAATCTAACTAATACTTAATAATGCACAAAAATAACAATAATAGATTCAGCTTTGCATCAACAAAACTCAAAGCAGATTATCCTGATTTTCTAGATATACAAATTAAATCTTTTCAAGATTTTTTTCAACTTGAGACAAAATCTGCTGAAAGAGCCGAGGAAGGCTTATTTAATACTTTTAAAGAAAACTTTCCAATAACTGACACAAGAAACCAGTTTGTTCTTGAATTTTTAGACTATTTTGTAGATCCTCCTAGGTATTCTATACAAGAATGTATTGAACGAGGACTTACTTACTCAGTTCCTCTAAAAGCCAGATTAAAACTATTTTGTACTGATCCAGAGCACGAGGATTTTGAAACTATAGTTCAAGATGTTTTCTTGGGAACAATACCATATATGACCCCAAGTGGAACTTTTATAATTAACGGGGCTGAAAGAATAGTTGTTTCACAACTTCATAGATCACCAGGGGTATTTTTTGGACAATCTTTTCATGCTAATGGAACAAAATTGTATTCTGCAAGAGTTATCCCTTTCAAAGGTTCTTGGATTGAATTTGCAACGGATATAAATAATGTTATGTATGCGTACATAGATAGAAAGAAAAAACTCCCTGTAACAACTCTCTTTAGAGCGATTGGCTATGAAAGTGATAAAGACATTTTAGAGATTTTTGACTTGGCAGAAGAGATTAAAGTCACTAAAACTGGTACAAAGAAACTGGTTGGTAGAAAACTTGCTGCTAGAGTTTTGAATACATGGCATGAGGATTTTGTTGATGAAGACACCGGTGAAGTTGTTTCTATTGAAAGAAATGAGATTGTAATTGATAGAGACACAGTAATAGAAAAAAATCACATTAACCAAATATTTGAGACTGGAGTTAAAACGATATTACTGCACAAAGTAGATGCTCATATGTCTGACTATGCAATTATTCATAACACTTTGCAAAAAGACCCTACCAACACTGAAAAAGAAGCTGTAGAGCATATTTATCGTCAATTGAGAAACGCTGAGCCGCCCGACGAAGAAACTGCAAGGGGTATAATAGACAAATTATTTTTTTCTGACCAACGATATAACCTTGGTGAAGTTGGCAGGTACAGGATGAATAAAAAATTAGGTAATGATATTGAGCTTGATAAACAAATACTTACGAAGCAAGATATAATTACAATTATAAAATACCTAATAGAGTTGGTTAATTCAAAAGCTGAGATTGATGACATTGATCATTTATCAAATAGGCGTGTTAGGACTGTTGGAGAGCAACTTTCCACACAATTTGGTGTTGGACTCGCAAGAATGGCAAGAACTATTAGAGAAAGAATGAATGTTAGAGACAATGAAGTTTTTACCCCTATTGATTTGATAAATGCGAAAACGTTGTCTTCAGTAATAAACACTTTTTTTGGAACAAATCAACTCTCCCAGTTTATGGACCAAACTAATCCACTCGCTGAGATTACTCACAAAAGAAGACTATCAGCCCTTGGTCCTGGCGGATTGTCTAGGGAAAGAGCTGGTTTTGAAGTTAGGGACGTTCATTATACTCACTATGGGCGCCTTTGCCCAATTGAAACTCCTGAGGGCCCGAATATTGGTCTTATTTCTTCGCTTGGAGTATTTGCAAAGGTAAATTCATTAGGATTTATCGAAACTCCATACAGAAAAGTTAAGAATGGTGTTATTGACTTGGATAACCACGTTTACTTGAGTGCTGAGGAAGAAGAAAACAAATTGATAGCACAAGCCAATATTCCGTTCTCCGATAAAGGAAAAATAACTGCAGACAAAATTATTGTTAGACAAGAAGCGGATTATCCTGTTGTTGATCCCAAAGATATTCATTATACTGATATTGCTCCCAATCAAATTGCTTCGATTTCAGCATCCTTAATTCCTTTTTTAGAGCATGACGATGCTAACCGAGCTTTGATGGGGTCCAACATGATGAGACAAGCTGTACCCCTTCTCAAGCCAGAGGCTCCGATTGTGGGTACAGGGCTGGAAAGACAAGTAGCTTCTGATTCTAGAGTTTTAGTAAATTCTGAAGGAAACGGTGTTGTCGAATACGTTGATTCTGAAAAAATAATCATAAAATATAGTTTTTCTGAAGAAGAAAAAATGGTTCGTTTTGAGGATGATATTAAAGAATATGATCTTATAAAGTTTAGAAAGACTAACCAAGGTACTTGTATAAATCTTAAACCAATTGTTAAAAAAGGTGATAAAGTTAAAAAAGGCCAGGTTCTTTGTCAGGGTTACGCAACTCAAAACGGTGAGCTTGCATTAGGAAGAAATATGAAGGTAGCTTTTATGCCTTGGAAAGGCTACAATTTTGAAGACGCTATAGTTATTTCTGAGAAAGTTGTAAGAGATGATATTTTTACATCTATCCATATTGATGAATATTCTCTTGATGTGAGAGATACTAAGTTGGGCTCGGAAGAATTAACTAATGACATACCAAATGTAAGTGAAGAAGCAACAAAAGATCTTGACGAATACGGGATGATCAGAGTTGGGGCTGAAGTTAATCCTGGAGACATTTTAATTGGTAAAATAACTCCAAAAGGAGAATCAGATCCTACCCCTGAAGAAAAACTCCTCAGAGCAATATTCGGGGATAAGGCTGGTGATGTTAAAGATGCATCTTTGAAAGCCCCGCCCTCCCTAAGAGGAATTGTGATTGATAAAAAACTTTTCACTCGTTCAATCAAAGACAAAAGAAAAAGAAATCAAGACAAGATTGAATTAGAGGAACTTGAAAAGAGATATGATAAAAAATTTAACGATTTACATTCCATTATGGTTGAAAAATTATTCTCAATTGTCAATGGAAAAACATCACAAGGTGTTCAAAACGATTTAGGTGAAGAAGTTTTACCAAAAGGAAAAAAATATACTCTGAAGCTTTTAAACAAAGTTGATGATTTCACACATTTAACTAAAGGTGTATGGACAACTTCCTCTGACACAAATAGATTGGTAGCTGATCTTATCCACAATTATAAAATTAAAGAGAATGACCTACAAGGTTCTCTGAGAAGAGAAAAATTTACTATAAGTGTTGGAGACGAGTTGCCTGCTGGTATAAAGAAACTAGCAAAGGTATATATAGCGAAAAAAAGAAAACTAAAAGTTGGAGATAAAATGGCTGGTCGTCACGGTAACAAAGGAATTGTAGCACGAATTGTGAGACAAGAAGACATGCCATTTTTAGAGGATGGTACCCCAGTTGATATTGTTTTAAATCCCCTTGGTGTCCCATCAAGAATGAATATTGGTCAAATTTATGAGACCGTTCTTGGTTGGGCGGGTCAAAAACTTGACGAAAAATTCGCCACACCTATTTTTGACGGCGCGAGTTCTAATGAAATTAATGATATAATTGAAAGAGCAGGGATTCCAAAATATGGTCACACATATTTGTATGACGGAGGAACAGGGGAAAGATTTGATCAGCCAGCAACTGTGGGTGTAATTTACATGTTAAAGCTGGGGCATATGGTTGATGACAAAATGCACTCTAGGTCTATAGGTCCATATTCACTTATTACACAACAACCATTAGGAGGAAAAGCCCAGTTCGGAGGTCAACGATTTGGTGAAATGGAGGTTTGGGCTCTTGAAGCTTACGGCGCGTCAAGTACTTTACAAGAAATTTTAACTGTGAAATCAGATGATGTTTTAGGTAGAGCCAAGACATACGAGTCAATTGTGAAAGGAGACACCTTACCAGATCCAGGATTACCCGAATCGTTTAATGTATTAATGCACGAATTGAAAGGTTTGGGACTTGACATTAGACTAGAGGATAAAAATAATTTATAAAAAGTTCATGAAAAGAGATAACGAAAACTTAACACAAAAAAAATTTGATAAAATTTCAATTGGTTTATCATCTCCAGAAGTAATCTTAAACCATTCTCGAGGTGAGGTTCTTAAACCCGAAACTATTAATTACCGCACGCACAAACCTGAAAGAGATGGTTTGTTTTGTGAACGAATATTTGGACCAGTGAAAGATTTTGAGTGTGCTTGTGGAAAATACAAAAGAATTAGATATAAAGGTATTATTTGTGATAGGTGTGGTGTCGAAGTAACGGAAAAAAAGGTAAGAAGAGATAGGGTGGGTCACATTAATCTTGTTGTCCCGGTAGCACATATATGGTATTTTAGATCACTGCCGAATAAAATCGGATATCTATTAGGGCTTGCATCGAAGAAACTTGACATGATAATTTATTATGAAAGATATGTCGTAATTGAACCAGGTGAGGGAGTTAACGATGATGGAGAAAAACTTCAAAAAATGGATTTTTTAACTGAAGAAGAGTATTTAAATGTCAGAGAAAGACTACCTGAGGAGAATCAATATCTTGAGGATAGTGATCCTAAAAAATTTATCGCAAAGATGGGGGCTGAATGTTTAATTGAACTTTTATCAAGAATTGATTTAGAAAGCCTGTCTTACGAATTAAGACATAAAGCTAATAATGAGACATCTAAACAACGAAAGACAGAAGCTTTGAAAAGATTACAGGTCGTTGAAGCATTCAGAGATGCCGATAGCAGGAAGGAAAATAAACCGGAATGGATGATAATGAAGGTCATACCCGTTATTCCTCCAGAATTAAGACCGTTAGTACCACTTGATGGGGGAAGATTTGCCACTTCAGATCTAAATGATTTATATAGAAGGGTGATTATAAGAAATAATCGTCTAAAAAGGTTAGTAGAGATTAAAGCGCCTGAAGTTATTTTAAGGAATGAAAAAAGAATGCTTCAGGAATCTGTAGACTCTTTGTTTGATAATACTAGAAAGTCATCTGCTGTAAAAACTGATTCTAACAGACCATTAAAATCTTTATCAGACTCATTAAAAGGTAAGCAAGGTAGATTTAGACAAAACTTGTTAGGGAAAAGAGTAGATTATTCAGCCCGCTCAGTTATTGTTGTTGGACCTGAATTGAAATTGTATGAGTGTGGTTTGCCAAAAGATATGGCCGCTGAATTGTATAAACCTTTTATTACAAGAAAACTTATTGAAAGAGGCATTGTTAAAACCGTAAAATCAGCAAAAAAAATAATAGATCGAAAAGAACCTGTGGTTTGGGATATTTTAGAAAACGTTTTAAAAGGTCACCCTGTTTTGTTAAATAGAGCTCCTACTCTCCATCGGCTAGGGATTCAGGCATTCCAACCTAAACTTATTGAAGGCAAAGCTATTCAACTACATCCACTAGTTTGTACCGCTTTTAATGCAGATTTCGATGGGGATCAAATGGCAGTTCATCTTCCATTAGGTCCGGAAGCAATTCTTGAATCTCAATTGTTGATGCTTGCTTCACACAATATTTTAAATCCTGCCAACGGATCTCCTGTTACTGTCCCTTCTCAGGATATGGTTTTGGGTCTTTATTATATGACCAAAGCTCGCAAATCTACAAAGGAAAATCCTGTAGTAGGTGAAGGCCTTACTTTCTATTCCGTTGATGAAGTTCATATAGCTTACAACGAAAAAAAAGTAGACTTAAATGCAATTATTAATATTAGAATTGAAAGTATTAAAAATGAAAATTCTAAAAAGGGTAATATTATTGAAACAACTGTAGGAAGAGTACTTTTTAACGAGGTTGTTCCAAAAAATGCTGGTTTTTTTAACGAAGTTTTAACCAAGAAAAATTTAAGAGATATAATTGGTAAAATATTAAAAGAGACCAGTGTTCCAGAAACATCTGAGTTTTTAGATAAAATCAAAAATATGGGATATGGGTTTGCTTTCAAAGGTGGGCTTTCTTTCAGTTTAGGCGACATAATTATTCCTTCTGAAAAAGTTTCTCTTATTGATGAAGCTAATAGTAAAGTTGATAATATTCTAGGAAATTACAACATGGGGTTAATCACAAACAATGAGCGATATAATCAAATTATAGACGTTTGGACATCAACAAATTCCCATTTAACAAGCCTTGCTATGAAAAAAATTAGTGATGATCAGCAGGGTTTTAACTCAGTATATATGATGCTTGATTCGGGTGCAAGAGGCTCAAAAGAACAGATTAGACAGCTAACTGGGATGAGAGGCCTCATGGCTAAGCCAAAAAAATCAACTGCTGGCGGGGGTGAAATTATTGAAAATCCAATACTCTCAAATTTTAAAGAAGGACTTTCTATATTAGAATATTTTATTTCTACACACGGAGCGAGAAAAGGGCTAGCTGATACGGCTCTTAAAACAGCGGATGCTGGATATTTAACTAGACGTTTAGTGGATGTTTCACAAGACGTTATAATCACTGATGTTGATTGTGGAACTTTAAGGGGTATCGAAGTTAAACCTCTAAAGAAAAATGAAGAGATAGTTGAACCTCTTTCAGATAGAATCCGAGGGAGAGTTGCATTAGAAGAGATTATTAACCCTCTCAACGACGAAATATTAATTAATGCTTCTCAAGAAATCAGCGACTCAGTTGCTGATTTAATAGATACTTTACCAATTGAATCAATAGAGGTAAGGTCACCATTAACTTGCGAGGCTAGGAGAGGTATTTGTTCTTCCTGTTATGGACGTAATTTAGCAACCGGTAAAATGGTTCAAAAAGGTGAAGCTGTGGGTGTTGTTGCTGCACAATCAATTGGAGAACCTGGAACACAGTTAACCCTTAGGACCTTTCATGTTGGAGGTGTAGCAGGTAATATATCGGAAGATAGTCAATTGTTTTCAAAACATAACGGAAATGCTAAAATAGATGATTTAAAAATCGTAAAATCAGTTGACAATGAAGGTAAGGCTGTAGATATTGTAATTTCTAGAACTACTGAAATACATATTGTTGATGGTGATTCTAAAAATATTCTAAGTTCAAACATCATTCCTTATGGTTCAACTTTACATATAAAAGATGGTGCTAAAATTAAAAAAGATGATTTGATATGTTCATGGGATCCTTTTAATGGCGTAATCGTTTCGGAGTTTTCTGGTAAAATATTATATGAGAACATTGAAGCCGGTACAACTTTTCAGGTTGAGATAGATGAACAAACAGGATTCCAAGAAAAAGTAATTTCAGAATCAAGGAACAAAAAACTCATACCTACACTTTTAATTTTAGATAAAAATGGTAATACACTAAGATCTTATAACTTACCAGTAGGAGCTCACTTGATGGTTGATGACAATGAAAAGATAACGGAAGGGAAAATATTAGTAAAAATACCTCGTAAATCAGCTAAGTCTGGTGACATTACCGGAGGACTCCCTAGGGTAACTGAGCTTTTCGAGGCCAGAAACCCGTCTAATCCTGCAGTAGTCTCTGAAATTGACGGCGTTGTTTCATTTGGCAAAATTAAAAGAGGCAACAGAGAGATTATAGTAAAGTCAAAATTTGATGATATTAAAAAATACTTAGTTAAATTATCAAATCAGATTTTAGTTCAAGAAAACGATTTCGTTAAAGCCGGTATG
>CACPQA010000020.1 GCA_902635965.1 uncultured Bacteroidota bacterium
TGATAAAATTTTTATTTCCAACAATTTATTTAAAGCTAAAAAGTTTTTATGTGTTTTTGAATCTACAAATAAATTATTTGAAAAAAAAAGTGAAGTTTATTTTTGGGTTTCTGACGACCAACATAATTTACCTCTTTATATTGAAACTAAAACTAGGATTTCCAAAGTAAAAATTGAATTGAAAAACGCACCTAATTCTTTGAAATGAATAATATATAAAGTTAGCTACAAAATAATAATTTTAAGTTGCTTTAAATTATTATACCAACCTATTCGTCCACTTTTGGGATAACAAACAAACCTATGTTATTAATTCATAAGGCTTGTCTTTCGTTTATGCGGTCTGGACGGGACTCGAACCCGCGACCCCATGCGTGACAGGCATGTATTCTAACCAACTGAACTACCAGACCAATAAAAATAAAATGTAATTGTAACTTACATTTTGAAAATTTTATTTATAATCTAAATGTGTTGCTCTAAGGCTTGAGCATAAGTGGATTTAGGAGCTACCCCTACTTGTTTACCAACAACTTCTCCACCCTTAAAAACAAGGACGGTGGGAATATTTCGAACACCATACTTAGCTGCAAACTCTTGATTCGCATCAACATCTAATTTTCCTACAACAGCACGTCCCTCAAAATCAGCACTAAGTTCTTCTATAATTGGACCAACCATTCTACAAGGACCGCACCATGCAGCCCAAAAGTCGACCATAACAGGTTTATCTGATTTTAAAACAACATCCTCAAAGCTTTTATCTGTAATTTCTAGAGCCATTTTTTAAAATTTAAATTAGTTCATAATTTACTATTGTTAACACGAATAAACATTATAAATTTAGTTTATTAAATATGGCAAATCTACGGAATCTAACTTATTTAATAACTCTTTTGAAACATCAATTTTATATTTTCTGCTGAGTAAGGATAAATTAACTTTTTCCTTTTCATGATAGACTTGAATACTTAAGGGTTTTTCACCTTTAAATCTATCAACAATTTCTGATATTTCTAATACTCTATTTTCATCTAAAGTGTTTAAATCCAACTGAATTTGTAATTTTTTCGCATTGTTTTTTATTACATCATGTAGACTTTCAAAATTGTTGAATTTTATTCTAGGCTCAGTTAATCTCCCTGAGTCTCTGTTAATCCATCCTTGTTGTATTTTAATTTTAATTCTTATGAATTGATCTGTTACAATAAAATGCCTAAATCTCAAATATTCTTCTCCAAAAATTTTAAACTCAAACACATCCTTGAAATCCTCTAACTGAAATGTTGCCCATCCTTTACCAGTTCTAGATACTCTGTGTTCTACAGTACTTACTATACCACAAAAACTTAGTTCTCTATTTACAATAGTCTCTAGGTCAGACAATATTTTTAATGAATTTGGAGAAAATAATTTCATTTCTCTCGAAAAATCGTCTAATGGGTGTCCCGATAGGTATATACCCACAACCTGTTTTTCTTTTTTTAACTTTTCTAGATTCCTCCATTCTTCGCACTCAGGAATTTTAACTTCTTCTGAAATAATATCTTTTTGATCCTCAAATAGATTAATTTGTGATGAATTTAGTGAATCTTGATATTTTCCACCTCGACGTATTGCCTTTTCTAAAAAAATAATTCCATCTCCGTCAGGATTAAAAAATTGTGCTCTGTGGAATTGTCCCAACGAGTCTAATCCTCCAGCCAAAGCTAAATTTTCAAGTGCCTTTTTATTCGCAAGTCTTAAGTCAATTTTTTGCGTTAAATCAAAAATTGTTGTATAATTTTTCTGTTTCCTGTTATCAATAATAGTTTCTACTGCCCCCTGACCAACACCTTTTATTGCTCCCATTCCAAAACGGATTTGTTTTTTTTCGTTTACTGTAAATTTAAAATCGGATTCATTAACGCATGGGCCTAAAACCACTAATCCCATTCTTCTACATTCTTCCATAAAAAAACTTACTTGTTTTATGTCGTTCATGTTATTTGAAAGAACTGCTGCCATATATTCTGCCGGATAATGAGCTTTTAAATAAGCAGTTTGAAATCCTATTAATGCATAACAAGTTGAGTGCGACTTGTTAAAGGCATAGGCGGCAAATGCCTCCCAATCTTTCCATATTTTTTCTAAAATTTCCTCATTATGTCCGTTTGACTTTCCTCCATTTATAAATTTAGGTTTTAATTTTTGCAGCAATGAAAAATCTTTTTTCCCCATTGCTTTCCTCAAAATATCAGCTTCACCTTTACTAAAATTTGAAAGCACTTGTGACAGCTGCATAACTTGCTCCTGATAAACTGTTATTCCGTATGTTTCTTCTAAATATAACTTCATTTCAGGAAGGTCATAGGATATCGATTCTTGACCATTTTTACGTTTCACAAAACTTGGAATGTATTCTAAAGGACCAGGTCTGTATAGTGCATTCATTGCTATCAAGTCAGCAAAAACAGTGGGCTTAAGATCCTTAAGATATTTTTGCATTCCTGATGATTCATATTGGAAAATACCTACGGTTTCACCTCTTTGAAATAACTCGTATGTTTTTGAGTCGTCAAGTGGAAAGTCATCTGGATTTAAATTTTCATTATACCTTTTCTTGACAAGATTCACAGTATCTCTTATTAATGACAAAGTTTTTAGCCCAAGAAAATCCATTTTTAATAAACCTGCACTCTCAACAACTGAATTATCAAATTGAGTTACATATAAATCACTGTCTTTAGCAGTGGAGATAGGAACAAACTTGGTTATATCGTCAGGAGTGATGATTACTCCACATGCATGAGTTCCAACATTTCTTAAAGAACCCTCCAAAACTTTTGCTTGATTGATGGTTTGTCCAATTAATGACTTTTCATTTGATATTTTTTTAATTTCATTGATTCTAGCTATTTCGTCAGTTCTAAAATTGTCACTAACCTCACGGTCTGTTAGAGAAAAAATTTGACTTAACTTGATATTAGGCACCAGTTTAGCAATTCTATCTGCGTCAGCTAGGGGTAAATCTAAAACACGAGCAGTATCTCTAATTGATGATTTAGCTGCCATTGTTCCATAAGTTATAATTTGAGCAACTTGCTTAGCACCGTATTTCTCAATTACGTATTCAATTACCTTAGATCTACCTTCATCGTCAAAATCAATATCTATATCCGGCATGGATATTCTTTCTGGGTTTAAAAAACGCTCAAATAGAAGGTCATACTTAATTGGATCAATGTTTGTAATTCCTAAACAATAGGCAACAACTGAACCTGCTGCAGAACCTCTCCCAGGACCAACTGAAACCCCCATTTTTTTTGCACTGTTTATTAAGTCTTGAACAATTAGAAAGTAGCCTGGATAACCAGTATTAGCAATTACACTTAATTCGAAATCAATTCTTTCTTTTGTTTCCTGATTAAATTTTTTATATCTATTTTTTGCTCCTTCTAACGTTAAATACCTCAAGTATTTATTTTCTCCTATTTTGGAATTTTTTGAATTCAAAACAACAAACTCTTTTGGAATTTCAAACCTTGGTAACTGAATTTCATTCGACAAAGTATAGGGCTCAATTTTATCGACCAATTCTTTAATATTAATTATTGTTTCAGGTAAATCCGTAAACAGTGCCTTCATCTCATCACTTGTTTTAAAATAATAATCCTGATTATCAAAACCATATCTAAATCCTCTTCCTTTTCCAATCGGAGTATTTTGTTTTTCGCCATCTTTTAAACATAAAAGAATATCATGTGCGTTTGCCTCTTCTTTATTAACGTAATAAGTATTGTTTGTCGCAATCGTTTTTATTTGGTGTTTTATTGAAAAGTTTAATAATACTTCGTTAACTATATTTTCTCGCTCCTCACCATGTCTCATTATCTCAATATAAAAATCATTATTAAAAGTATTTACCCACCATTTTAACGCCTTTTCAGCTTTATCCTCTCCAAGCATTAAAATTTTTGAAGGTATTTCTCCGTAAGTATTTCCAGTTAACACAATTAAATTGTCTCTATGATTTTCTATAATTTTTTTGTCAATTCTTGGCACATAATAAAATCCTTCTGTATGTGCTATTGAACTCATTTTAGCCAGATTATGATAACCTTTTTTATTTTTAGCAAGAAAGACTATTTGGTAACCATCGTCTCTTTGGCTTTTATCTTTGTGGTCTTCACAAACAAAAAACTCGCATCCAATTATTGGTTTTATTTTTTGATCTTCTTCTAAATCTTTATTTTTTGTTTCAATGTAATTTATAAAATGAAATGCTCCCATTAGATTTGCATGATCAGTTATAGCAACTGCTGTCATCTTGTGCCTGATAGTAGCTTCAACCAATTGACTAATTCTTGTAGTTGATTGTAAAACGGAAAATTGAGTATGATTGTGCAGATGCACATACGGATGTTCTTTTAATGAATTTAGTTCCTGCAGAATTGGTGGTTTTTTTTCATTAGAAGCTCTTTTAAATTTTTGAGACTCTAATTTTAAGTTTTTATGTTTAATTCCGTAAAGTGAGATGGGGTTTTGGATTTTTGTAATTTGGTTGGTTTGGATATTTTGGTCATCAAAAGCATTTGGTCTAATTAACCTTCTCCTTATCAATTCAAAAAAAATTCTTGCGGTAGCTTCAACATCTGCGGTTGCATTATGAGCCTCCTGAAATTTGTCATTAAAAAGGAAGAAGTATAATTCAGTTAGGGTGGGAAGTTTATATCTCCCTCGTGGACCACCTTTAATTTGGCATATTTGCGCTGTCTCCTCCGAACAAGTATCGATTATTCTCAATGTTGAAAACGGATCATCTTTCCCTTTCCTTAAAAATTCCGCACCTATAATATTTCTATCGAAATTAACATTGTGCCCTATTATAAACTGAACTTTATTTAAATCGTATTGAAAAAAATTCAAAACACTATTTATATCCTCACCTTGTTGATAGGCAAGTTCAGTGGAAATGCCATGTATCTTTTCTGAATCATACGGAATTTTAAATCCATCTGGTTTAATTAAATAGTCTCTATTTGACATTAGTGCTCCAGCTTGGTCATGAATCTGCCAGGAAATTTGGACAGCTCTTGGCCAATTGTCGCTATCTGTTAAAGGAGCATTCCATTTTTTGGGTAGACCAGTAGTTTCTGTATCGAAAATTAAGTACATATTATCAAAAATAAATAAATGCTTAATTTGATATACATTATTTTTGTTCCAAGTTATTAACTTGGATTAAATTTTTTATTATTTCATAAAAATAAATCACTACACAAATAAGTTGAAAGATATTTTCAAAAGTCTCAAGATTGACGATTCACAAGAAATTATTAATAACTTTTTTAATGAAGCAAAAAGTTCCATTAAAATTAAAGGTCTTGTTGGGTCTGGTTTAACATTTAGATTGGCATGGTCATATAAGTTAAACCCTAGAAACATTTTATTTATTGCTGAAAATATAGAATTGGCTCAATTTTATTTAAATGATCTTGAAACCTTTATTCCTAAAAATAAAATTTATTTTTTC
Organism: uncultured Bacteroidota bacterium; assembly: GCA_902635965.1. Classification (GTDB taxonomy): domain Bacteria; phylum Bacteroidota; class Bacteroidia; order Flavobacteriales; family Flavobacteriaceae; genus TMED96. The sequence goes on from CACPQA010000020.1 coordinate 5,516, forward strand.
CCTTCTAGTTTTAATTCCATTAAAAATACTGAAGACATTAACACTGACAAGTTACTCGTTAGAAATGAGGTCCTTTCAGAAAAAAAAGATAAAAAAAAAATAATAATAACATATCCTGAAGCAGTTTCAGAAAAGATAATTTCAAAGAAAATTATTAAAAATAAAACACTTAAAATTAGCAAAGGAGACAACTTATCTATTGAATTTGTTAATGAGGTTTTGTTTGAATACGAATTCGAGAAAGTTGATTACGTATCTAAGCCAGGAGAATTTTCAGTCCGTGGGGGCATAATTGATGTTTTCTCATTTTCAAATCAGTATCCTTACAGAATAGAATTTTATGACGACATTATTGAAAGTTTGAGGACGTTTAACGTTGAAAATCAATTATCAATTAAGAACCACGACACAATTTATGTGTCTCCAAATATTGGCAAATTATTTTTCAATAATTATCATTCAAATAGTTTAATTAAGACACTTCCAAGTGACAATATTTGTATAGTTGAAAACCTCGATAGTTTAATCTTTTTAATAGAAAAAAACCACAAAAATTTTAAGTTCAAAGGACTTGAAGACACAACTGGTAATGTTTTTGTTTCAAAAAATGAAATTATTGATGATATAAACAAAAAATCTTTTATCAGTTTATCAAACAACGATATTATTAGGACCGATCTAAGTTTAAAAATATACCAATCCCCTCAACCCTCTTTTAATAAAAAATTTGATTTAATAATTGATTATTTGATGATAAATTCCAAAAATAATATCAAAAATATAATATGTGCCTCTACTGAGGAACAAGGTAAGCGTTTGGAAAAAGTTTTTGAGCAATACGAACAAAAATTAAGCTATGACATCATTTATTGTCCTATTTATAGAGGCTTCGAAGACCAAAAACTTAAAATTTCAATTTTAACCGATCATCAGATTTTTGATAGATACTTCAAATATAGAAGCAGGTCAAAACTTAAAAAAAATGAAGCTCTCACGTTAAGAGAAATTTCTGATTTAAAAAAAGGTGACTTTATAACACATATTGATCACGGCATTGGAATTTTTTCTGGTTTGCAAAAAATTAATAATGATGGAATAATTCAAGAAGTAATTAAGTTATTATATGCGGATAAAGATATTTTATACGTTAGTATCCATTCTCTTCACAAAATTTCAAAGTTTAAATCTAAGGATGATATCAATCCTAAACTTCACAAATTAGGTTCTAAAAGCTGGAAATCACTGAAGAATAAAACAAAAAAAAGATTAAAAGAAATTGCTTTTGATCTAATTTCATTATATGCGAAAAGAAGAAAAAAAATAGGCTTTTCTTGTAATCAAGATAGCAGTATGCAAAGCGAGCTGGAAGCATCCTTCTTTTTTGAAGATACTAAAGATCAAATTGAAGCAACAAAGTCCGTGAAAAAAGATATGGAAAGTGATATCCCCATGGATAGACTTATATGTGGTGATGTTGGATTTGGAAAAACTGAAATAGCAATAAGAGCTGCCTTTAAAGCTGTTGACAATGGGCTTCAAGTTGTATTTCTCGTGCCAACCACCATTTTAGCCTTTCAGCATTATAAAAATTTAGAAAAAAGGCTAAAAGATTTTCCTTTAAAAATTGACTATGTAAATCGGTTTAGAACACAAAGGGAGAGAACAAAAATTTTTAAGCAAACTGAAGAGGGTGAAATTGATATTTTGATTGGAACCCATCAGATTGTTAATCGAAAAGTTAATTTTAAAAATTTGGGTCTTTTAATTGTGGATGAAGAACAAAAATTTGGAGTTTCAATCAAAGAAAATCTTAGAGCACTAAAAACCAATGTGGATGTACTTGCTCTTACGGCAACACCAATTCCAAGGACATTACAATTTAGTCTAATGTCTGCAAGGGATATGTCAATTATATCTACTCCTCCCCCAAATAGATTTCCAATTCAAACGGAAGTTATTAGGTTTAATGAAAATTATATAAGGGAAGCTATCGATTTTGAAGTTAAAAGAGGAGGACAAATTTATTTTATACATAATCGAATAGACAATATTTATGAATTTGAAAATAAATTACAGCGTCTATTGCCAAATATTAGAATTAGAGTTGGGCATGGAAGAATGGACGGAAAAAAATTCGAAAAAAACCTCCTTGATTTTATGGAGGGAAAATATGATCTCCTACTGGCAACCACAATCGTAGAAAATGGACTTGACATCCCAAATGCAAATACAATTTTTGTATTTAATGCACAAAATTTTGGTCTTAGTGATTTACACCAAATGAGAGGTCGAGTTGGTAGGAGTAATAAAAAGGCTTTTTGTTACTTTATTACTCCACCTTTAGCTTCAATATCGGATGATTCAAGAAAAAGAATAAAAGCTATAGAAGAATATTCTGAATTAGGTTCGGGTATTAAAATTGCAATGAAAGACCTAGAAATTAGAGGTGCAGGTAATTTACTAGGAGCTGAACAAAGTGGATTTATAAATAATATTGGATTTGAAACATATCAGAAAATACTCAAAGAAGCTATTAGCGAACTATCAAATAAAGAATTTAGAAATTTAAAAATTGAGTCTAATACATTGCTTGATAATTTAAATGATACAAATATTGAAACTGATTTCTCAGCTATGATACCTGACGATTATGTAAATATAATTTCTGAAAGAATGAATCTTTATAAAAAAGTTAATCTTTTAAAAAATGAATCTGATTTAAAAGAGTTTAAAAGAGAAATCAAAGATAGATTTGGTAAAATTCCTCAAGAAGTAAAAAATCTTTTTGAACTAATTCAAATTAAATGGATAGCCAGTAAATTTTGCATTGAAAAATTAATTATTAAAAAAAATATCATGATTGGACTTTTTATTGGAGATAAGTCAAACTCCTTTTTTAAAGAAGATATTTTTTCTTCAATTTTAAGTTGGGCACTTTCTAATCCTGAAGAAGTATACATTAAAGAGAAGAAAACAGTTTCAGGTTTAAAACTACAGATTGTTTTCAAAGATATATCTTCAATTTCTAAAGCACTAGATGTATTAAAAATTATAAATTCTTTAAGTTCTTAATTATTTTAAAAGCCTCATTAACATTTTTATCGTCCACTACAATGGTAAATTCATTTGATGTTGATATAACCTCAGTGATATTTATTCCCTCCCATGAGAGTTTTTGAAATATAAAATAATATATTCCAGGAATTGAAACATTTTCTTCTGGTAACTTAATTGAAATTGAGGACAGATAATCTGTTTTTTTAATTAAAATTTCTCTTTCAAAATAAGCTTCAATTTTTTCTTTCATTTCATTGCTAATTATGATATTTGACTCTGTAACACCTCTAGATGATGTGTAAAAAAATAATTGAGGATTATCAATTTCAGATAAAAACTTTGCTTGACAGGATAATAATGAATCAGATACTTTAAAACTATAATCTATCAAATTTGATCTTACTGTAATATCACCAATATTTTTTAAAACTTTTAAAATTTTATGAGTAGAAACAAATTCTAAACTGTTTGATATTCTCTTCAAAGCCATAACTATAGCTCCACTCCTAATTTTTTTTTTAAGTGCGGACTCAATTTCAGGTTTAATCCTTCTTGATAAAGAGGTTAAATTAATTATTCCTTCAGATAAAGAGGTGGATAAAAATGGTTTATTTTTTATATAATTTTCGACTACAGACGATATAGTTTTCATTGATTATTTCACATTATGTTATAAATATAACTATATTTTAAATTAATTATTGTCTCCTATTTGGACAGAATTGGGTAGATAAATGTTATTTTTGTAAGAAATCCAACCTTTAATGAAGCGCTACACAGTAACAGCTGCTTTACCCTACACAAACGGACCAATACATATTGGTCATCTATCGGGAGTCTATATACCTGCCGACATTTACACTAGATATTTAAGACTATCTGGAAAAGATGTGGTATTTATCTGTGGAAGTGACGAACATGGAGTAGCCATTTCTATTAAAGCATCTAATGAAAAAACAACACCTAAAAATATAATAGATAAATATGACAAAATGATTAGGCAATCCTTCGAAAGCTTCGGGATTTCTTTTGACAATTACTCTAGAACATCGAGAGAAATTCATTATGATACAGCTTCAGAATTTTTCAAAAAGTTAAATTCAAACAAAAAGTTTGTAGAAATGACTACTAATCAACTCTTTGATGAAACTGCGAATAAATTTCTAGCAGATAGATTTGTCACTGGAACTTGTCCAGTATGCTCTTTTAAAGATGCATACGGTGATCAATGTGAAAAATGTGGTAGCTCTCTAAATGCAACTGATTTAATTAACCCCAAATCTACTTTGTCTGGAATAAAACCAATATTAAAAAAAACAAAACATTGGTTTTTACCCCTAGATAAATATGAAAAATTTATCAAAAATTGGATTTTAGATAAACATAAGGATGATTGGAAAGCAAATGTTTATGGGCAAGTTAAGTCTTGGATTGAGATCGGTTTGAAACCAAGAGCTGTAACTAGAGACTTAGATTGGGGGATTCCAGTTCCGATTAAAGAATCCGAAGGCAAGGTTCTATATGTGTGGTTTGACGCCCCAATTGGATACATTTCCTCAACAAAGGAGTGGGCAGCCAAAAATAAAAAAGATTGGGAAGTTTATTGGAAAGATGAAGAAACTGAATTAGTACACTTTATTGGCAAAGATAATATCGTTTTTCACTGCATTATTTTCCCCTCAATGCTTCAAGCCCATGGTGAATTTGTGCTTCCTAAAAATGTTCCTGCTAACGAATTCTTGAATCTCGAAGGCGAGAAGATATCGACCTCTAAAAATTGGGCAGTTTGGATTCATGAGTACTTGCAGGACTTCCCAAACAAAGAGGACGTTTTGAGGTATGTTTTAACTTCCAACATGCCAGAAACCAAAGACAGTGACTTTACTTGGAGAGATTTTCAAGCTAAAAACAACAATGAACTCGTAGCAATTTATGGTAATTTTGTAAATAGGGTGATTGTTCTTATAAACAAATATTACTTAGGCGAAATCCCAACTCCTTCATTTTACACAAATGAGGATAAAGAAATACTTAGTTCTGTAAAGGTTATCAAAGATAATATTAGTTCAGCTATCGAAAAATTTAGATTTAGAGAATCAAATTCCGAAATGATGAATATCGCAAGAATTGGAAATAAGTATCTTGCGGATAGTGAACCTTGGAAGCAAATCAAAGATAATCCTGACAGGACGAAAACAATACTCTTTATATCAATTCAAATTGTATCTGCTTTAGCTTATTTAAGCGAACCCTTTTTACCTTTCACTTCATTGAAATTGAAAGGTATTCTTGGAGTTGAAAAGCAACTTGGGTGGAAAGAAATACTAAATTTCAACATCATTGAATCGGGACATAAAATTAATAAAAGTTCTTTACTTTTTGAAAAGATTGAGGATAATGAGATTATTAATCAGTACAAAAAAATGAATATTAATAAAAAATAAAATTATCATCTTTATTCCGATTTTTAGTCAAAAATGATTTTTGTTGCATATCATCCCTGCTATAAATTAGAACTTCCAGACGGTCACCGCTTCCCTATGGAGAAGTATCCATTACTTAAGGAGCAACTTCTCTACGAAGGTACATTTTCGAGAGAAAATTTTTTTACACCTGAAAAGCTAGATATTAAAATCATCGAAAAAGTTCACAAAAAAAGTTATGTTGAAAAATTATTAAACCTTTGTTTAGATAAAAATGAAATTAGAAGGATTGGTTTCCCTCTTAATGAAGAATTAATTGATAGAGAAATTACTATCGCAGGAGGAACTGTTGAATGCTGCATAAAAGCATTTGAAAATGGTATATCGTTGAATGTGGCAGGTGGTACTCATCATGCATTTAGCGATAAAGGGGAGGGCTTTTGCTTATTGAATGATCAAGCTATTGCAGCTCAACACTTAATAAATAAGTTTGATTTAAACAAAGTATTAATCATTGATTTAGATGTACACCAAGGAAATGGAACAGCAGAAATATTTGATGGAAATGATAAAGTTTTTACATTTTCTATGCATGGTAAAAAAAATTACCCTTTTCAAAAAAGGAAAAGTGATTTGGATATTGAGCTATTAGATGGCACTGGGGATCAACAGTATCTTAATATTCTATATGAAAAATTGGATATGTTATTTGATTTAGTTAAACCTGACTTTGTTTTTTATTTATCTGGGGTTGATATTTTGGAAACAGATAAACTTGGTAGACTCAATGTAACAGTAGAGGGATGTAAATTAAGGGACCAAATGGTTCTGAGTAAATGCTTTGAAAGTAATATACCTGTTCAATGTAGCATGGGCGGTGGGTATTCGAAAGATTTAAAAATTATTTTGGAAGCTCACTCAAATACATTTAGAATTGCATCTAAAATATTTTAATTAATCTTGGATACTTTAACTAAAAAGTTGAAAACTTGTTGAAATAAATTTTCATTAAAATCTAAATCATTTTCCTTAATAATGTATTTTAGAATAATGAGTATTAATAAAGACATTAGCTTTTTATTAGAGAAACTGTTAAATAGTTATAGAGAAAATAAAATATCATATTTAAATTCTGCTGATAGTCAATATCAACCTTCATTTAACCGATTTTTTAACCACCAAGCAATTACGAGAAATAATATGTTTTTTAACATCTCAAATATATTGTCTGAAATTGGAATTGAAGTGGAAGATGTAATTCTTAAAAGACCTGATATCAAACAATTGATGTCAACAAAAATTGAAAGAGAAAAAGAAAATTTATTTTTTAAAAATTTAAAAAAAGACATAGAAATTAAAGAAATACTTCACAGCCTTATAAAAATTGACATTAAAAAAAATAGGATAGAGATATACAAAAAACATTTAAAAAAAATTTCTGAAAGTATCAAAACAAACAAATTATATAGTGATAAAATAAATGAAAAAGTGTATTTAAATAATTTATAATTTAATCTATCTTACCTAAACTCTCCAACCTTTCAAATAAAATATTATAACTCGAAAATAAATTTTTAAGACTTTCATTTAAGTTTTTAATATCATTCTCGTAATTATTTAATTTACATTTCAAAACGTTCGTTTTCAAAACCTTTAACCTCCCTTTAATTTCTGGCCGAGATATAAAATTATTGTTTTTTAAGTTTAATAAATTATCACATTTGATTAGTGTTTCATCTAGAAATGATTCAATACCATTTGGGTTTAATTTTGCCAGATCTTCAATCGAGATTTTAAGATCTTTTAATTCAGAAACTGATTGAACTAAAGAATCTACAAAAGAATTTTTTTCTAAAACAAATATTTGATGGTTTTTGACTAATGAAATATCTTCAGCCTGTTGAATTTTGTTTTTTTTATTAGACGGTTGGGGATCTGAACATTCTAGAAATAAGAAAAAAAAGGATACATACAAATATTTCAAACTACCTATATTAAATTTTTAAGTGTATTTAGTTGTAGTAAAAGTATCGAAAAAAATAAAACATTCAGAATATATAGATGATGTGTAAAAGATCCATTTACTTTTATGTTTAGTACATGGTATAAGTAATTTAATGGTAATGCTACTAAAATCCACCCCAAGTAGTTTTTCAAAGGAGCCTTGCCTCCATTAAATTCCCAAAAATCGAGCAAAGGAGCAATAGGCTCAATAACTGCATCCAACATAACCATAAGAAATACACCGACTATTATTTTACTGTATATCGAGTCAAATAAAGTTGCAGAGAGAGCTGAACATGAGATGGTTAATATTGCCCAATTAGCACCAATCAATATTGGCACTTCAAAAATCTTGTAACCTAAAGCATAACCATATTTATAATCTCCAAAAATAATACCAAATTTTACCCCTACTATTTCAGATATCATGCCAACAATAAAGCATGAAAATATAAATATTATTGTTTTCAAGTGATTTTTGTTTGTGTAAACCAGAAGAAAAAAAGAAAGAGAAAGATTTAATGGGGTTAGATTTATAAACCACTCTAAGTTTCCGTATAAAATTCCAAGAATACCAGTGAGATGAAAAGTCCAAATAATAACAATACAAATTATATTACTTGATATCTTATCTTTAAATAAATTCAACTTTTATTTATTAGTTCAGTAGTTATTTTGGCGGAAAGCAAACAAAGCGGAATACCTCCGCCTGGGTGAACACTGCCTCCACAAAAATAGAGATTTTTAATTTTGCTAGAAAAATTTGGATGTCTCAAAAAAGCAGAAAAAAGTCCATTACTTGAGGAGCCGTACAATGACCCCTTGTAAGATTTTGTCCTTTCTTCTATGGTTTTTGGTGTAAAAATTTTTTCTTGCTCAATAAAAGGGGATATTGATTCACCTAAATTATCTTCAAGCCTCTTAAGGACAATTTCCCTTAGTTTTTTTACTTCCAAATCCCAATTTTGTCCACTATCCGCGCAAGTATTTATCATAACAAACCAGTTCTCGCAATTTTTAGGAGAGTCAGTAGGAACTTCTTTGCAGGTAATATTAATGTATATTGTAGGATCTTTGTAAATATTTTTTTTGTTAAAAATTGAATCAAATTCGTCCCGATAATTTTTAGAAAAGAAAATATTATGCAAATCCAAATCTTTAAAACTTTTGGATAATCCCCAGTAAAATATCACAGCTGAACTAGATCTTTCTTGGTTTTTTATGTTGTTTGGAAGTTTAATTTTAGGCATTAATTTTTTATAAGTTGGATAGATGTCCATGTTAGATACTACAGTATCAAACGGTAATTTTTTACCTTCCACAAGTAATCCGACTGCCTTATTTTTTTTTAAAATTATTTCATTAACAAAATTATTGAAGTTAAACTTTACACCATTTCTCCTAGCTAAATCATACAAACTTTTAGTAATATTATGCATCCCCCCCTCTGGTATGTATGTTCCATAATGTGATTCCAAATGCTGAATTACAGTCATAATACCAGGAGTAGAATACGGTGAAGATCCATTATATGTTGCATATCTATTGTAAAATTGAACCAAATGTGGCTCTTTTAAAATTGATTCATTTACCTCAGATAATGTTTTTCCAATCTCAAAAATTGATAACTTAGAAAGAGCTTTAATAGTTTTAAATGAAAGAAAAGTATTTAATTTATGCAGAGATTTTTTTAAAAATAAATCTGAAGTTAAGTCGTATTTTTTTTTTGCTTTATCTAAATAGCTATTGAGAACTTTCTTACTAACTCCAAATTCAGAGTATACTTCATCAAAAAATTTATCTTTTTCTGAGTAAGCTGTAAGTCTCTTGCCATCTTGCCAGTAATATTTACAAATAATATCTTTTTTTTTATAATTAAAAAAATCCCTTGGATTTTCTTTACATATATAGAAGAGTTCGTCAACGTATGCAGGCATTGTGAAAAGGGGTGGGCCAGCATCAAATCTATATTCACCCAGTTTAAACGATGTTAGTTTTCCACCCGGGTAATCATTTGCTTCAAAGACCTCTACTTGATAACCCATATTCGACAATCTTATAGATGCTGACAAACCAGAAATACCTGAACCGATAATGCCTATTTTTTTCTTCATCATTTTAAATAATAATCATTTTTGATATAAAAACGGCAGAATAATTCTTCCAAATACCAATTTTCTTTTTTTGTTTTTCTTATAATATTTTTGTGAATCTTACTTTTATAAGCAAATTCTTTTACGTCTTCAACACTATTCCATAAACTTATAGTAGCTTGTTCAAGAAAGGGGATTTCTCCAATACCTTTATAAAAATATACCCCTTTAGCTTTAGATATTTCTTTACTCGCTTTAGGTATACTTTTCCAAAATCTAAATATTTTAATTGGAGAAATTCTCGCCCTCGTCAATATAGCTACTTTTTGATTTTTTGATTCTGAATCGTCAAGGTCGTTTAAAAAAGGATTAATTCCAGACCATTTACCAATTGATTGAAATGCGACTAAAGACAACACCCTTATACTTTTGGCCCTCTCAATGTAATTCAAAATAAATTTGTTTTTTTCAATAAAAAAAAGTGCATCACTTTTATTCTCCCAAACAGATAAAAAACAATAGGTTTTAAAATCCGGATATAAACCAAAACCGGTCTTGCCACCAGTTCCAAGTAATCTGTAAAATTTGAGCCCCTTAACATTTATCAAGAACTTTTTGTGGATACCCATTTGAGTAAAAGCCCAAAATTTGTTTTTATTAAACTTAAATATGAAGAATTTTACAATACCGGCCATCTTGCCAAACATAATTTAAAAAGACAAATAGCATTTAAATTAATTATAAGTTAAAATTATGATGATTGGGGTAAAAACTATAAGTTAAAACGTCTCTGTTAAAATATTTTTGAATTTGACATTTGAAGAAAAACAGAGACGTTTATAACCAAATTGAATTAAACTGTTTAAATATATTAAAAAATATTTAAACAAAATAGATTTTTATAATTTGATTATCTAAATAACTTATATCCTACAATAATTCTACTCCAAATAATTATATGCATATTAAATAGATTTGATTATTTTTGAACAAACTGTATAATGACTCCAGGTTTTGTAGCATATTTTGTTCTAATCACAACTATTGTAGTTTGTTTTTTCATCATTAGGGACATGATTAAAAAATAGCTTGTGAAAAAAATTCATCTATTTATTGATAGGTTCATATACATTTTAATTTTCTTAAATGTAACTGCTATGATTTTTGAATCTCATGAAAGTGTTAGAAAACTATACGGTGATTTTTTTTATTTTTTTGAACTTATCTCAATTGCTATTTTTTCTTTCGAATACATTTATAGGATTTCCTACTCTTTTATTAATAACGGTTCGAAAGGTGCAATAAATTATGTTTTTAGCTTTTTTGGTCTAATTGATTTGATTTCTATTTTACCCTTTTATTTAAACCAATTTGTTAGTTTAGATGGTAGATTTTTACGGATTTTAAGACTGTTTAGGCTAACAAGGATATTTAAATTTGGAAGGGACAGTAATTCATTGAAGCTCTTCACAAAAGCCTTAATTTCAGTTAAGGAACAACTACTATTTACTTTGTTTTTATCTGCTCTTACAATTCTTTTTTCAGCTTCAGCAATTTATTATTTAGAAAATGACGCTCAACCAGACAAGTTTTCAAGCATCACTGAATCAATTTGGTGGGCAACAATATCACTTGCAACTGTTGGTTATGGAGATGTATATCCTATAACGGTAGGTGGTAAAATTTTCGCAACTATAATTTCACTTGTTGGAATTGGGGTAGTTGCAATTCCAACTGGGGTAATCAGTGCATCTTTTGTTGAAGAAATCTACAAAGAAAGACTTAAAAGAAAAGAGGATTAATATTTTAATTTTTATTTTTTATGAAGAAAATTTTTATAATTGGTTCTGGATTCTCCTCTATTTCAGCATCAACTTATCTTGCCAAAAAAGGTTATAACGTTACTGTTTTTGAGAAAAATTCAAGTATTGGGGGTCGGGCTAGGCAATTTAAAAAGGATGGGTTTACTTTTGATATTGGTCCATCTTGGTATTGGATGCCTGATGTCTTTGAAAGTTACTTCAACGACTTTGGTAAAAAAGTAAGTGATTATTATAAATTAGAAAAACTAAATCCAGCCTACGAGGTATATTTCAAAACACTTGATTCTGTAAAAATTGGTGATTCACTAGAAAAAATATGTGAAGAGTTTGAAAATATTGAACCTGGTAGTGGCAGTATTTTAAAAAAATTTATGAAAAAAGCTGAAGAGCACTACGAAATAGCCGTTAAAGATATGGTTTATAAACCTGGAATTTCTCCCCTAGAATTAGTTAATAAAAAAACCATTTTGAGATTTAAATACTTTTTTACCAATATAAAAAAAGAAGTTGAAAAGTATTTTAAAAATGAAAAACTGTCTCAAATTTTACAATTTCCTGTCCTTTTTTTAGGTGCAAAACCTTCTAACACACCTGCTTTTTATAATTTCATGAATCATGCTGATTTTGGTCTTGGCACATGGCATCCTGAAAAAGGAATGTACAGTGTGGTACAAGGAATGAAGAACTTAGCAGAAGAATTTGGGGTTTCATTTGAGATAAACCAAAATGTTCAAAAAATTATAGTAAATAGAAAATGTGCAGTTGGAATAGTTGTTAATGGGGAAGAAAAGTATTGTGATGTCTTAGTTAGTGGTGCTGATTATCACCATACCGAAAGTCTCTTGGAAAAAAGATTTAGATCTTATGAAAATAGTTATTGGGAAAGAAAAACATTTGCTCCATCAAGTTTGTTGTTTTTTGTTGGACTTAATAAAAAAATACAGAGAGTATCACATCACACACTTTTTTTTGATGTTGACTTCGATCTTCATGCAACTGAAATATATGACAATCCAAAGTGGCCATCAAAACCACTTTTTTACGGGAATTTTCCATCAATTACTGATCCCTCCATGTCTCCAAATGGAAAGGAAGCGTGTTTTTTTCTAATCCCTATCGCTCCAGGAATTACCGACTCTGAAAAAACAAGAGAAAAATATTTTGAAATTATAATTAGCAGACTAGAGAAACTTACAAATCAATCTATTAGAGACCATATTCTTTTTAGTGAATCTTTCTGTGTCAAGGATTTTGAAAAAGATTACAACTCTTACAAAGGAAATGCATATGGTCTGGCTAATACCTTGAAACAAACAGCTTTTCTTCGACCAAAAATGATAAGTAAAAAAGTTAAAAATCTATATTTCACTGGACAACTTACTGTGCCTGGTCCAGGTGTACCTCCGTCGATAATATCTGGTAAAATTGTGTCGGATTTAATTTAAAAATTTATGTTTGTGGATTTATTACCCAATAAATAATTTTATATTCTCTTTCTCTGGCAGCAATAACTGAATCTAACATCCTATAACTCCCTTCAAGAAATTCTTTATACTTGTCAACCTGTAACCTTACGTCATAGTCCCACATTTCAACTCTTTTAAATAAGTTATATCTTAAAAATTTGTCGGCTTGGATGTATTTTCTATGTTTAATCCAAAACTCTATTTCATTTAAATCAAACGGAGGGAGGTCATATACCCATTTTGATGCAACTCGGTCAATAAATTGGTTTACGTATCTTTCTTCAATACCGTTTTTGCCTGTGTTTTCTATCAAATACCTAACATCTTGCCCTTCATATGCATCTGTCATTCTTCTTCCAACTATGTCGGGTAGAAGTCTAAATGTTCCGTCAAGCTTTATAGCTTCAAAAGTTGTTCTTGGTGGATCAAAAGGGTTTCTTTGGTTATAATTTGCCATTGGAGTAAAATAAAAACCCCCATTTTCATCCTCTGGCTCATCATACCAATCAATGAAGGCTGAGTCAGAATCTTTTTCCCATCTATAAA
>CACPQA010000021.1 GCA_902635965.1 uncultured Bacteroidota bacterium
TCACCTGACTTTTTTACAAGGCCAAGAAGATAAATAGATAAAAGAAGAGACAAAATCAACCAAATTAGAATAAAAACTTCTCTTTTTAAAAAACCCCACCCCGAAACAAGATCAGCATTTGATAAAAATTTCAATGCAAGTGCAAGTTCGATAAAACCTAACGTTATTTTGAACTTTTTCATCCAAGTGCCTGACTTTGGAAGGTTTTTAATCAAATTTGGAAAAAGAGCCAACATCGCAAAAGGTAGTGCTAATGAAATGCCAAAACCTAGCATTCCTGCTGTTAATTGGTGTGCTCCTCCATTAATAGATAATGACCCTACTAATAAAGAGCCAAGTATTGGTCCAGTACATGAGAAGGAAACCAGTGCCAGGGTCAAAGACATGAAAAAAATACCTATTACACCCGATATTGAAGATTTAGATTCAGTTTTATTTAAGAAAAATACTGGTAGGGTTAACTCATAATAGCCAAAAAAAGAAAACGCAAAAAATATAAATACAATAAAAAATATTAGATTCAAAAATACACTTGTTGACAAATCATTTAAAATTTGTGGATTTAAAGAATCAACTAGATGAAAAGGTAAACTTAGAGAAACATATATTAATATTATAAAAAAACCATACAAGAGAGCATCAAAAATTCCTTTTCGATTTGATTGATTTTGTTTAATAAAAAATGAAACTGTCAGTGGAATCATTGGAAAAATGCAAGGAGTAAGTAGAGCCAGGATTCCACTTAAAATTCCTAATAAAAAAATAGAAAAAAAAGATTGATCGTTTGATTCAATATTAGTTGGTGATATTAGCAGATCTTCATTACTTAGTTTCAGACTCAATTCATCGATTTTTAAAAGATCGTACTCTTTGAGTTCATTAGGACTTGATTCTAACAATTTTCCATCAGCGGACAGGCTAAATGACTTGGTGCGAAATATACACAACCTATCATCACAAACTTGATAAGAAATTTCTCCTTTTATTGGTTCACCTGAGCTCTTTTTATAATATAATGTTTGGTAAAATTCTGCCTCATTTTTAAAAAAAGAAATGTTTTTAAAAAAATATGGGTCAAATTCATCCAAGGGCTTTGATGACAAAAGGGAACCTTTTTTTCTAACACTTAATGAATCTGAAAAAAAATTGACTTCGGTAGCCAACGGTCCGTCATCATAAACTTTCGGAGAATAAAGACGCCAATTTTTGTCTATCTCGGCTCTAATTGTAAGCTTTAATTCTCCATTTTTAATATCAGAAACCGCAAAATACCATTTCACAGGCTCTTGTGAATAAAAAGAGAAAGCAATTAAACAAAAAAGGAATGTTTGTATTTTTTTCAACTTAATTTCAAAATTAAGGGATTTTCTTGTTTTTCACTTGCTGCAAATCTTCCATCAACTCTTTTTCCAATCACCCAGACAATTTTTTCACCAGAGCAAAGCAACCATTGTTTTTCTTTATCTACAAGAGAATACTTTTCATCCTTAAAATACTTACTTAATTTTTTCTTTCCTTTCATTCCGAATGGATAGAAAAAATCACCCAAAATTGGTTTTCTAATTACCAGTTCGCGGTCTAGTTTAGATCTGTCAAGAATAGCATACTCATCTGTATTTCTAGATTGTTCTACAATTTCAATTTTTATATCCCTATCAAATGATTTTTTTTTATCCCATTTATAAGGTTCATCATATTGTTTTTTGTTTATTTTTTTCAAAATTAGATGGTCTCTATTAGAAATCAATCTGTATTTTTTTGAAGCTAAAAACTTTCCCGTCTCAGAATTAACTATCGAAAAGAGATCTTCCTCATTTAAAAAACCAAACTCACAGAATATTTCATAAATAAAAAATTTGTTTGGTTCGAGTTTTTTTAAGTCTCTTTTATAAATTATAAAATAATCCTCTTTTTCAATAAAGTTCTCTTTTTTCCAAGCTTTTATTAAGTTGTAAAGAGCATCTTTAGACTCATTCAAATAGGTCAAACTTTTTTTATAATTATTAATCCAATTAGGGAATATTTTCAATAGTTCAGGAGTAATTTTGTTTCTTATTTTATTTCTTGTATAGTTATCTTTTGAATTTGATGAATCTTCTCTCCAGATAATTTTACTTTCGTGTGCATAGAACTCTATATCCTCCCTTGAAAAAGATCTTAGAGGTCTTGAAATGGGAAAGTCAGGTATACCTGTAAGGCCCTTTAAACCAGAACCTCTTGATAAATTAATAAGAAATGTCTCAAACTGGTCATTCAAA
This sequence comes from uncultured Bacteroidota bacterium, assembly GCA_902635965.1. Classification (GTDB taxonomy): domain Bacteria; phylum Bacteroidota; class Bacteroidia; order Flavobacteriales; family Flavobacteriaceae; genus TMED96. The sequence continues at coordinate 2,259 of CACPQA010000021.1, forward strand.
TTATGAGCCGTAACGATATAATTTAGATGATGGTCTTTCAATAGCTTTTTCATCCAAGAATATCTTAATTCTCTAGCAATCATTTGAATTGATTTTCCAGATCGTAAAGCCTCTTTTTTTGTGTCAAATGATTTAGAAAAAAATTTAATTGAATTTTCTTCACACTTTTCTTTAACAAATTTTTCATCTCCGATGCTTTCATCTCCCCTAAGCATAAAATTACAATGAGCCACACAAAAATCAATGTTCAACTTTTTTAAAATATCAAACAAAACCATGCTATCTATGCCGCCACTACAAGCTAAAAGAACAGAATCCCCTTCCTTTAATTCGTATTTTTTTATGTATTCTTTTATTTTGTTAAGCATTATTTAATTACCAACTTTTATTGTCTAAAGGTTTAAAATCAAATTTTATTTTTTTTTTTAATAATAAAAGATATAAATTTGCATCCAAATGAATGCATATTTTTATAATATAAAAGCGCTTAACAACCGTTACTTTCGTCCTCTATCTTAAGGGGGATAAATTCATTTTTGGCTCATATAGAGTATTTCCAAATTAAATTTATTAACTCAGAAAAAACGAAAAGTTTAAAACTATTCAGTGAAAATATATATATCAAACATCAAACATAAAAAATTTGCAGCTCAAATAAGCAAATGCATAGATGAATCAGCTAAGATGAGGGGTACTGGTATTGCCAGAAGAACACCTGAATACATTAGAAAAAAAATAGAAGCTGGCAATGCAGTTATTGCTCTTGACAAAGAAGAGTTTGCTGGTTTTTGTTATATAGAGAAATGGGGACATGGAAAATATGTTGCTCATTCAGGATTGATAGTTGCACCAAAATTTAGAGGAAAAGGTTTAGCAAAGAAAATCAAAACTGAAATTTTTAATCTTTCTAAGAAAAAGTATCCAAATTCAAAAGTTTTTGGAATAACCACCTCTAAAACTGTAATGCGTATTAACTTTGAATTAGGATATAGGCCTGTTCCTTTTTCAGAGTTGACCGACGATCCAGAATTTTGGAAAGGCTGCAGAACTTGTGTCAATTATGATATATTAACAAGAACCGATAAAAAAATGTGCTTATGTACAGGCATGCTCAATGATGAAAAAAAAAAATAATATGAAAAACAATAAAGTTGTTCTTGCATACAGCGGTGGACTTGACACAAGCTTTTGTCTTAAAAAACTTATTGACGAAGGGTTTGATGTTTATCCAATTCTAATTAACACAGGTGGTTTTACAAAAAGTGATCTTAAATTGATTAAGTATAATTCAAAGGTTATAGGATCTAATAATTTTCAATGTATTGATGCTGAAAAAGATTTTTATCAAAAAATTATTCGATTTTTAGTTTATGGAAATATTTTAAAAAACTCAACCTATCCATTATCGGTGAGCTCAGAAAGAATTATTCAAGCAATTGAAATTATCAAATACGCAAAAAAAATTAATGCTTCATCAATTGCCCATGGGAGCACTGGTGCGGGTAATGATCAAGTTAGATTCGATTTAATTTTTCAAGTTTTATCAAGCGATATAAAAATTATCACCCCAATTAGAGACAATAAAATTTCCAGGGAAGAAGAAATAAGTTTTTTAAAAAAAAATGGTATTGAATTAAACTGGGATGAAAAAAAATATTCTATTAATAAAGGTCTGTGGGGAACAAGTATTGGTGGAAAAGAAACACTAGGATCAAGGCATAATATTCCTGAAAATGCGTATCCTTCAAAAGTTGACAAAAATAAGGAGGAGAACATTTCTTTAACATTTAAAAAAGGAGAGATTGTAGCTGTCAACAATATCAAAGCCTCTCCAATCGAAAACATTAAAAAAATTGAAAAAATAGCAAGTAAATTTGGAGTTGGTAGGGATACTCATGTTGGAGATACAATAATTGGGATTAAGGGAAGAGTTGGTTTTGAAGCAGCTGCTCCAATTTTAATAATAAAAGCCCATCACCTTTTAGAAAAACATACGCTTACTAAGTGGCAGTTGATATACAAAGAGCAATTGTGTATAAATTACGGTTTATTGCTTCACGAAGGACAGTATCTTGACCCCGTTATGAGAGACATAGAAAAGTTTCTGATTAGTAGCCAAAAAAATGTTTCTGGTGATGTCTTTATAAAACTCAATCCATACAGGTATGAGCTTATTGGGATTAAATCAAAATTTGATCTAATGGATTCGAAATTTGGAAATTATGGCGAAATGAATAAAAAATGGTCAGCTGATGAGGTAAAAGGATTCATTAAAATACTTTCTAATCAAAATAAGATTTATCAAAAAATAAATAAAAATGATTAAAAAAATTGGAATTGTAGGAGGTTCGGGTTACACAGGGGGTGAATTAATTCGCATACTAATCAATCATCCAAATGTTGAAATTGATTTTGTTTACAGTAGAACTAACGACGGGAAAAAAATCCAAGATGTTCATTCAGACTTGATTGGAAAAGACCTTCCCTTTTTTAGCAAAAAAGTAAATAAAAATATTGATGTTGTTTTCCTTTGTTTAGGACACGGGAATAGTTCAAAGTTTTTGAAAGAAAACTTTTTTTTAAAAAAAACGGTAATTATTGACTTAAGTAATGACTTCAGATTAAAAAGGAATAATTCATTTAAGGACTTAAATTTCGTTTACGGACTTCCCGAATTACAAAGAGAGAATATTAAAAAAGCTAACGCTATTGCAAATCCTGGTTGTTTTGCCTCTTTATTGCAATTAGCTTTATTGCCGTTAGCTGAAAATGGTTTACTAGAAGAAGAAATTCATGCAAATGCAACAACTGGCAGTACTGGCGCTGGAGTTGGGATGTCTGAAACTTCTCACTTTAGCTGGAGGAACAATAACCTTTCATGGTATAAAGCATTTAATCATCAACATTTAGATGAAATAATTGAAAATATAAAATTTAGCAAAATCAATTTAATCCCCCAGAGAGGAAATTTTACAAGGGGTATTTTTCTTACATGCTACACTAAATTCAAATATGATTTGAGCTATGCAAAAAAAATATTTGAAGATTATTACAAAAACGAGCCATTCACAATTATGAGTGAAAATGAAATCACATTAAAACAAGTTGTAAACACAAATAATTGTGTTTTACACCTACACAAGTACAAAGAAAAATTACTCATTACTGGTGCTCTTGACAATTTACTAAAAGGAGCGTCAGGGCAAGCAATTCAAAATTTGAATATTAATATGGGCTGGAGTGAAAAGTTAGGTTTAGAATTTAAAGCAAATATATTTTAGAATGAAATTATTCGATGTTTATTCTCTTTTTGATGTTACACCAATAAAAGCTAAAGATGTATATGTATACGACGATGCTGGAAATGAATATTTGGATTTGTATGGTGGGCATGCAGTAATTTCTGTCGGCCATTCTCATCCACATTATGTAGAAAACATCAAATCACAACTTGATAAAATATCATTTTATTCAAATTCAGTAAAAAACCCCTTGCAATCCGTGCTTGCTGAAAAAATCAATGATCATGCCGCTCTGGAAAATTATCAGCTTTTTCTTTGTAGTAGTGGGGCAGAATCAATAGAAAATGCGCTAAAGCTTGCTTCTTTTCATACAAACAAAAAAAGAGTAATAGCATTTAAAAACAGTTTTCACGGAAGGACTTCTGCAGCGGTTGCAGTAACTGACAACAATAAAATTAGTTCACCTTTAAATAAACAACAAAATGTCACTTTTTTAAAATTAGATGATTACGAAAATCTTGAAATGGAACTAAAAAAAGGGGATGTATGTGCCGTGATTTTTGAAACAATTCAAGGAGTCGGTGGACTGGACATGCCTAAAGGGGATTTTATTTGTTATATGGATAAATTATGTAAGCAGTATGGGACATGTCTTATTGCTGATGAGGTTCAATCTGGTTTTTCTAGATCAGGTAAATTTTTTGCTTATCAGTTTAATGATATAGAACCAGATATTATCACCATGGCTAAAGGAATGGGAAACGGGTTTCCTGTAGGTGGAATTTTAATCAATTCAAAAATTAAACCCAGTACTGGTCTTTTAGGAACTACATATGGAGGAAACCATCTTGCCTGCATTGCATCAATTTCAGTTTTGGATATTTTAAAGAATGAGAACTTACAAAAAAACGCCAGCTCATTGGAATCTTTTTTTAAAAATTCAATTAATTCAATGAATATTTGTAAAGTAAAGGGGAAAGGACTTATGCTTGGTCTAGAATTCGATTTTGAGGTATCTGAGCTCAGAAAAAAACTGGTATATGAAAAAAGAATTTTTACCGGAAGCAGTAGCAATAAAAATCTTATAAGAATATTACCACCATTAACAATTAGCAAAAAGCATCTAAATATCTTTTTTGATGCGTTAAAAGATATTTTATGAAAAATTTTATTTACACATCTGACATAGTTGACATAAACAGTTTTATAGATAAATCGATAAAGCTAAAGCAATCCTCCAATGAGTATTCTTTGGTGGGAAAAAATAAAACGTTGGGAATGATTTTTTTTAATCCTAGCTTAAGGACTAGACTCAGTACTCAAAAAGCTGCTCAAAACCTAGGTATAAAAACCATTATAATGAACTTTAATGGTGAAGGATGGCCAATTGAATTTGAAGATAAAATGGTCATGGATCAAAGCCAGTCAGAACACATTAAAGAGGCTGCAAGGGTCATGTCAATCTATTGTGATTTTATCGCTGTTAGGGCCTTCCCATCTTTAGAGAGCAAAAAAGAAGACTTAGAAGATAAAGTTATAAACGGATTTAAAAAATATGCTAGTGTCCCAGTAATAAATTTGGAAAGTTCAATAGCACACCCTTTGCAAGCTTTAGCTGATGCAATCACAATAGAGGAGAATAAAAAAAATAAAACTCCCAAAATTGTTCTCTCGTGGGCACCTCACCCAAAAGCATTACCTCATGCCGTAGCAAACTCATTTGTAAATATAACCAAAAGAATGGATGCGAAACTTACAATTACTCACCCGGAAGGTTACGAGCTTAAATCAGATATTACAAATGGAGCTTACGTTACTAATGACCAAAATAAAGCTTTTAAAAATGCTGATTTTATTTATGCAAAAAATTGGTCATCATTTAATAATTACGGCAAAGTGCTTAAAAAAGACCTTGACTGGATGATTACAAAATCAAAGATGAATTTAACAAACAATGCTAAGTTTATGCACTGTTTACCAATCAGAAGAAATGTTGTTGCGTCAGACGAGGTGATTGACAGCAATAACTCCTTGATCCTGAATCAAGTTGAAAATAGAATATATTCTGCCCAATCCGTTTTAAAAACAATTGTTGAGAATGGATAAGTTAACAGTTTTAAAGGTTGGTGGCGCAATCACGCAAAATAAATTACTACTTGATAAATTTTTAAATAATTTAACAAAAATAAAGGGTAAAAAAATTTTGGTTCATGGAGGAGGTAGAGAGCTTGATCTTTTTTTAAACAAGAACAATCATCCAATAAAAATGCTTAACGGTAGAAGGATAACTGATAAAAAAACCCTGGATTATGCATTAATGATTTATGCTGGTAAAATAAATAAAGAAATTGTAGCCAAACTACAATCTTTAAAAGTAAACTCTTTAGGTCTTTGCGGAGCAGATGCAAACTCTGTCCTATGTAGGTTAAGAAATAAAAAAGAATTAGATTATGGGTACGTTGGAGATATAGTTAGTATAAACTCGGTTTTTTTCAAATTAATTTTAGAGAATTATATCATGCCTGTTTGTAGCTCCATAACTTATGACAAAGACGGGTTGCTATTAAACACAAACGCAGACACAATTGCCTCCGAAATTTCTTGTAATATGTCAAAAATGTATAAAACTGAGTTGTGGTATTGCTTCGAGGAAAAAGGTGTTTACCAAGATGATAATAAAAATAAAATAATTAACAAATTAGATATGGCTACTTTTGAAAGTTTAAAGTCAAAGGGAATTATTTCTAAAGGAATGATACCAAAAGTGAGTAATTGCTTAAATGGGCTTAAAAATGGGGTTTCAAAAGTAATTATTGGTTCTTTAGATGACATTATAGAAAACGAAACTTATACTGAAATTATTCCGTGATGAACAATAAAAATCAAAATCATATAGAACTTCTTAAAGATTTAATTTCTATTCCTTCATTTTCAGGAAAAGAGAACAAAAGTGCAGACAGAATTGAATATTGGTTTAAAGAGAACGGAATAAAATCCAGTAGACATAAAAACAATATATATGCATTTAACAAATATTATGATAGTAAGAAAAAAACTCTTCTTTTAAATTCTCATCATGACACGGTAAAACCAAATGAAGGGTATACTAAAGATCCCTTTATTCCTGAGATGTATAATGGAAAAATATATGGTCTAGGAAGTAATGATGCTGGGGGAGCTCTAGTAACTTTGCTTAATACATTTAAGGATTTTTATGATAACAAAAACTTAAGAGTGAACTTAATAATTGCTGCCACTGGTGAAGAAGAGAATTCTGGACCTAATGGACTCAAAAGCCTACTTAGACAAATACCCCCAATTGATTTTGCAATTGTAGGAGAGCCAACTTTAATGAAAGCTGCTGTTGCAGAAAAAGGATTGGTTGTTTTTGATTGTATTATAAGAGGGAAGGCTTCTCATGCAGCTCATTCCAATCCCGAAAACCCAATTTTAAAAATACCAGATATTATAAAAGCTATTGAAAAAATTAAATTCAAAAAGGTATCTAAACTCCTCGGGCCTGTAAAATTGACCATTACTCAAATAAATGCGGGAAATCAACACAATGTCGTTCCATCATCCGTTGAAATGGTCTTAGATGTAAGAGTAAATGAACTTTACAGCAACGAAGAGGTAGTAGAGTTAATTAAAGAAAATGTAAACGCCCAAATTTCTCCAAGATCTTTGGATTTAAATTCATCTACTATTTCAGATAGTCACCCAATTGTCAAAGCGGTAAATGAAATTGGTATTCCTGTTTATGGTTCCCCTACTCTTTCAGATCAGACAAAATTATCATGTCCATCCATAAAAATTGGGCCAGGTGACTCATCTAGATCACATACAGCCAACGAATTCATTTACACCGATGAAATTGAGAAAGGTTGCGAAATAATGAAAAGACTAATTGAAAAACTACTACTATGAATATGTGGGGAAAAAATAAAAGAGAGGACAATAACATTAAGAATTTTACTGTTGGTGAAGATAGACATTACGATCTTTATTTGGCTGAATTCGACTGCAAGGGTTCTATAGCTCATGCAAGAATGCTATCAAAAACTGGGTTTTTGTCTACTGAGGAAGAGAAAAAAATTATAGAAGTTCTTCAAGAGATCAAAAAAGATGCAAAAGCAGGGAATTTTACAATAGAAAATGATTTTGAAGACATACATTCAAAGATTGAATCTTTATTAATTCAAAAACTTGGAGAAACAGGAAAGAAAATACATACTGCTAGATCTAGAAACGACCAAATTCTTACGTGTCTAAATTTATATTTTAAAAGTGAGATAAAATCAATCAAAAAATTAATGATTCAATTCTTTGACAAACTTTTAGTTTTGGCAGAAAAATATCAAAGTGATTTCATGCCAGGCTATACTCATCTTCAAGTTGCCATGCCGTCTTCATTTGGACTTTGGTTTTCGGCATATGCAGAAACACTTATAGATGATTTACTTTTACTAGATACAGCCTACAAAACTGCTGATCAAAGCCCATTAGGTAGTGCTGCTGGATTTGGAACCTCGTTTCCTATTGATAGAAATTTTACAAAAGATGAGTTGAATTTTAAACACTTAAAAGTGAACTCGCTGGCTTCTCAGATCTCGAGGGGTAAAATTGAAAAATCAATTTCGTTTTTTCTTAGCAGTTTCGGCTCAACTATTTCCAAATTTTGCATGGATATCTGTCTATACATGGGTCAAGACTTTTCTTTTATCAGCTTTCCAGATGACCTCACTACTGGTTCAAGTATAATGCCACATAAAAAAAATCCTGATTTGTTTGAAATCATTAGGGCAAAAGGAATGAAATTACAGAATGTGAATACTGAGATTTCTTTAATAAGTTCAAGTCTTCCAAGTGGATATCACAGGGATTTTCAAATAATTAAAAAAACTATAATTGATAGTATAGAGGATTCAAAGGAGATTTTAGATGTTATATGTACTGTAATTCCTGAAATTAAAATCACCAAAAATTTGGAACTAAATGATAAGTATAAATATACATTCAGTGTAAACAATTTAAACGAAAAGGTACAAGATGGTAATTCATTTAGAGATGCATACATAGATTTGAAGAAAGAGATCAGTGAGGGAAATTTCGAACCTTTTAAAAATGCTGAATATTCTCATATCGGAAGCATAGGAAACTTATCTATTGACAAAATAAAAGAGAAAATGAAAAGCTTAATTGATTAAATTGATTTGGATTTAATTTTTGTTTATTTCAAATTATATTGATTTTAATCAAATATGTAGAGGTCTGTTTTCACTAGCTGCTAAAGCTGCTTCCTTAACTGCTTCAGCATATGTTGGGTGGGAGTGACTCATTCTAGCAATATCTTCAGCAGAAGCTCTAAATTCCATTGCTGTGACTGCCTCAGAAATTAAGTCAGCCACTCTGGGACCAACCATATGTACGCCTAGTACTTCGTCAGTGACCTTATCAGCGAGTATTTTTACAAAACCATCGGTGTGCATGCTAGCCCTAGCTCTACCAAGAGCGCGCATTGGAAACTGACCTGATTTGTAGTTAACTTCTAATTTTTTCAATTCTTCCTCGGTTTTTCCAACAGATGCAGCCTCAGGCCACGTATATATAACGTTTGGTATAAGGTTGTAATCAATGTGAGGTTTTTGACCAGCTAAAATTTCTGCAACCATTACACCTTCCTCTTCTGCTTTGTGAGCGAGCATTGTACCCCTAACTACATCTCCAATGGCATAAATATTTGATTCTGAAGTTTGCAAATGATCATTAACCTCAATTTGTCCATTCTTATTTAATTTAATATTTACATTTTCAAGTCCAAGATTTTCTGTATAGGGCTTTCTTCCAACGGATACCAAACAATAATCTGCCGTCAATGAGATCCCTTGATTTTTATCATCTAACGCTTCAACATGTACATTTTTGCCATCCCTTTCAACTTTATTAACCTTATGGTTCAAATAAAATTTGAAACCATGTTTCTTAAAAACCTTTGTTAATTCACGAGATATTGAACTATCCATAAGTGGAGTAATGCGATCAGCGTACTCTATTACTGAAATTTCTGAACCAAGTCTGTTGTATACCTGACCAAGTTCTAAACCTATTACACCTCCACCAATTATTATAAGTTTTTTTGGTATTTCTTTAAGTTTTAGCGCCTCTGTAGAGGTAATAATTCTTTCCTTGTCAATATCGATAAATGGAAGATTAGATGGTTTAGAACCGGTAGCAATTATAAAGTTTTTTGAGTAAATTTTTTCATCACTTCCTTTCAAAATAATGCATTCTTTGTCGGTAAATGCTGCATGTCCATTAAAAACTTTTATTTTATTTTTATCCATTAGATAATTAATTCCTTTGGTTGTATCTTCCACTACCTTAGATTTTCTAAAAATCATTTTTTCAAAATTGATTTTTATACCTTTTGGCACCTCGATCCCGTGAGCATCAAAATTATTAATGAGCTCCTCATAATGGTGAGATGAGTCTAGTAATGATTTTGATGGAATACATCCAACATTTAAACACGTACCTCCAAGGGATTTGTATTTTTCAACTAAAGCTGTTTTCATACCCAGTTGAGCACATCTAATTGCGGCAACGTATCCTCCAGGGCCAGACCCAATTACAACAACGTCAAATTTATCCATAGAAATTATTTATATATAAAATTAAATGATTCTAATTATTTTTGAATCTTATTATTGATATTTATTTTTAAATAATTTAGATAAATTAAGTTTAAATGTGAATGAAAGATGAAAAAATAGAAATTAGTATTGTAGCATCAGTTTTACCAATAATAATCCTAATTATTTTGCTTGCAATAAACGTTGGGGTTTACGGCGATGATTCACTAAATGGTTCTAATCAATTTATTTTACTTGTTGGGGCTTTAATAGCATCAATAATTGGTTACTTTCACAAGGTGAGCTACAAAAAAATTATTAATTCTATTAGTAAAAGCGTGAAAGCAACAACATCTCCAATATTAATCTTACTTTTTGTTGGTGCACTTGCCGGAACGTGGTTGGTAAGTGGAATTATACCCGCCATGATATATTATGGAATTCAAATTTTTCACCCTTTATTTTTTCTGCCTGCTTGTGTAATTATTTGTGCAATTATATCGATTTCAACTGGAAGTAGCTGGACTACATCAGCCACTATTGGAATTGCCATGATTGGAATAGGAAAAGCTATGGAAATTAATTCTGGAATTGTTGGCGGAGCTATAATATCTGGAGCTTATTTTGGAGATAAGTTATCACCATTGAGTGATACTACCAATTTAGCCGCAGCGATGGCAAACTCCAATCTGTTCAATCACATTAAATATATGACACTTACTACTGTGCCAAGCATAATTATCGGTCTTTTATTTTTCACGTTAATTGGTTTTTTTCAAGTAACTACAGAAGATATTAATAATATATTTTTAGTTAATTCGATTAAAGAAAAATTCTTCATAAATCCTATTTTGTTTATTGTTCCTATTATAGTAATTATCATGATCTTAAAAAAAGCACCACCTCTATTAGCATTGATGACAGGAACTATTTTAGCAGCAACATTCGCATTGATTTTTCAACAAAACATAATTCTTGAATTAACTGATTCAAATAGAATAACGTTAAGTTCAGCTTACAGGGCAATAATTGACGCAATTACAATTGAAACAAATATAAAGTCATCAAATGAAATTCTATCGGAATTATTTAGGGCTGGAGGAATGAAAGGTATGTTAGGTACTATATGGTTAATAATTTGCGCTATGGTATTTGGTGGTGTAATGGATGCAATTGGGGCACTTAAAAAAATTAGCGAAAGACTTCTTGAAAAGGCCGAAAACAATTTTGAGTTGATTTTTAGTACCTCAGCATCTTGTCTTACAGTTAATTTAACAGCCTCCGATCAATACTTATCAATAGTTGTACCAGGTAAAATGTTTCAAAAAGCATATCAAAAAAGAAATTTGGCACCAGAAAATCTTAGTAGAACACTTGAAGATTCTGGTACTGTAACATCAGTTCTAATTCCATGGAATACTTGTGGAGCTTATCAGTCTAGTGTTCTTGGTGTTTCTGTATTAGATTATCTTCCATATGCTATTTTCAACTGGATATCTCCATTTGTGACGCTAGGTTATGCTTATTTTGGAATAAAAATTAAAAAACTTATAGATTGAGAACGAATTTTATTCGTTGACTAATAGGATCAATATTCATTTATTTTAAAGTCAATATTTTGTAAATTTGATATTAATATAAAACCCTCTAATCAATACATATTTTAGGTGTCAAAAAAAATAAAAGATGTTAATTATAATAAAAAGCGTTCTAGAGAAATTCTTTTGGGTTCTTTTTTAATAATTATATCATTCCTTCTTTTTGTATCACTATTATCCTATTTTTTTACTTGGGAACATGATCAGAGTAGTACGAATCATATTTTAGATAGGACCATTGGGTCTAAAAATATATTAAAAAAAATAGGAGCTGAAATTAGTCATATATTTATATATAAAGGTTTTGGAGCCTCATCAATAATTTTCTCATTATTATTAAGCATTACTGGGCTTTCACTTTTTTTTGAATTTAAAAAGCTAAGCATATTTAGTACATGGAGTTGGGGTTTATTTTATACAATTTTATTATCACTTGTATTCAGTCAAATGAAAACGTTTTTTCCATTTCTAGGCGGTACGGTAGGCTATGAAATAAGTGATATTATAATCGACTATGCCGGCACCATTGGTTTTTGGTCAATTATTTTATTTCTTACTTTATTTTCTATGGTCATTCACTTTAAAATAATACCAAAAAAAATTAAAGCTGATTTTTGGAATAAAGAAAAAAAAGATATTGGATCAGATCAAACAGAAAGCAGCGATATAATAAATGAGTCAATTATTTCTAAACCAGACAATTTGCATGATGATTTAAATTACACAGAAACTGAAGTTGATAACGGTAATTACCCCGAGATAATCAAGAAAGGTAATGATGTTGTAATGGAAATATCAAAAAATAAAGAGGAAGAGACTGTAGAAGATGTTTCAGGAAATCTTGTTAAAAAATATGGTGAATTTGACCCTACCTTAGAACTTAGTGGTTTCAGATCTCCAAGTTTAGAACAATTAAAAGATTACGGGAACGGATCAATTAAAATTGATGAAAAGGAACTTGAATCAAACAAGAACACAATCATTGAAACTCTCAGAAATTATAAAATTGAAATTGCAAAAATTAAAGCCAACATTGGCCCAACTGTAACACTGTATGAAATTGTACCTGCAGCAGGAATAAGAATTTCTAAAATCAAAAATTTAGAAGACGATATAGCTTTATCGCTTTCTGCACTTGGTATTAGGATAATAGCTCCAATCCCAGGGAAAGGCACGGTAGGTATTGAAGTTCCAAACAACATTCCAACTATTGTATCGATGAAGTCTGTAATATCTTCACAAAAATTTCAAAATGCAGAAATGGAATTACCAATAGCCTTCGGCAAAACTATAAGTAATGAAACTTTTACTGTAGATTTGGTGAAAATGCCGCATCTACTAATGGCTGGTGCAACAGGTCAAGGTAAGTCCGTTGGATTAAATGTTATATTAACTTCTCTTCTTTATAAAAAACATCCATCAGAGGTTAAATTTATTCTTGTAGACCCAAAAAAGGTTGAATTGAATATTTACAACAAAATTGAAAGACATTATTTAGCTAAATTGCCTAATTCTGAAGAATCTATAATCACAGATAATAAAAAAGTAATCTATACTCTTAACTCCCTTTGTATAGAAATGGATAACAGATATGAATTATTAAAAAATGCAATGTGTAGAAACATTAGAGAGTATAATCAAAAATTCAAATCGAGAAAATTAAATCCTGACAACGGACACAGGTTTCTACCCTACATTGTGTTAGTAGTTGATGAATTTGCAGACTTAATCATGAGCGCAGGAAAAGAAGTAGAAACACCGATTGCAAGATTAGCTCAACTTGCAAGAGCAATAGGTATCCATTTGATTATAGCAACACAAAGACCTTCAGTAAATGTAATAACCGGTATTATAAAAGCAAATTTTCCAGCAAGGATAGCATTTAGGGTTACTTCAAAAATTGATTCAAGGACGATTTTGGATGTTAGTGGGGCTGACCAATTAATTGGAAGAGGGGATATGCTTTATACACAAGGAAACGAACTTATAAGAATACAATGTGCTTTTGTTGATACTCCCGAGGTTGAAAAGATATCAGAATTTATCGGATCACAAAAAGGTTATCTTAATGCCCATTTACTTCCTGAGTTTTCAGGAGATGAAAATGAAATAGGTGAAATAAATATCGATGATAGAGACGATTTATTTGAAGAAGCAGCTAAAGTTATCGTTATTGCTCAACAAGGTTCAGCGTCACTAATTCAAAGAAAACTGAAACTCGGCTACAACAGAGCTGGGCGGATTATAGATCAAATGGAAGCTTCAGGAATAGTTGGCCCTTTTGAAGGAAGTAAAGCCAGACAAGTCTTAATACCTGATTTAAATACACTTGAGCAATTCTTAAGAAATGACAGTTAAATTCAATTCAATATTAAAATTTATAGTGATACAAACAATCCCTATTTGCTTTGTATTTAGTCAAGATTATGAAAAATCAAGGTTACTTTTAGATAAAGTATCAAAAAATCTGCTCAGTAAAGAAAATATAAATTTTGAATTTGTTTATAGGCTTGACAATAACAAAGAAAAAATTAATCAAGAGATTGAAGGCGATGCGCAAATTTCAGGTGAAAAATATAAATTGAATTTTATGGGTATTCAACAAATTTATGATGGTTATAAAACATATACTATAATTCCTGAAAATGAAGAAATAAACATAGAAACTGGTGACAAAAGTTCAGATTTAGTGATTAAACCGACAAACTTGTTAACTTTTTACACAAAGGGGTACGGATACGAGTGGGATATAAAACAAAATGTAGCTGGTAAAATCATTCAATATATAAAACTATTGCCCATCGAAGAAAATAGTGATGTGAAATATCTTTTAATTGGTGTTGATATCGATAATCTAAACTTATTTAAAATTATTGAAGTAGGTAAGAACGGAACATATACGACTTTAATAATAAAAAATCAAATATTTAATATACCACTTCCTGAAAATCACTTTAAATTTAATCCCGAATTGTACGAAGATTTTTTTATAAATGAAGATTCTTAATTTATATATTTTAAAATCCTACACAATTAGACTTATTTCAGTTTTTGTTGTGTTAATGGTAATTTTTATTATTCAAACATTTTGGCTATTTATTGACGAATTTGCAGGTAAAGGTTTAGATACTGAGACAATATTAAAGTTTTTGATTTATTACACACCAAAACTGTTTCCATTAGTTTTTCCTCTATCAGTTTTGCTTTCATCTATTATGACTTATGGTTCTTTTGCAGAAAATAATGAATTTACTGCTATGAAATCTAGTGGGATCTCACTACAAAAGTCTATGAGATTATTAATTGTTTTTCATCTAATCTTAGGTGTGAGTAGTTATTTTTTTTCAAATTATATTATTCCGCTGGGTGAGTTTAAATATTATAATTTGAGAAGAAACTTAGCTAAACTTAAACCAGCACTAGCTATTACAGAAGGAGTTTTTAATGAAATAGGTCAAATTAATATAAAAGTTTCGAAAAAATTTGGTGAGGATAATCGTTTTCTTGAAGATGTAATTATTCATGAAAAATCTCCTGATAATAAAAACAGAGTTGTAATAAAAGCAAGAAATGGTGAACTCGTTTCAGCTAGTATTAATCAGGAATTAAAATTAATTCTTTTTAATGGTAATAGATATGAAGAAATTTTTACAAAAAAACCTGAGGAGAAGTTGAGATATAAGCATGCAAAAGTTTCATTTGAAAAATATATTATGAATGTTGATCTCTCTAATTTTAATAATGTCGATTTAGCTGAGGAAAAATATACCAGTACATATAAAATGCAAAAAGTAAATGAGTTATATAATAGTATTGATTCTTTAGAGGAAAAATTTAACAAATCCAAAGTCACCTATGCTGATAATTTAATAAAAACGAGGATTAATTTAAATCCCAAACTTGTTGATTTGGACCAAAAAAAATCAGCTAAAGTTAGTTCTATTTACTGCGAAAATCCAAATCCTCTAACATTTATAGTTGATACTCTTTATAATCAACACATATTGACTCTGAACAGAGCATCAAATAATATAAAAACAATAATTAGAAATTTAGAATCAAAGAAAAGAGTATTTTTTTCAAACCAAAAAATTATTAACCTTCATAAAACTACCTTAAATGACAGGTATACCTTAGGATTTAGTATTTTTTTTCTGTTTATAATAGGTGCATCTCTGGGAGCAATTATTAGAAAAGGTGGTTTGGGATTTCCGATTGTGTTAGCTGTACTCATTTTTTTAACATATCATTATATTGGTTTATTCGGAAAAAATGCGGCAGAAGATAATACAATATCTCCTATTGTGGGTAGTTGGATATCAGTTATAATTATTATTCCCTTTGCTGTATATTTGGTAAATAGAGCAACAAATGACAGAGGTATTACAAATTATAAATTTATTATCTCCCTTTCAGATATTTTTGAAAAAATTAAGGAAAAGGTCAGGTGAGTAAAAAAGAAAAAATAAAACTCGATAATATCGAAGACGCTATAGAATCAATTGGAAAAGGTGAGGTTATTATTGTTGTAGACGATGAAAATAGAGAAAATGAGGGAGATTTTATCGCGGCGGCCGAAAAAATTACACCCAGAATAATAAACTTTATGGCTAAAGAAGGTCGAGGTTTAATTTGTGTTCCATTATCTGAAAAAAGGTGTAAAGAAATCAAATTAGACCGCATGGTCGCTAATAGTGCAGATCCGATGGGAACAGCTTTTACAATATCTGTTGATCTTAAAGGAAATGGAGTAACAACAGGAATTTCTGCAAAAGACAGAGCACTAACAATAAAAGGTCTTGTTGATCAGCACACTAAATCTAGTGA
>CACPQA010000022.1 GCA_902635965.1 uncultured Bacteroidota bacterium
GGAAGTACAGAAATGAACGTTCTCTCTATTCACAAAAATTTTGGTGTCCTCTATCCACTTCAAACGCTGACAAAAAACAAATTATTTGATTTTAAAAAAATACCGATTTGTATAGAAGGAAATAATGATGTTAGTAAAAAAAAATTAGAAAAATTGGTTAAAATTATTGGATCAAAATACTATCACATTGATTCAAAACAAAGAATAAGTCTGCATGTCTCAGCTGTATTTGCCTGCAATTTCACTAATTATTTATTTAGTGTAGCTTACGATATATGCACTGAAAATAAAATGCCATTTGAAATTTTATTTCCTTTAATTAGAGAAACTTTAGAAAAAATAGAAAAAAATAAGCCTTCTAAAATACAAACTGGTCCTGCAATAAGAAAAGACATGAATACTATTAAAAAACATTTAAATTTTATTAAATCTAAAAATTCAAAAAAAATATACTCTATATTAACGGATGGAATAATAGAAAAAAATGGAAAATAAAAACTACAAAAAGCTACTTAAAGAGATCACAACCTTTATACTAGATGTAGATGGTGTTCTAACAAATGGAAAAATACTAGTTACATCAAAAGGAAAAATGTTAAGAGAAATGGACACAAAGGATGGTTTTATTATAAAATATGCTTTAGATAAAGGCTTTAAAGTT
Organism: uncultured Bacteroidota bacterium; assembly: GCA_902635965.1. Taxonomy (GTDB): domain Bacteria; phylum Bacteroidota; class Bacteroidia; order Flavobacteriales; family Flavobacteriaceae; genus TMED96. Next base: position 662 of record CACPQA010000022.1, read on the forward strand.
TTTATTATTTCAGGAGGAACAAATAAAGGGGTCAAAGAAAGACTAAAAGACTTAGGTATTGATGAGATTTTTTTAGGAGAGTCCACAAAAAAAGACACTTATGATAGGCTAATAAAAAAATACAACCTTAAAAAGAATGAAATTGTCTATATGGGAGACGATATACCTGATATACCTGTAATGAAAAAAATTGGAGTCCCCTGTTGTCCAAATGATGCTGTCCCAGATGTAAAACAAATTTCTATCTACATATCCAAAAAAAATGGCGGACAGGGTTGTGTTAGAGATATTATAGAACAAACCTTAAGGGTTCAAAACAAATGGCTTACATAGAAATTAATAAAGGCAAAAAAATTATTTTAGGTTCTAATTCTCCTAGAAGAAAACAACTACTTCATGATGCTGGTATAAATTTTCAAATAAGAGCTTTTCAAACTAATGAAAATTACCCTACCAAACTAAGAGGGAGTAAAATAACAGAATATATAGTTGAAAAAAAAGCTCTAGAATTTAAGGAAGTAAAAGACGATGAGATTATAATTACTGCTGATACAATAGTTTGGACCCAAAATGAACACCTCGGAAAACCAAAAGATCTAGTGGAAGCTAAAAAATTTTTAGAGAAACTTTCCAATAAGAAACATGAGGTAATTACTTCTGTTTGTTTTACAGAAAAGGAAAAAAAAACAATAATTTCTGAATCAACATTTGTTTTTTTTAAAAAAATATCAAACAGTGAGATTAATTATTATTTAAAAAATTTTGATTTTTTAGACAAAGCAGGAGCTTACGGAATACAAGATTGGATAGGAATTATAGGTGTAAAAAGAATCGAAGGAAGCTATACAAATGTCATTGGACTTCCAGTTAGTCAAGTCATAGATGTCCTTCAAAAATTGTAGATATAAGAAATAGGTTATGGGATTAAAGACTAAATTTATAATATATGAATAAGCCTAAATATTTTGTGCTTTTTGTACTATTTTGTTTCTCTAAATTTTATTCTCAATCAAGCAATGAAATTTATTTAAAACTTAAAAAATTAAACTTTTTAGGTTCGGTTTTGTATGTTGCTGCACATCCAGATGATGAAAACACATCTCTAATTTCATATCTTTCAAATGAATTGCATGCTCACACATCCTATCTTTCATTAACAAGAGGTGATGGCGGACAGAATTTAATTGGTACAGAATTAAATGATTTATTAGGCGTTATTAGAACAAATGAGCTTTTACAAGCAAGAGCAATAGACGGTGGTAGCCAATATTTTACTTCGGCTATAGATTTTGGGTTCTCAAAAAATTCCAATGAAACATTGAAAATATGGCCAAAAAATATCATTCTAGAAGAAATTGTAAGATTAATTAGAGAAATTAAACCTGACATAATCATTAATAGATTTGACCACAGAAGAGATGGACAAACTCACGGTCATCACACATCTTCTGCAATTTTAAGTAAAGAAGCTTTTAACATAAGTGGAGATCGAAATTTTTATTCATCTCAGTTGGATTCTTTACAATTGTGGAAACCTTTTAGACAATATGTAAATATTTCATGGTGGAGATATGGTAGTAGAGAAAAGTTTAACTCAATTAACAAGGATAATTTTATAAAAATTGATATAACCAAATACAATTTTTTAACTGGTAGAACAAATAGTGAGATTTCTGCACTTAGCAGATCACAACATAAATCTCAAGGTTTTGGAAGATCTCCAAGCTTAGAAAAAGAATCAGAATTTTTGGAATTAATTGGTGGACTTAAAAATAATTCTAATCGTATTTTCGAAGGTATAGACACTACATGGAACCGACTAGAGGGTGGAAAAAGAATAAAAATCTTAATTGACCAAATAATTGCAAAGTTTGATTTCGAAAAACCTGAAAAATCAGTTAAAAATCTTTTAGAAGTTTTCAATGAAATTAAGAGACTTGAAAGTTCTGTATGGAAAATAAGGAAATTAAAAGAAGTTAAAGAAATAATAAAGCTCTGTTTGGGTATTAAAATGATTACAAATACAGATTTTGATTATGGAAACAGAGGTGAAGAAATTAATTTAGACTTTAAAATTCTAAATAACAGTAGTTATCCAATAAATATTACTAAAATTAACAATCAATTAAAAAGCTCTTTAATAAGCCCATATGAACTCTATCAAGACAATATTAAGTTCAAATTGCCAAATGAATTTAATACACCATATTGGTTAATTAAAGGTGAAAAAAACGGAAGGTTTATAATAGATAAAAAATATACAAACCAACCCATATCAGAAAAAGTTTCACTTCCAATTGAATTGAGGATTTTTGATACATTTCTGGACTATAAAGTCGAAGTGACACAAAGATTCAATGATCCTATCAAAGGTGAAGTTATCAATCCTTTTTATGTGGTTCCAAAAATTGCAGTAAATTTTAAAAAAAATAAATATTTATTCACAGATACAGAAAAGGAAAAAATAATAATTGAGGTAAAAAATCTTTCAAATAGATTTAAAGGAAAAATAAAATTAAACTCACCTGCTGGTTGGGAAATAGATAAAAACCATGTTGACTTATACCTAACTGAGAAGGGAGAGACTAAAAATATTGAGTTCCAAATCAGACCCACCGATAATTCTAAAGATGGAATTTTATCATTATCGATTTTATCCGATGATAAATTAATTGCTGATGAAAGTTTATCAATTTTTAACATTGATTATGATCATATCCCCAAGCAGTACATAGTAAAACCTTTTTTACCGAAAATTAAAAAACTGGATCTAGTGCTTCCAAGAAAAAAGGTAGGATATATAATGGGTGCGGGAGATTTAGTTTATGAGAATTTAAAATCGATAGGTCTAAATATAGAGTTAATTGATGTTGACGAAATTGAAAATGATGATTTAGACAGGTTTGATACAATTATAATGGGTATTCGTGCCTTTAACATACATAATGATTTGAAATCTAAAAATGTATTGCTTTTTGATTATGCTAAAAGAGGGGGTAATTTATTGATACAATATAATACTACTAGAAATTTAATAACAAATAAACTCACACCCTATTACTTGAATTTGTCTAGGGACAGAGTTACTGAGGAAAATTCTACCGTAAAAATACTTAATCCTCTTAATAGAGCTTTAAATTTTCCTCATAAAATAACTCCTGAAGATTTTGAAAATTGGGTTCAAGAAAGAGGATTATACTTTCCAAACAAATGGGATAAAAAATTTATCCCAATGTTATCCATGAACGATAAAAATGAAGAAGAAAAACTTGGTTCTCTTTTAATTGGAAATCATGGAGAAGGAAAAATAATTTACACTGGATTAAGCTTTTTTAGGCAGATACCATCGGGGGTTACAGGAGCTTATCGTTTACTAATCAATTTAATTTCACTCGAACAATGAAAATTTTTGATAAAAAAGAATATTTGTTCATTGTTGTTATCAATGTTTGTTATTGGATAGTTTTTTTTATGATCATGAAAACATTTAATTGATGGGGGTTTTAGATTGGGTTGTTTTAATTTTTTCTATTGGTTTCATTGTTTTGTATGGGATATGGAAAAACATCAAAAACAAAGATCTTCAAGAATACTTCAAAGGAAGTAATAAGAGTAGATGGTGGACAATAGGCATATCTGTAATGGCGACACAGGCAAGTGCAATAACATTTTTGTCAACACCAGGACAAGCTTATAGTGATGGAATGGGATTTATTCAATTTTACTTTGGACTACCCTTTGCGATAATAATAATATCGATATTTTTTCTTCCTATATATCACAAATTAAAAGTTTACACAGCCTATGAGTTTTTAGAAAAGAGGTTTAATAAAAAAACTAGAAACCTAGCTTCCTTACTTTTTTTAATACAAAGAGGACTTGCTGCTGGTATAACAATTTATGCCCCTGCAATAATTATGAGTTTAATTCTAAAGTGGCCCTTGTATCTACTAATTATTATAATTGGATCTTTGGTTACATTTTACACCCTTATTGGTGGTACCAAAGCTGTAAACGTGACTCAAAAACAACAAATGTTTGTGATTTTTATCGGTCTATTTATTACCATCTATTATATCTTTAAGGGAATACCAAAAGAATTTAATTTAAACGAAGTCTTAGAAATTGCGGGAGCTAACGGAAAACTTGACATTCTTAATTTCGATTTGGATTTTAAAAGTAGATACACATTTTGGAGTGGGATAACTGGTGGTCTATTTTTAGCATTATCTTACTTTGGAACCGACCAAAGCCAAGTCCAAAGATATATATCAGGAAAGAATTTAAGGGAGAGTCAAAAAGGACTTTTTTTTAATGCAATTTTAAAGGTTCCTATGCAATTTTTAATATTGTTTATTGGCGTTTCTGTATTTGTTTTTTATCAATTTAATCTATCACCAATCAATTTTAATACAGCCGCTTTAGAAAAGATTAGAAATTCAAAATTTAAGACTGAATTTGAAATTCTTGAACAAAAACACAAAGAAATTCAAGAAGAGAAATTTTTTTTGATGAAAACATTTTCTAAATCAAAGGGAATTCAAGAAATAAAAAAATTGCAAGAATCAGAATCTTTAATTAGGAATGATGCAAAAAGTCTTATTTCAAAAGTTTCTCCTTCTTTAGAGGTGAATGACAAAGATTATGTGTTTATAAATTTTATAGTAAATAACCTTCCGAGTGGAATAATAGGTCTTCTTATTTCGGTCATATTGTGTGCGGCTATGAGCTCTACTGCTTCAGAGCTGAATGCTCTAGCAGCCTGCTCTTATTTAGATATCTACAGAAATAATTTCAAAGTAAAAAGTAATTACAGTGATTTGCAGATGTCAAAATTTATGACTTTAATATGGGGTCTAATTGCAATTATATTTGCTTTAACAGCAACATTGGCGGAAAATTTAATTCAATTAGTGAACATCATAGGTTCAATATTCTATGGAACAATACTGGGAATATTTTTAGTAGGATTTTTCTTTAAAAAAATACAAGCAAAAAACATTTTTAATTCTGCCTTATCGACTCAAATAATAATCTTTATCATTTTTTATTTGGATGTTGTAGGCTATTTGTGGTTAAATTTTATAGGATCATTTTTAACTGTTCTGTTAGCTTATATACTTCAAAAAGTAGCCAAAGAGTAAAATAAAAAAACTACCTCCTACTCCACTCCTCAATAGATTTTTTATTTAAACTAATTAAGTTTTTTGTACCTCTTTTTTCTGCAAGTTTGATAGACTTATTTGCTGCTTCTATAGCCAACTTAAACTTGTTTAACCCTGCATGAATTTCAGCTTTAGTTCTGTAGTAAAAGTAGTATTCTTTTTCCTTCACAGCCTTTGTTATCCACTTTTCAGCTTTCTTTAAGTCTCTACCTGTAGTTAAATAATATGAGGCGGCATTATAATAGTCTCTGTGTCCAGGATTACCTTTCATAGTTTCTTTTATAGATGCCATAGTTTTTTCATCAGTAGATACTGTAAAAGGCATTTCAATTCTAGAATTTTCCCATGCTAAGTTTAGTGAAGCCGAATCAGTTGAAATATCACCTATCCAAATTGAAAACGTTTCGATCTGATTAGCGTTTTTTACTGGTATATCTAATTTAAGAGCGATTTTTTCTGGATCCCAAGCTTTTGGTAAGGACCAGTCTTCAGTATAAAAGAACACTTCCCACATTTTATTTCCAGGCCTAGTCAAAATGGAATAAGTGCCAGCAGGAAGAATATTTTCACCAAACATAACATCATCACTAACTGTAATTTTTGTGTTACTATTAGCACCTGTTCGCCAGATATCTCCATAATTGACCAAATTTCCCATGATTTTTCTACCACGCATTGATGGTCTAGAAAATTCAATTTTCATCTCAGTAAATCCAACTATTTGGGTTAACTCTGATTTAGGACTAAGTGCGGGGGTCTGTACTTGTGAAAAGACAACTGAACAAATTAAAAAAGCAAATGAGAAAGTTCTTAGATTCATATTTTAAGTTTTAATGTTAAAGTTAATCAATTTTAGAAAAATCATTTTCTTCTTTTGTTTAACTTTTTTTTGATTTTATTAAACATTTTATATTTTTGCTCGGCATGGTGTACAGACTAAAAAGAATTCAAAAATTACCAATCAGTATCAAAGAGGCATGGAATTTCTTTTCTAATCCTAGTAATTTAAAAGAAATAACACCAAGCTACATGGGATTTAAAATTTTAGAAGGAGCAGATAAAGATATGTTCCCTGGTCAAATTATAAAATATATTGTAAAACCTCTCTTTGGGATACCCCTAAGATGGGTGACTGAAATTACCCATGTTGAAAAAGAATCATATTTCGTTGACGAACAAAGATATGGACCTTATAAGCTTTGGCATCACAAACATTTTTTTAACAAAATCAAAGATGGAGTTGAAATGGTTGATATTGTAGATTACAGGCTGCCTTTTGGTATACTCGGCAGAATGATTCATCCTCTTTTTATTAAAAAAAAATTGAATCAAATTTTTGATTACAGATATAGAGTACTAGAAAATAAATTTGGAAATACAAACAAATGAAAAATTACTTAGTTATTGGAGGTTCTTCAGGAATTGGTAAAGAAATTTCGGAATTGTTGTCGAAAGAAAATATTGTTTTTTCAACCTCGAGAAATGAATTAAATGAATCGAATGAGAATATTAGACACATAAAATATGATGTTCTCGAGGATGAACTTGACCCTGAATTATTACCTGACCAAATTGATGGTTTCGTGTACTGCCCAGGCACAATTAATTTAAGACCATTTAGAAGTTTAAAACTAGAAACTTTTAGAAACGACTTAGAATTAAATCTTATAGGCGCTATAAAAACATTGCAAATAATTTTAACTAGACTTCAGCAAAGTCCTTCATCAAGTATAATCTTTTATAGCACTGTTGCAGTTAAAACTGGAATGCCTTTCCATTCTTCGGTATCTTCCTCTAAATCTGCACTGGAAGGATTAACAAAGTCGCTAGCAGCTGAATTCGCTCCAAAAATCAGGGTCAATTGCATAGCGCCATCAATAGTTAATACACCCCTTGCAAATAAGTTTTTAAACACTGAAGATAAAATTGAAAAAGCTGCAGCTAGGCACCCTTTGAATAAGATTGGAACTGCAAAAGAAATTGCTCAGCTTACTCAATATTTACTTGAAGATAAATCAAAGTGGATTACCGGTCAAATTATTAACATTGACGGCGGTATTAGTAGTGTTAAAGTTAATTAAATGGAAGAAAATTTTTCAGTTTTTTGGTTTAGAAGAGATTTAAGATTAGATGATAATCTAGGTTTAAGTGCTGCTCTTTCATCAGGTTTAAAGGTAATTCCAATCTTTATTTTCGACACTGAGATAATCAATAAACTGGAAAAAAACGATTTAAGAATAAAAATGATTCATGCGGCCTTAGTTAAACTAAACGATGCCATGTTGGGGAACAGGTGTAATGTTGGAATGTATCTTGGAAATCCTAAGGCCGTTTTTGAATCACTCTTAAAAAAATATAAAATTAAAAGGGTTTATACAAATCGTGATTACGAGCCATACGCTTTAGAAAGAGATAAATCAATAAAATCATTTTTAGAAAAAAAAAATGTTACTTATAAATCTTTCAAAGATCAAGTTATTTTTGAAAAAGACGAAGTGGTTAAGGATGATGGCAATCCTTATAAAGTGTATACACCTTATTCTAGAAAATGGATTGAAAAATTAAATGCGAGGGGATTTGAAACTTGTAAATCTGAAACTAAATTAAATTCTTTAGCTAATTTAGAACTACCTTACCTTACATTAAAAGAAATTGGTTTTGATGAAAAAGAATTTGATATTCCATTATTTAACATTGACTCTAAAACAATTGAAAAATATGAAGAAACCAGAAATTTTCCTTACTTAAACAGTACCTCTAGAATTGGCGCTCACTTGAGATTTGGATTTGTAAGTATTAGAAAATTAGTGTATATAGCGCTTAAAAATTCAAACAAAACATACCTCAAAGAACTGATTTGGAGAGAGTTTTTTATGCAAATACTATGGCATTTTCCATACACTCAAGAAAAGTCTTTTAAACCTAAATATGATCGTATAAAATGGCTTAATAACAAGGATGAATTCAAAAAATGGTGTGAGGGTAATACAGGCTATCCATTAGTCGACGCTGGTATGAGAGAGTTAAATAAAACCGGCTTTATGCATAATAGGGTAAGGATGTTAGTTGGAAGTTTTCTCTGTAAACATCTATTAATAGATTGGAGATGGGGAGAAAAGTATTTTGCAAAAAAATTGTTAGACTACGAAATGTCAAGTAATGTTGGCAACTGGCAATGGGTAGCAGGATGTGGAGTAGACGCTTCTCCATATTTTAGGATTTTTAATCCCAAAGAGCAAATTAAAAAATTCGATAAAGATTTTAAATACATTAAAAAATGGGTTCCTGACTTTCAGACTGGATCATACCCAAAAGAGATTATTGATCATAAATTTGCTCGAAACAGATGTTTAGAAACCTTCAAAGCTGCTGTTGCTTAAATGAACGGTGTTAAAAAAGCAAATTTACCATCAAAGATTTGTCCAGCTTGTACAAGATCATTTAGTTGGAGAAAAAAGTGGGAAAAAAATTGGGATAATGTCAAATACTGTAGCAAAAGATGTCGAGCTCGTTAGGTGTTTCTTTAGTTTGGTATAGAAACGATCTTAGAATAAAAGATCATCAGGGACTTTCAAGAGCGATTGATAGCAAGAGACAAGTTGTCGCTTACTTCAATTTTAATCCTAATTTATTTAAAGAATTAAATATGGGGTTTAAAAAAACAGGTAGATACAGAAGTAAATTTATGATTGAATCAGTGAATGATTTGCAACTAGAGCTATATAAGTTAAATATTAGTTTGATAATTGACAATTGTCCAGACGGTCAAAATCTTATAAAAAAAATAAAAAAATTAAACGTCAAGGAAATTTTCATTCAAAGAGAATGGACTCGTGATGAAATCAATGAAGAAAAAGAAGTTTTAAATAAGATTGACAGTAATGTAAAAATTAACTATTCTTTTGAACAATTTTTATATCACCCCAACGATTTGAAAAAAAAAATTGACGATATACCTAATGTTTTCACCTTATTTAGAAAAAAATGTGAAAAAGAGTTAAAAGTTAGGAGTTTGGCGGATAGTCCGCGTAGGTTAGAATCAAAGAATAGACTATCCGAGAAATACAAAATTCCAAGTTTAAATGATTTAGGTTTTAAAGAATTTAAACTTGACAAAAGAAGCGCATTCCCATTTAAAGGGGGGAGCAAAAGTGGTATAGAGAGAATCAATAATTATTTATGGGAAACAAAAAAGTTATCTTTTTATAAAAATACTAGAAATGGATTGATTGGAATTGATTATAGTTCTAAGTTCTCTTCCTGGTTAGCAAACGGATGTGTATCACCAAAAATGATTTATTGGGAAATTAAAAAATATGAAAATCAGGTAATCAAAAACCAATCTACATATTGGTTGGTATTTGAACTTATATGGAGAGACTATTTTAAGTACATATCAATGAAATACAGAGACAAGATTTTTAGTATTGAAGGCATTTTAAACAGAAAATATAATTGGGATAAATCAAAAACCAAAGTTTATGAATGGATTGATGGAAAAACAAAAGAACCTTTTGTTAATTCGAATATGTTAGAAATAAAAAATACTGGATGGATGAGCAATAGAGGTAGACAAAATGTTGCCAGTTACTTTGCCAAAGAGTTAAAACTGGATTGGAGAATCGGAGCTGCTTATTTCGAATCAATGCTGATAGATTACGATGTACACAGCAATTATGGTAATTGGATGTATGTTTCTGGTGTTGGAAATGACCCTAGGGATAGGAAATTCAACATTAAATGGCAATCTGAAAAGTATGATCCTAAGACGAAATATCAAAATTTATGGCTAAATGATTGAAAATTTAAACATAATATTTCCAAATCAGCTTTTTGAAAATTCTCCTCTAATGAAAAACCAAAATGAGTCTATTTTGGTTGAGGAATTTCTTTTTTTCAATCAATTTAAATTTCACAAACAAAAAATACTTTTCCACCGGATTACAATGAAAAATTATCAGCGGTATTTGGAGTCCCAAGACAGAAAAGTAAAATATATTGAATCAACCGAAATAGAATCTGACCTAAGAAATTTACTTGAAAATCTATGTGTTAATCTCAAGAAAATTGAAATAATAGATCCAGATGACTATTATATTCAAAAAAGATTATCAAAGTTTTGTAAAAAAAATGAAATCCAACTAATTGTACATGAAAATCCAAGTTTTATAACTAAAAAATCTGAATTAAATGAGTTTTTTAAAAAAGACAAAAAAAAGTTTTTTCAAACTTCATTTTACAAATCACAAAGAAAAAAATTTAATATTCTAATTGACCAAAATGGAAAACCAACGGGCGGAGATTGGACATACGATGTGATGAACAGAGAAAAATATCCAAAGGACAAAAAACCGCCTAAAATCTACCCTTCGGAAGTTGATGACAAACTTTTTTCTGAATCAGTAAATTTCATTAATGCGAATTATAGTCAAAATCCTGGAATAATCGATGCCAAATTTATTTATCCTACTGATCACAAAAGTGCAAAATTATGGTTTTTAAGTTTTCTCAAAGATAGGTTCAACGAATTTGGTCCATATGAAGATTCAATTGTTAAAGAAGAATCTTTTTTAAATCATAGCTTACTTTCCCCACTAATTAACAGCGGATTAATTACACCTGAATTTGTTGTTAAAGAGTCAATTGATTTTTACAAAAAAAATGATATAATGATTAACTCATGTGAAGGTTTTATAAGACAAATCATTGGTTGGAGGGAATTTATAAGGGGTATTTACTTTTGCAAGGGGGTTGAAGAAAGAACAAAAAACTTTTGGGGCTTTAAAAGAAAAATTAGCAAATCTTTTTATGATGGAAATACTGGCATTGAACCAGTTGACGACACAATAAAAAAAATTAATACGACAGCATATGCACACCACATTGAAAGACTAATGATAATTGGAAATTTCATGCTTTTATGTGAATTTGATCCGGACGAAGTTTATAAATGGTTTATGGAATTATTTATTGATGCTTATGATTGGGTAATGGTTCCAAACGTTTATGGAATGAGTCAATTCGCTGATGGTGGGCTTATGTCAACAAAGCCCTATATAAGCGGCAGTAACTATATTATAAAAATGAGTAATTACAAGAAAGGAGATTGGTGTGTCATTTGGGATTCGCTTTTCTGGAATTTTATAGATAAAAAAAGAGTGTTTTTTGAAAAAAACCCTAGAATGAGGATTCTCGTGAGGAGCTTCGACAAAATGGATGATTTAAAAAAAACAAACTATTTAAAGTGTGCAAATAACTTCCTGCTATCAATTGATAATTCTAAAAATTAAATTATAATTTAAAGTGAAAAAAAAAATAGTTTTTAGCCACCGCGAGTTGGATAGAATTATTGAAATGGCTTGGGAGGACAGAACTTCATTTGATGCTATTAAAAAACAGTTTGGTATTCTAGAGAAAGATGTAATTAAATTGATGAGAAAAGAACTGAAGGAAAAAAGTTTTAAAATGTGGAGAAAAAGAGTTAATGGAAGATCAACAAAGCATAGTAAAATGTCGACTCCAAATAAATTAAGATTTAAATCAAATAGTCAAAAACAAATTACTTTAAACAAAATATCAAAAAAGAAGTAATGTAAATTAGCTCCTAACCCTTTGAATTTTTGCACCGATTTTTCTGAGCTTTTCATCTATATTTTCGTAACCTCTATCAATTTGCTCGATATTTTCAATCTTGCTAGTTCCGTCTGCTGATAAAGCAGCTATTAATAAAGCAATCCCTGCTCTTATATCAGGAGATGTCATAGTTGATGCTTTTAGATTTGATTTGAAGTTATGACCATTGACTGTTGCTCTGTGAGGGTCACAAAGTATAATTTTAGCACCCATGTCAATTAACTTGTCAACAAAGAAAAGTCGACTCTCAAACATTTTTTGATGTATTAAAACACTCCCATTAGCTTGAGTTGCAACCACCAAGGCTATACTAATTAAATCAGGAGAAAAACCAGGCCATGGTGCATCAGCTATAGTCAAAATTGATCCGTCTATAAAGGTTTGAATTTGATATCCGTTTTTATGTTTAGGTATATAAATGTTGTCGTCTATTTTTTCTATTTTTATGCCAAGCTTCTCGAAAGCTTTTGGTATTTGGCCTAAATATTCCCAATTTACATTTTCAATTGTAAGTTCACTTTTCGTTATCGCTGCAAGACCAATCCAACTTCCTATCTCGATCATATCAGGTAATATTTTATGTCTAGCACCATTTAATTTATTTACACCTTCAATAATTAAAAAATTTGAACCTATCCCTGAGATCTTTGCCCCCATTTTATTTAATAAATTACATAATTGTTGAATATAAGGTTCACATGCAGCATTATAAATGGTAGTTTTTCCTTCAGCAAGAACGCTTACCATGATAATATTAGCAGTACCCGTAACCGAGGCCTCGTCAAGTAAGATATTAGAACCTTTCAAATTTTTTCCCCTTATATTAAAAAAGCTTTCTTTTTTATCATAACTAAATTCGGCACCCAACTTTTTAAAACTTTCGAAATGTGTATCTAGTCTTCTTCTACCTATTTTATCTCCGCCTGGCCTTGGAATAGATCCAAATCCAAATCTTGCTAGAAGCGGACCAACTATCATAATAGACCCCCTTATTGATTTTGCTAAATTTTTATATTCGTCTGATTTTAAAAATTCTAAGTTAAGTTCATCTGCTTTAAAAGAGTATTCTCCAGGATTAAGTTTTTTTATTTTTACTCCAATAAATTTTAAAATTTCAATTAAACGATTAACATCAATTATATTTGGTATATTCTCAATTATTACTTCTCCAGATGTTAAAAGTACACTGCTGATAACCTGTAAAGCTTCGTTTTTGGCACCTTGAGGTTTTATTTTCCCTTTTAATGAATAACCACCCTCGATAACAAATGAACTCATTTTAATTCTAGTATCTTTTTCTATTTCGACCTTTTCGTGGTTTATTTGTTGACTTGCTTTTGGGTCCATTACCGTTTTTTGATTTCATTTTCAAAAGAATTTCGGTTGGCGTAAGTGGCAAAAGTTCATCCTTTATAGAAAGTTTTCCCTCAGAAAGTTCATTCAAATGAGTAAAAATAACGTTATCGTCTACTGTATCTTTATTCCAATTCAAAAAACATTTTTTCATATGATTCGCAATATTATATACTAAAGCATCTTTCATTTCGCTTTCCTCCCATTCAGTAGCAGCATCAATCATTTTTTTGAGATTGCTCCCATAAAATCTATATTTTGGTGGACTATTTGGATAATCCATTGGTTTTGGCTTTTTAGAAAGCAAATCCGCTTCAGGTTTTTCATAAGGACTGTCAACCTCAAGCCTAAAATTCGACATTATGAAAAGTTGGTCCCAGAGTTTGTGTTGAAAATCAGGTATATCTCGTAAATGAGGATTTAAATTTCCCATAACATCAATGATGACTTTAGCTTTTTTATTTCTTTCGTTTTTGTCTTTTATATCAATTATTTGTTCTACCATGAGATGGATATGTCTTCCATATTCTGGAATGATCAAGCCAGGTCTATCAGAGTTATATTGAAGTGGTTCCATAAAAATTATCTAATTGAATAATGATGAAGTATTACAAAAGTAACACTTTTTATTATAAAATTGATCAAAGTCTAATAAGACCTTCATAATGACTGGTCTTTTTATATAAATCAATTACTTCCTCTGGAAAATGCAACTTAGTATTAATTGAAATACTTAAATATTTTTTATTTGAAGAATATTTCCTTGAAATATTGGTTTCAAAATCTTTAAAAATTGAATATAGTTCATCAATATGTTTTGAATTAGACGGCATTATAAATTTAAACATATACATGCCTGGCCATTTATGAGATATTTTCAATTTTTCTAAAAATCTACTGTAAAATTCATCAGAATTTTGTCTACTAGCCATATAAATTTAATTTTATAAAAATAAATTATAAAATTGATTAGTACAATCAAAATAGTAATTAGTGGTGGTCCAGGTAGTGGAAAAACTACTATTATAAATTCATTAAAGAATCTGGGATACTTTTGTTATGACGAAATTTCAAGAGATTTGATTGAAATCTACAAAGAAAAGTATAATCAAAATATATTTAATAAAAATCCCTCTAAATTCAGTAATAGACTTTGGAAAATAAGGGAGGAACAATATAAAAATTCAATAAT
>CACPQA010000023.1 GCA_902635965.1 uncultured Bacteroidota bacterium
GGATTTCTTTTAAACCGACCTCAGCTTTACCTTGGTTGAGTCTGGCTGTGTATTTTAGGGAAGATTTATTGGATTTTGCACTTTCTAGGTATGAATTAAAGTGTGCTTTGTGTTTTTTAAGAGACTCTAAAAATAAATTAGTATCGCTTATTTTGTCAACTTCTTTGGGAAGAAATGAATTTATTTTTACATCGTTAAGCTCAATTTCGACTCCACTTTCTCTAGCGAGTATTAAAATTTTTCTTGCTACGTCGATTCCACTCAAATCAATTCTTGGATCGGGTTCAGTTAGTCCTTTTTTCATTGCTTCTCCAACAATTTTGTGGAATGAATCATTAGTCTTAAAATTGTTAAAAATATAGTTTAAACTACCTGACAAAATTGCTTCAATTTTTATAATTTGGTCTCCAGAAGCGATTAGATTTGAAAGTGTATCAATAACAGGCAAACCAGCACCAACGTTTGTTTCAAATAAGAAAGGACTGTTGAATTTTCGAGATATATTTTTAAGAGTTTTATAGTTTTGAAAACTGTCCGCACAAGCAATTTTATTACAGGTAACAACACCTATATTATTTTCTAAATATCTTTTATACTCCCGTGATACTTTTTCATCAGCTGTATTATCAATAAAAATACTGTTTCTGAGGTTTAGCTGCTTAACTTTATGAAATAAAATATTTAAATCTGTTTTTTCAGCTTTATCTAGTTTTTTCTTCCAGTCTTTTCTATCAATACTGTTTTCATCAATGAGTGTCTTTTTGGAATTTGCTATTGCAATAACTTTAATTCTTAATCTAAGGTAGTCCTCTAGATATTTTTTTTGCTTTCTTATTTGATCAATAAGCTTTGAACCAACATTACCAACTCCAACAATAAATAAGTTTATCGTTTTAATATATTTTTCAAAAAACGCTTCATGAATAGTATTTATGGCTTTTTTTGTATCATTTTCATTAATTATTATTGAAATATTTCTTTCAGATGAGCCTTGAGCTATTGCACGAATATTTACATTATTAAAACCTAATGTACTAAATATCTTCCCACTTATCCCTTGGTGATCTTTCATTTTGTCACCAACAATTGCAATGTTTGCTAAATTTTCTTCGAGTTTAATTGGGTCAATTTTTTTTAATTGAATTTCGGATAAAAATTCATTTTCAATTATTATTTTTCCTTTTCTTGCATCATTTTTCCTTAACGCTACACATATTGAATGTTCAGAAGAAGCTTGGGTGATCATTATAATATTTATATTATTATTTGAAATAACCTCAAAAACTCTTTTGGAGTAACCTGGAATACCAATCATACCGCTTCCTTCAATGCACAAAATCGAAACTTTATCTATAAAGGTTATCCCCTTAACTATTTGCCCATTATTTTTTTTTGTTGAACTGGTAATTAAAGTCCCTTTTTTTTTGGGAAAAAAGGTGTTTTTAATTTTTAATTCTATTTTTTTTTCTATTAACGGTTGAATGGTAGGAGGGTAGATAACTTTTGCACCAAAATGTGATAATTCCATTGCCTCATAATAAGATATCTTTTTTATTGGCCTAGCTTGAGAAACAATTTTGGGATTTGCTGTGTAAACGCCACTTACATCTGTCCAAATTTCAAGTGATTTTGCGTCCAATACATTGGCTATTATTGAAGCTGATAGATCAGACCCACCCCTTCCGAGCGTTGATAAATCTCCATTTTCATTCTTACAAATAAAACCAGGGATCACATTTACATGAAAGGAATTTTCAATAAAATACTGTTTTATTTTCTTAATTGTTTTTCTCCAGTCTACTAAGTGGTTTAGATAATCTCCTTTTACATAAATTAGATCATCTCCATTAATTAATCTAGTGTTTAAATTTACAGTTTTAAAAATTTCATGAATTAATTTGCTAGAAAGTACTTCTCCAACAACAATGATTTTTGAGTATATGTTTGGAGTAATTTCCTTTACTAAAGAAATGCCTTTGAGAAGGTTTTCCGTTTTACCAAGTTCCTTTTTAATGAATGATATTAATTCACTTCTATCTTTTTTTGAAATAAATTGATTAATAATACCAATATGCTTTTTAAAAATATCATCGATCTCAGATTTAAATTTTAAATCCCCTACTTTGGCCTTTTTCATACAAGTTTCAAGCAAGTTGGTCACACCTGAAACTGCAGAAACTACCACAACACATTTGCTTTCATTTTTAACAATATCAATTATATTACTAATGCATAATTGATTTGCAATTGAAGTACCCCCAAATTTTAAAATTTTCATTAAACAGAATAATTAAAATTTTTATTAAATACTATTTTAAAACAAAATGAAATATGGTATAATAAATTAAATCTGATTTAAAATAATACGTATAAGATTGCAAAAGTACTTTAATTGTTTTTTTAAAAAAAAACAATTAGCTAATTATCTCTAAAGATAGTTTGGAATTTTCGTTATCTACATCAACCTTGATTAAATCATTTTCTTTTAAGGAGTCGGTAACTATCTCATGTGCGATAAGATCTTCTAAATATTTTTGTATTGCTCTATTAAGTGGTCGTGCTCCATATTTTTTATCATAACCTTTATCAACTAAAAACTCTTTAGCCTTTTTAGAGATTTTGATATTGAAACCAAGTTTATTGACTCTTTTTACTGCTTTTTCGAGCTCTATATCAATAATTTTCATCATATGCTTTTTGTCAAGGCTATTAAAAATGACAATGTCATCAATTCGATTCAAAAATTCTGGAGAAAATGTCTTTTTGAGAGCATTTTTGATCACACCTTTCTCGTATTCATCAGTTTGTGCTTTTTGAGAGGAGGTTTCAAAACCAACACCAATTCCGAAATCCTTAATTTGACGAGCACCTATGTTAGAAGTCATAATTATAATTGTATTTTGAAAGTTCACCTTTCTTCCAAGACTATCTGTTAGGTAACCATCATCTAAAACTTGCAATAGCATGTTGAAAACGTCTGGATGTGCTTTTTCTACCTCATCAAGTAAAATCACTGAATAAGGTTTTATTCTTACTTTCTCACTAAGCTGACCACCCTCTTCATAGCCAACGTAACCAGGAGGTGCACCTATCAATCTAGATATGGCAAATTTTTCCATGTATTCACTCATATCAATTCTAATTAAATTTTCTTCTGAATCAAACATTTCTCTAGCTAATATCTTAGCTAGTTGAGTTTTACCAACTCCGGTTTGACCTAAAAAAATAAATGAACCTATGGGTTTTTGCGGGTCTTTCAATCCGGCTCTGTTTCTTTGGATTGCTTTAACTACTTTTTCAACAGCTTGCTCCTGACCAATTAAGTTGGAATTTATTGTGTCACACATACCTGAAAGCTTGCTTTTTTCTGAAGAAAGTATCTTACTAACAGGAATACCTGTCATCATCGAAACCACTTCAGATATGTGCTCTTCAGTAACTTCTATTCTGTTTAATTTAGATTCTTCTTCCCACTTTTCTTGAGCTAGAATCAAACTTCTTTCAACTCTCTTTTCATCATCACGTAGCTTAGCAGCTTCTTCATACTTTTGTTTCTTAACAACACTATTTTTGTTAGTTCTCACAACTTCGAGTTCTTTTTCTAAATCAATTACTTCCTTAGGAACCTTCATATTTTTTATATGTACTCTTGAGCCTGATTCATCCATAGCGTCAATTGCTTTGTCTGGTAAAAATCGGTCAGTTACGTATCTACTTGTCAGTTCAACACAAGCCTCAATTGCATTTTTTGTATAATTTACATTATGATGATTTTCGTATTTTTCTTTAACATTATTAAGAATCTCAATTGTTTCTTTTTCTGAGGTCTGCTCTATGATTACTTTTTGAAATCTTCTCTCAAGAGCTCCATCTTTTTCGATATTTTGACGGTACTCGTCTAATGTTGTAGCACCAATACATTGTATTTCTCCTCTAGCTAAAGCTGGTTTAAACATATTTGATGCGTCTAAGCTACCGGTAGCACCACCAGCACCTACAATTGTGTGAATCTCGTCAATGAAAAGAATTATATCGTCATTTTTTTCAAGTTCATTTACAACTGCTTTCATCCTTTCTTCGAATTGTCCTCTATACTTTGTGCCAGCTACCAAACTAGCGAGGTCAAGGGTTATAATTCTTTTTCCATAAAGGACTCTAGATACTCTTTTTTGAATTATTCTGAGCGCTAAACCTTCAGCAATGGCAGATTTACCAACACCTGGTTCGCCTATCAGCAAAGGGTTATTTTTCTTTCTTCTACTTAAAATTTGTGAAACTCTCTCGATTTCCTTTTCCCTGCCTACAACAGGATCTAGCTTGTCCATCTCGGCAAGTCCAGTAATGTCCTTCCCAAAATTATCAAGAACCGGTGTTTTGGTTTTTCTTGTTTTGCTTGATTCAGAGGTTGGAACAAAAGGATTTGGTTTATCGTTACTTCCAGAATCGTCTTTTTCTTCGGGGAAAGATGAATCAGATATTTCTAGATAATCAGAGTCGTTTGTTAATAGAATTTTGAACTGTTCCTTTACCAAGTCATAGTTAATATTAAACTTACTGAGAAGTTTTGTAGTAGGATCATTTTCATTTCTTAAAATACATAGTAGTAAATGAGCTGTATCTATGAGATTGCTTTGAAATAATTTTGCTTCTAAAAATGTTGTTTTAAGGGCCCTTTCAGCTTGCCTAGTTAAATGGAGATTTCTTTTAGTATTTTCAACTCTATTGTTGTTTAGTAATGCTGGATTTAAAATTTCGACTTTCTTTCTTAAATTATCCAAATCAATATCTATAGCATTTAATATTGTTATTGCCTTACCACCACCATCACGTAAAATCCCAAGAACTAAATGTTCTGTACCTATGTGATCGTGACCTAATCTAAGAGCCTCTTCCTTACTAAAAGTTATTACATCCTTAACCCTTGGAGAAAAATTATCATCCATATATAATTAATTAAAATATTTAGTTTCAAAGATTATACCACATTCTATTATTTGGCTAATAGACAAAAAAAAAAATTAAAATCAAAGAAGAAATAACTCATTTAGGTAACGATTTTTCAAAAATAGAATGTTAATAAATAGATTAGAAATAATTTTCTTAATCCCAATAAACACTATAGAAATAGATAAATTTGTGTTATCAAATTGTTTTTAAAATGACTGAAGGAGAAAAACTTATCCCAATAAATATTGTAAAACAAATGGAGGAATCTTACATAGATTATTCCATGTCTGTCATTGTGTCACGTGCTCTTCCTGATGTACGTGACGGTCTAAAACCAGTTCACAGAAGAGTTCTGTACGGAATGCATGAAATGGGTATAAGAGCTTCTTCATCATATAGAAAGTCTGCTCGTATAGTTGGGGAGGTTCTTGGGAAATATCATCCTCACGGTGATTCTTCAGTATATGACACCATGGTCAGAATGGCCCAGGAGTGGAGCTTAAGGTATATGCTTGTCGATGGCCAGGGTAATTATGGTTCAATTGACGGTGACAGTCCTGCTGCTATGAGATACACCGAAGCTAGAATGCAAAAAATTTCTGAAGATTTGTTAGCTGACATTGATAAAAACACAGTTGAAAAACAATTAAATTTTGATGACACCCTTGAAGAGCCTGTAGTTTTACCAACTAAAGTACCTAACCTTTTAGTAAATGGAGGTTCAGGTATTGCCGTTGGAATGGCAACTAACATGCCTCCTCATAACTTGGTGGAGGTGGTAGATGGAATAATTAAATTCATTAACAATGTATTTATTGAAAAGATTGGGTTATCAGAAAAAGTTTTAGTAACAGATGAAGAAGTAATTGAAATTTTAAAAAATGAATATTCAGAAGAAGGGAGAAATTGGAATCATAATGAAGTTGAAATTTCGAGCAGAAAAGAAGAATTAATCATTGAAAGGCAATTAAGAAACGACATCGATGAATTAATTAAATGTGTAAAAGCTCCAGATTTTCCAACTGGAGGTGTAATTTACGGTTATGAGGGTGTAAAAGAGGCCTTTCAAACTGGAAGAGGTAGGGTAGTAATTAGGGGAAAAGCCTCAATTGAAGAAATTGATTCTAGAGAATGTATTGTAGTTACTGAGATTCCATATCAAGTCAATAAAGCTGAAATGATAAAAAAAACTGCTGAATTGGTAAATGAAAAGAGAATCGAAGGTATATCAAATATTAGAGATGAATCTGACAGAAAAGGTTTAAGAATAGTTTACATTCTCAAGAGAGACGCCATCCCAAACATAGTTTTAAATAAGCTATATAAATTTACACCTCTACAATCATCTTTTAGTGTCAATAACATAGCATTGGTTAATGGTAGACCAAAATTATTAAACTTAAAAGATCTTATTCATCATTTTGTTGAGCATAGACATGAAGTAGTAGTAAAAAGAACAGAATTTGAATTAAAAAAGGCCGAAGAGAGGGCACACATTTTAGAAGGTATGATTGTTGCTTCAGACAATATTGATGAAGTTATTAACATAATTAGAAAGTCAAAAACTCCTGACGAAGCCAGGGTAAATCTCTCTTCAAAATATAACTTAACTGAAATACAGTCTAAAGCCATAGTAGAAATGAGGCTTAGACAACTCACTGGTCTTGAGCAAAGTAAGTTAAGAGAGGAGTTTAACGAACTTAAAAAGACGATTTTAGATTTAAAAGATATTTTAAGTAATAAGGACCGTAGAATGGAAATTATTAAAGCAGAACTACTAGAGGTAAAAGAGAAATATGGTGATGAAAGACGATCTGAAATTCAATATGCTGGTGGTAATTTCAGTGAAGAAGATATGATACCAGATGATAAAGTTGTTGTAACAATATCTCATGCTGGGTACATTAAAAGAACGCCACTTGTAGAATATAAAATACAAAATAGAGGGGGTGTAGGTCAAAAGGGTTCTACAACTAGAAATGAAGATTTTTTAGAACATATGTTTGTAGGCACAAATCATCAATACATGCTATTTTTTACTCAAAAAGGAAGATGCTTTTGGATGAGAATTTTTGAAATACCGGAAGGATCAAAAACATCTAAAGGAAGAGCCATCCAAAATTTAATTAATATTGAACAAGATGACAAAGTAAAAGCATTTATCAACACACAAGATTTAAAAGATACAGAATATGTAAACAGTCATTATGTTGTAATGGCAACAAAAAAGGGACAAATTAAGAAAACATCCTTAGAAAAATATTCTCGACCAAGAATCAATGGAATCAATGCTATTACAATTAAAGAAAACGACGAACTATTAGAGGCTAAATTAACCAATGGTAATAGTGAAATCTTAATGGCAGTTAAATCAGGTAAGGCTATTAGGTTTGAGGAAAGTAAAACACGACCTATGGGCAGGAGTGCTTCCGGCGTTAGGGGTATAAGACTAAAGGATGATAAAGATGAAGTAATTGGAATGGTTTCAGTAAACGATATTTCTACTGATGTACTAGTGGTTTCAAAAAACGGATATGGGAAAAGATCAAGGTTGGAGGACTATAGAATTACAAACAGAGGTGGTAAAGGGGTAAAAACTATATCAATTACTGAAAAAACCGGTTCTTTAGTAGCTATAAAAAATGTCAGTGATGAAAACGATTTAATGATTATTAACAAATCTGGAATTGCTATAAGGATGAGTATTGAGAAACTAAGAGTAATGGGAAGGGCTACTCAAGGGGTTAAATTAATCAATTTAAAAGGTGAGGATACCATAGCTGCTGTAGCAAAAGTTATAAAGGAAGATGAAACTGATGACGATTCACAAGAAAACTCACCAGAAAATGAGGATTTGAGCGTATAAATTACTTAAATTAGCCCTTCTAATTTAAAAAAATGAACAAATTATATACACTAATATTTATATTTTGCTTCTCTTTTTTGTACTCTCAAAAAAAAGAACTTAAACTGGCCCAAAAATTATTTAAGCAGGAAAAAGTATCTGAATCTAAAGAAACCCTTCTTTCTAATGATGATTTAATACTTAACTCAAATGATTCAAAATTAATTACACAATATCATCTATTACTAGGTCAAATTGCAAAAAGTGAGAAGGAATTTTCAAAAGCGTTTGATAATTTCAAATTAGCAGAAGGCAATAAAGCAATTAAAGATGTTTTGAAATCTGAACTTGAATTTCTTTTATATGAAATCCAAACTTTTGCAAATGAACTTTATAATTCTGGTAATTATGAGGAGGCTGCCTCAAATTATAATTTGGCTTATAAAATGTCACCTGAAAAAACTGATCTTTTGTATTATGCTGCAGTTAGTTCAATTAATGGGAATGATTATAAGAATGCCTTAAATTACTATGAAAAATTAAAAAATTTAAAGTATACTGGTATTGTTACTAAATATTATGCAACTCCTCTAGAAACTGGAGTAGAAAAAGAGATTTCAGAAGTAGAATATTCTCTATTTAAAAAATCTAAAGATTACGAAAACGTTAGGGAAGAAGACACAAAATCTGTATACCCAAATATCATAAAATCAATAGCTCTACTTTATGATAATCTCGGAATGCAAGATAAGGCAATTAAGGCCGTTGAGGAAGCTAGGGCTGAAAATCCCAATGATGTTGACCTTATATTAACAGAAGCAAATATAAATTTTCGTTTAGGTAACAATGAGAGGTATTCTGAACTAGTTGCTATAGCCCTTGAACAAGATCCAACAAATGCTACATTATATTATAATTTGGGAGTTGTCAGCTCAGAATTGGGAAAAAAAGAAGATGCTGAAAATTACTACAATAAGGCAATTGAGCTTGATCCAAAAATGCAAAATGCATATTTAAACCTAGTATCATTAATTTTAGAACAGGAAAATACTATTGTTGAGCAAATGAATTCTTTAGGAACATCAAGAGCTGAAAATAAAAAATATGATGAACTTAAATTAAAACGAGAATCAATATATATGGATTGTGTACCTATACTACAAAAACTCATAGAGATTGATCCGAAAAGTAATTTAGAGGCTATTCAAACTTTAAAAAATATCTATGCCACAATTGGTGATACCAGTGGTTTTACAGAAATGAAGACTTTATTGGAGGAATTTGAGTCCAAATAATAATAGCTTTAATTAAGTATTAATTTGATTTAAAACTTCATTTAAAAACTTAACAATGCTGAAGAGGTTTTTGGAAATTAGTCCCTTTATTTATAAAATATTAATTTTTATTGCCTCCGTCGCTTTTATAGTTTACTTTTTACCCTTAAATACTCAATACTCAATTCAGTTTTCAGAGGGAAAAAGATGGAATGAAGATACATTGTATGCGCCTTTTGATTTTCCTATAATTAAGTCAAATGAGGAGCTAAAGCTGGAAAAAAAATCCATTGAATCTAATTCTATTTTATATTTAGATGTAAATGCTGATATATCTAAAAAAATTTTAAATGATTATTCTAGCAATTTTAAAAATTTCTTTAAAAATGAAAATGACTCTTTAAATTATAAGAATGGTCTAATTCTTTTAAAATCCTTTCTAAAGAGGGGGATACTTCCTTTAGATCTGTCCAATCACAAAGCAAAAGAAATAGCACTAATTTCTGACAATGTAGAGAGTATAACTGAAATTAGTTCGTTGTTCAAATTAGAAGATCTTTCTTTAGAAATCGGTAATAATTTAGCCAATGAATCAAAATTAAAAAAAAGTTTGTTTTATAATTTATTCTTTGATATTATAAAACCAAATCTGTCATATAATAAAGAATTAACTGAGGAATATTTGAATGAACTTTATTCTTCAATATCGTTTACACGAGATTTAGTTCTAAAGGGAGATGTGATAATTGAAACAAACCAGATTATTGAAGGGGAAAAATTGAGTAAGTTAAAATCACTAAATTATCAGTTTTCCTCAAAAAGTGACAATAATAAAATCAATCAATCAATTTTTATAGGGTACATCTTACTGGTCTGTACCTTAATTTTTCTAACTATGATTTACATATATAAATTTCGATTTTCAGTATTTGAAAATGACAATAAAATGACTTTCATATTTTTAAATATTTCTCTTTCAGTAATTATGTCAGTGATATTAGCAGAATTAAATCCGAGGTATATTTATGCTGCACCAATTTGTATCTTTCCTTTATTAACAAAAACATTTTTTGACTCTAGGCTGGCTTTTTTTACTCACATCGTTTCCATAATTATTATTAGTTTTACTGTTTTCAACGGGTTTGAGTATATTTTTATTCAAACACTAGCTGGAATTATTTCAATTTTAAGTACCTCAAAAATTTACAAAAGGGCTAATCTTTTTGTTTCTGTTGCACAAATAACATTTATTTATTTTTTAGGATATTCAACCTTCCATCTTTTAAGTTCTGGCAATATCGAAAAAATTGATTTTCTACAATTTGGTTTTTTTCTCGCCAATGGTATGCTTACTTTGTTTGTACTTCCATTAATTTATTTCTACGAAAAAATATTTTTTCTTGTTTCTGATGTTTCTTTGTTAGAATTAACTGACACAAATTCCCCTCTTCTAAAAGAATTATCTAACAAAGCACCAGGTACTTTCAATCATTCATTGCAGGTTGCTAATTTGTCTGAGGCTTGTGCAAGCGAAATTAATGCAAATATTTTGTTGACAAGGGTTGGGGCTCTATATCATGATATAGGTAAAATTAAAAGACCTAATTTTTTTTCTGAAAATCAAAAGGGTAGTGTCTCTCCCCATGACGAATTAAACCCTGAAGAAAGTGCAAAGATTATAATTGACCATGTGTCTGACGGTATAAGTTTGGCAAAAAAATATAAACTTCCCGATAGAGTAATTGATTTTATAAGAACGCATCATGGCAAATCGAAAGTGTATTTTTTTTATAAAAAACATATTGAATTTAATCCAAACTGTGACATTGAAAAATTTATTTATCCGGGCCCTAAACCCTTTTCTAAAGAAACTTCAATAGTTATGATGGCAGATTCAGTTGAGGCAGCTTCCAAAAGCCTAAAAGAACCCTCCTTTGAAATATTAAATGAGTTTGTTCATAAAATAATCAATCAAAAAATGGATGAAGGACAATTTATAAACTCAAACATAACATTTTCAGAGATTGAGGTTGTAAAAAAAGTCCTTGTAAAAAAATTAATTAATATTTATCAGTTGAGAATAGAGTATCCTACATAAAATATCGTTCTCATTTTTTGATTTCATATTTGTAAATCTTTAAATTGCAATTAAATCAAGGAGAGGTGGCAGAGTGGTAATGCAGCAGATTGCTAATCTGTGAACGCGTAAGTGTTCCCCGAGTTCGAATCTCGGTCTCTCCGCACAAAAAGTAAATCCCATTAATTTGGGATTTTTATTTTATTCTACAATGATTTCACCATACATTCCGTTATGTAATGAACATTGATAATAAAATATTCCTTTTTTTTTAGGAGTCCACATAACGATTCCGCTTTCAGTACCGTTGTTTTCTGCACTAGTGACTAAATCGTTTGTTCCCAATCCTTGTAGAGTTTTTAAATAAAATGGGTGTCCAAATGTGTCAACATTAAACGTGAGTTTGTCACCGAGCTTTACCGTTACTTTTGGATCTCTTCCCTTAATAACACCCACTTTGTCTTTACCACTTAAAATATAATCATCAGAATCTGTTGAAGATACTTTGATTGGGTAGTTTTCATTAGATAATTGAAATATATATTGGTGAATACGGTTCATTCGCATTACTATTCCAAGCACTGATTCTTTATTTTCTTCAATTTCAATTTCATCGCTCCCTTTTGTGCAACAAATAAAAATTAAAGATATTGTTAGGATTAATCTATTTTTCAATATTTGATTATTTAATTTGATCTTTTCAAAAGCTAATTTTAAAATATTTATGAGGGAATAGAATTTATAAATTTCTTATGAAAGTTTTAAATCTGAAATATCAGCAGTTATTTTAGTAGCGAGGGGGAGACTTGAACTCCCGACCTCCGGGTTATGAATCCGACGCTCTGACCGCCTGAGCTACCTCGCCATTTAAACATTCACAATATATGAAAATGCATGAAAAAAAAGCATTAAAAAAATCAATTTAAAATTGATCACGTAAACAATTTTTCGATATATTGCTGTTGAAAGTATCAGCAATGTCTAAGAAGAAAATATTTAGTTTAGAGTTTAATTTTCATTGTTCTCCTCAGCTTCTATTCCAATACTTATCGACACCATCAGGTCTCTCAGAATGGTTTGCTGATGATGTAAATTCAAGAGGTGAGGATTTTACATTCATATGGGAGGATAGTGAGGAGTACGCCAAACTTTTGACAAAAAAAAATAATGAATCAGTTAAATTTATGTGGGTTAACGATGAGGAAGATTATAAAAAATATTTTTTTGAATTTTTAATTACTGTAGATGAAATTACAAAGGATGTTTCTCTTACTGTTACTGACTTTTCAGATGATGACGAAATGGAAGAGTCAAAAATGTTGTGGACTAATTTAGTTGGTGATTTAAAACAGGTTTTGGGGGCTGTATAATTTTTAAAATTATCGATTTCAATTATCTCGTAAGTTTTCTGGTGCATTATACCAAATATAAGATTCACCTTCGATTTTTTTTGTAAGTTTTTTCCATAAATTTTCCTTTGAATTTTTAAAAATATTTTTTGAATAATCTTTATTTATTTTCCAGCAATTTTCATTTAGCTCATTATAAAGTTGATGGTTGTTCCAACCTGAATATCCTAGAAAAATCATTAAGTTGTTTTTATTTAATTCTCCATTTTCAGCCTTCGTGATAACCTCGTCAAGATCAAAACCATAACTCAAATCTTTGGTTATTTGTATACTGTATTTTAATTTCAGGTTAGTTTTGTGTATACAAAATAGTGTATCTCTTGATACTGGTCCCCCAAAATATATTTTAAACTTTCTTTTTACTTCTGAAAAAATATTCGAAAGATTAATTTCCAAAGGCTTATTTAAAATAAATCCCATTGGATTCTTATTCTCATCCAAATCGCAAATTAAAATAACTGATCTCCTGAATACTAAATCTTCAGCTAAAGATAAGTCTGATATAAGAAGGTCACCCTTTGAGATCAATATTTATTACATTTTAAAAAAAAATCTCCCGAAGGAGATTTTTTGAAACTTTAATGATTTTATTAATTAACTGAACTTGATAATTCAGCTCCTGCTTTAAATTTAACAACATTTTTAGCAGCAATCTTAATAGTTGCACCAGTTCTTGGATTTCTCCCATCTCTGGCAGCTCTTTTTGAAACCGACCATGAGCCAAATCCTACTAGTGATACTCTACCACCACCTTTTAGTGAACTTCCGACGTTGTCTAGAAAAGATTCTAGTGCTTTTTTCGCTGCAGCCTTTGAAATATCCGCATCAGCAGACATTGCATCAATTAATTGTGTTTTGTTCATAATATTTAATTTAAATTACATTTTAGATACACAAATATATAGTGTTTACAGGAAGTTCAATGAATTTTAATGATTAAAAATAATAATTGTTAATAACTAGGCATTATTGTTTATAAAACCTAATTATTTCACTCTGAAAAAGGCTTTTAAATGATTCCCATTTAAAATTTCTATTGAACTCATTCTCTTTTTGTTTGGTATTTGGATTTCGTGACACACTAAAACACCTTCATAATGGGTAATGACAATCTTATCTCTTAAAAGCAAAAGATTTTCCGGATTTGATTCATTAATAGAAAATTTTATAGAAGCTTTAAAAATTTTTACCATAATTTTTCTATTTTCACCAATAAGTTCAGTCCAAGCCCCTGGATGAGAGGACAGCCCCCTAATTGTTGAATCGATTTTACGCAGAGGTTCTGACCAATTAATTCTAGTATTATCCCTATTTAATTTTGGTGCAAAACTTAAATTTTTAATAAATGGCTGTTTATATCCAAGATTTCCTTTCTTGACTTCGTTTAATGAAGAAATTATTACTTTTTTACTAGCCAAAATCATTTTATTTTCCAAGCTATCATATGTTTCGGATTTATCTATTTTGATCCTTTTAATTAAAATTATTTTACCACAATCTATTTTATCATTTATGTAAAAGGTGGTAATTCCAGTTTCATTTTGTTGATCAATTATAGCCCAGTTTATTGGAGCAGCTCCACGATAATTAGGCAGAATTGAGGCGTGTAAATTTATTGTTCCAAGTTTAGGTATTTCCCAGATCAACCTAGGTAATTTTTTAAACGCTACGACAACAAATAAATCAGCCTTGAAAAGTTTCAATTCTGAGATAAATGTATTATCCGTAAATGATTGAGGCTGTAACGTCTTAATATTATTTTTTATACTAAATTGCTTAACTGCACTCATTCTTTTTTTTCTCCCTCTACCAGATTTTTTGTCCGGATTTGTGACAACACACTGAATAATAAAATTTGACTTGTAAATTTCATTTAGACTGTGAACAGCAAATTCAGGAGTTCCAAAAAATACTACTTTAGTATTCATTAATAAATTATAGGTTTTCGCAAAATTTGATGATAAAGTTAAGTCTCTCACTTAATTTTTTAAAAGGGACAGTTACCGTTTTAAAATGATTTTTATAGTTTTTCTCCAGAATT
>CACPQA010000024.1 GCA_902635965.1 uncultured Bacteroidota bacterium
TAAATTTTTAGGATTTTTAATTTCATTTTTTGTTTTAGGGGCTTCTTATTCTTTTTCACAAAACAAAAGAAAATCAAGTTCCAAAGCATACGATAAAATTTCACTTAATGATTTCAATTTTAGAAATTTAGGCCCTGCATTTCTCTCTGGAAGGATTGCAGATATTGCAATAGATTCAAATAACGAAAATATTTGGTATGTTGCTGTTGGCTCTGGAGGAGTTTGGAAAACACTAAATTCAGGAACTACATGGATTCCCTTATTTGATGACGAAAGTTCATATTCTACAGGTTGTATAACGATTGATCCAAATAATTCTTCTGTAATATGGGTAGGAACAGGAGAAAATGTTGGTGGAAGACACGTTGCTTATGGCGATGGAATATATAAATCTGATAATGGAGGTAAAAGTTGGACAAATATGGGTTTAAATAAAACAGAACATATTTCTAAAATCATCATTCATCCAGAAAACTCAAACATTATATGGGTGGCTGCTCAAGGACCTCTATGGAAAAAAGGAGGACAAAGGGGTGTTTATAAGACTACAAACGGTGGTAAAAATTGGAAAAAAGTTTTGGGAAACAGTCAATGGACAGGAGCAACAGATATTTTAATTGATCCTAGAAATCCTGATGTTTTATTTGCGGCAACATGGGACAGACATAGAACTGTTGCTGCCTTTATGGGAGGAGGTCCAGGTTCAGGAATTCATAAGTCTGTTGATGGTGGAGAAACGTGGAAAAAATTATATAAAGGACTTCCTAATAATCAAGATTCCAATGGCGATGGTAAAATTGATCAAGACGATCTACCTACTGTCAATATGGGGAAAATAGGTCTAGCAATATCTCCTCAAAAACCTGATGTACTATACGCAGCTATTGAGTTAGAAAGAACTACCGGTGGGGTTTACAAATCCGAGGATAGTGGAAGATCTTGGAATAAAATGTCTAATGCAGTTTCTGGTGCCACTGGGCCTCATTATTACCAGGAGCTTTATGCTAGTCCTCATAAATTCGATAGATTATATTTAATGAATGTGAGAGTTCTAACATCTGAAGATGGTGGGAAAACATTTGAACAACTTAAAGAGAATAAAAAACATTCTGACAACCATGTTATAGCCTTTAAAAAAAATGATCCTGATTATTTATTAATCGGAACTGATGCAGGTATTTATGAAAGTTTTGATTTAGCTGAAAATTGGAGATACATTAAAAATTTACCCTTAACTCAATTCTACAAAGTGGCGGTTAACAATGCAGAACCGTTTTATCATATTTTTGGCGGCACACAAGACAATGGTTCTGCTGGGGGTCCTTCAGCAACCGATGAAATTGAAGGCATAAGTAATAAACATTGGTACAAAACACTCTTTGCTGACGGTCACCAATCCGCGACTGACCCCGAGTTTAATAACTTAATTTATGCCGAAACGCAGCAAGGTGGCTTACATAGAATTGATTTAATTACAGGTGAACAAACATTTATTCAACCCCAAGCCGGAATTAATGAACCCCATGAAAGGTTCAATTGGGATGCTCCCATTATAGTATCTCCACATAGTCCGTCAACAATATATTTTGGGTCCTACAGAGTTTGGAAATCGGAAAATAGAGGAGATAGTTGGATTCCTATATCTGGAGATCTTACACGAAATGAGAACAGAATTGAACTTCCTATTATGGGAAGAAAACAATCTTGGGACAATTCCTGGGATGTTGGCGCCATGTCAAATTATAATACAATTACTTCATTAAGTGAATCTCCGATTAAAAAAGGTTTAATTTATGCGGGAACCGATGATGGGTTTATTCAAATAACAAAAGATGGTGGAAAGAATTGGAAAAAAGTTCCTGTTACTTCATTAGGTCTTCCGGAGAGAAGTTTTGTAAACGATGTAAAAGCAGACATCCATGATGAAAATATTGTGTATGTTGTTTTAGACAACCATAAAGAGGGTGATTTCAACCCCTACCTTTTTAAAAGTAAAGACCAAGGGAATTCCTGGATGCCTATTTCAAATGATCTTCCTGAAAGAACACTTTTATGGCGAATTGTACAAGACCACATAGAGAGAGATTTATTTTTTCTCGCTACCGAATTTGGTATTTATACCTCATTGAATGGATGTAAAAATTGGCAAAAATTAAACGGTACCCCAAATATGAGTTTCAGGGACTTGGTGATTCAAAAAAGAGAAAATGATCTTGTAGCAGCTTCTTTTGGAAGAGGGTTTTACGTATTAGACGATTTCAGTCCTTTAAGAAATTTTAGCAATGAAAATTTAAAAAGTAAAGGCCACTTATTCCCAATTAAAGACGGTAAATGGTTTATACAAAGAAGTAATTTGGGTAACACTGGTGCTGATTTTTACTTAGCCAAAAATCCAAAGTATGGAGTTACAATGACATACCATCTAAGTGATAGCTATGAAACTAAAAGTGAAAAAAGAAAAAAAATTGAAAAACGTCTTAATCAAAAACTACTAAATGTACCTTTCCCGGGTTACAATGAACTTGACGAGGAAAAAAACGAAACCCCTGCATATATTAAAATTTTAATTGAAGATGAAAATGGGAATATAATACGACATTTAAAGGAAAGAGCGAGAGAGGGAACCCACAGAATAACATGGGATTTAAGACATATGTTCAAAGGGTCTCTTACAGATTCCAACAAAAAAAATAATTTGAGAGGGCCTATTGTGAAACCAGGAAAATATAGTGCCTCATTATATCTTATAGAGAATGGGGTATCTACTAAGTTAAGTGAAAAGGAAAGCTTTGAACTTAAACCTATTTATGAAAGTACATTAAAAGGAACCAGCTATGAAGATTACAATAAATATGTATATGACTATTTTAAGATTTATAATGATATGCAGTTAATTGAACATAAAATAAAAACCGTTGATGAAAAAATAAATTCCTTAATAATAGCTATTGAAAACACTCCAACCGATACAGAAGAGTTAATTCTAGATTTTCATAATTTAAAAAATTCACTTTTAATGATAAAGAGAAAAGTTTTTGGAAATGAATCTAAAAAAGAAATTGGAGAAAAAAATCTCCCAACTTTATTTGATAGAATTAGGGTGGCTAGTCAGGGGCTTTCTTCTTCCTATGGTCCAACGAAATTACACATAGAAAGTTTAGATATGGCTAGGCTAATGAGTGAAGAAATAAAACCTCTGATTAAAAACTTAAAAAGTAAAGGAATTAATTCATTAGAAAATAAAATTAAAAATATTGGTGGCCCATATATAATAGAGGATTAACAAAAAAAGCCCTCCATATGTGGAAAGCTCTTCATTGGCCTCAAAGACACATTGTACATGTACAATGTTTAACAACATTCACAAAAGTGAAAGTTAAAAGTAATATTTTTTTCGGAGTAAAATTAATTTTTAATAGAAATATAATTAAGCGATTATTTTACTGTAACCTCTGTAATACAGAAGTGGATTTTTTTTTGATTTGATAGCCAAATTCTTAATTTCACATATGATAATTTTATGATCTCCCTCATTGTAAATTTTACTAACCTCAACTGAATACCAAGCGATAGATCCTTTTAGAATTTTGATTTCGTCTTTATCACAAAAAACAGGTGGTTTTTTCATTAACTTAATGTTAGCAAAATGATTACTTTCATCTATCATGTCTTCCGAGAGTATACTAATTCCCAATCTCCTCCCTTTTTCAATGTATTTTATAATTTCATTTTCGTTTTTAACTGAAAAAAGTACCATGGGCGGGTTTAATGATAATGAAAGAAATGAACTGGCAGTCATACCATGAGTGCCCCCCATGGGTTTTTTAACGCTGATTACAGTTACTCCTGTAGGAAAAGATCCAGCTACCTCCTTTAATTTGGATATATCATGATCCATTACAATAATAAATTAAATATAAAGATATAATAACAGTTGGTTTATTATTAAAATTCTGCATTTTAAACAAGTTAAATACTAAGATCTATCCAAAATTATTAGTTTTGTGATTCGATAAAGGTTATAATATCCTTATATTATATAATTATTTTGTTTAATTGAATCTAAGTCTAAAATGATTGAAAGTAAGGCTCCTGGGAGAATATGTTTTTTTGGAGATCATCAAGATTATTTGACTTTACCTGTTATTGCAGGAACTATAGACAGGTTTATCAGAGTTAAGGGAGAGCCAAACGGTAAAGAATATCTTCAGTTGAAATTAATTGATTTTGATTCAGAAATCATTATTAATTTAAATGAATCCATGAACAACCTAAAAAAAGGTGATTACCTAAGATCCTCATTACGAGTTTTAAGAAGAAATGGAATTGTATTGAACAAAGGATATAACATTGAAATAAAAGGAGACATCCCAATTAATGCAGGTTTATCAAGTTCTTCTGCTCTTACAGTAGCATGGCTAAGATTTTTAACAAAAGTTGTTGTCCCCAACAATAAATTTAAAGATGAGCAATATGCAAAGTGGGCTTACGAAAGTGAAGTTTTAGAATTTAATGAAGCTGGAGGTATAATGGATCAGTATACCATTTCAATTGGTGGAATGCTTTATATTAATACCCTAGAGACCACATGCAAAAAATTGAATGTTAAGCTTGGAGGTTTAATTATTGGTGATTCAGGAATTGAAAAGAAAACACAAGAAATTTTAACAACACTAAAAGATGGTGCCCTAAAAGCAATAAAATTGGTCCAGAAATACAACCCAAATTTTAAAATTCATGATGCAAAAAAACAAGATTTTTATGATTTTAGAAAAAACTTGCCATTTGACCTTCACCCATATTTCTACGCAGCTATTTTTAACCATAAAATAACTCAAAATGCATTATTGGAATTTGAAAATCCAAATCATGACAGAAATAAAATAGCTAAGCTCATAAATGCACACCAAGAGATTCTCGATAAAAAGTTAAACAACACTCCAAATGAAATGATTTCTATGATGAATGCTGCAAAAGTTGCAGGAGCTAAGGCTACTAAAATTGTTGGTTCAGGAGGTGGAGGATGTTTTTTAGCTATGACTGACTCACAAAACGAAGAAAAAGTCATTGATGCAATTCTTAATGCGGGAGCTGCCGATGCGTTTTCTGTAAATTTAGTTTAATATGAAAAGTAGAGAAAAAATTCTAGTAATCTTAGCTGGTGGAGCATCATCAAGGCTTAAAAAATCTCTCAATGATATTAATTTGGATAAAAATATAACTGATATAGCTAAAAGTTCACACAAAACTCTGATTCCACTTGGAGATGATAAAAGACCGCTCCTTTATTTTATCCTTCAGAATGCTTTATCAGCTGGAGTCAAAGAAGTCTTTTTAATAACATCGCCTGAAAATTCTTCTTTTAGGAGTTTTATGGAAACAAAAATTTTTAATGACAGTTTTTCTGAGTTAAAAATAAATTTTGCAATTCAATATAAACCTGTTGATAGAGAAAAACCTTTAGGTACTTCAGATGCTTTAATGCAAGCTATGGATCAACACGCGGTTTTAAAAAGGAATAGTTTTGTTATTATTAATGGAGATAATTTATATTCTGTAAACTCCTTAAACTCCCTTTTTGAATTAGATGAGAAACAGCATGCCCTTATTAGTTACGACAGGGATGCACTTAATTTTCCGCATGAACGTTTAACTAAATTTGCTTTAATTAGCGTGAATGAGAATAATAAGCTTATAAATATTATTGAAAAGCCACCTATAGAAGAAGTTGACAATTTTAGGGATAAAAATGACAAAATTAGAGTTAGTATGAATATTTTTAAATTTTTTGGACCGACTATCTATCCATTTATGAAAAATTGTCCTTTACATCCTGAAAGAAAAGAAAAAGAAATTCCCGAGGCAGTAAGGAATTATATAAAAGAATACCCAAATAGTTTTGATGCACTCCCTTTCTTTGAACATATTCCGGACCTTACCTCTGCAAAAGATATATTAACTATTATAAAGAGTATTCCAAATTCCAATGAATAGTAAATATATTCTTGTTACAGGAGGATTAGGATATATTGGATCACACACAACAATTGCACTCATTGATAAAGGATATAAAGTTTGTATCATTGATAACTTATCTAACTCTTCTAAAGATGTCTTAAAAAGAATTAAACAAATAACCGATATTTCCCCTGATTTTTTTGAATTTGATTTGACCGACGCTTCTAAGGCAAAAACATTTTTTAAAAAAAACAACCAATTTGACGGTGTGATCCATTTCGCAGCAAAAAAATCAGTCGATGAGAGCGTTAGAAAACCATTGGATTATTATTATAATAACATACAAAGTCTTATAAATCTTCTTGATAATATAAATACCGATGTTAAATTCATTTTTAGTTCATCATGCACTGTTTACGGACAGGCAGAAAAATTACCAATAACCGAAAAAACACCTTTAAAAAAACCAGAATCTCCATATGGTAACACGAAAAAGATTTGTGAAAATATTTTAGAAGATAAAACTAACATAGAAACAAAACTTAGTACCGTAATTTTAAGATACTTTAATCCAATTGGTGCACACCCATCAGGTTTAATTGGAGAGGATCCAAGAAATGTTCCTCAAAATCTTGTCCCAATAATTACTCAGTTTGCTATTGGTAAATTAAAAAAATTTGCCGTTTTTGGAGATGATTATCCAACTCTAGACGGAACTTGTATCAGAGACTACATTCATATAATGGATCTTGCAGATGCTCATATATCTGCTTTAGAATATCTTTTCTCAAATAAAAAAAGTAATATTTATGACGTTTTTAACGTTGGTACAGGTGAGGGTAAAAGTGTTAAACAAGTTATTGAAACATTTAATAAAGTTTCAGGTAAAAAACTTCAATATGATTTAAGACCTAGAAGAAAAGGTGATGTGATTTCTGCTTTTGCCGATATTTCAAAAGCTAAAAAAATATTAAATTGGAGTTCGAAAGTGAGCTTTGAAGATGCAATTCTTTCAGCTTGGGATTGGGAACAAAATAAATAGATGAGAAGTTATATTTTATTTTTTTTTATTATTGCTGTTAATTTATCTTTCAATTATAATTACGGACAAGATAGAATAACCGGGAAAAATTTTTCAACCAGATCAGAAGTGATTAGCCAAAATGGTATGGTTGCCACAAGCCATCCTTTAGCAACGCAAATTGGCTTGGATATTTTAAAAACTGGAGGTAACGCGATAGATGCTGCTATTGCTGCAAATGCAGCTTTGGGACTGATGGAACCAACCGGTAATGGTATAGGTGGAGATTTATTTGCAATTGTTTGGATTGAAAAAGAAAAAAAGCTTTATGGATTAAATGCAAGTGGAAGATCTCCAAGAAATCTTACACTTAATCATTTTAAAAGTAGAAAATTAAAGACAATTCCATCCTATGGACCACTCCCTGTATCAGTTCCTGGGTGTGTCGATGGTTGGTTTTCACTACATAAAAAGTTTGGAACCAAACCAATGATTGAAATTTTGATGCCTACTATTGAATACGCTGAAAGTGGATTTCCTGTTACTGAACTTGTTGCATATTATATGTCCTCCGCTTCTAAAAGATTTAAAAATTATCCAAACTTTGAGGACACTTACATGATTAATGGTAAAGCTCCAATAAAAGGACAAATATTTAAGAATCCAGATCTTGCAAATACTTTAAAAATAATTGGTAAAGAGGGTAGGAATGGATTTTACAAAGGTATTGTGGCTAAAACGATTAGTAAATTCTTAAAAGATCAAGGAGGGTTTCTTGACGAAGAAGATTTGCAAAATCATAAATCAGAATGGGTTGAGCCCGTGTCTACCAGCTACAGGGGGTATGATGTTTGGGAATTACCTCCTAATGGCCAAGGGATTGCTGCACTTCAAATTTTAAATATTTTGGAGGGATTTGATATTCAAAAAATGGGTTTTGGTTCTGCAGAACATATACATCATTTTGTAGAAGCTAAAAAAATAGCTTATGCTGATAGGGCTAAATATTACGCAGACCCAGACTTTAATAAAATTCCAACTAAATACTTGATATCTAAAAAATATGCGGAAAAAAGAAGAAAAGAAATAGACACCCAAAAATCCTCAAAAAGTGTAACTCATGGAAAACTAGAAAATGGAGATACCATTTATCTTACCACCTCGGATCAAGAAGGAAACATAGTTTCGTTAATACAGAGTAATTATAGAGGTATGGGTTCAGGTATGGTTCCTCCCGGACTTGGTTTTATGCTCCAAGACCGGGGTGAGCTTTTTTCTTTGGAAGAAGGACATTTTAATGTTTACGAGCCTAGAAAGAGACCTTTTCATACTATTATACCTGCCTTTATAACAAAAGATGGTAGTCCATGGGTAAGCTTTGGTTTAATGGGGGGTGCTATGCAACCACAGGGTCATGCTCAAATTGTGATGAATTTAATAGATTTTAAAATGAATCTCCAAGAAGCTGGTGACGCTCCAAGAATTCGTCATTCTTCAGATGAGCAGCCCACAGGTGGAAAAATGTTGGATGGAGGTAAAATTTATTTAGAAAGTGGTTTTAATTATGAATCGATAAGAAAGTTAATGAAATTTGGTCACGAAGTCGGTTTTGACCTTGGCTCATTCGGAGGATATCAAGCAATTCAAGTAGATAAAAAAAATAAAGTTTTCTATGGAGCATCTGAATCAAGAAAGGACGGAAACGCAGCAGGCTACTAGATATTTATATTTACTATCTTTGTATATCAGTATTTAATCTATGGGAAGCAAAAATATTTTTTATGATGCTCCAGGTAAATTTCAAGACACTAGATTTGAAAAAATCCATAATGTTACGTTTCCTTCCGCAGCTGAAGCGTCCAAACTAGTCGCTGATGAGATTGCCACCGGAATTCGTTCTTGTATAAAGAAACACTATGTACTTGGCCTTGCAACAGGTTCGTCTCCTATAGGAGTTTATAGAGAACTTGTTGCCCTTCATAAAAAAGAAGGATTAAGCTTTAAAAATGTCATCACTTTTAATTTAGATGAATATTTCCCCATTGAAAAAGATGACCTGCTTAGCTATAACCACTTTATGAATTACCATCTCTTTGATCATATCGATATTCCTAAGGAAAACATCAACATTCCTAGAGGGAATGTTTCTTCAAAAGATATTTACAGTTATTGCAACGAGTATGAGAAAAAAATAAATAATCTTGGCGGTTTGGATTTTCAGCTACTTGGAATTGGAAGAACAGGTCACATTGGGTTTAACGAACCAGGATCTAACAAAAATTCTGTAACTAGACTAGTTTCCTTGGACTTTATTACAAAAGAGGATGCTGCAGGAGATTTTAACGGAATAGACAATGTCCCAGACAAAGCCATTACCATGGGAGTCGATACTATAATGCGAGCAAAAAGGATTGTTTTACTTGCTTGGGGCCATAAAAAATCAGAGAAAGTTGCAAAATCTATAGAAGGTCCTATTTCAAGTATGGTTCCTGCTTCTTTTCTTCAGGCCCATAGTAATATTTCTATTATACTTGATGAAGAAGCAAGTTCTGAACTTACTAGATACAAAACACCATGGCTGGTCAAAGATTGTAAATGGGACGATACTTTAAGAAAAAAAGCTATTTCTTGGTTATGCAATAAATTACAAAAACCCATATTAAAGTTAACACAAAGGGATTACAATGAAAACGGATTATCAGATCTTTTGGAAACAGAGGGTTCAGCTTATGAATTAAATATAT
Organism: uncultured Bacteroidota bacterium; assembly: GCA_902635965.1. GTDB lineage: Bacteria > Bacteroidota > Bacteroidia > Flavobacteriales > Flavobacteriaceae > TMED96. The sequence goes on from CACPQA010000024.1 coordinate 9,724, forward strand.
GGATGTTTAATCAACTTCAAAGATCAATTACCGGTTGGCCAGGTGGAAAACCAAATCATTCTGATGAAAATAGACCGGAAAGAGCAATACCAACAAAGAAAAGAGTTCTTGTTTTTAGTCCTCATCCAGATGACGATGTAATCTCAATGGGGGGTACTTTGGCTAGATTAATTGACCAAAATCACGAAGTATATGTTGCTTACCAAACCTCTGGAAATATTGCAGTTTCTGATGAAGATGCTAGAAGGTATGTTGATGTATCTATTGCTACTAGTGGAGATTCTGAAAAAATGAATAGTCTCAAATTAGAGTTAACAATAAAAAAAGAGGGTACTCTTGATAGTAATGAGTTAAATAAATTAAAAGGAGACATTCGAAAAAGCGAATGCTTTGCGGCAGCTAGAGTTTTAAATTTAAAAGAAAGTCGTCTATTTTTTCTTAATTTGCCATTTTATCAAACGCGCAAAGTTGAGAAGAAAGATCCATCTGAACAAGATGTAAATATCGTTAAAGGACTTATAGAAGAATTAAAGCCCCATCAAATTTTTGCCGCTGGAGACTTGGCAGATCCCCATGGGACTCATAAAATTTGTTTGGATATTCTTTTTGATGCAATTTCAGAAATAAAAAATAAATCTTTTATGAAAGATTGTTGGCTATGGCTTTACAGAGGTGCTTGGCAAGAATGGGATATCAATGAAATTGATATGGCAGTACCTATGAGTCCAGAACAAGTGATTCAAAAAAGAAATTCAATTTTATCCCATCAATCTCAGAAAGATAAAGTAATGTATCAAGGACAAGACAAACGCGACTTTTGGCTAAGAGCAGAGGAGCGAAATCGAAATACTGCAATAACATTCAATAAATTAGGATTAACTGAATACCAAGCAATAGAAGCATTTAAAAGACATACCTTCTAAATTTACTGTCCATATACTTTGAAAGGGTAGACAATATCATCTGAGCTTATTTTTTCTAGTTTCAAATCTCCCAAGTTAAAAATCTGTTTTAAACTATCTGGTATTGATATTTCCTGAATATTTTGCTTGCCTGATTTAAATAAATTAACGTTAGTCAAATTTGGATATTTATAAAAATTAGAAATATACTTTAAATCAAAAGGGGTATTTACTAGACTTATTTTTTTTAAATGAAGCAGATTCGATAAAATATTCGCTTTTTCACCGCTAATGTTAGTGTTGTCTAATTTTAAAATAGTTAGGTTTTTAAAATCTTTAATATATTCAAAAACATCATCTGTCACCTTAGTATTACTGAGATCTAATTCGACAATATTGTCTTTAATATCTATGAGCTGTTGAACTGATTTATCCCTAAAATCGCCAATATTAATGCACGAGACCTTTAAAAAAGGGGATGATTCAAAAATATTTACTACTAAAAACCCTTTATCTCTTAAATTAGACAACTGGATATTATTTACCACTTCTTCGTCTTTTTCTGGATAGATACCATTAGGTTTGTCTGGAAAAAAAGATGCTAACATCTTTTTAGGTATAGGTAAATCACCAACCAAAGCATTTTTAGATGCGGAATTATCAATCCAAATTTTAATCAATTCAATTTCTTCCTTACTGGGTTGAGTTCTAGATTTTGGAGGCATATGATAACGATCTTCGATAGGGAGAGTCATTCGTTTATGTATCTTACTTTCAATTGAATTGTTAATCATTATAACTAAACCATTTTTTCCCCCTTTCATAATGGCATTGTAGCTATTCATCTTAAGTCCACCTTTAGTTTTTTTGTCGTTGTGGCATGAAACGCACCTCTGAGTAAGAATTGGTTGAATAATATCGGTGTAAAATACAGCATTTTTGTAATTTTTAGGATCAAGTTCAATGATATCATTTTGATACTCTAACCCTAATAAACCTTTGATCTCTGGCGGTAAAGGTTCGATTAAATGATCACTACCATGGGTTATATTTCCACCCAAATGCCCTGTTACTAAGAGGGAAATTGATAAACCAGCGAATAGGAAATTTTTATGTAAACTTTTAAAATTTTCGTATTTAAGTTTTAGGTAAAATAAAAGACAAAAAACCATTGTGAAAATTCCCATTATAAGATGCCATTGAACGCTTTCCCAGGCATAACCTTCTCTGTCATATTGTAAATAACCTGTAATAATTGAAAAAATTGATGAAATAAAAGCCCACAAAA
>CACPQA010000025.1 GCA_902635965.1 uncultured Bacteroidota bacterium
TCAATTGCCGCAAAATTTTCAATTTTCATTTGCAGGTCAAGCTTTTAAAATATTTGTAAGTCTCAAATTGAGATCTAATGGTTACATCATTTCTTTTTCTTACTTTTTTTTCGTTAGGTTCATTTAGTAATCTGCTTTTCACATTATCTCTCCAGCTAATTTTGAAGGTATCTAAAATTTGTTTCTTAAGTTCAGAATCGTATATTGGACAACTTACCTCTATTCTATTTTCAAAATTCCTGGTCATCCAATCAGCCGAGGATATGTATATTTTAGGCTCTCCTGCATTTTCAAATATATAAACCCTTGGATGTTCTAAGTATTTATCAACAACGCTTTTAACTTTGATATTATCACTCATACCTTTTACCCCAGGAATTAGGCAACAAACACCTCTAACAATCATTTCAATTTCTACCCCTGCACTACTAGCTTCGTAAAGTTTTGATATAATCTTATAATTTGTTATACTATTAAGTTTTAATCTAATTTTTGACCTTTTACCTAAGGATTTATTATTTACCTCATTATCTATTAAATCAACTAATCTCTGATATGTATAGTGGGGAGAAACTATTAAATGTTTATATTTTTTAAATTCATAATTAACCTCTAAAAAATTAAAAACTTTTGCTACATCTTTTAAAAGTTTCTGACTTGAGGTAAATAGTGTGTAATCGGTATATACTTTTGCTGTATCTTCATTGAAATTGCCAGTACTAACAAAACCATATTTTTTTAGCTTTTGCCCTTCATCTCTATAAACTAAACAAACTTTTGAATGAACTTTTAATCCCCGTACACCCATGACTATTTGAACTCCAGATTTTTCGAGTCTATCTGCTACATTAATATTGTTTTCTTCATCAAATCTTGCTTGTAATTCAATATAGACAACGACTTTTTTCCCATTTTTTACAGCATTGATAAGAGAGCTAACGACTTGAGAATGTTTTGCTAATCTGTAAAGAGTTATTTTGATAGTTTTAACATTTGGATCAAGAGCAGCTTCTCTTAAAAACTTTATCAGATAAATGAAACTATGAAAAGGAGTGTAAATTAAATAATCTTTTTTAGAAACAGCTTGCATTATGTTTTCCTCTAATCCAAGATTTTTTACAGATAATGGAATGGTTTTTTGATACATCAAGTCAAGTCTATTCAAGCTTGGAAATTTCATATAATCTGCACGCCTATGGTAACGACCGCCAGGGATAAGACTTTTTTTTGATTTTACTCCCAGTTTATCCATAACTTTTTCTAAAGTCATAGGATCAATTTTCTTATCATGAACAAGTCTCACAGGGTCCGCAAAGATCCTATCTCTTACACTATTCATTATTTTTTCAGCATAGCTTTTACCAAAATTTTCTTCAATATCCAGTTCACCGTCCCTAGTTATTTTGAACATATGCCCTTCAATTTTATTGTAGTCAAACATACTGAAAATCAAATGAAAGTGAAATCTTATCAGGTCGTCCAACATCATTATGAACTGTATTCCATTATCTTCTACTGGTAACACAATAAAACGATCCAAATTTTTTGGAAGTTCAATGAACGCATAAATTTCTTTTTCTTGAATATCACTATTTAACTTTGAGTTCAATTCCATTTTAATTGCAAAAAAGGTTTTGTTGTCAGTAAAATCTTGAAATTCTTCTTTTAAGATAACAGTTACTAAAGATGGGTTAACTTTTTCTAAAAAATAGTCGGTTAAATATTCTATTTGGTTAGGTTTAACATCTTTCTCATTTATAAAGTAGATTTTTTCTTTCTTTAATTCGTTTTCAATATTATTTAAAATCGTATTGCTTTTTTGTTGGAGTGCAATCACCTTTTTTGTAATGGATTTTAATAATTCCTTAGCTTCAATCCCACCTAAAACTTTCTTACCAGATTTACTTGATTGTGCAATTCTTTTGACAGATGCGAATCTAACTTGAAAAAATTCATCTAAATTATTTGAAAAAATACCTAAAAATCTCAGTCTTTCTATTAATGGAACAGTTCTATCAGAAGCCTCCTCCAAAACTCTTTCATTAAAATTGAGCCAACTCAATTCTCTATTAACAAAACTAAAACTTTTGGTTTCAACTTTTTTTTGATTCATAGGTATAATTTCCTTTATTTATTTTTGCCCACATATTTTGTTGGAATTCTAGAGCTATCCAATCAGATGTTCTTAGATCAGGTGGGAAATTTTGTGACAAATGTCTAGCTGCTATTGAAAATGCAGGGTTATGTCCAACTAATATAATTTTTGTGTATTTATCATCTAAGTTGTGAACATAGTCGATTACTTTTTCATAATTAAAAGAGTACAGTTCACCAGCCACACATAGCCTTTTATAGTCATTAAAAACATTTCTGGTTAATATGATTGAAGTATGAAAAGCTCTATTTGCGGGACTTGTTATAATAATTTGAAAATTTTTAAAAAAACCATTGTGGTTTTTTGAAACCCTATTAATATCACTCATACCCTTAGAAGATAGTGGTCTATCATAATCTTCAACATTATACTCCCATGAAGATTTTGCATGCCTCAGAAAAATTAATTGCTTCATAATTATGGGGACAACCTGTTTGAAGTCCAAGTATTACCTTCATAGATAAATTCTAAACGATCATGCAATCTATTTTTTCTTCCTTGCCAAAATTCAAATGAGTTGGGTTTTACTAAATATCCACCCCAGTTTTTCGGTCTTTTAGGTTTTATTTTTGTATAATAATCATTTAATTCTATAAATTTTCTTTCCAAAAATTCCCTACTATCAATAACTTCGCTTTGTTTGGATACAATAGCTCCGATTTGACTTCCGTGTGGTCTTGAATTAAAATAATCATCCGACTCTTTTTGGGGAATTCTATTTGCATTTCCAATTACGATAATTTGTTTCTCTAAAGATGGCCAATAAAAATTGAGACAAACATTGTTGTTGTTTTGAATAGACTTGCCTTTGGTGCTGTTATAATTTGTGAAAAAAGTAAATCCATCCAAGTCAAATTTCTTCAAAAGTACAATACGAGATTTGGGACAGTTTTCACTTGATATAGTTGAAAGAGTCATAGCGTTTGGTTCGATAATATGTTTATCTTCCACTGCCTCCTCAAACCATTTTTGAAAAATATAAAAAGGGCTGAAATGCTTGAAATTGTCAGATATAACTCCCTTTTCATAGGATTTTCTAAAATTAGCTAAATTTCCTTCCTGAATCATGATTATATGTAAAATTAATAATAAACATATAATTAACTGTATATTTCAAATATCAAATATGGTTCCTTCATTTGCTAAAAAAACATTTTTAAAATATATTTTGGCTTCTTTCAAGAAATTTTCTTGATTTTTATATCTATTAGAAAAATGTCCCAAAATTAATTTTCCAACATTGGCTGCACTTGCTATTTTCGCTGCCTCTGAGGCAGTACTGTGCATTGTTTTTTTTGCTAAATCAGAATGAGACTCAAGGAAGGTTGATTCGTGGTAGAGGCATTCAATGGATGAAATTAATTGAATTATATTAGTATTGTAAGCTGTATCGCTGCAAAATGCATATTTTTTTGATTTTTTCAAATTTTTCACAACAGCAGAATTTTTTATTTTCGTTCCATCGTCAAGATAAACATCTTGACCTTTTTTAAGTTTTTTTAAGTCTTCTATTTTAAAATTATATTCTTTAATTTTTGACTTTTTAATATTCCTCTCGTTAAATTTTTCTTCAAATAAAAATCCATTAGTGTAGATTCTGTGGTTTAGAGGGATTGTTTTAACTGATAAGTCACTGTTGTCGATGATTATTTTTTGACTTTTACTGGTTAGAGCGTGAAAAATAATCCTGTAATTTAACCATGATTGTGATAATTTTAAATGTAAGTTTATTAGTTCTTGTAAACCCTTTGGAGCGTAAATATTTAAATCAGAAACTCTTCCTAGGAGACGAAAAGTGGAGATAAGGCCAATTAGTCCAAAATAATGGTCCCCATGCAAATGTGATATAAAAATACAGCTGATTTTAGAAAAATTAATTTTTAGTTTTCTTAACTGCATCTGTATACCTTCACCGCAATCAATCAAAAAATAATTGTTTTTAATTTTTAATATTTGAGAGGTTGTATAATTATTTATTTTAGGTGTTGACGCACCTGAACCTAGGATAGTTAATTTCATTTATATGTTTTTATAATAGGGGTTGTTTAATTTAGGTGAATAATTAATTAGAATCATTGATTCCTTTAATTTTTGCAGCTAGAAGATACAAAACAGCCATCCGTATTGCAACTCCGTTTTCAACTTGATCAAGCACAATTGTTTTTTCATTATCTAGTACCTCGGTTGCAATTTCAACTCCTCTGTTTATCGGACCTGGATGTAAAATAAGGATTTCTTTTCTTAAATTTTTTATTGACGATAATTTAATTCCAAAAAGGTTATGATATTCTCGTAAAGAGGGAAAATATGTTTCATTCATTCTTTCGTTTTGGACCCTCAAAATATTAACTGCGTCACACCATGCAAGTCCACTATCTAAATTGGGCTCATACGTGACATCTAAACTTTGAATAAATTTTGGAATTAGACTTTTAGGACCACAAACCTTTATCTTTGCACCTAAAATTTTCAAAGCAAAAATATTAGATAATGCTACTCTAGAATGCAGAATATCACCTAAAATAAGGACCCTTTTATTATTCACACTTCCCAATTTTTCATTTATAGAAAATGTGTCAAGTAAACCTTGAGTTGGATGTTCGTGAGTTCCGTCCCCAGCGTTGATAATACACGAGTTTGTGTTTTTTGTTAAAAATTCAGCAACCCCTGGGCTCGGATGCCTGATAATAATCATATCAACTTTCATAGCAATGATATTTTTAACTGTATCAATAAGTGTTTCACCCTTTGAAATCGATGACCCCATGGTTGAGAAGTTAATTATGTCAGCGCTCAATCTTTTTTCTGCTAATTCAAAAGATAACTTGGTGCGAGTTGAATTTTCAAAAAACAAATTAGCAATCGTAATTCCTGTAAGAGTTGGAACCTTTTTAATTTTCCTATTTAAAATTTCTTTAAAACTATCAGCCGTTTCGAAAATTAAATTAATATCATCTTTCGTAAGATATTTTACACCCAAAAGGTTGTTAACTGAAATTTGCTTCATTATGGTCCTTTAATATGTAAACTGCATCCTCAACATTTGATTTATTTAAATCAACATTTACCCTATCATTTTGGAGAGTATCTACGTTGAGGCCAGTGTAATCAGGTTGGATAGGAAGATGTCTTGTAAATCTTCTATTTATTAGTGTCAATAATTCAATCTTTATGGGCCTCCCAAATGATTCAATAGCTATCAAGGCAGCTCTTATACTTCTACCAGTATATAAAACATCATCAATTAAAACAACACGCTTATCTTCAATGTTAAAATTTATATTTGAAAAATTAGCTTTATGATGTTCCTTTTTGCTTCTAAAATCATCACGAAAAAAAGTAGTGTCTAACTTACCATGTTTTAAATTAGATATAAAATATTTTTCTTTTAACTTTTTTACCAATTTATTTAAAACAAAAATCCCTCTAGGCTGCAACCCAATCAAAATTGAATTTCTAAAATCAAAGTGGTTTTCAATTAATTCACAGCTTAATCTGTTTAAAAGTATATCTAATGTGTGTTTGTCAAGAAGTTTTTTTCTTTTCACTTAAATTTAATGAATGATTTCAATAATGTAAGGTATAAATATATTCTAACACAACTTATCATTTACAACAATCATTTTTTATCCATTTTTTCTTTAAGAACTGCCAATGCATCTATATCACCAAGTGTAGCTTTTTCATTAGTTTCGACATTGCTTTGAGTTTTTATTTTACTTTTATTTTTTCTATCATCATTTCTAAAAGTCGAGGTATGAGAAGCAACTACTCTCTTGAAATCCTTATTGAATTCAATAATCTTGAATTTTACATTTTCATTTAGACCTAGTTTACTACCGTCTTCCTTTTCCAGATGTCTAGATGGAACGAAAGCTGTAATATTTTCATTGAAATTTATTGTCGCTCCTTTATCAACCATTTCTGTCAACTCAACCTCATGTATTGTTCCCTCTGAAAACTCTTTAGCATATTTATCCCATGGATTATCTTGGGTTTGTTTATGTCCAAGACTCAATTTTCTTCCATCAACGTCAAGTTCCAATACAATAACATCGATTTTATCACCAACATTTAAAATTTCAGAAGGATGCTTCACTTTTTTTGTCCAAGATAAATCAGATATATAAACTAACCCGTCAATTCCTTCTTCAAGTTCAATAAAAACACCAAAGTTGGTAAAATTTCTAACCATACCTTTATGTTTTGACCCAACTGGATATTTGGATGTAATATCGGTCCAGGGATCTTGCGTTAATTGTTTAATTCCCAAGGACATTTTTCTTGAATCTCTGTCCATTGTAAGAATTTGTGCTTCGACCTCATCACCAACATTAACAAAATCTTGTGCCGATCTAAGATGTGTTGACCATGACATTTCAGAAACATGAACAAGTCCTTCGACACCGTCTTCAATTTCTATAAAAGCTCCATAGTCTGCAATCACAACTACTTTTCCTTTCACATTGGAACCCTCCATAACATTTTCTCCTAATTTATCCCAAGGATGATCACTAAGTTGTTTTAATCCTAGTTGAATTCTAGATTTGTTGTCATCAAAATCCAAAATGACCACGTTAAGTTTTTGATCTAACTCTAGGATTTCGCTAGGATGGATTATTCTGCTCCATGAAAGATCAGTGATGTGGATCAAACCATCTACACCTCCAAGATCAATAAATACTCCATAAGAGGTTATGTTTTTAACTGTTCCTTCAAGAACCTGGCCCTTTTCTAATTGCCCAATAATTTCCTTTTTCTGTTCTTCAATGTCTGCTTCAATAAGAGCCTTGTGTGAAACAACTACATTTTTAAACTCATGGTTAATTTTAACTACTTTAAATTCCATTGTCTTGTCAACAAATTGATCATAATCCCTAATTGGTTTGACATCAATTTGAGAGCCAGGAAGAAAGGCCTCTATCCCGAAAACATCAACAATCATTCCACCTTTAGTTCTACATTTAACATAGCCATTAACTATTTCTCCGCTATCATGAGCATTGTTAATTCTTTCCCAAGCTTTTATGGTTCTAGCTTTTCTATGTGACAAGATCAATTGACCTGTTTTATCTTCTCGCATGTCAACTACGACTTCAACATTATCGCCAATCTTTAAGTTGGGATTATATCTGAATTCATTAAGAGAAATTACCCCTTCAGACTTAGCGTTGATATCTATAATGGCTTCTCTATCAGTCATATGAACAACAGTTCCCTCAATCACGTCATCATCAGTTGTATCTACGAAGTTTTTTGAGACTAACTTTTCAAATTCATCAATTGTTTTGTTATCAATTTCATCCAATCCTTCTTCATATAGGTGCCAATCGAATGACGCTAGATCTTGATCAATTTTTTCTTTTAATTTCTTTTGTTTTTTTGAAGATGATTTAATCTTTACTGTTTTCTCTTCTAGATCACTTTTTAGTATAGTAGACTCCTTTTCCGGCTTGGATTTAGATTCGGACTTTTTGGGAGAATTTACTTTGGAAGACTTGGGATCTTCTACTTTATTGGATTTTGACACTTTAGACTTAGTTTTAGCTGATACTTTTTTTTCTAAAACTGATTTAGTATTTTTTGGTTTGGATTCTTTTTTTTGTGCTTTACTAACCTCTCTAACTGATGAATTTTTTTGTGAAGTTTTTTTGGTAGTTAATTTTTTGGTTGATGCAACCTTCTTTTTTGTTTCATCTTTTTTAGAATCTTCATTCTTTTCTTTTAGCTCCTTAGCCATTTTTTTAAAATTTGTATCCTGTTAATTAAATGTGAAAGCTTAAATCGAAATTAACAGAAGGGTTAAAAATACTCCGCTTCACTTAATCGAAGAGTTTGCAAATATATACTTAAATCAATCATTAACAACCATAATTTTAAAATAATTCGATAGATTATTCTTAAAAATTTGATAATTGATATTAAAAAAAGTGAACTTCTCTTCTACTCTAAATTGTTTTTTGTACATTAAAAAAATTTTTTGATAAGTTGAAAAAAAATAATTCCAACAATAACAAATATTGGAAGTATAACTTAAAATTCGTTTCAATTCTCCTTACGGTCTGGTTCACCGTTTCTTTTGGATTTGGTATTCTCCTTGTTGAAAATCTAAACCAATTCCAAATTGGAGGTTTTCCTCTTGGATTTTGGTTTTCACAACAGGGCTCTATTTATATTTTTGTGATTTTAATTTTTATATACATCTATCTAATGAACAAACTTGATAAAAAATTCAAATAAATGGAACTTCAAATATGGATTTGGCTTTTGGTTGGATTATCATTTGCTATGTACATAGGAATTGCAATATGGTCAAGAGCTGGAAACACAAGAGAATTTTATATAGCCGGAAGGGGTGTTCCACCAGTAGCAAACGGTATGGCTACTGCAGCTGATTGGATGTCGGCTGCTTCTTTTATTTCTATGGCAGGAATTATATCATTTATAGGCTATGATGGGTCAGTTTATCTCATGGGATGGACAGGTGGATATGTTTTATTAGCATTACTTTTGGCACCATATTTAAGGAAATTTGGAAAGTTTACTGTACCTGACTTTATCGGAGAAAGATACTATTCATCTACTGCAAGATTGGTTGCTGTTTTTTGTGCCTTAATAGTATCTTTTACTTACGTAGCTGGTCAAATGAGAGGAGTGGGGGTAGTTTTTTCAAGATATCTTGAAGTTGATATTAACACTGGTGTATTTATAGGTATGGCTATAGTTTTATTTTATGCTGTTTTAGGAGGAATGAAAGGTATTACATATACCCAAGTCGCTCAATATTGTGTTTTAATTTTTGCTTTTCTGATTCCAGCAATTTTTATATCATTTATAAGTACAGGTTGGGTAATCCCGCAAATTGGATTTGGTTCTTCAGATCAAAATGGCATTTACCTTCTTGATAAATTAAATTCTTTGCACAAAGAGTTAGGTTTTAGTGATTATACAAGTGGAACAAAGTCAATGTTGGATATGATTCTAATCACGCTTGCCCTAATGGTAGGGACCGCTGGTTTACCTCACGTTATTGTTCGTTTTTTTACAGTAAAAAAGGTAAGTGATGCTAGAAAATCTGCCGGTTGGGCTCTTTTATTCATAGCTATACTGTATACTACTGCACCAGCTATAGCAGTGTTTGCAAGAATAAATCTTATTGAAACTACGAACAATAAAATATATACAAATATGCCCACTTGGTTTAAAAAATGGGAAGAAACAGGTCTTATTAATTTCACGGATAAAAACAACGACCAAATAATTCAGTACAGTGCTGATAATACAATAAATGAGTTAATTATTGACCGAGACATTATGGTACTGGCAAATCCAGAAATTGCCCAATTACCAAACTGGGTAATCGCACTCCTTGCTGCGGGAGCACTTGCAGCTGCTTTGTCAACTGCTGCTGGCCTTTTGCTTGTAATTTCCTCGTCAATTTCGCACGATTTAATTAAAGGAATTATACATCCTAAAGTAAGTGAAAAACAAGAATTAATTGCAGCTCGAATTTCTTCTTTTTTGGCTGTGATGTTAGCCGGATATTTTGGTATTAATCCACCGGGTTTTGTTGCCGCTACAGTTGCACTTGCTTTTGGACTTGCCGCTGCATCTTTTTTCCCAGCGATTGTATTGGGTATATTTAGTTTAAAAATGAACAAAGAAGGTGCTGTTTGTGGAATGATAGCTGGAATGTCTTTGATGCTTATTTATATGCTAAAATTCAAATTTGGGTGGTTTGGAGGAGGGGATTCATCTCAATGGTGGTTTGGAATCTCACCAGAAGGTTTTGGTAGTATAGCTATGCTATTTAACTTTTTAATTTCAATCATTGTTTCAAAATTCACAAAAAAAGTTCCAGAAGAAGTCCAAAAATTAGTCCTAGAAATAAGAAAACCTTAATAAACAATAAGCATTTTATATCTAAGAAAAATTATAAACTAAAAATTATTTCTAATTTTGCTGCTCATGTTTAAAAAATTATTAAAATTTGATTTTTCAAACTTCAGAGGTGATTTTTTTGGAGGTATAACTGCTGGTATAGTTGCTTTACCACTTGCACTTGCATTTGGGTTAAGTTCTGGGTTAGGTCCTAGCGCTGGTTTATATGGTGCTATTTTTATAAGTTTTTTCGCAGCTTTTTTCGGAGGTACTCCGACCCAGATATCAGGTCCTACTGCTCCTATGACAGCTGTAAGCATGGTCTTTATTGCAGATATTCTATCTAATTTTGATGGATCTATAAGCAATGCATTACCCATTATTCTTGCAGTATTTATGCTATCTGGTCTTTTACAAATTGTATTGGGCTTTATTGGAGTTGGAAAATACATAAGATATATACCTTATCCTGTGGTTTCAGGCTTTATGACAGCTATAGGTGTTATTATTCTAGTTACCCAAATCGCTCCAACGGTGGGTTATTACGTAAAAGAAGATAACGAATTTGTTGAAAATTTTAAAGAAAAGGCAGAAAGTAATCTTCTTCAAAAATCTCTTAATGATGAAATAAGTAATGAGATGTTAGTTTTAGACGATTTTGAGTCTGCAATAAAAAATTCTAACAAAATAACTCAGAGTGATATAATGACAGAAGCTAAAACTTTGGCTAGCAAGGAAGCTTCTGGAGTCTTGGGAACTTTCAATGTTTTGCCAAGAATCATAAAAAATATTGATATAACTGAACTCTTATTAGCTCTTTTTACAATAGCTATTATTTATGGATTCAAAAGAATAACAACCGCTGTCCCTAGTACTCTTGTGTCTTTATTTGTAGTATCTGGAGTAGCGTACGGATTTGGAATTAATTATAGGCCAATATCAGCCATACCCTCTGGGCTTCCAGAAATACAGTATAGTGTATTCAAGGTCCTTGACATCGCACTGGTTGCAAAATATATTTTTACTGCAATTACTCTCGCACTTTTAGGCGCAATTGATTCACTTCTTACCTCAATTGTAGCTGATAACATGACTAAAACGATTCATGAACCCAACAAAGAGCTTATTGGTCAAGGAATTGGTAATTCAATTGGAGCTCTCTTTGGAGGTATTCCTGGTGCAGGAGCTACCATTAGGACAGTTGTAAATATAAATTCAGGGGGTAAAACAAGACTATCTGGAATGATCGCTGGACTTTTACTTCTTTTTATTCTCTTGGCCGTAGGTCCCGTTGCTTCGAAAATTCCTGCTGCAGTGCTTGCAGGTATTTTAATAACGGTAGGAATAGGGGTTATGGATTATAAAGGGCTAAAAGCCATTCCTTATATGCCAAGGCCTGAAGTTTTTATATTAATAATTGTGTTGGTCCTCTCCTCAGTTTGGAACTTGGTATACGCTGTTGGTATTGGTTTAGTTATTGCTTCCCTTATTTTCATGAAAAAAGTTGGTGATTTAACAAGTGAAAGCTTTAAAATTTTTCCATTAAAAAAAGGGGAATTCAAACTTCCTTCAAATCTAAAAGAAGATATTTTTATAAAAGATATTGAAGGACCTCTTTTCTTTGGAAGCAGTTCTAATTTTAATCAAACGGCTAAACAAATCCCGTTAACAGCATCAATCTTAATTATTAGACTCAAAAAAGTGCCTTATATAGATCAATCTGGGTTGTATGCACTAGAATCTGTATTTAATGATCTAATTTCAAAAGATAAAAGAGTATTTCTCGTTGGGCTTAATGACCAACCGAAGAATATGATGGAAAAGGCAAACATAATACCCAATTTAATTCCAA
>CACPQA010000026.1 GCA_902635965.1 uncultured Bacteroidota bacterium
AAGAATTGGAAAGAGATGAATAAAATAACAATTAGTGTACCCTCATCTGTTGCTAATGTTTCCTGCGGATTTGATGTCCTAGGATTCTGTTTAGAAAAACCATGTGATGAAATGACCGTAGAAATTAAAAAAGCAAGAGGTGTGGAGATTAAAATTATAAATGAAAAATCGATTCCAAGTAATTCAAAATACAACGTCTGTGGCCCAGTTGCATTCGCAATGATTCAAAAATTAAATTTAAAGCATGGATTTCGAGTAACAATCATTAAAAAAATAAAACCGGGAAGTGGTATTGGGAGCAGTGCCGCTAGTGCAGCTGGAACGGCTTTTGCAATTAATTTGCTAACAGGAAGTAAGTTTTCAAAGTTGGAGCTTGTTGAATTTGCGATGCTTGGTGAAGAAATTGCAAGTGGGGTAAAACATGCAGATAATTTATCGCCAGTGATTTTCGGTGGTTTTACATTAGTTCGTTCATTAAAACCTCTAGATGTTATTACATTACCATCACTAAAAGAATTATACGTCATAATAACTCACCCATTAATAGAGTTAAAAACTAAAGACGCAAGAATGATGATTGACAAAAAAATAGATTTAGAGAAAGCTACTAAACAATGGGGTAATCTAGGTGGATTTGTAACTGCATTATTTACAAAAGATTATGAATTGTTGTCTAAAACAATTGAGGATGTAGTAGTAGAACCACAAAGAATGAAACTTATACCAAATTTTAAAGAAATAGTAACTGCTGCTTCGAAATATGCACTTGGTTCAGGAATATCTGGCGCTGGCCCATCAATTTTTTCAATTTGCAAAGGAAAAAAGAAGTCAGAACAAGTCTTGGGCATAATAAAGGAAATTACACTTAAAAAAAATATGCAATACAATTTAATCTTATCAAAGATTAACACAGCCGGAATAAAAATAATAAATTAACAATGTACTTAAGCCTAGGAAACAAAAAAGATATAGTCAGTTTTAAAAAGGCATTGTTTAATGGATTAGCTCCTGACAAAAGCCTATATTATCCAATTGAAGTACAAAAGCTAAGTGAGGATTTTTGGAAAGATTTACAAAAGATGGATAATTTTTCATTAGCACTTGCTGTTATGAAAGGGTACATAAACGAAGAAATTCCAGAAGAAAGTTTACTAGATATAATTAAAAAGACCTTAGATTTTAAATTTCCTACAGTTTTAGTTGATGAAAATATATATAGTTTAGAATTATTCCATGGCCCAACTTTGGCATTTAAGGACGTAGGGGCAAAATTTATGTCAGCTTGTATGGATTATTTTATTAGAAATGAAAATTTAAATAAGAAAATAACTGTAATTGTAGCAACGTCTGGAGATACCGGAGGAGCTGTTGCAAACGGTTTTTTAGGAATTGATGGGGTTGATGTGGTGATTCTTTATCCAAAGGGAAAGGTTAGTGAAATTCAAGAATTACAACTTACAACACTTGGCAGTAATGTTTCAGCACTAGAAGTAGACGGGTATTTTGATAAATGCCAAGAAATGGTTAAAAAAACCTTTGTTGACAAAGATTTAAGTGAAAAGTTATTGACATCAGCTAATTCAATCAATATCGCAAGATGGCTTCCACAGATGCTCTACTATTTTATAGCATACAGGGACCTAAATAGAAGAAATTCGAATTTAGTCGTTTCTGTTCCAAGTGGAAATTTTGGAAATCTTTGTGCTGGTATGCTAGCAAAAAAAATGGGGCTACCCATTAATCATTTTGTCGCTTCAACAAATGAAAACGACACAGTCCCGAAATTCATGAAAACTGGCACATATGAAAAACAAAAAACTATATCTACTATAACAAACGCTATGGACGTAGGCGACCCTAGTAATTTCGTTAGAATACTTAGCCTCTATAATAATAATTTTAATGAGTTAAAAAAAGAATTAACCGCTTATAAGTTTTCTGATGAAGAAACTATTTTGGGGATAAGAGAACTATATCATAAATCGAAATATTTATTAGATCCGCATGGTGCTACTGCCTTTTTGGGTTTGAAAAAATATTTGTTCAATAACCCAGAAACAACAGGCCTTTTTTTAGAAACAGCTCATCCAGTTAAATTTTTGGATACGGTTGAGAATGCATTAAATATCAATATAGATATTCCTCAACACATTTTAGAACTAAAAAAAAAGGAAAAGTCTAAAATACAAATAAGAGAATATAAACAGTTAAAAAGTTTTTTGTTGTCACGTTAATCCAATATGCAAAATGAAAATAAAAAATTACAATTTGAAAAATTAATAAAATGAGGAAAACCAAACTTAATGAAATTCATAAATCATTAGGAGGTAAAATGACAAATTTTGCTGGGTATGAAATGCCAATTTCTTATGGAAGTATTATGAAGGAGCATAATTGTGTAAGAAATAGCGTGGGAGTTTTTGATGTTTCACACATGGGTGAGATTCTTGTTGAAGGTGTAAATGCAGAAATATTTTTACAGTATTGTTGCAGTAACGATGTAAAAAAACTCTTCGTAGGCAGGTCTCAATACAATTATCTTTCAAACTTAAATGGAGGAATTATTGATGACTTAATTGTAAATAAACTAAATAAAAATAAATACTTATTAGTCGTAAACGCTTCTAATATTCAAAAAGATTGGGAACACCTAAAGTTTTTGAACAAAAGATTTAATGTTGACTTAAAAAATATTTCAAACAATATTTCTCTTTTATCAATCCAAGGTCCAAATTCAACCAAACTTTTAAATAAAATTTCTGATTTTAATTTTGATAGTATGAAAAACTATATGAATTGTAAAGCTGACGTTGCTGGGGTGAAAAAGGTAATAGTTGCCTCGACGGGTTATACAGGTGCAGGAGGTTATGAAATTTATTGCGACAACCATAATGTCAAGCAAATATGGGATTCTTTATTCAGTGAAGGAAAAGAATTTAATGCTTTACCAATTGGTCTTGCGGCAAGAGACTCACTAAGAATCGAAATGGGTTATTGTTTATATGGTAACGAAATTGACGAAAATACTTCCCCTATTGAGGCTGGTCTAAAATGGATAACCAAGACTGAAACTAACTTTTATGGAAGCGAACGTATAAAGAAAGATATTGAAATTGGATGCAGATATTTAATTATCGGTGTCAAATGTCAGGATCGAATGATTCCTAGAAAAGATAATATTATTTTAGATTCAGATAAGCACGAAATAGGAAGAATTACATCAGGAACCTTTTCGCCAAGTCTAAAAACACCAATTGGATTAGGTTTCATATTAAAAGATAAACTAAATTACGAAGATGAAATTTTTATTTATAACGAAAAAAAAATATTTAAAGCTAAAATTTCTCCTTTACCATTTATTTAACATAAGTGAATAATATTTTGATTCTTGGTGGAAGCGGGTTTATAGGATACTCACTGTATAGAGAATTAACTCCGTTCTTTAAAACTTATGGTACTTTCTGTTCAAATACAAGTTTCAGTAAGAATAAGCACTTTTTTATGTATGACCTTGAAAAAAATAGTATAGAAGAACTACTAATTAAAATAAAACCAAGCATTGTAATTTCTTCATTGAGAGGACCTTTTGAAAGTCAAATTATTTTACATAATTTATTAATCGATTATTCAAAAAAATTTGATTATAGACTAATTTTTCTTTCCTCTTCAAATGTCTTTGATTCATTTCATAATTATCCTTCTTACGAATATGATAAAACATTATCAGACAGCAAATATGGGATCTTTAAAATTAAAATTGAAAATGCTATCCTTAGAATGGAGAAAAGTAGATTTGTTATTGCTAGACTACCAATGATATTTGGTGTAAACTGCCCAAGGATTAATGAAATGAAGGATAAAATGCTAGATAATGAACCATTTGAAGTTTTTCCAAATTCAATAATTAATGTTAATAGTATTTTAAAATTATGTCAGCAAATTCATTATATAATTAATCAAAAATTAAGTGGAGTTTTTCATTTAGGAAGTACAGACCTAACAAGCCATCACGAGTTTTTTAAAAAATTAGCAATTCACAGAAATTTTAAAAAATTAGTATTTAAACAAGTTTTTACAATGAATGACTTAAGATATATTGCTGTTTTACCAAAGGAAAACAAACTACCAAGTCATTTAACAATTACATGTGACGAGGTATTATCTGATTCACACACTGATAGACAGAAAAATGGGAAGAGCGTTTGAATTTAGAAAAAGTAGAAAAATTAAAAGATGGTCATCAATGGCAAAAATCTTTACGAAGATTGTCAGAGAGATTACTATTTGTGCTAAAGAAGGGGGAATTGACCCTAAATCAAATTCAAAACTTAGAGCAGTAATACAAAATGCAAAGAGCGTTAATATGCCAAAAGTAAATATCGAAAGGGCACTAAAAAAAGCTATTGACAACAATGCAGATACTTATAAAAAAATTATTTTTGAAGGTTACGCCCCTCATGGAATTGCATTATTAATAGAAGCCACCACTAATAACAATAATAGAACAGTCGCTAACATTAGAAGTTATTTTAATAAATGTGGAGGAACACTAGGAGTTTCTGGTTCTGTAGAATACATTTTTGAACATAAATGTAGTTTTAAATTTAATCCTAAAGATTTAAACTTGGAAGAACTAGAATTAGAATTGATTGATTATGGTATTGATGAATTTTTTACTATTGGCGAAGATGCATACGTTTATGCGTCCTTTGACAAATTTGGTGCAATTCAACAAAAATTAGAGAATAAATCCATTAATGTTTTATCAACAGAATTTGAGAGGATACCATTAAACTTAATCGAGTTAAATGATTTAGACAAAGAGGATGTAAATAAACTAATTTACATTATTGAGGAGGATGATGATGTTCAAAGTGTATTTAGTAACCTTAAATAGTTTTTATATTATACTGTTCGTAGCGATTCTACCCTTTACACCTTTGAAAAGAGACTTTAAAAATTTTAAGTCCTTTTTTAAATTTGATGTTACTGTGAAAAGTTTAAATATTTTAATTTCACGACTTTTCCAGTCAATAGCAACTGGTAGTATTTTACAATTAGTCATTAAAGCAATATAATAGAATCCGGTTTTCCATTCTTTTACTAATTTTCGTGTTCCCTCAGGTGCAATTGCGATTCTAAATATTTTGTTGTCATTAAACATTTTTGAAACTGTTTCGACCGTATTCATTTTTCCACTTCTGTCAATTGGTTTTCCTCCAAGATTATTAAAAAATTTAGTCGTAAAAAAATTATAATATTCTTTTTTAATTACAAAGTTGATTTCCTCACGAAGAAACAATCTTGTACCAATCGCAATTATAAAGTCCCAATTACTTGTATGTGGAAAAATTAGCAAAATCAATTTTTTATCTTTTGGGAACTTACCTTTTATTTTAAATTTAAATAATTTAAATGTGATAAATCTGCACACTAAGCTAAACATTATGAATATCTTCTAAGTATTTTTTTGCTCTATTGAGATCTTCTGAGGTGTCAATTCCAATGGTTGGTTCTTCAATTTGAAACATTTTTATTTTTTGACTATTTTCAATAAATCTAATACACTCAAGCATTTCAATCTTTTCTAATTTACTTGGTTTCAAGCCTGAAAAATTTATAATCGATTGA
>CACPQA010000027.1 GCA_902635965.1 uncultured Bacteroidota bacterium
CCATTAGAAGATGAAGATATATCTTCTCAACTTGAGAAATCGTTCAAAAAAATGGGAATTAATATAATGACGAATTCAGAAGTAATTGGGATAGATAACTCAGGGAAAAGTCCAATTTTAAACATAAAAAATGGAGAAAAGGAAGTTAAATTTGATTCAGAAATAGTACTATCTGCAATTGGTGTTAAAAGTAACATTGAAAATTTGGGTTTAGAAGAAGTCGGAATAGCAATAGATAATGACAAAATTTTAGTAAACGACTTTTATGAAACAAATATTCCTGGTTATTAC
Organism: uncultured Bacteroidota bacterium; assembly: GCA_902635965.1. GTDB lineage: Bacteria > Bacteroidota > Bacteroidia > Flavobacteriales > Flavobacteriaceae > TMED96. Next base: position 292 of record CACPQA010000027.1, read on the forward strand.
GCAATTGGAGACATAACGAAAGGACAAGCCCTTGCTCATGTCGCTTCTGCAGAAGGTATACTATGCGTTGAAAAAATTTCTGGCATGCATGTTGAAGCTATTAATTATAATAATATTCCAGGTTGTACCTACTGTCATCCTGAAATTTCCTCTGTTGGATTTACTGAGAAACAGGCAATTGAAAAAGGTTTTGAAATAAAGGTTGGCAAATTTCCTTTTTCCGCTTCAGGTAAAGCAAAAGCTAGTGGTTCTTCTGATGGATTTGTAAAAGTAATATTCGATGCAAAATATGGTGAATGGCTAGGGTGTCATATGATTGGTAATGGAGTAACAGAGATGATTGCCGAAGCCGTTATAGGAAGAAAATTAGAAACAACAGGACACGAAATTCTTAAATCAGTTCACCCTCATCCAACAATGAGCGAAGCGATAATGGAAGCTGTTGCCAATGCCTACGATGAAACAATTCATTTATAGTTATTAAGAACAAAACTACTTACAGCTAAATAATAAGAATCAAGTCCGAAACCAGTTATAAGGCCTTTTGCATGCGGAGTAATAAAGGAGCTATGTCTGAAATCTTCTCTAGAGGATGTATTTGATATATGTACTTCAATAACTTTCGTTTTTATTGCTTTAACAGCATCTGCTATTCCAACTGATGTATGAGTATATGCTGCGGCATTTAAAATTATACCGTCTGATTCAAAACCTACATGATGTAACCTATCTATTATTTCACCTTCAATATTAGATTGAAAATAATCAAAATTAATGCTTGGAAATTTGTGCTTTAAAGTTTTAAGATAGTCCTCAAAATTAGAAAAACCATAAATTTCTGTTTCTCTGACTCCTAGCAAATTTAAATTTGGACCATTTATTATGCTAATTTTCATGTTGCAAAATTACCTAAAAATGATTCATAAATTATATTTTTAACAATTAAATACTTTTTATTTAAATGTTTGCTAAAAAAGTTTTTTTAATATTTTTTTTATTTACATGCTACAAAATACAAGCTCAAAATAATTCATCAAGTTTAGTGATTTTGGGTATTGCTCAAGATGGTGGTTCACCACAAATGGGATGTGATAAATCTTGTTGCATAACATTATGGGAAAATAATCTATTTGAAAATGTAACTTCGATTGGATTAATTGATAATATTGAGAATAGATTTTTTTTTATTGATGCTTCACCCGATATTACCAAGCAATATAAAATGCTAAAATCTTATGCTTCAAACGCGACCTTAGGGGGGATTGCTCTTACACATGCTCATATTGGACATTACTCTGGTCTTTTATTTTTTGGAAAAGAGTCTTTAGGAGCAAAAAACATTAATGTTTTCAGCATGCCTAAAATGTCCCTTTTTTTAGAAAATAATGGACCTTGGTCGCAATTAATTCAAGAGGGAAATATTCAAATAAATAAATTGAAAAATGATTCTATACAAACTCTAAGCAAATATATATCCATAAAACCAATACTTGTGCCTCATAGGGACGAATTTTCGGAAACAGTGGGGTACCTAATAAAAGGGGAATTAAAATCTGCTTTATTCCTCCCAGACATTGATAAATGGGAAAAATGGGATAATAAAGTAGAGGATTTTATAGAGAATGTAGATTTTGCATTTATTGATGGTACTTTTTATAATGGTAACGAAATACCACACAGAAATATAGATGAAATCCCACACCCGTTCGTAGTTGAAACTCTCGAAAGGTTTAAGAAACTTAAAAAAAGAGATAAGAAAAAAGTTTACTTTATTCACCTAAATCACACAAATCCATTGCTTAAACCTGATAACAGAATAACTAAAGAAATAATTAAGAGAGGATATAATATCGCTAGAACAGGAATGAAATTTGAATTATGAATATTTGGGAAAACCTATTGAAAGATTATCTAATTTATTTAAAAATTGAAAGAGGTCTTTCTAATAACTCAATAAAAAGTTATTCATATGACATTCAAAAATTGATAATCCACATTAATAAATATAATGGTAAACTGAGCTTAAAAAAATGTGACAAACAATTTATGCAAGAATTTATATACAATATTTCGAAAAAAATTAACTCAAGATCACAAGCAAGACTTTTGTCATCTTTAAAAAGTTTTTTTAACTATTTGATATTTGAAGGATACAATAAAGTTTCTCCAATGGAATTGATTGAATCACCAAAAATTATCTCTAAACTGCCAGATGTATTATCAATTAAAGAAATTAAAATACTAATAAACAATTCTGAAAAAAATAAAGATTTTGGTATTAGGAATTCCGCCATTATAGAAACTCTGTATGGGAGTGGATTGAGAGTAAGTGAATTAATTAATTTAAAGCTTTCAGACATTCAATATGATGAAAAACTACTTTTAATTCATGGGAAAGGGAACAAACAAAGGTTAGTGCCTTTAGGTTCAATATGTGAATTAAAGATTAACAACTATGTTGATAATATTAGAAATTTAAAGAAAATTAAAAAAAACTCAAATGATATTGTTTTTTTGAATAGAAATGGAGGAAAACTTTCAAGAGCTATGATTTTTAACATTGTAAAGGAAGCTCAATGGAAATCAAATATTAAAAAAAATATCAGTCCCCATACTCTTAGACACTCATTTGCAACTCATTTATTGGAAAATGGGGCTGATTTAAGATCAATACAAATCATGATGGGTCATGAAAATATAACTACAACAGAAGTTTACACTCACTTAGACACTAAACATTTATCAAAAACTTTAAATAAATTTCATCCTAGAAAGTAAACTACTGGTTTACAACCATTCGAAATCCTTTACCATGAATATTAAGAATTTCGACTCTATCATCTTTTTTTAGATATTTTCTTAGTTTCGCAATATAAACATCCATTGAACGTGACGTAAAGTAATTATCGTCTCTCCAAATTTTACTTAAAGCTTGATCTCTTGGAAGAAGATCATTAATATGAATCGCCAAAAGTCTTAGTAATTGATTTTCTTTTGGTGACAATTTTATTGGCTTTTGATCCAAATAATTCAATAACCTGAGTTTTGTATTAAGACTAAAATTACCAATTTTAAATTCTGTTTCAACTGTATCAGCAACTTCTTTAATCATTCTTCTTCCCAAGATGGATTTAATTTTCGCGAGTAAAACCTCTGAATCAAAAGGTTTAGTTAGGTAATCATCCGCACCCAACTTAAAACCCTTTAAAACGTCTTCCTTCAGAGTTTTGGCAGTCAGAAATATTAATGGGACTAAGTCATCAATTTCTCTAATTTCCTTTGCAAGTGTAAACCCATCCTTGTATGGCATCATTACATCAAGAAGGCACAATGAAAATTTTTCTTTCTTAAATTTTTCAAAGCCTTCAATTCCATTTTTAGCCAAAGTAACTTGGTATCCATTAATTTTTAAATATTCTTTTAATATACTCCCAAAATTAGGATCATCCTCAACCAATAAAATGTTTTTCTTATTCATACTCATTTTATTATAGTTATGTAAATAATGGAAATTGGATTTTAAATTTAGTCCCCTTTCCTTCAAGACTTTCGACAGATATTTTTCCGCTATGTAGAGAAATAATTTTCTTTACATATGATAAACCTAGGCCGTGCCCTTTAATATTATGAACATCTCCATTTTGCTCTCTAAAAAATTTTTCAAAAATCATTTTTAAAGTATCATCATTCATCCCAATTCCTTTGTCTTCAATGTTTACATATATGTTTTTATCGTCATTTAAAGTTTGTATTTTAATTTCTGGATTTCCTTTTGAATATTTAATTGCATTATCCAAAATATTCGTGAAAACATTGATTAGATGATTTCTATTGCCGAAAATTTTGGTATTTTTTGATTTGAAAGAAGTCTTTATTTCAACCTTTTTGTTTTGAACCAATAATGCAATATGCCCAAGAGCATCACTAATTGTTTTATGAATATCAATATCAATTTTATCAATTATAGTGTTGCTTTTGTCAAGTTGAGAAATTGTTAATATGGTCTCTACTTGATCATGCATTCTTCTATTTTCTTCACGCATTATTTTTAGATATTGATGTTTTTTCTTGCTATTCTTATTCCCTAGCTGACTTTCAATAGCATCAATTGCCAAATTTATTGTTGCTATAGGAGTTTTAAATTCGTGTGACATATTGTTTATAAAATCTGATTTGATTTCAGAGATTTTTTTCTGTTTTATGATTTGAAATAGGGAGATAGCACAGAGTAAAATAATTAGAATTGTTAAGATAAAAGATAGACTGGCGACTCCCAAAACAGATGACATCAGATATTTTTCTTTTTTGGGAAAAGTTACAACAAGATCATACAAGCTACTACCCTGCTCGTCAACAAAAATAGGTATAGAATATTTCGGACCAGAAAGAGATCCCTCGTAGTTTTTTGAAATAATTTTTGTTGCAAGTCCATTGCTAAAAACACCAAACTCAAATTCAGTTTGAATATTTCTCGAATTGAACTCTCTTTGAAGTAAAGAAGCTATTTCAAACGAATTTATTCTTTTATGAATTGGGAAAGAATTTGCCATTTTAGAGAAAATTGAGGAGTAAGTGGCTTGATCAATGGCACTTATCCTTTCCATTTTTTGAAAAGTGGCACTTGAGATTTTTCTTTGATTTTCTCTATCGAAAGCTTGTTTAAATATTCTTGTAGTTTCAAAACCCTTAATATCATTTACGCTAGAAACTTCAATTTCACCAATTTCTTCATTTGGGATGGCTATATTAAACTTTTCTTCAACCAATCCAAATGTAAATAAAGAAGATAAATTTGACTCATCATCACTGTCGTAAAATAGAAAAAAATTTCTAAGTTGCACACTATCAGGTTTGCCAATAGAATCTTTAAGTTTTTCAAAAGTTTGGATGTAATGTCTTAATTCATTTTCTTGAACATTACTTGCAACTGAATTTAGTGACTGTTTAACCGCAAGAGAGAATTCTTGATCTCTGTTTTGAATGGTAGTATTTATAAAATACCATTGTACTAGAATTATTCCTGTTACACATAGAAACATAAAACAAACCAAAAAAAAGA
>CACPQA010000028.1 GCA_902635965.1 uncultured Bacteroidota bacterium
CATTCTCGTCTTTTTTAACCTTTGTATCAATTTGTAGTCTTTTAAGTTCTGTTAATTCCTCACTGTTTTTTACTCTCTCCTTTTGTAATTTTGAAATTACTCCCTCAAAACGAACCTTCTCTAAATCTACCTTTTCCTTTGCTTTATCTATTAAATAATTCTCAATACCATTTTTACTTGCCACTTCAAAAGTATAGGAGCTTCCAGCTTCCCCAGTTATAAGCTTAAATAAAGGTTCAAAGGTTTCAGAATCGAATTGCATATTAGCATTATCCATAAAGTCTAATTCGCTAGCCATCACTTTCAAGTTAGAATAATGAGTTGTTATGATACCAAATGCACCTGAATCATAAAATTCTTTCAAAAAAACTTCGGCTAAAGCGCCACCAAGATCTGGGTCTGAACCAGTTCCAAACTCATCAATCAAAAAAAGAGTCTCTTTGTTGCAATTTTCCAAAAAATATTTCATGTTTTTCAGTCTATACGAGTATGTACTCAGCTGGTTTTCTATGGACTGGTTGTCTCCAATATCAGTTAAAATTTGATCAAAAATGAAGATTTTGGATTTAGGGTGCGTTGGAATTAAAATTCCACTTTGAAACATCAATTGCAGTAGCCCCATCGTTTTTAAAGTAATACTTTTTCCTCCTGCATTTGGTCCAGATATTACTAAAATTCTCATATCATCCTTAATTAAAATATCTTGTGGGAATGTACTTAAGTTTTGATCTTGATTGTGTTTTAAAAGAAGTGGGTGATAGGCACCATAAAGCTCAATTTCTCTACTTTCTGAAATATTTGGTTTTACAGAATTAATAGAAAAAGCATGTTTTGCCCTCGAATAAACTGAATCCAAATTTGTTAGATATTTTAGATAATCCTCAAAAACACTACAATAGGGCCTAAAAAAATCTGTTAATTCTTTTAAAATTCTTTTAATTTCTTCCCTTTCTTCATATTCCAAATTATTTAGTTCAAGTGAATATTTCATTGTTTCCTCTGGAGCAACATAAACAATACTCCCAGTTTTTGAACTTCCTATTATTGTTCCATTCACTTTTCTTCTATGAGATGACTTTACCGCTAATACTCTTCGATTATCAACAAAACTTTCTTTGATGTCATCTAAATAATCTGTGGAGTTGTAATATTTGAGTGCATCTTGAAATGTCTTACCGATTTTTGATTTTACAATACCAATCTCCTTGCGTACCGAAAATAATTTGTCAGAAGCATTGTTATGTATATTTCCATAATTATCTATTACTGATGAAATTTTCTTTTTAGGTTTTTCATCAAATTCAATATGGCTAGACATACTATTAAGAGCAGGGTAATAGCGCTTAAATTTTTTAAAAAACTTAATTAATTTATTTACTGTATAGTTTGTATTAGATATTTTTCTAAAGCCTTCAACTTCTATTGTACTATTTTCTATTTTAAGAAGCCGGATTTCTTTTAAAAATTCATCGAAATAATGGTTAGGAATCTTATTTTCATTGTCAAATGAAGAGGTATATTCCGAAACAAGATCTAATTGGTAATCTATTTCATCTTTTTCATTAATTGGTAATAGATTAAGTATTTCTTCTTTCCCGATTGAAGTAACTGCGAAAGACGAAATCTGTTCCAATAATATTTGAAATTCAAGATCTACTGTTGTTTTATTGGTAATATTCAAAATGAAAATTTCATAAATTAGTTGACAAAATTACTCAAAATATGAAGGTAAGCATACATAAGAGTTGGGAAAAGGAGCTCAGGTCGGTTTTTAAAGATCCATTTTTTCAAACTCTTGTTGAAAATGTTAAATATCAATATTCCAATAATACTTGTTACCCTCCTGGGAAACTAATTTTCAAGGCTTTTGATGATTGTCCATTTGATAGAATAAAAGTAGTTATAATAGGGCAGGACCCTTATCATGGTCCAGGACAAGCAAATGGACTTTGTTTTTCGGTAAAAGACAATATTCAACATCCACCTTCGCTTGTAAACATATTTAAGGAAATAGAAACAGATCTTAGCATCCCTTATCCTAGAAGTGGAGACCTTACAAGATGGTCAAAGCAAGGTGTTTTTCTTCTTAATTCTGTTTTAACTGTAAAAGCTAACTCGGCCGGGAGTCATAAAAACATTGGTTGGCAAAAGTTTACAGATATTGTTATAAATACTATATCTAGTGAAAAAAATAATATTGTTTTTCTTATTTGGGGAAATTATGCCAAAGAAAAAATAAAATTAATTGATCAAAAGAAGCATTTGATTTTAAGATCTGGACATCCGTCTCCTCTTAGTGCAAATAAGGGAGGATGGTTTGGAAATAAACACTTCAGTACCTGCAACAAATACCTAAATAACAAAGGTATAAGAGAAATAGGCTGGTAGATTTTAATTTCATGATTTATTCTAGTTTATGGTTATAATAAAATTTAAAAAAAAAATAACTCTTTAGCTTATATAGAACTGTATTTTCTAAATTTAGGTATTATTTCAAAAAATTTAGAATATTTAAAAACATATAAAAATGAAAAAAGTAATTTTACTATTTGTTGTTTCATTAGCAGTTTATTCGTGTGAAGCACCAAAAGCAAAAAACCAAGACGTTAAATCCCAAGAAGCAGCTCAAATTGAGTATCATATAACTGACTGGGAAAGATCAAAAAATCACACTTTAGCAGTTATAGAGGCTATGCCAGAGGACAAGTTAGATTTTAAAGCTACTCCCGAGGTAAGAAGTTTTGCTTTCGATATTAAGCATATGGTAAGTGGGAACTATGGTATGATGTCCAATGCATTGGGTGTTGAGGCACCTGAATTTGATGCGGAATCAATAAAAACAAAGGCAGAGATGTCTCAGGCAGTTACTGAATGTTATGATTGGGTTATTAAAAGTTTAGGTGAGTTTGACACATCTAAAAATTCAGAAATGGTTGAATATTTTGGAAAGTTTAAACTTACCAGAGCGAGAGCTATTTTCAAAGTATACGAACATCAAGCACACCATAAATCAAAAGCTATTGCAAATCAAAGATTAGCAGGAGCAACACCTCCTGGATATGTACTATTTGACTAATTAAAATCTTCATAAAGCCCTCTCTTTAGAGGGCTTTTTTATGTTCAATTAAAAATTCTTTCCTAATTGAAATCTTTAATTATCTTTATAAAAGTGATAACCATTTAATTAAATAACCAAAACAATCACTTTTCATAAATAATCTCTCTCCTATATTTCAAAGATGTCAAAATTACCTAAGAAGCATCAATTTTTAGATTTATCTGATTACGGTCGTTCTCTTGGACACTTAATAGCCACTAAGCTTCTAAATACTTCTATAACGCCTATTCATGTAACTACCATGTTTATAATTACCGGGTTTATAGCTATATGGCTATTGCTAAACGGATATCTTATTACGTCAGCTTTTTTGTTACTATTAAAATCAATTTTAGATGCTGCAGATGGTGATTTAGCACGTCTTAAAAAAAAACCGTCTTATGTTGGTCGTTATTATGATTCAATATCAGATCTAATACTTAATTTTTGTTTTTTATTAGCCCTTTGGTATATAACTGATATTTCATTCATTTATATGATAATCGCTTTTTTAGCAATTCAACTTCAAGGAACACTTTACAATTACTACTACGTAATATTAAGAAATTCAGTAAAAGGTGATTCAACTAGTCGGATTTTCGAAAATATTACACCCAAGGCATTAAATGGAGAGAGTCAATTAGCAGTTAATTTTTTTTACAATATTTACTACTTACTTTATATTCCTTTTGATAAGACGATCTATTATATGGATCAAAATGCTGTAAAAAGTAAACCATTCCCGAAATGGTTTATGACACTGGTGTCAGTATATGGCCTTGGTTTTCAACTATTTATTATGGCACTTATGCTTGTTTTAAAACTACAAGCTTTTATTATTCCATTTTTTATTGGATACTCGGTTTTAATAATAGTTTTTATTTTTATAAGAAGGGTATTTCTTAAGAGCTAAAGGATATATTATGGGCTCACAACTGTTATTTTACCAATCATACCACCATGAAGTGAGCAAATATAGGTTATCCCCCAATTTTTTTTACGGAGTGACCCATTTTCAACAAAATCTCTTCTATTTTGTCTCTATTATTTCCTTGAATAATTATTTCCCCATCTTTAATACTTCCACCAACGCTCAGTTTACGTTTTAGCTTTTTTGAAATATATCCCAAAGTATCTTTATCTAAATCTATACCTTTAACTATAGTAACTATTTTACCAGATCTTCCTTTTTTGCTAAAATGTAATTCAAAATATAGCTTTTCAAATTCCTCTTCAATTGGATCAATAATATCCTCTTTGTCAGGTGATAAATTGTCAAATTTGATAGTTGACAAATCGGTAAGACTATTTAATTTCTTTTTCATTTAATAGCTAATTTAACATATTCATTAGTATTTTTAAATCTTATATGAGAGCTCTTTTTTTTATATTTTTAGGATTATATCATTTAACTATAATGTCACAAACCAGCGAATATTTTAAAGACATATCCGAGTATCCAACTGAAATAAATAATGGAAATATTATTTCTAGAATGATTAATGGTCTAGGGTATAGGTATTACTGGGCAACAGAAAAATTAAAAAAAAATGATTTAATATATAGGCCAACAAAAGATGCCTATTCAACAAAAGAAACTATGGTCCATATTTTCACCCTTTCTAAAACAGTATACAATACGACTTTATCCAAAATAAATGAAAGACCAGATAAAGATATACCAGGTGATTATGAAAGCATCAGAAATGGAACATTGCAATTTCTTGAAAAAGCAAGTAAAAATTTTTCAAACTTAAATAGTGAGGAATTAGATCAAATGAAAATTAAATTTAATAGGGGAGGAACAATCAAAAGTTTTCCAATATGGAATCTTTTAAACGGGCCCATAGCTGACGCTATATATCACACAGGACAAATAGTTAGTTTTAGAAGAACCACTGGTAACCCGATAGATTCTTCAGTAAATGTTTTTATGGGATCCTATAGACAAAAATGAGCACCTCATTTACACATAAAAAAAGACACTTAAAAACAATTTCTTTTTTAAAGAAACATCTTACTAAAAATGACCTAATTCTTGATTTAGGATCTAAAAATGAACTT
>CACPQA010000029.1 GCA_902635965.1 uncultured Bacteroidota bacterium
CGAAAATAAGAAAAAGGAAAAGAAAAAATCTACTAACAAAAACCTTATCTCAAATGAAATTTCGAAGATTAAAGATGAATCCAAAAGGGATATTTTGAAAATCAAAAAAAAGAAAAAATTAAACAAAAAAGTTGAAATCAAATTTTCAGTTGGTGATACTGTAAAAATACCAACAGGAAAATCTCATGGTATAATTGATTCAATTAAAAAGGGTAAAGCGATTGTAAATTATGGTAATTTTAAAACACAAATTAGTTTAACCGAAATTGAATTAGTAAAAGCAAAATGAAACCCTTGATAATATTTTTTGACGGACCATGTGTGTTCTGTAATTTTTGGATACGAACACTTTGCAGATGGGATAAAAAAGATAAGTTGAGATTTTCATCTTTAGATAGTGATTTAGCTATAAGTTTTGCTTCTAAACGAAAAATAAACATTTCAAACAAGGATACTGTTATCGTATGGGATCAACTAGACGGAATCTACACAGAGTCAAGGGCATTTTTTAAAATAATGAGAACACTAGGTGGCTTATTTAATCTAATCTTAGTTTTTTTAATAATCCCTACGTTTATAACAGATGGAATATACAGGTTCATAGCAAGGAATAGATATAAATGGTTTGGAAGTTATGAAACCTGCCCTACTCCAAGTCCATCTTTTAAGCACAAATACCTAGATTGATAAAAAACTACTTGTTGCCTAATGATTTATTAACTATTGAGGAAACTGCGGCATCCCCCGTTACATTAACTATAGTTCTGCACATGTCAAGTGGTCGATCTACCGCAAATATTAAAGCAAGTCCTGCTTCAGGAATACCTGCTTGAGCAAGTACAATCACAAGCATTACAATACCTGCACTAGGAACTGCTGCAGTGCCGATTGAAGCTAAAGTTGCCGTTAGGATTATTCCCAGTTGAGATGACAAGTCTAAGTCTAATCCGAAGGCCTGGGCGATAAATACTGCAGCCACTCCTTGGTAAAGACTTGTCCCATCCATGTTTATAGTCGCTCCAATGGGTAAAACAAAGCTGCTTACCTCTTTGTTAATACCTAGGTTTTTTTCAACGCATTCCATAGTTACAGGAAGAGTTGCCGCACTTGAACTTGTTGAAAATGCTAGAAGCTGAGCGGGTGCAATTCCTTTAAAAAATTCTCCAGGAGACTTACCAGTAAGTAATTTTACAATTACAGCATAAACCAAAATCATTAAAGTTAAACCTATTAAAAGAGTAACTGAATAAAGACCTAAGGCTGCAAATAATTCTAGACTTGGAGCTTCTACTACGAGCGTTGCAAGCAACGCAAACACACCATACGGTGCAGAGAGCATAATAAGATCAATTAATTTTAAGATTATAGTATTTAATGAGTCAATAAATTCTTTTACTGGTGAAACTTTTTTTTCAGGTAAAAGAATCATTCCGATTCCAAAGAAAAGTGAAAAGAAAATGACCTGAAGCATATTTTTATTACTTGTGAAAGATTTAAAAACATTATCTGGTACAATATCCTCTAGGGCTTGAAGCGGGCCAGCAGCTTTTTGTTTGTTTGCCGCTTCTCTTTTTTCTTCGGTATTACTGGAATACGCTTCAATTAATTCCTGTCTTGTTTCATTGGAGATTGAATTTCCAGGTTTAATTAAATTAACCAATACAAGACCTATAATTACAGCAATAACAGTTGTAAACATGTATGTAATGATAGTTCTTCCTCCCATTTTAGATAATTTGGATATATCTTTCAAATCTGAGACGCCTTTAATGAGAGAGGCTAGAATCAAAGGTATAGCGATTAATTTTAAGAGGTTGATAAAAATTGTTCCAAAAGGTTTTATGAAGTTGCTGATAAAGATTTTGCCACTTGGAAAAAAGCTTAACCCTAGACCAAAGAATATGCCCAGAAACATACCAATTATAATTTTCCAATGTAATGGTAAATTTTTCATCTAATTTTTTTTTTGTTAGTACGTTTTATCAAAAAATAATCAGCAATTACTAGTGCTGCCATTGACTCAACAATAGGAACTGCTCTTGGAAGAACACATGGATCATGTCTGCCTTTTGCTTCTAAGATAACCTCTTCTCCATCTTTATTTATTGTTTTTTGTTTTTTCATTACTGTTGCAACTGGTTTAAAAGCAACATTAAAGTAAATATCCATTCCGTTGGATATCCCTCCTTGTACTCCGCCGGAATAGTTCGATGCTGTTGAACCATCTTTTTCAAAAATATCGTTATGCTCGCTACCCTTAAATTTAGAAGATTCGAAACCGCTTCCATACTCAAAACCTTTTACAGCATTTATTGAAAGCATTGCCTTTCCCAATTGAGCGTGTAATTTGTCAAAAACTGGCTCTCCAAGACCTACCGGGACATTTTTAACTACACACGTAATAATTCCTCCAATCGTGTCGCCATTCTTTCTAATTGATTTAATAAGTTCTTCCATTTTTTTTGCTGTTGCTAAATCAGGGCATCGAACCACACTATTTTCTGTTTTGCTGAGGTCTAGCTCAGAATAATGCTTATCAACATTGATATCACCAACTCTTGAAACAAATGCTTGAAATTTTATTTCTTTTAAAAATTGTTTTGCTATTGAACCACCAACTACTCTAATTGCAGTTTCTCTTGCCGAGCTTCTACCTCCTCCCCTGTAGTCTCTAAAACCGTATTTTTCGTCATAAACAAAATCCGCGTGTGAGGGTCTATATGAATCTTTTATGTGACTGTAGTCTTTGGATTTTTGATCCTTATTTTTAATTATAAAACCAATTGGTGTTCCGGTAGATTTTCCATTAAAAACACCAGAAAATATTTCAACTATATCATTTTCTTTTCTTTGAGAAACAATTTTCGATTGACCAGGCTTTCTCCTATCTAAATCTTGTTGAATTATCTGATAGTCTATTTTTACACCTGCGGGGCATCCATCAATTATTCCCCCTATAGCGATCCCGTGTGATTCTCCAAATGTTGTAAGAGAAAAAATATTACCAAATTTATTTCCAGACACAATTAGAACTTTTATGCAAATATAAGGTTTATTGATAGGTTATAGGTATCTGACTTGTAACTTGTAATTTTAATTAAATAAGTTTCACTAATTTTAAAAAAAAAAGTTTTGCGGATTTCTTTATTTCTTTTTTTATTTTTACTAGTAGGTTGTGAAAACAATTTAAACACATTTCAATTACATGGCAAAACAGATTTAGATGAAGGATCAATTATATATAGGGTTGTACCTAATTCTGTAAACCAGCCTATAAAGATGGATTCAACCTTTGTTCGTGATGGTAAATTTAGTTTTTCTTCAGAGGTTAATGAAATCGATATAAATTTTCTAACTATACAAAATAAAAATATTAATATCCCATTTATATTAGAATCGGGTATAATTGATGTAAATATATTCAAAGACAGTTTAGATTTATCGCAGATCAAAGGAACTAAGTCAAACGATGATTTGAATCTTTATCGCAATAAAACAAAATCAATTGTTGCCAGTCTAAATAATATTGCAAATGAGATTCAAATTGCTAACTCATTTGGTGACAACTTATTAGTTGAAGATCTCCAAAATAAATATAGATCAAAGCAGACTGAATTATTAAATTTTGAATTAGAATTAGCCAAAAGTACTAATAGTTCATATTTATCTATTTTAATGCTTGAAAAACTTATTAATGAAAAAACAATTGACATTAATTCTGCTAAAGAAATAACAGCTAATTATAAAAAAGAAATTTTAAATAGTCGAGTAGGAAAAATTTTAGTTGAAAAAATTAATGCACCTGTAGAACCTACATCTATTGGTGAAATTGCCCCTAATTTTGAAGGACCTTCTCCTTCAGGAGAAATACTTAGCTTGTCGAATTTAAAAGGTAAGGTTACTATAATTGAATTTTGGGCATCTTGGTGTAAACCATGCAGAGTTGAAAATCCAAATTTAGTAAGACTTTACAAAGAAATGCATTCTAAAGGATTGGAAATAGTTGGTGTCTCTTTAGATAGAAATAGATCTAGTTGGTTAAGAGCAATTGATGATGATGGGCTGATATGGAGTCATGTTTCGAATCTTAAGTTTTGGCAAGACCCCATTGCAAAGTTATACAATATAAGAGCTATACCAGCTTCTTTTATAATCGATAAAGAAGGTCGTATTATTCAAAAGAATCTCCGTGGGCCACAGCTTGCAGCAAAAATAAGTGAACTATTAAGCGATTAATTTCTTTTAATACTTAAAAAACCAACAACAGTTATTGCGATCATAGCTACCAAAAGGTAAAACGAATCTGTTATTACATTCGGTTTGAAAAGACTAGTAATAACCAAACCCGATAAAGCTCCTCCAACATGAGCTTCATGGCCGATCCCATCGTTCAACTTTTTTACCCCATATAGACTGTAAACTAAATATCCTATTGCAAATAAATAAGCAGGCATAGGAATAGGAAAGAATAAAAATGCCAACTTCATATCTGGATAAAGAAGAATAGAGCTATATACCACCCCAATTACGGCTCCACTTGCTCCAACAGCAGAATAATATGAATTTGTTTTGTTAAAATATACAGAAAGCCATCCACTGAAAACAAGGCAGGAGAAATAAAGTAAAACAAAATTAATTTCTCCTAAACGTAAAATTACAGTATCCCCAAATATGAACAATGTAAAGCAGTTAAACAAAAGATGTTGTAGGTCGCCATGAAGAAAACCAGACGATAACAATCGATAATATTCACCTGAATTTACTTTCCCTACGTTTAATTTGAATTTTTCAAAATTTGAGTAGTTTTTAAGTGCATTCAAGCTAATCAAAACTATTGATAATATTAAACTAAAAAGAAGACCTGA
>CACPQA010000030.1 GCA_902635965.1 uncultured Bacteroidota bacterium
GTTAGCGCCCTTTGTACCTGTTGCCCCAATTCCACCTAAATTGAAGGGGTTTGAGTAATGTAGGGTTCCTTTTCCCGCAAAAGTTTCAGTAACGGGAATTCCATGTTTTTCGGAAAACTCTTTTATTATATTTTCAGCCCCAGAATATATTGCTCCACCACCAGCTACAATCATGGGGCTAGATGCTTTTTTAATTTTGTTTACTGTTTTTTCAATAAGTGCTTCATCCGGTAAATTTCTTTGAATTTGCCAACATCTTTTTTCAAACAACTCAAATGGGTAACCGAAAGCTTCTGTTTGTACATCGTGAGGCAGTGCTATTGTTACAACTCCAGTTTCAGAGGGAGAGGTAAGTACTCTCATAGATTCCAATAAAGCTGAGGTTAATTGCTCCGGTCTATTTATTCTATCCCAATATTTCGATACGGGTTTGAAACAGTCATTTGCTGACATATCTTGGGTAAAAGCATATTCTGTCTGCTGTAGCAGAGGTGAGGCAGTCCTTTTTGAAAAATAGTCTCCTGGCAAAAGAAGTACGGGAATTCTATTTATTGTTGCAGAAGCCGCAGCGGTTATCATATTGGTTGCACCAGGCCCGATAGAGGTAGTACATGCAAAGGTCTGCAGTCTGTTTTTCATTTTTGAAAATGCTGCAGCCGCATGAACCATTGCCTGTTCATTTCGGGTTTGATAATATTTAAAATCCTTATTTTCTTTTAGAGCTTCTCCGAGTCCAACCACATTTCCATGGCCGAAAATACCAAAACAACCCGCAAAAAACGGACTTTCAATACCGTCTCGAACAACGTATTGATTTTTTAGGAATAGAATTAAAGCTTGAGCAACTGTTAGTTTTTTTGTCATTATTTAAAAATTAATATCCACCATTAGACTCAATAAAAACTGATATTTCTTCAAAAGTAGGAGCAACATTACAACATCCATTTTTTGTTACAAGCCATGCACCACACGCATTTGCTAATCTACAAGATTTATAGTTTGACCACCCATGAAGATAACCAAAAATAAAACCAGCCGCAAATGCATCCCCAGCTCCTAAAACGTTTACTGCATTAACCTTGTATGATGGAACCTTTTCAGCCTTTTTTTTGGACTCATAAATAACACATCCATCTACCCCTTTTTTTAAGATTATCAGTTTTGTACCCATTTTAAAAATACTATCAATAGCGTTATTTAAATCCCCAACTAATTTTGGCTGAGTAATTGAATCGTTTTTTATTTCTACTTTTTCATTTCTCTTTAAATTAACTGATAAAATCTCCTCCTCTGTCCCAATTAATATATCTGTGATTTTTATATAACTTGTAATTACTTTAGAGTATTCCTCTAAATTCTTCCATGCAATTAATCGGAAATCAATATCCAAAATCACAGGAATATTTTTTTGTTTTGCTTTATCACTTAAATGAATTGCCGCATCTCTGCAAGGAGATTCCGATAGTGTGGTTCCACTCATTAATAAAGCTTTAAATACATCTAAATTTATTTTTTCAATTAAAGCTATTGTAATTTTATTTTCTGGTGCTTTTTCTCTGTAAAAAACAAGAGGAAATTGATCTGGTGGAATAACACCGCATAAAACTAAATTTGTTTTGGTATTAGGTAAAATAAATACATTAGAAGTGTTAACATTTTCTCTAATTAATTTATCAGTTATAAACTTTCCTGTTAAGTCGTCGCCTACGGCTGATAATAGTGCGGTTTTTAATCCTAACCTTTGAGCACTAACAGATATATTAGTCGGAGAACCTCCAATATAAGATGAAAAAGATTCAATATCTGAAAACTTTGAACCTATTTGTTTTGAATAAAGATCCATTGAACATCTCCCAAATGATAACAAATCAAAACTCATTTAAAATAAGTGTAATTGTGTTTAAAAGTCATATTAAATTTTTCAATTCAATAATTTTTTTTGTCTTAAAAGATTTTGTCATTGCGCTAGTGATTAGTGTGGCTTTTGTCGCATTGGAAAGGGTACATTGATTTTGTTTTTTATTTAAAATTGAATCAATAAAATCGTGAATCTGCGTAAGAAAAGCATCCTTAAATCTGTCGTAGAATGTTTCATTACATTCATGCCTAAACCCATTCTTATCTGATATTTGGAGTCTATTCTTAAATGGAGGATAGCCAACTGTTAATTTTCCAACCGTTCCAATTATTTCAGTATATGTATCATGTCCATAGGATGCTGTTCTAGATGCACCCAGCAGAGCCATCTTCCCATTTTCGAATTCACAAAAAGCAAAAGTATTGTCTGCATCATTTAGATCACCAAACTCTTTAAATCTGTAAGCTCCTCCCAACGACCAAACTTTTTTAACTTCGCTACCGATAAACCATCTGGCCAAATCTGCATCATGTACATTAAAGTCATGAAAAATACCGCCTCCAGATTTAACATAGTCAACTTGAAATGGAGCCCAAGTGTCCTTATCAACGGTTTGAGAACGAACAAAAAAAGGGTCACCAATTTTATTCTTTTCAATTGCTTCTTTTGCATCCATGTAGCTTTCGTCGTAACGTCTCACAAATCCAACACAACTTATTAAATCGGGATGTTTATTTGCCTCTTTTTCAGCTTTTAAACAATCTTCTAAAGAAATGGCGAGTGGTTTCTCACTAAATACATGTAATCCATTTTTTAATGAAAATATAATCTGTTGAGCATGATATTTCGTTGGGGTTAGAATAGCTACTGCATCCAAATTAGATTTTTCAACCATTTCCTCAAAACTTGAAAAGCAAAACTCTACTCCTAGCTGACCTTTTGCGTATTCTAAATCATCTTTCACTAGGCTACAAACAGCAATTAATTTAGCATTTGGTGATTTATATTGAATGTTTTGAGCGTATTCTTTTCCCAATCTTCCAAGCCCTGCTAACCCAATTCTAACTTTAGACATAATTATTATTTGAAATTTTTAATCATATCTTTTATCCCTGGTATGGTTTCAAGTTGATATTCGTAATCTGGATGAAAATATTGAACTAGAGACCGTTGTGTTTTTCCAACGATAATTGTAAAATAATACATTTGAAAACCTGGAGCTGATACACAAGGGTGGTACCCTTTGTCAATAAGAATGGTGCTACCATCTTTAATGTGATGCACTGGACCAAAACTTTTCTCGTTAGGATTTAAAAATTGTGCTCCAAAACCATTTTCAGGATTAAATCTAAATTGATATACTTCATCAAATTTTGTTTCTATCGGTAATCTGTCCCTATCGTGCTTGTGAGGTGGGAAACCCGACCAACCACCTTTTCCAACAGTGAAAAGTTCGCTTACTAAAAGCCTTCCTGATCTACCTTCACCGTTTTTACCAAGCAAATGATATATTTTTCTGTGTGTTTTAGTTTCATCACTTCCGTATTGTACCTTTTGAACTTCATTTTGATCAACATAAAACGGGGAGTACTTTCGATCGATTTTTCCTCCTGCAATATAAATTTCTGACTCATTATTCGAAATTGAAGTGATTTTCACATGAGAGTTTTTTCCAGCATAAACTCCCTCTGGTTTTCCTGTCCACAAAGAATCTCTTTTTCCAACCTCTGAAAACTTTACATCATCAACCTGAATACTTACCCTGCCTTTTACAACAACAATCATCGTCTCATGGTTTTCAAGACTATATTCACTTGACTCATCGCTATTTAAAAATAATCTATTGAAGTATACAAGAGGTACAATTTTGTTGTCAATATCAACAATAGGTTTGTTTTTATTGTCAAAAGGTTCAATATGTCTTATCATATATTCATATGTTTATTTACGAATTCATATCCCATTTTTGCGTATTCAAAGGGATTAGCCACGGCAGAGTCTTGCTCCGCCTCAACAACAACCCAACCGTTATAATTTTGTGTTTTAATGTAGCTAAGTATTTCATCCATTTTTTCAATGTCCCCGTCTCCTGGTACGGTAAAAACTCCTAATTTAACTCCTTCTAGGAAGCTTAAATTTTCTTTTTCAACTCTCGTTTTAACGTTATTTCTTACATCTTTTAAGTGAATATGTGAAATTCTCGGCATATACTTTTTTATAGCCTTTAAGGGATTTTCATTAGCAAAATAAAAGTGCCCGCAGTCGTAGTTAAGGCTTACGTATTTATCGTCTGTTTCGTTTAGAAGTCTATCGACTTCAGATATATTTTCAACCATTGTTCCAACATGATGATGGTAAGATAGTTTTATACCAAATTCTTCCAATGAGTATTTGCCAAGTTCATTTAATCCTTTCAAAAGTTTATCCCATATTTCTTTACTTGCCTGTTTTCTGGATGAAACGGGTGCTTTTATAGTGCCGTGTATAGAATTTCCAGTTTCTGCTCCACCAACTACTTTAGCTCCAAAATAGTCTAAAAAAATTAAATGAGATTTGAAATTTGATTTAATAGTTTCAAATGATTTACTAGAAAACTCATAGCTAAACCACTGATTGCAAATTCTAAGATTCCTCAATTCAAGGTGCTTTTTTAAAAGAGGTAAATTATTTTTTGGAAATTTTGTTCCAACTTCACAACCCTTATAACCAGCAAGTGCCATTTCGCTAATACATTGCTCAAAAGTAATATCTCCTCCAATTTCCGGCAGGTCA
>CACPQA010000031.1 GCA_902635965.1 uncultured Bacteroidota bacterium
AGAATCTACTTTTTATTTTTTTTATTTATTATTTCCTGTAATTCAAATAAGGATTTGCTTGCCTTACCCTCTTTATTCTCAGATCATATGGTTTTACAGCAAAAAACTCTCGTCTCTTTTTGGGGTAAATCAAAGCCAAATGATAATATTCAAATCATAGGTAGTTGGGGTGAAAAGTCTAACGTTAAATCGGACCAACAAGGTGATTGGGAACTGAAATTACAAACTCCAATAGCTGGAGGTCCCTATGAAGTAAAGATAAATGATTCCAAAACTTCTATTATATACAAAGATGTTTTAATTGGGGAGGTTTGGCTAGCCTCGGGCCAGTCTAATATGGAATGGATGATGGAGGCAGTTGGCTGTGAAATAAAAGAATGTATTGAAAATCAAAAAGAAGAAATTAAAAATGCAAACTTTGAAAAAATAAGGATTTTTTCAATCTATGAGGATCTAACAGGTAAGAGAATAAAAAAAGAAAGTTGGAAGTTGGTTAACCCAAAAAATATTGAACGTTTTAGCGCAGTTGCTTATTTTTTTGCTAGAAAAATACATAGTGAACTTAAAATTCCAGTTGGTGTTATTGCCTCAAGCTGGGGAGGCACTCGTATACAGTCATGGATGAGCAACAAGACATTAAAAAAATTAAATTTTATAAAGGAAAGACTGCCAAAAGCAGAAGAGGTAAAAGATGTGATTGCTGAAAGATTAAATTATAATGACTCAATTACAAAAATTAATGAGGATAGATTTGGATATAAAGTTGTAAAATTACCAAAACCCTACCACATTTGGAGTGGTCAACTGGATATCTGGGATCTCTATAAAGAGAAATGGAGAAATTTAGATCTAAATGACACAGAATTCAATAAAGTTAGTTATGATGATTCCAATTGGGCCAATTGGGATATTAAGCATAGTAATAAGTTTAGGGAAGGTAGTTTTAAAAATGCACTTAATTCTGATGAACCACTTTTAACTAAGGGAGTATTTTGGATAAGAACATATTTTGATATTGAAAATATAGATGATGATTACTCTCTTGTAATTAAAAAGGGTATTAGTCAAGTTGATCAAACTTATGTGAATGGCAATTTAATTGGAAATAAATACTCTTTCATTGATGAGAGAAATTATAAAATACCGAATAAAATATTAAAAAAGGGTAAAAACCTTATTGCAATAAGAATTACCGATCTTACAGGTGACGGGGGTTTAAATAGTCCAATTACCATAAAAAAAACACACGAAAATAAAGAAATTTCATATGAAAAAATAAAATTTAAACATCATGCATTTATAACCAATGGAACCTATGCTGTAATTCACAACCTTGGTCACAGAGAACTAATTTCCAGATATCCACAAATAAGTAATAGTTTCCTGAATGGTTATGAAATTAATTCAACAAATGGATATTCAACTATGTTTGAAAATATGATTTATCCTGTTATACCCTTCACAATAAAGGGTGTTATTTGGTATCAAGGTGAGGCAAATGTATGGAAACCTAATTACTATCAAGATTTACTTACTTCAATGATTAGCGATTGGAGAGGTTATTGGGGATATCAATTTCCATTTTATTATGCTCAGATTGCTCCTTACAATTATTCAAATAAAGATTTCTCTTATCTTTTGAGGGATGCACAGAGGAACACTTTAAAATCTACAAAAAAAACTGGTATGGCTATTTTGCTTGATGTTGGAGAGAAAGACAACATACATCCAGGTAATAAGCAAGACGTTGGAATGAGATTAGCTTTGCTTGCTCTAGAGAAAGATTATAACTATAATGTTGTTTCATCTGGTCCATTATATGAAGATCATAGAATAGTAGATGATTATATTGAAGTATCTTTTAAGAGTGTTGGATCGGGCTTGACATCTAAAGGAAAACTTAAAAATTTTGAAATTGCGGGTCTGAATAAAAAATTTTACGAAGCTACAGCCAAAATTGTAGGTAATAAAGTAAGGGTCCATTCTAAACAAATACAAAGCCCTAAACACGTCAGGTATGCTTGGAAAAATTGGGTTGAAGCGACTCTGTTCAACAAAGAGGGACTACCTGCTTCGTCCTTTCAATCTGACTATTAGACTTAAGAATTTCCAAGTACAATATAGATTAATACTGTTATAATACACAGAGAGTACGACATAACTTTGGTATACTTCCATTGCTTCATGTCATCAATTCTAAGGGTATTAAAACTAAATGATCCATTATATGGATAGAATCTTGAGATGAGAAGCATCGTTGCAATATTTAATAAAAATTCAATACCCCATATGTGAACAAAATGAATGTCTGTTTTTAAAATGAACGTCATCAATATATAAAAGCTAAGGCCAACAATTAATGAGACTTTTGCACCAAGTGCTGATATTTGCTTTATAAAAAAACCTGCAATTAAAATTGATGCAACAGGTATAAAATAGATACCATTTAGTTGTTGTAAAAGTTGGTAAAGTCCCTCTGGAGCATTTGCGACCATAGGGGCAACAAGTATCGCAAAAATTGCTAATAGTGCTGATAAATATTTACCTACTTTAACAAGTTGTCTTTCACTAGCGTTTTTATAAAAATAGCCCTTATATATATCCATACTAAATATTGTCGCAGCACTATTTAAGACACTGTTGAATGTGCTAAGTACGGCACCCATTATAATTGCAGCAAAAATTCCAACAAGGGCAGGCGGAAGTACTTTTTTAATCAATTCAGGATATATCATATCCTGGTTTTCATAAAAAGAATTTCCAAAATAATAAAATCCAATTATTCCTGGAAATGCAATTATAAGTGGAACTAGTATTTTTAATCCGCCAGTATAAAGTAAACCCTTTTGTGCTTCAATTAAGTTTTTAGCACCAAGAGCCCTTTGAATAATGGTTTGATTCATTGCCCAAAAATATAATTGATTAATAATTAGACCTGTAAAAAGTACTTCAAAAGGTAAAACAGATTTTTTTGAACCAATTACATTAAATTTTTCTGGATTATTTTCATAAACCCTATTCAATCCATTAAAAAAATTGTTTTCACCAATTGCCATTAGTGCTAGTATAGGGATGGCTAATCCACCGATTAGTAATCCATATCCATTAATTGTATCAGAAATAGCAACTGCTTTTAGACCGCCAAAAATTGCGTAAATGGAACCTATTACACCGATAATTACAACAGTTATCCACAAGCCTTCGTTTTGAGATACATCCAATATTTCAGAAACATTAAAAATACTTTCCAAGTTGATGGCACCAGTATATAAAACAATTGGTAAAAGGGTAATTACAAAAGAGACAATTAGAAAAAATGCAACTATCAGACGAGTTGTTCTATCAAAACGCTTTTCTAAAAACTCAGGGATAGTCGTTAGGCCCATTTTTAAATATCTTGGAACGAAATAAATAGCAGCAGCAACAAGAGCAATTGCTGAAGTCACCTCCCATGCGATAATTATAAGACCGTTTTTGTAAGAAGACCCATTCATACCAATCAAATGTTCAGTAGAAATATTTGTAAGGAGCATTGATCCAGCTATCACAATGCCAGTTAAGCTTCTTCCTCCCAAGAAGTATCCTTCCGATGAATCTAATTTTTCTTTTCTTAACCTGAGATATGTATAAAGAGCTACAAAAGAAATGAATCCAATAAATGTTAATGAAGTAAACATACTCTTCAGTTTATTGAGGCTTTATATATGGTTTTTGATTTTTTTTGTTTTTCTCATAACCTTCTCTTGCTTTCCTAACCTCCATAGAATTTGAAATCTCTGGGACAGGTACTTCCCACCAAGCATAAGCATATCCAGAAAGCTTTCTGTCTCTGATGGTTTCAACATAAATAACAGTTGTTTTATCATTTTTCTTTGCTTCAAAGAGAGCTTTATTAAACCCGTCTATGCCCTCAGTCTTAATAACTGTAGCGCCTAAACTCTCTGCATTTTTAGCTAAATCAACTGGTAGAAAATCACCGTCCAATTCACCTGTTTTTTTATTTCTATACTTGAAATGTGTACCAAAACCTTCTCCACCTACTGATTGTGAAAGCCCTCCAATACTTGCATAACCTTCATTATTTATAAGAATTATGGTAATTTTGTAGCCCTCTTGAATTGAAGTAATTATATCAGAAGGAAGCATTAAGTAGCTAGCATCACCGCATATCACGTACACTTCTCTACTAGGGTCAGCCATTTTAACTCCAAGTCCACCTGGAATCTCATATCCCATACAAGAATTACCATACTCTAAATGAAAACCTTTGGAGTTTTTTGTTCTCCAAAGTTTGTGTAAATCTCCAGGTGCACTTCCTGCTGCACAAAGAACAAC
>CACPQA010000032.1 GCA_902635965.1 uncultured Bacteroidota bacterium
ACTCATACTTTTCGCCATCATTAATGGATATTGATTGTGTAATAGGGTAAAAAAAAGATTTGCTGTTTAAAATTTTTGGAATCTTAAAAGTTCCTTCAAATTTTATGTAAGATCTTAAACCAGCCTTTACTCGACCAACCTTTAAAATTTGTCCAGCTCGAAATGAATAAACTTTGTTATTTTCAACTGGCTCGTTATCCAAATATGAGTCAAACTTAGCTCCTGTGATAACAAACCTTGAATTGCACCTGAGTTTCAATTTTGGACCTATTAATGTACATTCAAATACCGAATCACTATCTAGCCCCGGCAACAATAAATTTGCCAGGTAAAATGAATTCAAGTCCATAGGACCTGATATAGGAACACCTAGGTGTCTGTGGATTTTTCTTCCAGAATCTTGAATTGTAGTAAAATATCCTGATGAAATAACTTCTATCATTTAAAGAATTTTAAAATCATAAACATCGAGCTCATAATCCAGCTTAATTTTTTTATAATTTTCAAGTTCAATTTCTTCAAAAATCACTTGATCAAATACATTTATATTGATTTTTAGATTAGAATCAAAATCAACTAACGGAATTGGGCAATTGCCAATACAATTCCAGCCTCCTGGACTATCTTGTGGATAAATACCAACATATTCTCCGCCAATTGCGACAGTCCCTTTAACTATTTTACTACTGGGTATTTTCTTCCTAGGTAGATGTAATTTTGATTCTAAACCAGAGAAATATCCAAACCCTGGTAAAAAGCCATAATACTCGAGGGTAAATTTGTTTTTTAAAAATGTCTCTTTAAATTTTCGCGTAAGTTTTAAATCACCATCATAAAGTTTTAAAATATCATCTTGAAACGAATCATCAAAACAAATTGGAAGATGAATAGTTTTTGATTTATTATCATTCTTCTTGTTTGAATTTATACTTTCATTAATAATATCTAGAATTTCACCATGTTCTATAGCTTCTATTAAAAACAATGTCATACTATTTTTAGTAGCTACTACCTCGATTATTTTACTGTTTTTTTTTAAGGTTTGAAAAAGACCTATGAAATTGTCCCTTTTACAATCACTGAAATTAAATGTAATTGTTGTTGAGTTTAAATAATAAAATTCAGTAAGATTTAACATTTATGGATAATTGTTTTAATTCTTTAATTAGATATGAAATAATATTAATTACATTCTTGTTGTCTCCGTGAAGACAAATAGTCTGAACTTTTAACTCAATAGATTTGTTATCTTTCGTTATAACTGAACTTTCCTTTACTAGATAAGCAACCTGATCCAATATTTTTTTTTTGCTCTCAAGAACTGAAGATGGGATTTTTCTAGATAACAAAGTTCCGTTTGAGCTATAAAGCCTGTCACCAAAACCTTCATGAATTTGATTAACTTTTTGTGAAGTTAAAACGATTGATAATTTACTTAATGGCTGACAGAAAACATATAAATTACCATATTCCTTAAAAACTTCAACTACAGCCTCTGCTTTTTCTAAATCATAAAACAAGTCATTGTAAAGTGCTCCGTGTGGCTTAATATGAGTAGAGTTAGCTGAAATATTAAAAAATAGATCCAATTGAAATCTAATAGAATCTTGTAACTCTTTTAATGGTATGTCAAGTGACCTCCTGCCAAAAAATTTTGTGTCCAAATAAGACGGGTGTGCACCTGTTTTAACATTGTGTTTTTCAGCTAGTTCAATAGCTTCTTTTATAGTTCTTTTGTTACCAAAGTGACCGCCACACGCAATTGAACAAGATGATATAAAGGGCATTACAAAAGAGTCGTTACCCGTACCTTCCCCTAAATCACAATTTAAATCTATACTATACATTAAAAATTTTTAAAATACTGGACACACATAAGAATATAAAAAATAACTCAATCAACAAAAGAATAATTTTATCAAAATCATTTTTTTTTGGAAACTCATTTGTTTTTTTATTAATTAAAATAAAAAGCAATACCCCAAGAACAGGAAGTAAAATCCCATTAGCAACTTGAGCAAACAAGATAATCTGAATCGGTAGTTTATAGATTGAAGAAAATATAAATCCAATCAATACAACTGAAATGGATACTAATTTGTAATAAAATCCATTTAATTTTAAATTAAAACATTCACAAAAAATAATTGCAGCTGCAATTGGAGCCGTTATTGAAGAGGTTAATCCAGCACAAAAAAACCCTAAATTAATAATCCAATTAGATATATTTCCGTAAAGTGGTTCTAACAAACCACGAATTTCAGATGGATTTGTAATATTTGCCCCCCGTAATGAAGCTGCAGTGACAATTATACAAATAGATATTACACCTCCTATCGATACAGCAATAATGGTATCAAGCTTAATGCTATTAATATCTTTATACTTTTTATTTACAAGTGCTGCATGTAAAAATAAATTGTAAGGAACGACAGTAGTACCCACGATACCGACAACATTTAAAACATTTTTTGAATTGAAGCTAGGGATAAATAAACCTTTTAAAATTTCTATAAAATCTGGCTTAGTAAGAAAAGAAGATATCAGAAAAGATAAACTCATAAATGCAACGATGAGCATCAATATATTTGATAAAATTTTGAAATTGTTTATGAAAATTAAAATGGATATAACAATGCATAGTATCATTAGCTGAATAAAATTGGAAAGATTAACAGATAACAAATTGAGAATACCATTGGTGCCTATAAGAGTACCCGATAAATTACCCGCCTCATAGGCAGAATTACCTATGAAAATTGAGGAAAAAATTAAGCATATCAATAAAATTTTAAAAATTTTATTTTTTTCATTACTAAGAATAGTGGTAGCTAGACCTTTTTTTGAATAAAAGGATATTCTAGCAGCAATATTTTGAATGAATATTGTTATCAGTGTTGAACATAAAACGGCCCATAGTAAATCAAAGCCATAATTTGTACCGGTAAGTATGCACATCGTTATTGTACCGGGGCCGATAAAGGCCGCCGTGACTACAAAAGCAGGATTAAAAAAAAATCTCCCAATCATAAACCATAATTGTCTAGTCCTTTATTTAGCCAATTTCTGTATTTATTTACACTAGAGGTATATTGTATAGGGTAATTGAGAATCCTTCCGTTGGGATGAATCATAATGTAATAGGGTTGTGATGCGGAATTGAAATTTTGAAGTTGGAAAGTTGACCACTTTTCACCAATTGTTCTAATTTTTTTTATCCTACCATCTGAAAATTTAAAATTAAAAGACTCATCAGGACTAAGTTTTTTTCTATCATCCACATAAAGCGAACTAATTATAAAATTATTTTTTAAAATATCGTAAACCTCTGGGTTAGACCAAATATTTTCCTCTACTCTTCTGCAATTTACACAAGCCCATCCCGTAAAATCAATTAAAATTGGTTTGTTTTGAGACTTCGCTTTTTCACGAGCAGCTTTAAAATTCTTATAACAATCCAGATTTAATGGGCAATCATTGGC
>CACPQA010000033.1 GCA_902635965.1 uncultured Bacteroidota bacterium
AGGACATGGACCTAAATGGAGAGGGTGACGTTTGTGACGATGATATAGACGGGGACAGTTGGTCGAACGAAGTGGAAGAAAAATGTGGTACCGATCCAAGGAATCCAAATAGTTATCCAAAAGACAGAGATGGAGACGGTATTGCTAGTTGTGAGGACCCAGATGATGGGGAGATTTATGTTTCTCCACTTTTAACACCCGGTGTGAATGGTCCAGAGGCTACATGGCAAGTAAAAAATATAGAACAGTACGGCACTTCATCGGTTAAAGTATACAACCGAAATGGTCAATTGGTATTTAGCAAAAGAAATTACCAGAACGATTGGGGTGGTACCTATCAAGAGACAGGAGAACTGTTACCTGCAGGATCGTATTACTATCTAGTAGAGATAACAGAGGACGGGGAGGAAGCAAATGTTAAAAAAGGGTGGTTGTATTTAACATATTGATTAAAAAAACGCTTTAAAAAACAAAAAATAGAATCCTTATATTTGTTTTATTAACAATACCAAGGTGTATCGAAAAAAAATAGCAGTTTTTATTGTAATATTTTTTGGTTTAATTTCAACTTTATCTGCACAGGAGATAAGTATACTTTTTAACAAAACTACTTTTAGTTTATTTAATCCCTCTTTTTCTGGGGTCAACGGTCGAATGCTTTCTTTTAACAGTAGAAGCCAGTGGGCTGGGGTAGAAGGAGCACCAAGGATCAACTCTTTGATACTTCATCTTCCAAGAAAAAAGAACGTAAATCTTGGTCTGGCTGTTCAAAACGATAGAGTTTTTATTGAAAACAGAACCTTTGTTTCCTTAGATTACAACTATAGACTTCAATTAAATAGAAACCGTTTTCTTTATCTAGGAATCAAAGCAGGAGGTAATTTCAATAATATAGATATAAATGATATAGACCGTATCTACACCGATTACAATCCAGCTTTGTCTGCAGTGAAAAATTACTTTACACCCGTTTTAGGGGTTGGATTTCATTATAGAGCTCCAAACTACTTTTTTGGAATTGGAATGCCAACACTTTTTCAAAGTGAACGTTTTGATGACACGCAAGATTGGAAAACAAGCGCTGTTGATTACTCATATGTCCACTTCACAGGTGGTATAAATTTAAAGGTTCAAGAGAATTTGAGTTTAAACCCAGTTGTAGTTTATAGATCTTTACCCAATATGCCCAACCACTTTGTAGGTACTGCAGATTTTGTTTACAAAGAAAGATTTTCAATAGGAGGAGGGTTTTCAAACAATGATAATGCTGCTGTTTATTTTTCTATCAAAACCAAAGGAGGATTTGAATTAGGGTATGGGTATGAATTTACTCAAGGAGAAATAAGCGATGTAATAACCAACCCAACTCATGAGATTATGATAAAGGTACCTCTTGGTAAGAAGATTCAGCCAGAGGAAGAAACCAGTAACGAAGAGCAAAACAATGAAAATTAGGTATTTACTATTTATTGTATTTGCATTGTGGGGATTCTTTTCTCAATCACAATTTTATTTGGATAGTAATGGAGAAACCATAAAGTGCCCGCTTGCAAATGTTGGTGATACAGGAGTAGTTGGAAGCGACACATATGTAAAAGTCGATCGTGCGTCTTTACAAGCTAGCATAACTGCTGGAGCAAATGTTGTATTATGCTGCACCTCTGGAATAACCGATATGAGTTCTTTGCTAGAAAACAGAAGTGGTTTTAATAAAGATATAGGTGGTTGGGATACAGCGAGTGTTACAACAATGGAAAAAATGTTTAAAAGTGCAAGTAGTTTTAATAAAGATCTTAGTAACTGGGACACTGGAAATGTTACAAATACTTCAAGAATGTTTCAAGCAACGACATTTGTAGATATAGGCATAGGTAGTTGGACCACTTCCTCTGTAATTGATATGTCATATATGTTTTATAACAATCAGTCATTTGATGGAGATTTAAGTAATTGGAATACTTCTTCTGTCACCAATATGTCACGAATGTTTGAAGATGCAAGAGCATTTACTTGCGACGGAGAAGATCTTAATTCTTGGAATACTTCTTCTGTTACTAATATGAGTAGAATGTTTTTTAGAGCTCACAATTTTGATCAAGCCATAGGTAGTTGGGATACTTCTTCTGTAACTGATACGTCATACATGTTTAATAATGCGGATTCTTTTAACCAAAATATTGGAAATTGGAATACATCGAACGTTCAAAATATGGAGAATATGTTATTTAGCATAAAGGTTTTTAACAATGGAGAAGCCAGAGGTAGTTCAAATAATCCACTTAATTGGGATACCTCAAGTGTTACAAATATGAATAGATTATTTTATGATAACCAAAATTTTAATCAAGATATTAGTTCTTGGCAAACTACCAACGTGACAACAATGAATGGAATGTTTAAACTCGCAAAAGATTTTGATCAAGATATTAGTAGTTGGAACACTGAAAATGTCGAAAGCATGTATGAAATGTTTCAATCAACTGATGATTTTAATCAAGATATTGGAAGTTGGAATACCGGAAAAGTCCAAAACATGGAAAGGATGTTTAAAAAAGCGGGTAGTTTTAATAAAGATATTTCTAATTGGGACACATCCTCTGTAACTAATATGTTTGAAATGTTTGAAGACAATACAAAATTTCAGAATGGATCAAACCCTCTTGACTGGGATGATGGTTTCGGGACTAACGCCACCCTACGACAAATGTTTAGAAATTCAAGATTCAACCGAGACATATCGGGTTGGGACACATCAAATGTTCAAAACATGAGTCAAATGTTTGATAGAGCTTATTATTTTAATAATGGACAAACCGCTGGTTCTTCCGGAAAACCACTAAACTCATGGGATACATCAAATGTAACAAATATGGGCTCTATGTTCTGGCGTGCTGGGTCATTCAACCAGGATATCGGAGAGTGGGATGTGAGAAACGTTGGAAATTTTGGGTCTATGTTTAATATTGGTGCTGGAGGTGGTCCAAATATTATGAGATTTGATAGAGATATTTCAACATGGTGTGTAGAACACGAACCTTCTGAACCTGC
>CACPQA010000034.1 GCA_902635965.1 uncultured Bacteroidota bacterium
TTCAATTCTCAGGAGCCTTTTTAGCCTTTGGATTTACTATTCTTCAAGGGGTAGATTGGCTGTTTAAGAAATATTCCATTGATAATAAATACTTTAATTTTCTTCTTGCTCTACTTGTTTTATTTTTTCTTGGATCCTTATTTTTCCTTTTTTTTAAAAAAAATAAGTCTGATAAATCTAAGGTAGGGGAACCAAAAAAAGGAAATTATATTAAGATTGCTAACGTTGCTGTTACTTCATTGCTCCTGTTCTTATTTATTTATTTTTTTAGAAAATCTAACTCTGAAGAAACGCTATTAAATGATATACTCCCGAAAATTTCTAAAATTTATGATAGTGGTGATAAATTTCTTGTTTTCCAAAAGATCTTGCCTTTAATCGATAAGTATCCAGATAATGATATGATAAATGATTTTTTAAATAAAGCATCTTGGAAAGTAAGTGTCGATACCGACTTACCCAACACGAAGGTTTATATCAAATATGGTTTTGATTCTATATGGAGATATTTAGGAGTTACACCTTTAAAAAACATTCCTGTTCCTGGTGAGGGGACAAGAGAAAATAATTTTAAATTCAAACTGATCAATAATAAAATAGAGTATATAGGAGACAATGAAGAATCAGGAAATTTCAACCTGTCTCTTATTGATAGTGTACCAGACGGATTTGTTTTAAAATCGTCAAAAGACAAATACGAAATGCTTTTTCCGTGCTGTATACTGGGAAATATAAAAGTTGAACCATTTGCAGTTTCAAAATACGAGGTTTCTAACTCCGAATACAAGGAATTTATTGAAAATGGAGGTTATGAAAACGAAAACTTTTGGGATTTCCCAATTACTATAGGAGAAAGGTTATATACGTATAAAAATTCAATTAAAAAATTTATAGGAAAGTTTGGTAAATTCGGTCCAGGTAACTGGAGCTATGGTCAGTATCCAAATGGAGAAGGTGACCAACCAGTTTCACACATTTCATGGTTTGAAGCTAGGGCTTACGCAAAATTCAAAAATTTTAAATTACCAAACGTTTACGAGTGGTTAACTTCAGCAAAATTCTCAGGACGCGACAGATACAGAATACCTAATTTGAAAAACGCAAATTTAAACTCCATTAAAACTAGGTCTGTTTATGAAGGAGGTAACCAAAACGAAATTATTCCTAACATTGCTGGCAATGTAAGAGAATGGGTCACAAATCCGGATTCTGATTACAACTATTCTATTTTAGGAGGGGCTTTTAACGATGATATATATGGATTTAATAGTTATTTCAGTTTATCACCATTTGACAGGAGTAAAGAAAATGGATTTAGATTAGTAAAAACATTTTCAAACAATAATGAGTTGGATATTGTAAAAGTAAAATTTCAAAAAAACAGAAAAAGAAATTTTGAAAAAGAGAGTGATGTTAGTGACGAAATTTTTAAATATTATAAATCCCAGTTTGATTATAAAAGTTATCCTTTAGATGTTAATTCAGAAAAAATAAAGTCAGATAATATATATACCATAGAAAAATTTTCAATGACACCCCCTTATGAAACAGATGAAAAATTAACAGGCTATGTTGCATACAGTAATAAGTTCACTACCAAATTAAAACCTATTATTATCTTTCCTAATGCTGGGGCAATTTTCTCAGATAGAGACTATTTTAAGGATAATTTAATTGAAGACTATAAATATTTGATTGATGAAGGGTACGCAATAATTTTCCCTGTTTATCATTCAACATTTAGTAGAGAGAAAACACTTAAGAATCATTGGCCCAATGAATCTAATCAGTACAAACAAAGCTTAACTTTTATAGGTATGGATTTTAAAAGAGTAATTGATTATATTGAATCAAGAAGTATTTTTGATTCTACAAAATTGTCATATTTAGGCGAAAGTTGGGGAGCAGTAACTTCAAATATTTTATTGGCTATTGATAATAGAATCAAAACTGCGGCTATTATTGCGGGTGGACTTATGCCACCATTTTCAAAAAAAGAGATTGAAGCACATGTATATCTTAGAAGAATTAAAATTCCAATTATGCATTTGGTTGGAAAATTAGATGGTGTGTTTGAATACAATAAATCTTTTCTACCTTGGAATAAATTAATTGGAACGCCAAAAAAAGACAAAATGATTATTGTTCTAGAAGACACTAGTCACATAGTCCCAGAAGATCTTATTATAAAAAACCACTTGGAATTTCTTAAAAAATACAATTAGTAAACCTGTTCTGTACAAATTATTTTATGCAGACTCTATAATCTGTTTTTTTTCAGCTAAGTCTTTTTAATAAAAACATATATATAAAACCATTATATTGTGAAGTATTCTTAAATGTGATTATGCAATGAGTAGAGTTTTAATTGAAAAAGCAAAAAATGTACTTCTTAATAATCATCAAAAGGGTGGATTTACAATTCCAACTGAAAAACTTTATCCATTTCAATGGATGTGGGATTCTGGGTTTATTGCTTTGGGATTTGCTCACTTTGATATTGAAAAAGCCAAAAGTGAAATAAACAATATACTTAACGCTCAATGGGGGAACGGGTTTATACCTCACATAGTTTTTCATACTAAAGCTGACACGTATTTCCCTGGCCCTGATTTCTTTCAATCCGAGCTTAGTAAATTTTCATCAAAAAAAGTTAAAACTTCTGGAATTACTCAACCACCTGTTTTTGGATTTGTTTTAGAAAAGATTTACCAAATTGTAGATGATAAAAAGGATTTTCTAAAATTTATAAAAACTCAAATTGATAAGGTGTATTTTAATCATGTTTACTTTTACGAAAATAGAGATGTAAACAACGAAGGTCTTGTCTACATATATCATAACTGGGAATCTGGTACAGATAACTCTCCTTTGTGGGACAGTATTTGGAAGACTATGAATCCTCCAGATTATAAATTTGAAAGAAAAGACACAAATCACGTTGATTCCACTCAACGTCCAACTAAAAGGGAATATGATCATTACATTCATCTTCTTGAGATAGCAAAAAAT
>CACPQA010000035.1 GCA_902635965.1 uncultured Bacteroidota bacterium
ATAAATTAATGTTATCAAATTGTTTTCCACAGAGGAGATATTCTCCAAGTGACAGATGTTCACTTATTTTTATAAAATGAATATCTTATTTATTAAGTTCACTTACTAATATGATAGTTTGTGTCATTTGAATCTATCTTTAATTAAGTGATTTAAAATCCCTTCAAAATAAAGATTTGGTTATTATATGATGCCCTTAAAGTCTTTTATTAATGGCGGCCTTTCTACAGTAAAACCTTCTGCTGCAACTACCCCTGAAATTCTACCAAAGTTTTGGTCTCTGTACATAATACTATCAATAAAATTTTTTGAACTAATTGGTGTATTCGGTTCATTGCTTTCAGGATTGTAAAACTGCGAATTGTAGGCCATTATAGCTTTCAATTTTTTTTCCTGAAAGTTGGTTATGTCAATTAGTAATTCAGGTTCTACGTCATACCACTGAATATAGTGATATATCTGCATTGGTGTCCAAGGAAATTGATCCTTAGAATTTTTATAATTCGTTTTAATTTTCAAAAGTCCTGAAAGAAAACATGAATCAACAATAAGCCTGCTACCTTTTGGATGATCAATGTGCCTGTCTTTTACCGCATTACAAAATACAATTAAGGGCTTATGTTCTCTTAAAACTTCAACAACCTTCAATTGATGCTTCATATCATTTATAAAAAAACCATCTTTGAAACCTAAATTTTTTCTAAAACTAACTCCAAGAATTTCTGATGCTTTGTTGGATTCCTTTTTTCTGATTTCTGGACTGCCTCTAGTACCAAGCTCTCCGTTTGTTAGGTCGACAATACCAACTTTTAAACCCTGAGAAATAGCCTTGCAGATACTTCCACCACAACCCAACTCGACATCATCAGGATGAGCGCCAAATGCAAGTATATCAACTTTCATTTTGTGATTTTTTGAGTGCTTGACTAATATCTAGTTTTAAGTCACCAACGTTTTCAATACCAACAGAAAATCTGATTAGATTTTCTGATATTCCTTGTTTTACCTTTTCTTCCTTGGGAAGCCATTTGTGGGATGTAAGATATGGAACATTAATTGTACTTTCAACACCTGCCAAGCTTATTGCTGGCTGAATGAGGTTTAAATTCTTTTCAAAAATCTGTCTACTAATATTATTATCAATTTCGAAAGAAAGCATGCCTGTAAAGTCCTTCATTTGATTTTTTGCTAAATCATAAAATGCACTATTTTTAAGACCCGGATAAAAGACTTTGTTTATGCATTCATGGTTTTGTAAGAAATTAGCTATCTCATTAGCATTTTTATTTTGTTTTTCTACTCTAACATACAATGTTTTTAAACTTCTTTCCAGAAGCCAAACAGTATAATCACTTAAATTACCACCAAGACTTTTTCCTACACGAAATACAGATTCTATGTTTTTTTTTGAAGATGAAACTGACCCAGCTAAAATATCACTATGTCCGCCCAGGTATTTTGTTGCACTATGAATAACAATATCTATACCTAATAATATTGGGTTTTGATTAACTGGAGAGGCAAAAGTGTTGTCAATCATTGTAATGATAGAATTATCTTTTGAAAGCTCTGCTATCCCTTTTAAATCAATAATTTTCATCAACGGATTACTAGGTGATTCTAGATAGATAACTTTTGTATTATCTTTGATTTTTGTCTCAAAATCGTTTAAACTTGTACTATCTGCAAAACTAAATTCTATTCCATAAGCATTAAGATGTTCAGTTGCAAAGTTTCTGGTGCCACCATACAAATCAGATTGAAAAATAACATGATCTCCAGATGAAAGAAATGCAAGTAAAGATGTTGAAATTGCAGCCATACCAGATCCAAAAATTAAACTCTCTTCAGAATTTTCAAGAGCGGATATTTTTTTAGACAATCCTACTTGGTTTGGGGTATTAAAGTATCTTGGATACATATCGCCTTTCATATATGAATATGCTGTGGCCATATATAAGGGAGAAACTGCACCATTGTAGAGTGGATCTTTAATCTGTCCCTCGTGAACACATAATGTTTCAGGTCTATTTTTTTTCATAAGTCAGTCTAAAATCCAACTAATAATTTTCTGATCTTCTGGAGATGTTCTAGGGGAAATTACCTTCTCTAATATACCATTTTCATTAATCAAATATTTTTGAAAATTCCAAGTTACTTTAGAATCAATGTATCCATTTTTTCTTTTTTCGGTTAAGAAACTGTAAAGAGGATGAATATTTTTCCCTTTAACATTGATTTTAGACATCATTGGAAATGTAACTCCATAATTTTTTTTACAGAATTCACTTATTTGTTGATTATTGCCTGGTTCTTGAAATAAAAAATTGTTTGCGGGGAAACCTACAATAATAAAATTTTGATCTTTATATTTATCATATAAGACCTGCAAAGACTTATATTGATATGTAAGACCACACCTTGATGCTGTATTAACAATCATGACCTTTTTGCCCTCTAAACATGAAAAATCAAAAGCTTCACCATCAATATCTTCAACTGTGAACTGGTATATACTGTTGTCCATCTTACTTTGTGCATTAACTGTAATCGAATTTACGAGAATTACAATGATTATTATTTTTTTCATCAAATATAAAAGTTGCCAAAATACAACAACTTTGAATTTTGGCAAAATTATTATACCAGCTCGGCAGATAATCCAGCATCAAGCAATTTCAAGCATCTAGGCTTTAAATCTTCATAAATTCCTGTTTTAACCACGCATTTTCCATGGTAATGAACAATATAAGCACACTGCTCAGCTTGTTCTTGAGTTTGGTCA
>CACPQA010000036.1 GCA_902635965.1 uncultured Bacteroidota bacterium
GAAAAGTGGAAAAAAGGAACTAATAACTCAAATAATGTTACCATCCAAAATTTTTCCTCAATTAATCAATAAATCAATTCATTCTTACGGACTAAAAATAGCTCAGTTCCTTCTTGGGGAGGATATTATTTTAGACTTTGATATGCTAATAAATAAAGCTCCAAAAACGAATAAAGAAACACCTTGGCATCAGGATGCTGCGTATTGGATTGACATGCCTGATGAAAGAGCGTTAAGTATTTGGTTTGCAATTGACAAAGCAACTTTAGATAACGGGTGTATGTGGTATACGCCTGGTTCACATTTATTACCATTGAGAAACCATTCTCAACCAATAAAAGGTGGAGCTCTCCAATGTATTGGAAGTGAAAACGAATCTGTTGCAGTTCCGTTAGAACCAGGGTCATGTGTTATTCATCATGGAAAAACCTTACACTACAGTAGAGGAAATACAACAAAAAAAAACAGAAGAGCATTTATTTTAAATTATAGACCAAAAAAAATGGTGGAACTCGAAAGACAGAAAGGATACGATCACTCAGGTGATATAAAAGAAAAAAAGTAAATATTTAATTGCATTTTGCAATTATTTTTTAACTTAATATTTATTAATCTTTTAATCATAAATCAATGAAAAAAATTATTTTAATCACATTTTTAACAATCTGTTTTGCAAAAGCTCAGAGTATAAGAACATTTAATTTTGTTGCGGACACGGATGATGCGTCAATTATTGGTGAAGTTTTCAATGACTTTCACGGAAAGTATAAAAAAAAATCTGGAGGTGTTATCCTCCAACGGGTGAGATTTTTAAATGATGTCACTCATAGAGTATTGTACTACGGTGACCCTGAGAATTGGGGTATGAAAGAAAAAGTTCCTCAGGAGGCTTGGAGCAACTATATTAATAGAATGAGAATTCACAGAAACCCAGGTAAAGGATCTTATACGGCCAAGTCAATGTATTGGAAAGGTGGAGATCGTGAAAAATACAATGTCGGAAGACAATGGCTTTTTAAAGCTAAAGATCCATCAAAATATGCAGCTGCATATGTTAAATTCGCCAAAGCAATTGAGCCAATTATCGGTGAGAGAATGATGGGTGTAGGTAAAATTGAAATGGGAGATCTCAATGGGGCAACTCACTATACTGTTTTCTATGGAGAAAACATGCAGGACCTTGACATAATGGCTGACAAAATAAGAGCTTCTAAAGCATATCAAGAGTTTGTAAAAACAAATGGTGGGAGTGAAATTTTAGTTTCATATATGGTAAGAGACTTGATTAGACTATAAAATCGGATTTTATCTTTTCAATAAACCCTCTAGCAATTGTTAAAGGGTTTTTTTAATTATTAACAATAATAGACCTTAATTTTATTTCTTATAAATTGTAATGGTGAGAGGTAAAAGTAAATATTTCGAAAAAGAAGACTTTATTGATTCTTTAAATAAAATTGTTGAGCAAATTGAGAATTCAAATTGGTCACCTAATGTTATAATTAGTATAAATAGAGGAGGATGTGTTCCTGGTATTTATTTGTCGCATCGCTTGAATTTGAAACATAAAGTAATTGACATTCAATTAAGGGATTCTAATAGATCACCAGATTTCAAACTGGTTAAACAAAAAATTAAACGATTTGATAATATTTTATTGGTTGATGATATAAATGACTCTGGTAAAACTTTAAAGACTATCTATGATTTAATTAATGCTTATTCAAAAAAAATTTACAATGCTACTTTAATATATAACCAGGAAAGTATAATTAAAACTGATTTTTATGGAAGAATGATTAAAAGATCTGAAGATAAGAATTGGTATATTTTCCCATGGGAGGAGTGGTGAATTTTTTAAATTCTTATGATCAAAAAAAGCACTAAAATTTTAACGTATTTAATTCTTTTACATTTATTAATTACTACAGTCTCAAATGCACTTGTAGTTTTTCCGGTTATTTTTTTGGGATATAAACTCACATGGGCTGCTTTTGTTTTTCCTCTTGTAGTTGTTGCAACTGATTTAACTGTGAGGCTACTTGGAAAAAAAATAGCTCAAAAGACAATAACATATACTTATCCTCTAGCTATAATTTTCTCTGTTATGGTAGTTTATTTAGAAAAAGATTCCTTAAATATTGCTTTTAGGATCGGATTTGCTAGTGCAACGTCTTATGCCTTAAGTATTATAATTGATATTTTTGCATTCCAACAAATTCGAAATAATTACAATGCATGGTGGATTGCACCAAGTTTATCTACTATAATTTCCAACTTCATTGACACATATACATTTTTCTTTACCGCTTTTTACAATTCAAAAGATAAATTTATGTCCGATAATTGGATCGAAATTGCTTTTAATCAAACCCTTCTAAAAATACTGTTGGGACTAATATTTTT
>CACPQA010000037.1 GCA_902635965.1 uncultured Bacteroidota bacterium
GAGATGTGCTTATGGCCACACGTCTGAAAAAAGTTGTCGTATTCAGGCCTGAAGTTGGAGTGTATACCTCAGTCGTAACTGCTGGGAGTAGGCTTTCAAACGGATCTCCAACGCTTCTTCCCTCCCATCTGTAGGTTATGGTCCCATTTCCAGTGGCAGAAACTAAATTTGTAAAGGGTGGTGGCGTTTCATTTTCACAAACTGTAGCAGATACCTGACCTATAGTTCCTTTGACTATTATATCATTATAAAAC
This sequence comes from uncultured Bacteroidota bacterium, assembly GCA_902635965.1. Classification (GTDB taxonomy): domain Bacteria; phylum Bacteroidota; class Bacteroidia; order Flavobacteriales; family Flavobacteriaceae; genus TMED96. Next base: position 255 of record CACPQA010000037.1, read on the forward strand.
ATGAAAAGGGTATTGCTTGTTGAACAACTGTCTGCAGTTAGTCCAACGACAGAGACAGAAACGGATGAAGATAAAACAGGGTCTGGTGTAAATGTATTTGTGTTAGTTACGAATCCTGGAGAACTCCCTACGTAGAAAGTATATGTTACAATATCTGATGTAGAAGTAGCGGTAAAAGTTACAGACTCACCCTCACAAAAATCTGTATTGCTCAAAGCTGTTGAACTTAAATTTATCTGAGAGGGCTTGGCTAAGTTGACTATTTCAAAGGTAATGCTATTATTAGTGCTCGAGGTATCTGTAACCCCAACTGGTTGGGCAAAAATGACTATTGTTGTGGTTCCAGCATTGGAAAATGATAAATCTTTAGGCCATATAAATTCTGCATAACCACCTGCTTGGATGGTGTTTGCTGCAGCCGGAGTACCAGGAGAAGAAAAATGAGAACTATCAAAGGTGGCTGTAGAAATACCAGTATTTGCTCCACCGAAGGTTAAAGTAACATTTAAGTTATTTGTTGATAAATCTAAAGTGTTTGTAGTACTTAAATTATAGACCTGAAACTCTAAACCAACAACTTCGTTGTTACAATATCTTATATCTGAGCCATCGGCAGGAATAGTAACATACGATCTATTGCTTAAATTTAAATCTAAAGTAGATTGAGAAAATATTTTTTGTATAAATAAAAAGAAAGTAAGAAAAAATAAATTCCTCAAAATATATCGATATGTAGATTTGGAACTAAACAAACTTGAACAATAGATATCTTTTCTTAAACGCTAAATTTAAGAATTTATTATCAAATAATCATTGAAAATACTTAATCCTTGAGCTCAAAAACTAAAGAAATTTTTTAGACTTCATCCATTCGTCGTTATAGATCTTTCCAAGGTATCTCGATCCTGAATCATGAAGTAAAACTACAATTACATCTTTAGGGGTAAAATTATTTTTCAATTGGATTAATCCCTTTATTGCTGCTCCACAAGAATTTCCAGCAAAAATTCCTTCATCCAATGCCAATTTTCGCGTATAAATAGCCGCGTCTTTGTCGTTAACTTTCTCAAAAGAATCAATTAGTTGAAAGTCTACATTTTTTGGAATTATGTCCTCACCGATACCTTCAGTCGAGTAGGGGTAAATCTCGTTTTTATCAAAAATACCTGTTTCATGATATTTTTTGAAGACAGAACCATAAGTGTCAATACCCCAAATTTTAATATTTTTATTTTTCTCCTTTAAAAATTTTGCAACGCCTGAAATAGTTCCTCCGGTTCCAACCCCAACTACAAAGTGAGTTACTTTACCACCAGTTTGTTTCCATATTTCCGGCCCTGTTTTATCATAATGGGCATTGGTATTTGAGAGATTGTTATATTGATCAGCATACCATGCATTCGGGATTTCTTTTGAAATCCTTTTAGCCGTGGAATAGTATGACTTTGGATCTTCGGGATCAACATCAGTTGGACATATTTTTACTTCAGCTCCAAGCGCTTTGAGAATATCCACTTTCTCTTTTGATTGTTTATCAGTTGTGACACAGATCAGTTTGTATCCTTTTACTCTACTAGCTAAAGCCAAACCCATTCCAGTATTTCCCGATGTTCCTTCAATAATCACTCCTCCTTTTTTGAGATTTCCGTTTGATTCAGCATCTTCAACCATTTTTAAAGCCATTCTATCCTTTATAGAATTTCCTGGATTAAAACTTTCTATTTTTGCAAGTATAAGTCCAGGAACTTCATTGGTTATTTTATTGAGTTTTACCAATGGTGTATTACCAATTGTACCTAAAATGTTTTGATGGTATTCCATTTTTTTAAATCTAGTTTGAATTTAAAATATTTCAAGAGATAATATTAAACTTATTTAATTTTTAAAATTTTTACCATTTCCATTCGACTAATTATTAACATTGGTATCAAAAATGTAATAATTGAACACAAAATTATCAGAAAATTAAAAGATAATATATTTGGAATTGAAATTTCAACTGGTACTTTACTAACAAAATAATCATCTGGGTTTAATTCAAT
>CACPQA010000038.1 GCA_902635965.1 uncultured Bacteroidota bacterium
TGGACTTAAATAAGATAAAAGAGCAAGAAAAAAACGTCGAGGCTTCTAGAAAGAAAAAAAGAAAAAGAATTGTAACTAAAGAAAACAATCAAAAAAAACCACTAACTGAAAATAATCAACTTAAAAAAAATCTTACAAAAAAAGACGATTTTAATAAAACTCAAAATCTAAAAGTTGAACCCTCAGAGGAAGAAGTACAAAAACAAATAAGAGAAACTTTAGAAAAATTGCAGAGTAAATCCTCGAAGTCAAAAGGAGCAAAGTACAGAAGAGACAAGAGAGTTCAACATAAACAGAAAAACGAAGAAGAACAGGCTATTCAGGAAGCTCAAAGTAAAACTTTAAAAGTAACAGAGTTTATTACAGTAGGTGAAGTTGCGACGATGATGGAGGTTGCAGGAAACGAAATTATATCTGCTTGTATGTCTTTGGGAATCATGGTAACAATGAATCAAAGGCTTGATGCGGAAACACTCACTATAGTTGCCGAAGAATTTGGATTTAGTGTAGAATTTGCTAAGGCTGACGTAGAAGAAAATTTTGAGTCCGATGTTGAAGACAAGGAATCAGATCTTTCTCCGCGCGCACCGATTGTAACTGTTATGGGACACGTTGATCACGGCAAAACCTCATTGTTGGACTATATAAGAAAAGAAAATGTTATAGCAGGTGAATCTGGTGGGATTACCCAACACATAGGAGCATATTCAGTCACCCTAGAAAATCAAGAGAAAATTACGTTCCTCGATACACCTGGACATGAAGCATTTACATCTATGAGAGCAAGGGGGGCACAACTAACAGATATTGCAGTAATTGTTATTGCCGCTGATGATGACATTAAGCCACAAACAAAAGAAGCGATAAGTCATGCTCAAGCTGCTAGTGTTCCGATTGTGTTTGCAATTAATAAGATTGATAAAGAAGCTGCTAATCCCGATAAAATTAAAGAAGGTCTAGCTAATATGAATCTTATGGTCGAAGACTGGGGAGGTAAGATACAGTCTCAAGATATTTCTGCTATCGATGGTAATGGTGTAAAAGAGCTCTTAGAAAAAGTTTTATTAGAGGCTGAATTATTAGAGTTGACAGCAAATTTTGAAAGACCGGCTAAAGGGACAGTGGTTGAAGCTTACCTTGACAAAGGGAGGGGTTTCGTGTCTACCATACTAGTACAAAATGGCACTTTAAATATTGGAGATTTCGTTTTAGCTGGCAAAAATATCGGTAAAGTAAAGGCTCTTTTTGATGAAAGGGGTAAAAAATTAAGAATTGCAGTTCCCTCGACTCCTGTTTCAATTCTAGGTTTAGACGGAGCACCTCAGGCAGGAGACAATTTTCAGGTTTTGAGAGACGAAAAAGAAGCAAAACAGATTGCAGCTAAAAGAACTCAACTTCAACGAGAACAAAGCGTAAGAACACAGCGTCATATAACTTTAGATGAAATTGGAAGAAGAATCGCTCTGGGCGAGTTTCAGGAATTAAATATTATTCTAAAAGGGGATGTTGATGGTTCTGTTGAGGCTCTTTCTAATTCTTTAGAAAATCTCTCAACGGAAGAAATTGAAGTCAAAATAATTCACAAGGGGGTTGGTGCGATAACAGAATCTGACATTATTCTCGCTTCTGCTTCAGACGCAATTGTCATTGGCTTTAATGTTAGACCAATGGGAAATGCAAGATCCTTATCAGATAAAGAGAAAATTGATATTAGGACTTATTCCATTATTTATGACGCGATCAATGATGTTAAAGATGCTATGGAGGGTATGTTATCACCTGAATTAAAAGAGGAAATTACTGGTAACGCTGAAATAAGAGAAACCTACAAAATATCTAAAGTGGGAACAATTGCTGGATGTATGGTTACTAGTGGTAAAATTTTAAAAAATTCTGGTATTAGACTTATAAGGGATGGGGTTGTTGTTTTTAGTGGGACTTTACTTTCACTTAAAAGATTTAAAGATGACGTGAAGGAGGTTTCTAAAGGATACGATTGTGGAATTCAAATTAATAACTTTAACGATTTAAAAGTTAATGATCTAATTGAGGCATTTCAACAAGTAGAAGTTAGAAAAAAACTATAAATTATTAGGTCTTAGTAGGAACGCTGACGGATATAACTTCCTAATGTAATCTAATTCTTTACTAGCATTCAATAAATCCTTAAAATTTCCGACCCTAACTTTGTAGTTTGGCGTTTCAAAAGTCAAGTTTGATTCCCATTCTGGAAATTTCTCTTTAAACTCTAACAAAATTTCATTCGCCCTAGTATAGTTTCCGTTGT
>CACPQA010000039.1 GCA_902635965.1 uncultured Bacteroidota bacterium
AAGGATATGAATAGCAGCCCCAAATATAGTTTAAATGGAGGTGCTTACTCAAATCTTACTTCTACTGGAGATTCTAAAATTTGGACATTTTTATTAGATGCGACACCACTTACACCTGGTGATTACACCGTCACTGTTACAGGAACCTGTGTAGATGGTGGATATACTTACGATACCTCCATTGGAATTGTAGATGGTGATGAAACTGCTGTTGACAGTATTACTTTCACCATAGAAAAAACACCAAATATTACATTTGAAGACCCAATTATTAGAACTTACGGAGACGCAGCTTTTGATCTAGTGCCTTTAACTAATGATAGTCCAGGTGCAATTACCTATAGTGTGCTTACCAGTCCAACAGTTATCTCAATCACAGGAAGTAATACAACTATAAACAGAGCGGGAACATCTATAGTTTCAGCTACCATCGCATCAAGTGGTGGATATTTATCAAAAACGGTCACCTTTACAATAGTAGTTAACAGAGCTACTCCGTCGCTTAGTTTTCCTGATATAACGAAGACTTACGTAGATGGTGGTAACTTTTCACTAACTACTGGTAGTACGTTAACTAGTAATGCAACCTATACTCTTGTAGATTCTCTTTTAAGTGGGATAGTTAGAATCAATGGAACTGGAAACGCAACAAATGCAGATTTTTTAAGTGTAGGGACCACAACTATTTTAGTTAATCAGCAAGAAAATGAGTATTATTCGGCCGGTTCAACAACTTTCCAATTAGTAATAAATCCTGCTACTCCAAGCATAATCGTTACTAGCCCAGAAAATCACGTATTTGGAGATCCACCTTTTAACTTTGGTTACTCCTCTAGTGGCGGTTCAAATAATTTTAGCTTTTCGGTTGCGGACTCATCTGTGATTTCTATAACCTCAGACCAAGCTTCAATAACTGGAGTAGGAACAGCCATTGTTACCGTTACGCAAATTGAAGCTCCTGGTTCAAATTATATTAGTGTTACAAATTTAATTACTGTAAACGTTGCAAAAGCACCCACAACTTTTGATGTAATCGACCCAATAGTAGTGGATTACTCGCCGGGTGGAACATTTACCCTTATTGCCACACCAACCTCAAGTAATACATCCAGTTTTACTTTTTCGGTACCCGATACAAGTGTCATCTCCATATCTGGGAATACAGCTACAATTAGTGCTGCGGGGACTACCACGGTTTCTGTAACCCAACCCGGAGATGCAAATCATTTTCCTCTTACCAAAACTTTTACTGTTGTAGTTAATAAAGATTTAACTCACACTATATCAATTTCTCCGTTAATAAGAGTTGATTGTGATGATTCCCCACTTTTCTTAAATCCCACCTCCGTCAGTTCAGGTGCATTTACCTTCTCTCTAACATCAGGTGACAGTGTATCTGTGACAGGTAGCAAAGTAACAATTGATAAAACTGATATTTCCATCATTACGATCGACCAGGCAGCCACAGCAAATTATGGACCTGCCACAACTTCAATGACCATTATAGTAGAAGAACTTTCTCCTAATCTTTCATCACCAAATTATACTGTTCGATATGGAGATCCACCATTTTCCATAATTAATAGTGTTACAACAAGCAGTTCAGGAACGTTAGTTTTTGGTAATAGTTCATCAAGTAATTTTTACATTTCCAATAGTTCTTCTGGAGAAATTACTTTAACTAGTTCTGGAGTAGGTACAATTACAATTCTCCAGAGTGGTGATGGCTGTTATGGTCCAGGTTATATTACTCCATCTTTAACCGTATTGAAAGGATCCTGTACTCTAACTTCAGTTAATGTTACAAAGACCTTCGGTGATCCTAATTTTGTTTTAGATAATGTTACAACAAGCAACACAGGAAGTTACGCTTTCACTTCAAATCCACCAGCCATTGTTTCTATCAACAATACCACTAGCAATACAACTATTAATAGAGCAGGAACATCTACAGTCTCTCTTACCCAGTACTCAGATGGCAATTATGAATCGTGTACCACTACCTTTACAATTACCATATTCAAAGCCGACC